>NZ_JBIVVS010000008.1:0-290794 GCF_044768625.1 Kitasatospora sp. NPDC091207
TACGGGGCCGGCCGCTGGACCGACTGGGTCGATCTGCCGGGCAGCCTGCCGAACGTGAAGGCCATCAGCGCCAGCACCCACGGCACCACCATCGACCTGGCGATCGCCGGCGCCAACGCCTTCTACACCACCAGCGGTCACTACGACACCGGTTACTGGGACCCGCAGTGGACCAAGATCAGTGACAACCGCCTGAAGGCCATCACCAGCACCACCTCCGACAACGTCGTCCACGTCTACGCCGTGAACGAGGACGACAAGGTCTACGGCATCGACGCCGACTACAACGCCGGCCGCTGGACCAGCTGGAGCGACGTCCCGGGCGGCGCCACCGGCGCCAAGGCCATCACCGCCACCAGCACCAGCTGACCCCTGCACCGGGCAGGACCCGGTGGGGTGCGTGATCGGACGGTCGCCCATCCCACCGGGCATCGTTCCCCTCTTCGCCCCTCATCGGCCGCACCGACCACACCACGATGGCCGGTGGGACCGTCGACGTCATCGAGGGCCACGAGAACGAGAAGGGGCGGGCAGCCGAACAGGCTGCCCGCCCCTTCTCGTCATGACCGGCCGGAACATTCGCACCCGGGAACCACCCCCATGCTCGGGAACGGCTCCACATACCTGGCGGGCGCGTGGACGTGCCACCGCCCTGTGCTGCCGACGGCGTCGTCGGGATCGTCCATGCCAGGACCGTCGTTCGGCGTCGGTGGCCGAGGCGGCCGGTGACGAGAACGGCCTATCTCCCCGGTAGGCGCCACAGCCCGAAGGGGCGTGCGAGGCCTACGCCGTGCCCGGCGCCCTGCGGGTGGCGACGTTCACCCGGTTCCACGCGTTGACCGTGAGGATCAGCGCGATCAGCTGGGCCGGCTCCTGCTCGCCGAAGTGGGCGGCCGCCTCGTCGTAGACCGCGTCGGAGACGCCCTGCGGCAGCAGGGTGACGGCCTCGGTGAGGGCGAGGGCCGCGCGCTCCTCGGCCGTGCAGAGGCTGGAGTCCGTCCAGGCGCTCGGCTGGTGGATGCGCTCCTCGCTCCCGCCCGACTTGCGGGCGTCCCCGATGTGACGGTCGATGCCGTGGGCGCAGTGGTTGATCTGCGAGGCGCGGATCTGCACGCGTTCGACCAGGACGGGGTCGAGACCCGCCCGGGCGGCGGCGTCCAGGGCCAGGACGGCCTTGAACACCTTGGGGGCGACGGCGGACAGGTTCATGCGCCGGGGGACCGGACCGGTGTCATGCGAACGAGCCCAGGAGCGGATGCGGCCCGCCCGTTGGTGCACTACCGGCCCGGTCCCGTGGCTCAATTCCGCGTGGACCCGCTGGCGTCCTCCCGCAGGTGGTCGCGCTGGATCTGGCGGGCGAGGGTGCGGCGGACCGAGGCCGAGGTGGTGGCCGTCGCGGCGGCCTTCGTCGGGACGTCCAGGGCCCGGCCGATCGCGTCGTAGGCCGCCCGGTGGCTGCCGGGCAGCTGCGCCCGGTGTGCCCGCAGGTCCGCTTCGAGCAGGCGCCGCAGCTCGTCGACGCCCTGCGGGGTGAGGCGCCGGCGCCCCCGGGCGAGGGCGGTGACGTGGCCGGTGCAGTGGGCGGCGCCGTCCAGGGCCTCGGAGACCTCCTCGGCCAGGCCCCACAGGCGGCCTTCGAGCCAGGGTGGATCGTGCTGGTCGAGCGAGACGTCCAGCGGGGGCTGCGGGTCGCCGCCGTGCTTCGCCACCTGCTTGGAGACGGCGGGCTGGCTCATCTCGGTGAGCCGGGCGATCCGGCTCTGGCTCCAGCCGAGGCCGGCCAGCACCTGGACCATCTCGGTGCGGAGCTGCCGCATCTCCTCGCCGGCGCGGATGACCTCGTTCATGCCGGCGAGGATCCGCCCGGCCTGGTCCTCGGTCAGCGTCTCATAGCTCGGGTGCGTGCTCTCTTCGCCTGCCATGACTCGGTTATACACCCCGGGAGCCGCTAGCTATAACCAGGTTGTATAACTTGGTTATAGGTGTCATCATCCTCGCCATGCCCACCTTCACCGCACCTGACGGCACCCGACTCGCCTACCGCGTCCACGGGGACGGCGACCCGCTGCTCTGCGTCCCCGGCGGCCCCGCCGACTCCCGCTACCTCGGCGACCTCGGCGGCCTCTCCGCGCACCGCCGCCTGATCGTCCTCGACCTCCGTGGCACCGGCCGCTCCGCCCTCCCGGAGGACCCGGCCTCCTACCGCTGCGACCGCCTCGTCGACGACGTCGAGGCCCTGCGCCGCCATCTCGGGCTCGACCGCACGGACCTGCTCGGCCACTCCGCCGGTGCGAACATCGCGACCCAGTACGCCGCCCGCCGCCCGGAGCGCGTCGGCAAGCTGCTCCTGGTCGGCCCCGGAACACGCGCCGTCGGCATCGCGATCAGCGGGGAGACGCGCCGCGAGCTGGCGCTGCGGCGCGGCGGCGAGCCGTGGTTCCCGGCGGCGTTCGCCGCGCTGGAGGCCATCACCGAGGGCACCGGCACCGACTGGGCGGCCGTCGACCCGTTCTTCCACGGCCGGTGGGACGCGGCGGCGCGGGAGCTCCAGGAGGCCGGGCGGCCGGCCAATCAGGAGGCCGTCGCGGTGTTCGGCGCCGAGGGCGCCTTCGGCCCGGACGCGACCCGGGCGGCGCTCACCGCCTTCACCGCGCCCGCCCTGCTGCTCACCGGGGAGTTCGACCTGAACAGCCCGCCGAGCGCGGTGGCCGAGTTCGCCGGGCTGTTCCCCGACTCCCGCCTCGTCGTGCAGCCGGGGGCGGGCCACTACCCCTGGCTCGACGACGCCGACCGGTTCGTGGCCGCCGCGGCCGGCTTCCTGGAGTGACGGTGGCGGCCGCCGGGGATCGTCGGGATGCCGGCGGTGGGTGCCGGTCCCGGCGTCTCCGGGAGTGATCGTCCGGGGCGGTCCTGCTGCCCGCCCGGGTACGGGTGGGGTTGATCCCCCGGTCCGCCGGTCCGATCGGGAACCGGGGGAGGGTGACGCGAGTGCCCCGGGCGGGTGGCGGCGTCAGGCGGTGGCGGTGAGGTCCGCGGCGGTGGCGGTGTGGGTGGTGCGGTCGGTTTCGGCGGGGTTCGGTCTTCTTCGCACGGTGGGCTCCCGGTGGCTCGGCGCTGTATGTCCGGGAGACTAGTCATGAACGCGTCAGGTCGAAAGAGGGCGTGGCTGATCCTTGCGGAACGGGCTCGCGGAGTGACGCGGATGTCAACGTGCCGGGCGCCGTACCCAAGGGTGACCCGCTCGAACTCCGCGTCGGCCTCCGGCGGCCGGTGCTCGACGCCCATCGGGCGAGCCCGACGCGACAATTCGTCATCTCACAGCCGGCGGCGGAAGGGTCGCCCGCGGGTTCCGGGGTGGCCGGCCGCGTCCGCATCGACGTCAGCTCGGGCGGTATTCCCGCGGAGGTCGCGGCGGGCGCCCCGGGCCGGCGCAGCCCGGCGGGTCAGTTCCAGGGGTTGGCCGGCAGGGTGTCGATCGCGATCCAGAAGCGGGTGTCGGTGGGCAGGTTGCCGTAGCCCCAGAAGTTCCAGCCGCCGGTCAGGGCGAGGTCGGGGCCGTAGTGGCCGTCGTGGAACTCGGCCTGGCGCCAGCCGATGCCGAAGGTGGCCTGGCAGACGGTGTCGGCGGCGGCGCGGCTGTTGAGGCGCTCGCCCTTCACCGGGCGGCTGACGGCCAGGGTGCCCTGGGCCCAGCCGGAGAAGAACCCGACGGTGATGCCGGCCGGGGCCGGGCTGTCGTCCACGCCGAGGCAGAGCACGGGCAGGGTGGCCGACGCCGGGGTGTCGCCATGATAAGGATCGGCGGCGCTCCCGCCCCCGACCTCGACGGTGCCCTGCGGTCCGGTGGCCACGACCTGCCATGTCAGGCCGTTGTGGGTGGCGGGGCCGGTGGCGGCGTGGGCCGGGGCGGCGGTCAGCGGGATCAGGGCGGCCACGGCGACCGACGCGGCAGCGGCGGCGAGGCGCTTGGTACGAGTCATACGGTCCTCCAAGAGGGTGGGCGCAGGGCAGGCACAGGGCGGGGAGCGGGCGGCCGGTTCCGGGTGGGACCGCCCCCGCCCGGTGCGGGCGAGGGCGGTGCCGGTGCCGGGGTCAGTTCCAGGGGTTGGCCGGCTGGTCGTTGATCGCGACCCAGAAACGGGTGTTGGTGGGCAGGTTGCCGTAGCCCCAGAAGTTCCAGCCGCCGCTCTGGGCGAGGTCGGGGCCGTAGTGGCCGTCGTGGAACTCCGCCTGGCGCCAGCCGATCCCGAAGGTGGACTGGCAGACGCTGTCGGCGGCGGCACGGCTGTTGAGGCGGGTGCCCTTGACCGGGCGGCTGACCGCCAGGGTGCCCTGGGCCCAGCCGTTGTAGAAGCCGATGCTGATACCGGCCGGGGCCGGGCTGCCGTCCACGGTGAGGCAGAGCACGGGCAGGGTGGCCGACGCCGGAGTGTCGCCGTAGTAGGCGTCGCCGACGGTGCCGCCGCCGACCTCGACGGTGTCCTCCGGTCCGTTGGCGATGATCTGCCAGGTCAGGCCGTTGTGGGTGGCGGGGCCGGTGGCGGCGTGGGCCGGGGCGGCGGTCAGCGGGATCAGGGCGGCCACGGCGACCGACGCGGCAGCGGCGGCGAGGCGCTTGGTACGAGTCATACGTTCCTCCAAGAAAGGTCCGACACACGGGAAAACCGCCTGGCCCGCAGCGGCTCAGGCACGGCTCGACCCTCTCAGTCGGCAACACCGATCCCGCATCATCCGGTCATCGAACCGTCACCTGAGGCGATGATCCGTCAAGCGCTGCGCGCTTCACCCGAGGGCGCGAACGGAGCGCGAACGGAGGGTGGGCGGGAACGCGAAAGTGCCTTCTGTGCCGGGGTGATGAGACCGCGCCGCGGTCCGCGTCGTTCCCGGACGGAGGGCACTCCACCGGAGGGCCCACGCGCGTGCGTCCGCCCGCCGGGCCCCCGGCAGCCGCCGCCGGTGGTGTCAGCCGCCGAGGCTGACGCGGACCGCCTCGACCAGACGGTCGGCCCGGGCGTCGCCGTGCCCGATCATCCGGTTCGCGGTGTAGGCGAACCCGATGCCGAACTCGTCGTCGCCGAAGGCGAACTGGCCGCCGGCCCCGTCGTTGCCGAAGCTGCGGGCGCCGAGCATCGGCCGGAACGACGGCGAGGGGAGCACGACACCCGAGCCCCAGCGGGCGCCCAGGTCGAAGCCCAGGAAGCCCGCGCCGGAGGAGAGTTCGCGGATGGCGTCGGTGACGGTCGCGGGGGAGAGCAGCCGTTCGGTCCGCCCGCCCGCGCCGGTCTCGACACCGGTGACGGCAGCCGCGTACAGGCCGGCCAGGCCGGTTGCGGAGGCGACGGCGCCCGCCCCCGGCAGCTCGACGGCGTGCAGTGCCGGGTCGTTCCAGCCGTGCGGCACGTCCAGACCGGGGAAGACCAGCGCGCCGTTCATCGTCACGATGCGGGTCAGCAGGTGCTCGGGGCCGGGCATCGGGCGGCGGCCCTCGGCCTCCGCGAGCCGGGCCAGCCGGCCGTGCTCGGCCTCGGGCAGGCCGAGCCAGGCCGACAGGCCGAGCGGGTCACCGATCTCCCGGCGGAAGTAGGCGCCCGGCGTGAGACCGGTGATCCGGCGGACGACCTCGCCGAGCAGGAAGCCGAAGACATGGCCGTGGTACTCGTACGTCGCGCCCGGCTCCCAGAGCGGCCGCTGCTCCTCGATGGCGCGGACGACGGGCTCCCAGGCGGCGATCTCCTCGAAGGAGAGCGCGGCGTCAAGGGCCGGCAGGCCCGCCCGGTGGCCGAGCACCATCCGGCAGGTGATCGCCTCCTTGGCGCGCCGCGTGTTGCCGATCTGCTTCGCGCTGCCCTGCGCCGCGCTGCCGTCCTGCTCCGGGTCGTGCCGGGCGAACTCGGGCCAGTAGCGGCTCACCGGGGCGTCGAGGTCCAGCAGGCCCCGCTGGGCCAGGAGGTGCACGGAGACGGCGACGAGACCCTTGGCACAGGAGAAGACCGGGACGACGGTGCCGGCCTCCCACGGCCGGCCGGTGCGCTCGTCCGCGATGCCGCCCCAGAGCTCGACCACCTTGCGGCCGCCGGCGAACACCGTGACGGCGGAGCCGAGTTCGGGAAAGTCGGCGTAGTTGCGGGCGAACGCGTCCGCGACCGCCCCGAACCGCTCGTCGGCCCACCCCTGGTACTGCTCCATGTGCCCGTCCTCCGTGTGCGGCCGCGTTCGAGGGCGCGCCTCGCCGCTGCCAAGATCATCGACCGGCCAACGGTACGGCGCCGGACTGTCCGGCCACGAGCGATTTTGTCGGCGGTGGCGGTGGCGGTGGCGGTGGTGCTCGGGGGCGGACGGTCTCCGAACTCGGCGCGACCGTGGGGACCCGTCCCAGCACGCTGACCAGCGTGCTGGACCGCCCGGAACGGCGCGGCCACATCACCCGCGGCACCCGCCCGGGAGACCGTCGCGCGGTGCTCGTCGAACTCACCGCCTCCGGTCGCGTCGCCGCCGCCACGATCCGCCAGGCCGTCACCGACCTGGAGGACCGCGCACTCCGCGGCCTCCCCGCCGACGCGATCGCGTCGCTGCGCACTGCCCTGCAAGCCCTGACCGAGGTGTCCTGATGACCGCCCAGTCCGCCCAGTCCGCCCAGTCCGCCCAGCCCGCTCGGCCCGCCGACTTCGACGTACTGCTGGCCGAAGTGACCGCGGCTGCCGGGAGGTTCGGCCGCCGGGAGCACGTCCGGCTGACCTGGCCGGCCGTTCGACGGTTCGGTGCCGCCGAGGCGGTCGCGCTGGTCGGCGACGGAATCCGGCGCACCGCCACCGCCGCCGGCGCGCCCCAGAAGTACCACGAGACCGTCACCCGGGCCTGGGTGGAACTGGTGGGCCACTACGCGGCCGAGGACGGCGGCGCCGACTTCGCCGCGTTCGTGGACCGGTGTCCCGACCTGTTGGACAAGGGCCTGCCGGCCCGCTTCTACCGGCCGGAGACGCCGGCCGGCGATCGCGCGAAGGCCGACTGGGTCGAGCCCGACCTCGCTCCCTTTTCCCGGCGGCGCGCGGACCGGCCGACGGGGGTGCGAGGAGGCGACTCGGGCGGACGATCCGTCAGGATCCGGCTGTGGGGGCCAGCATGGCCGTGATCACCCGCTGCAGTGAGCGGTCGAGGACCGCATCCGGGTCGGTGGGCGGCCCGGCCGTCACGAGCGCCGCGGTCAGGTGCGGGTACGCACCGCTCGCGGCGGCCCGGCCGAGGTGACCCACCAGCTCGCCCTGCCACTTGGCGCCCGAGGATGCCGTCCGTTCGTACTGCGCGTACTGGCAGAGGAAGCCGTTCAGCAGGGCCATCGCCTCCAGTCGGGTGGCGCCGTCCAGGCCGCTCGGCTCGGTGACGGCCAGGAAGTGGTCGGTGTAGCGCAGCCCGTTCGGTCCGATGCCCGGGCGCGCGATGACCAGGGTGGCCAGCCAGGGGTGACGGCGCAGGATCGCGAGCTGCTGGTGGGCCAGCCGGCCCAGATCCGCGCGGCAGTCCCCGGTGGGGGCGATGGCGGCGAAGTCGTACTCGGCGACGGCCGCGTCGATCATCAGGTCGAGCAGGTGCTCCTTCTTCGGGACGTAGTTGTAGAGCGACATCGTCCCGGCGCCGAGCGCGGCCGCCACCCGCCGCATGGAGACCGCGTCCAGTCCCTCGGTGTCCGCGATGGTGATCGCCGCGGCGGCGATCGAGGCGCGGCTGTGGGCCGGCCTGGGGCCCCGGCCGGTGCGCTCGGGGCGCAGCCAGATCAGCTCGGGGGCCTCGGGCGGCTGCGGGATCGCGGCCGGATCCGACGGCGCGGCCGGTGCGGACGGTTCGGGCGGCGGGCTGGCGGGGGACTGGCGGGACGGCACTGGAAGATCACCTCGGTTACCCATCTTAGATACGTACGGCGTACGTAGTACGATGCGTGCGCAAGCGCTTCTACGTACGCTGTACCTAGAGAAGGGCAGACCCATGTCGGACACCAGCCGGCCCGCCGTCGAGATGGCGGGCGTGACGAAGCGATTCGGCACCACCGAGGCTCTGCGCGGCCTCGACCTCACCGTCCCGGCCGGTACCGTCTGCGGCCTGCTCGGCCCGAACGGGGCCGGCAAGACCACCGCCGTCCGGGTCCTCGCCACGTTGGTCGCCCCCGACCGGGGCACCGCCCGGGTCGCCGGGTACGACGTGGTCCGCCAGGCCGAGGACGTGCGGCGCCGCATCGGACTGGCCGGGCAGCACGCCGCCGTCGACGAGGGCATCACCGGTCGCGACAACCTCCGGCTGCTCGGACGGCTGCACCACCTCGGCGCCCGGGCGGCGCGGGCCCGCGCGGACGAACTGCTCGAACGCCACGGCCTCGCCGAGGCCGGCGACCGGCTGGTCCGCACCTACTCCGGCGGCATGCGGCGCCGGCTCGACCTGATCGCCAGCCTGGTCACCGCCCCGCCCCTGCTCTTCCTGGACGAGCCGACCACCGGCCTCGACCCGCGCAGCCGGCAGGGCATCTGGGACACCGTCAGGGAGCTGGCCGACGGCGGGACGACCGTGCTGCTCACCACCCAGTACCTGGAGGAGGCCGACCGGTTGGCCGACGACATCGTGGTCGTCGACCACGGCGCCGCGATCGCCACCGGCCCGCCGCGGCGCCTCAAGGCGGCGATCGGCACCCGGATCTCGGTCACCCTCGCCGACCCGGCCGCACTCGGCGGTCCGGACACGCTCGGCGGTCCGGCCGCACGCGGGGACGCGGCCGCGCTCGCCGACCCGGCCGGCGACGGCCGGCTCGGCTCCGCCGCCGTGGTGCTCGCCGCCCTGGCGAAGAACGGCGACGTCGTGGTGGACCACGCCGAGCGGACCGTCACCGTGGTCACCCGGCCGGGGGTGGAGGTGCTGCTGCCCGGGTTGGTGCGTGAGCTGGACGCGGTGGGCGTGCTGGCCCGGGACGTCACGCTGCGCCCGCCGTCGCTGGACGACGTCTTCCTCGCACTCACCGGCGGCGGCCGCGACAACGCCGACGGCGGGGCCGCGGGCAGCGCCGCCGGTGGGGCCGACGCGCTGGGGAGGGCCGCCTGATGGCCGCCGGGTACGCGGTTCCCGCCGTACTCCCCGCCCCGGTCCGGCTGGTCTCCGACACCTGGTCCGCGATGCTCCGCGTGCTGCTCAACTACCGCCGCTCGCCCGCCCTCGTGGCCGCCTCGCTGGCGGTGCCGGTGGTGATGGTGGTGGTCTTCGGCTACGTCTTCGGCAGCGCCATGCGGGTGCCGGGCGGCGGCGACTACCGCGAGTTCCTGATGCCGGGCCTGTTCGCCATGGTGGCCGTCAACGGCATCATGCCCACCATGGTCGGTGCCGCCCGTGACGTCGGGCGCGGGGTGACCGACCGGCTGCGGTCGATGCCGCTCTCGCGCACCGGCCTGCTGCTCGGCCAGACCTTGGCGGACCTGCTGGTCAGCATCGTGGTGCTGGCGCTGCTCGCCGCCGTCGGCCTGGCGGCCGGTTGGCGGATCAGGGGCGGACCCGCCGACGCCGCCGAGGCGTTCGCCCTCCTGCTGCTGTTCCGCTTCGTGATGACCTGGGTCGGCACGCTCCTCGGGCTGGCCGTGGGCAAGGAGGAACTCGCGGGTCAGCTCGCCGTGGCCGTCTTCCCGCTGGCGATGGTCACCAACGCGTACGTGCCCACCGGCGGGATGCCCGGCTGGCTGCGGGCGCTCGCCGACTGGAACCCGGTCAGCGCCGTCGTGCAGGCCTGCCGGGAGCTGTTCGGCAACCCGTCCGCGCCCGGCTCGAACTGGGCGACGCAGCACGCGGTGCCCGCCGCCCTGCTCTGGTGCGCGGCGCTGCTGGCGATCTGCGGGCCGCTCGCGGTAAGGAAGTTCGCCACCCACGGGCGGTGAGGCCGGCGCCCCCGCCGGGTCGACCGGCACATTCCGGGTCCGGTCGGCGGAATGTGCTGGACACCCGGGCCGGTGCGGCAGAGGGTGGGCACCATGGAGTTCACCCATCTCGGCCGTACCGGCCTGACCGTCTCCCGACTCTGCCTGGGCACCATGAACTTCGGCCCGCACACCGCGGAGTCCGACGCCCACCGGATCATGGACACCGCCCACGAGCGGGGCATCAACTTCTTCGACACCGCCAACGCCTACGGCCGTGACGACGAGGGCAACCTGAAGGGCCGTACCGAGGAGATCATCGGCAGATGGTTCGCCCAGGGCGGCGGCCGCCGCGAGCGCACGGTGCTCGCCACCAAGGCCTACGCCCCGATGGGCGACTGGCCCAACGAGGGCCGGCTGTCCGCCCTCGGCATCCGCCGCGCCGTCGAGGCCAGCCTGCGCCGCCTGAACACCGACCACATCGACCTGTACCAGATGCACCACATCGACCGGGACACGCCCTGGGAGGAGATCTGGCAGGCGATGGAGGTCCTGGTCACCCAGGGCAAGATCATCTATGTCGGCTCCAGCAACTTCGCCGGCTGGCACATCGCCCAGGCCCAGGAGGCCGCCCGCTCCCGGCACTTCCTCGGCCTGGTCAGCGAGCAGTCCCTCTACAACCTGATGGACCGCACCGTCGAGCTGGAGGTCATCCCCGCCCTCCAGCACTACGGCCTCGGCCTGCTGCCGTGGTCCCCGCTGCGCAGCGGCCTGCTCGGCGGCGTCCTGCGCAAGCTGGGCGAAGGCGTGGCCGTGCGCGGTGCCATGGGCCACGCGAGCGAGATCCTGGAGGCCAACCGCGAGCGCATCCAGGCCTATGAGGACTTCGCCGCCGAACTCGGCGCCGACCCGGCCGACCTCGCGCTCGCCTGGCTGCTCACCCGCCCCGCCGTCACCGCGCCCATCGTCGGCCCCCGGACCCTCGCCCACCTCGACGCCGCCGTCGCCGCGCTCGACCTCACGCTCGACCAGAAGACCCTCGACCGGCTCGACGAGATCTTCCCCGGCCACCGGCCCGCCCCGGAGGACTACGCCTGGTAGCCCTGCGGCCACCCGCGACTGCGCCCGGGCTTCGCTCGAAGCCCGGGCGCGGTCGTGCCTAGCGGCTGTCTGCTCGTAGCCCGCGGTGTGGCGGCGGGAGTTGGTGCGGGTACGTGCGGTAGCGTCCGGGCCGTGCCGGGGCTCGTCGGAAGCCGCCGGCGTGACCCGGGCGCCCGGCGGTGGGCGAACTCGCCCGCCGGGTGCCGGGCTTCGAGCCGATGCGCGGACGCGCGGTGGTGCCGGGGTGTGCCTGTCGGGCTCCCGGACCGCGGCGGGAGGGTGGTTGTGGTGGAACGAATGCGCGGCGGGATGCGGCGGTTGGTGGGCGGAGTGCTCGTCGGGGTGCTGGTGGCGCTGTGCGCCACGCCGGCCTCGGCGGTCCCCGAGAGCCGGGACGTGCCGTGGGACCAGACTCCCCGGCCGGTCGCGGACCTGCCGGCCGGTGACCGGTACCTGGTCCAGCCCGCCTGTGGGAACTGGGCGTTGGCGGGGTGGCCCACCACCGGCGGGTACACGTGGCGCAGCACCCCGGTGGGGACCTGGACCGGTGTCTGGTACCGGGGCGGTGCCGTCTTCAGTGGGTTTCGGGAGACCGGCACCCCGCTGCTGGACGGCTGGCCGGGGCTCTTCCACGAGTACGACGTGAAGGCCTACACGAAGATCCCCGACCCCAGGGATCGCGGCCAGGCGCGGCTGGTGCGTGCCACGGCCGACGGTCAGGCCCCGATCACCTGGTACAGCCCTGACCACTACGTGAAGTTCCAGCGGCTCTCCGACTGCGGCTGAGTCAGCATCGGGGGCGATCTTCAGTCTTTAGGCTGAAGAGGCCAGTTGGGGCTCGCGCCGGGCCGGATTGGATCGTTAGGGTCCGAACAAAGCCGTGGCCCGCCTTCTCGGTCAGGCGCCCGGTTTGCCCCCTCCTGATCGGAAGGTCGCCCTCCCGTGTCCACTTCAGGCTTCGATCTCGCCGTCGGCATGAGCTCCGATGCTCTGAACGCCGCCATCACGCAACTGCACACCGCGCACCGGGCCTTGTTCAAGGGTGAGGAGGGAGCCGGGGAGCAGCACGTGGTCTGGGACGTGACCGCACCGCCGAAGGTCGTCGCACAGTCGCCCGCCGACGAGGACTGGGCGAAGGCGACGGACCTCAAGGGCAACTGCCCGCCCAAGGTGGACAAGCCCGCCGACGGCGGGTTCCAGATCACCCTGACCAAGACCGACGCCAGGGTCGGCACCGTCGCCAGGAACCTGATCGATCAGAAGGACGTGCTGCTCTACGGCTCCCTGTCCGTGGCCGGGGGGAAGGTCGCGGTGAAGATCTCGGCCGTCCGCACCGACCTGTCCGGCCTGTCCGAGTGGGACAAGGAGCCCGTGGAGGAGTTCCTGGTCAAGGCCGCGGCGCTGGCCGAGGGTTCGCTGCCGGGATTCTCGATCCCCACCGAGGAGCTGTTCGGTACGAAGATCGCCCTGACCGCCGACACGGCGCTCACGACCGGTACCCATGTGGTGGTCACGGCGCTCCTCACGTCCCCGTCCGGCTGCGGCACGGTTGCTGCAGGCGCGGGAGGCACCTGGCCCACCACCACCAAGGACCTGTGGGTCCTGCTGAGCGAGACCCTCGTGAAGAAGGTGCTGGGCGCGGTCCTGGACGACCAGATCGCGAAGGAGAAGAGCTCGCCGCCGAAGCCGTTCAGCAAAGCGGAGGGGCCCTGGGTGGCGACGATCACCTACGGCCTCGACTCCTACAAGAACCTCACGCTGAGCGCGACGGACCTCAAGGCGAGCGCGGATCTCGCATTCTCGTACGTCGCCGATCTCAAGTCGCCGATCCTGCCGAACTGTTCGGCGAAGAAGGCATCGGACGCGATGTCGTGACGGGGCCACTCCCGAAGGGGAGTGGAAGGGAAGGAACATCGTGTTTCTCTTCACCATCAAACAGGACCCGGATCCGGTCGGAATCAAGGCGCAGCTCACCGGCGTCAGCGCGACCCAGGTGAAGGGGAAGATCACCGACGTCCCCTCGCTGAAGATCACCCTCGATCCGGTGGGCGGGGGCGTCCCGATCTACGGGAGCATCGCCAGCTTCATCGCGCTCTGCGCACCCGCCTTCGCGAAGACGCTCAACAGTTGGATCACGGACAACGTCGTCGGCCAGGAGCACAGCTTCGATCTGGGGAAGAACCTGGGCTTCTCCTTCACCGTCGAGGGCCAGGAAATCCACGCGAGTGCCAAGGGTGACCTGGACCTGAGCGCTTTCAACGGTGCTCTCCTGGCCGCCGGCGACATCGACATCACCTGAACCGCACCATTTCTGAAAGGGCATCGGATGGGCCGGCTCGCCGTCGGAATGAACGCCAACGCTTTGAACGGAGTGCTCGAAGAGCTGCACGCGAAATATCCCGCCCTGTTCAAGGGCGAGGAGGGGAGCGGAGAGGACGTCGTCGTCTGGGACGTCGCCGGGGCGCCCACCGTCGACATCGGGGCGCCCGACAAGAAGAGCTGGGACAGTGCGACCGACGCCAGGGGAAACACGCCCCCGGCGGCTCCGATGCCGGACGAAGGCGTCCTGCGGCTCACTCTCGTCGACACCAGTGCCCACGTCGGTACGAGCAGCAGGAACATCATCGATGGGAAGGACGTCGAGGTCTACCTCCAGATCTCGACGGACGGCGGGAAGATCGGCGCGGTCCCCCTCGCCGTGCGCACGGACACCTCCGGCATGAGCGGATGGGACCAGGAGGCCGTCGAGGAACTGCTGCCCAAGATCCTTCAGGTGGCCGCAGGCGCCGTCAGCGGCATCACGATCCCGACGATCGAGCCGTTCGGCACCCGGATCTCGTTCACCGACTATGCGGTGGAGACCACGAGTACTCATCTGGTGCTCACCGCCGATGCCCACGTCTCTCCCGGCACGGGAGCCGAGTGGCCGGACGCACCGCCCGGGGTGTCCGGCCAGGGCTCCTACCCGACCGACGACCTGTGGATCCTCATCGACCGTGACCTCGCCGGTGACTTCCTTCAGGTCGCGGTGGATCACACCGAGGAGGTCAGGTGGGGGCAGGAGACCCGATACCTGACGACTGTCCAGAGCCACGACGTGCGCGTGCTGTACGCCGTCGAGCCGGATGGGATCAAGCTCGGCGAAGACCCGCGAACCGTCGCCCTCAGGGTGGCCGTGTCGGAGCTCTTCTTCTTCCTCGACGGCACGAACCTCGATGTGGTGATGGAACCCCGGGAGGTCATCGCCACCGCGGAGATCATCGACGTCACCTCGACGGACCTCCGCTACAAGGTCACGGACATCTCGGGCTTCCGCTGGTTCTGGCCCTCGGAGGGCAGCATCCTCAAGGAATTCATCGAGTCCTACCTGGACGGTCACTGCCAGGAGGACGCCTGGAAGTGGGTACGGGACAAGTGGGTGGGCCAGGAGCGGACCATCTCCCTCGGTACCGGTCTCGACTACACCTTCCAGGCCGGCGGCACCCAGGTCACTGGCCGTGCCACGCCCCGCGGCATCGACGACTTCGAGGGGCAGCTGCTGGTGAAGGCCGACGTCCACATCGTCTGACGCCACCCGGCCCGCCCATCCCGCCGCGACGGCGCCTCCGCCCTCACGAAGGACCACCTATCATGACCGACCCCGGACCGGGTGTGCTGTTCCTGCCCGACAGCCCCGGCTACCCGCTCGCCAGCACCGTCCCACTGCCGGAGGGGCATCCGTTCGCACCCGCCGGCACCCTGAGCCTGCGGCTCGGTGACCTCAGCGTCACCGCCGAGGGCGAGCCCGGCGAGGCCGCCGTGGAGGAGCTCGGCGGGGGCCGGACGCGGACCTCGTACCGCCTGGCGCCGCTGGCCCTGGCCGGCCGCTACTCGCTCGACGTACGGCCCGACCCGGGCAGCGGCATCGACAGCGCCGGTGACCTCACCCCGCTGTCCACCCGTCCCGCCTCGCCGGGATTGCCCCAACCCCCGTCCGCCTCGCCCGATGTCAAGAAGGAGCGGCTCGACACGGCCAGGGCCGAACGCGAGAAGCTCCTGGAGAGCGGGGAGAACGGCTACCAGCTCGTCGCCAAGTTCTACGAGCACAACGAGTCGTACGCCGACGTGTTCGACAGCGGCCGCGTCGACTCGGTCTGGCAGAGCAACGGTGGGACGGAAGCCATGGCCGCCGACACCCACCAGGCGGTCCACACCGACCAGGGGCCGGTCAACGACCAGGCGAAGACGTACGCGAACCCCGACCCGTCACCGAAGCAGGTCAGCTACAACGAGAACGCGATCACCCAGCAGCTCACCATGCAGGAAGCCCTCGTGCACATGGCGGAGCGGCTGGAAGACCAGGACCCGAAGAAAGCGCAGTACCAGGCGGCGGCCGGAGCAGCCGGGGACTTCGGAGGCCGCGTCAAGACGGAGACCGGCAACGACCGGACCACCGTCAAGCCGATGACCGCCGCCGCCGTCCGCGACGCCGTCAAGAAGGCCGCCGCCGCGGCCCCGGCCGTCACCCCCTTCGACCCGGCGCCCTTCAGGGACCCAGACGCCTTCCTGGCACGCATCGCCGCCGAAGGCGGGTCCGCCTGCCCGCCCGGGCTGACCGAGGCCGACCTGCGGGACATCCAGCGTGCCCGAGCAGCCTGCCTGGCGGCGGACGCGGCCGCCACGCCCGCCGTCGGGCAGCCGCTCCACCAGGGCGACTGCCGGGCCCGCGTCGAGGGCGCCACCGTCACCTTCGAGACCACCACCCGGGGTGGCGCCAAGGCCCTCGACTGGCTCACCGTCCAGGCGCCCGAGCCGGACCTCGAACTCGACGACCAGGACTGGCAGGGGGAGGCCGGTGACACCGCCCGCGAACGCCTCGCCGGTATGCAGTTCATCCGCACCCTGCTGCGCGACGCCCTCGCCGAACGGGTGGCCGTGGCCGCCCGTACTGGTACCGGCCCCTACGGCCACCCCGACCTGCAGACAGGAACCGGCTGACCCGTGCTCCTGGCCCCGACCCCCGACCCGAGCGCACTGCGCGACCCCGTCACCGCGCTGTGGGAGGGCCCGCTGGCCGAGGACCTCGCGCGCTACCACGAGGCCCTCGACACCGCCCTCGCCTCCCAGGCCGACTACCTCAGCGCCACCGAACACGCGCTCTACCAGCGCGGCAAGAAGATCCGCCCGCTGCTCCTCCTCCTCTGCGCCCGGCTCGTCCACGGCTCCGGCCCGCTCCCGCAGAAGGCCGTCAACGGCGCCGTCTGCCTGGAGATGCTCCACATCGCCACCCTCATCCACGACGACATCGTCGACGACTCGCTGCTGCGCCGGGGTCTGCCGTCGGTCAACGCGGCGCGCGGGACGCAGACCGCCGTACTGATCGGCGACATGCAGTTCGTCCAGGCCATCCGGGGCTTCGTGGAGGAGGTCGACGCCCAGCGCGACATCGAACTCGTCAAGGCCGTCCTGGACACCGCCTTCCGGATCTGCTGCGGCGAGCTCGACGAGCTCGCCGCCGAACCCGGCTGGGACACCGCGCGGCTGCTCGCCCACTACTGGCAGACCATCGAGCGCAAGACCGCCGTGCTGTTCGGGCTCGCCTGCGAGGCCGGCGTCACCCTGGCCGGCGGGCCCGCCGCCGACGCCCGCCGGGCCGGCTTCTACGGCCGACGGGTGGGCCGCGCCTTCCAGGTCATGGACGACCTCCTCGACCTGGCCCAGGACGAGGAGGCCTCCGGAAAGCCCCAGGGCATCGACCTGGCCCGCGGGCGCTTCTCACTGCCGCTCATCCACGCCATGGCCGAACTCGGCCCGGACCACCGCGTCTCGCGGGTCGTCCGCGGCGAACCCTGCGACGAGGCCGGCCTGCGGGCCTGCGCGGCCGCCGTCCGCGGCAGCTCCGGCTACGCCACGGCGTACGCCGAGGCCCGCGCGCAGGCCCTGGACGCCTGGCGACGGCTGCGGCCGTTCCCGGCCTCGGCCTACCGCACCGCGCTCGGCGACATCGCCCTGCACATCGTCGACCGGGCCCCCTGAGCCACCTCCGCTCCCCACCCCGGCCCGCCGCCCGCACCACAGCGAAGGAAACAGCACGTGAGCGAGTCCCTCGTCCGCTTCATCGAAGCCACCATGAGCAAGCGGCTGAACGATCTGGACAACCCGCACAACCTGCCCGCGATCCTGGCCGGGACGAAGATCGGCGGGCACAGACTCGTCCCGCTCACCGCCGACGAGTGGGACCTGGGCGCCTTCAAGAACGGCACCACCGTCGCCACCAACATCGCCCAGCAGTGGTGGCAGTTCGTCGAGGACGACGCGGACGGACACACGATGGTCCCGGACATCGGCGGCACCAAGGAGCTGAACAAGCGCTTCGTCCCCAGCCCCTCGCCGGACAAGCCGCTGCCCGTCGTCACGACCCGCTCGATCACCGTCACCGGTCTCGACAACGTCCAACTCGGCCCGCTGACGGGCCTGGACACCCTCGCCGACGGCTACCGTCTGACGATTCCGCTCCTGTTCGGCCGCTTCAAGGGCACGACGCTGCCCGAGACGATCACCGTCGCGGGCCACTACCAACTCGACCAGAGCGTCAGCGTGATGGACAAGGGCACCACGACCGTCACCGCCGTGCGGGAGACCCTGCCGGACGTGAAGTGGCCCGTCGACACCGTCACCGGCACCGGCACCTTCGCCCTCGGCGTCGAGGGCCTCGCCGTCGACGCGGTCCTCCGCGTCCAGCTCACCGGCAGTGGTGGTGAGCGCGGACTCCAGGTGACCCTGGAATCCCTCACCCCGCGCGGCGAGAGCGCCGCGCAGCCGGTGTACACCCTGGACCGCTCGAAGCTGACCATCGACCAGAGCACCAAGGAGGTCTACAAGAAGCCGTGGCTCGACGCCGCGGAGAAGGCCTTCGACGACCCCGAGAGCGCGCCGCGCCTGACCGACAGCCTCAAGGAGACCCTCAACACCAAGGACACCCTCACCGCGATCGCCGACGCCCTCACCGAGCGGCTCGGCGCGGCGCTCGACGCGGTCTTCAAGACCCACACCGCCGCCGAGGGCGGATCCAGCGGGAACAACCCCGTCGACCAGTACCTGTTCGACCGGCTGCGCGCGGCCGTCGCCGACGAGACGTCGCCGTTCTACCCGCCCACCCTCATCACGGGCATGGCCAAGCCCACCGTCGAGCCGTACACCGTCGACAAGGTGGTGATCGGGGAGATCAGCCTGAGCTCGGAGCTCAAGCCGCTGGAGAACGTCACCTTCACCGGCCTCTCGATCAGGGGCTGCTCCAACACCGTGGCACCGCCCGAGCTGGCCGCCCTCACGGCCGGCCGCGTCAGCGCCGTGCTCAAGCTGTCGACGCTGACGAGCCGCCCCCGGCCGCTGGACGCCAGCGGAAAGCTCACGGCCGACTGGGGTACCCACAAGGGCCTGCCGGGCGACTTCGCGGTGCTGGCGGACGAGGTCACCATCGCGACCGACCTGTCGTTCTCCGGCACCGAGCTCGACGACCTCGCCATCACGATCGACAGCCTCATCGCCACCGTGCCGGACCAGGGCCTGACCATCACCGTCGACCTCTCCGGCGGCACCGGCGAGCACCCGGCGGTCGAGGAGTACGCGAACGAGGCGCTGAAGAGGGACGAGATCAAGGAGCAGATCGTGAAGCGGGTGAACGAGGCCCTGCAGAAGCAGCTGCCCGATCTCGGCCCCGAGGTCAGCCGCCTGGTCCGCGAGGCCATCGCCCAGCGGCTCGACGCGCCGTCCGCGAGCTGACCTGTCCAGCGTCGTTCGGACCTGCCGTCGTTCGGACCCACTGTCGTTTCAGACCCACCGTCGTCCAGACCCCGCCGAGTTCAGGACCCGAGGCCCCGCCGATGGACATCACCGAGCTGCGCACCATCATCCGCTCCCACCTCGGCGGCGGGGTCCTCACCCTGACCACGGCCGACCTCGGTCCGGGGGCCGCCGGAACCCTGCTCACCACCTGGTTCGGCGGCACACTGAGTGTCCGTAGTGCCCAGGCGCGCGACACCGACACAGGTCTTGAGGTGGACGGCACCCTCAGCTGGCTCGGCGTCGCCGACCGCCCGCTCACCGGCCTCGCGTTCACCGTCGACCCCGCCGACGGGGCGCCGGCCCTGTTCCTCCCCTTCCCGCTCACCGCCGACTGGCACTTCGGCACCTCGTTCCCGCAGACCGCCGCGAGCGCCCTCGACGGCCTGGCCTTCGCCGCCGCGCCCCGGCTGCTGCTGACCTCCGTCCCGCGTCAGGCCGACCACGACCTCCCCGCGCTGCCGGCCGGGCTGAGCTTCGACGCGGCCGCCCTGAAGATGCCCACCGCGTTGCAGGACTTTGCCACCGTGCTCCGGGCCGAAGCCGGTGACGACCTGGTCCTGTCCGGTCCGATTCGGCCGGGCCTCGCCGGAGCGGGGCCGGACATCCGGCTGTCCTCCACCACGCGGGACAGTGGCACCACCCTGGGAGCCGCCTTCGCCCTCTGGGCAGGCTCCCACCCCGACAGCCAGGGCAAGCCCGTCTACGGCGTCGGTCTCGGCGCCGTCCTCGCGGTCTCCGACACCCTCCGGCTGACCCTGCGCGCCGCCGCCGACGCCCCGCGCCCCCTCGTCCTCGCCGCCGAGGACCTCCCCCCGGACCTGGTGCCGACGGCACTGCTCGCCGACTGGCCGGGCACCGGCACGGCCGTCGAGCAGCTCAAGGCGGTGGAGCTGGGCCTGAGCGAGAAGGTGACGCTCTCCGCCGCCGACCTCACCATCGACCCCACCCAACTGGTGGCCGGCGGCCTCGCGAAGGCCCTGACCGCCGTCAGCGTCACCCTCGCCACCACACCGGACTTCTCCTGGCACGTCCTGGACAAGCCCGACCTCGCGCTCACCGGCGCCGGCGCCACCCTGACCGTCGCCACACCCCTGCTTCCCACCCGGACCGCCACCGTCACCGCCCGGGCCGACTTCCTGGTCGCCGACAGTGTGCACCTGAGCGCCACCGCCGAGATCCCGCCCGGCGAGTTCACCCTCGCCTCCACACCCGGGGACAAGGTCGAACTGACCGACGTCCTCCGGCACTTCCTGCCGACCACGGATCTGTCCGCCATCCCCCGGATGACGCTGACCAGCTTCAACGGCACCGTCCGGCCCGCCCAGCACAGCTACGCCCTGGCCGCCGAGGTCGAGACGAACGTCCCGGTGCCCATCGGCGCGGCCACCCTCACGCTGACCGCCGTCGGCGCGGAGTTCTGGCACTACGGCTACCCCGAGAAGCCCGTCACCGGCGCGCACCTCTCGGCCGTCGCCTCCCTGGCCCCCACCGGTCACTCAGCCCTTGCCATCACCGCCGACTCCGCTCGGGGCTCCACCGGTGGCTCCGCCCAGGCCCTCGTCTTCCACGCGGAGTGGTGGACGCCCGCCACCTTCCGGCTCGCCGCGACCCTCCCGGACATCCAGCTCACCGAGCTCCTCGCCCACCTCGCCGCCGACGTGGGCCTGACCCTGCCGGACCAGTTGCCGGCGATCACCCTCAAGGCCCCGGCCGTCACCGTCCAGCGGCACACCGGGGGCGGCTACGAGTTCGCCGTCGACACCACCGCCGAGTTCGACGGGGCCACCGGCCTCGGTCTGGTCGGCAAGGCCGCCACCGGGGGCAACGGCACCGTGTTCGCCGCCGCCCTCTGGCAGGACGGCTGGACGTGGTCGCCCAAGGACGTCGGGGGCTGGCCCGACCTCGGCATCCTCGACGCGCTCACCTTCGGCCGGTCCGGCCTGGCGGTCAGCACCGCCGACGGCCAGCACATCGACGGGGCGAGGACCCCGCCCAACCTGCCCGCCACGGTGGACAAGGGCCTCACCTTCTTCACCGAGATCACCTTCAGCAAATCCGGCGACCTGGGATTCCTCAACACGTTGTTCCCGGGCGCGGACCGGATCACCCTGACCGCTCTGCTCGCCGCCCAGGTCAAGAACTCCTGGTTCGCCGCCACCATCGGCGCCGCCGCGATGCAGAAGGGCTTCGGCGAGCTGCGCCTGACCATCAAGCCCGCCTCCTGGAGCATCACCCTCGCCACCACCTTCGTCCTCGACCTCAGCTCGCTCGACACCTCCGCCGCCCCGGGGAACGGTGCCCTGCAGTTCACCGGCGCGGGCAGCGTTTCCAAGAGCGGCACGGGCTGGGAGCTCAGCCTCGCCCTCATCCTTCAGGGCGCGGCCGGCGCGAACCCCGGGACGCTCGCCGCGGACCGCCTCGTCCTCGCTCTGGACGCCCCCGGCCACTACCTCCCCGCCCCGGCCCCCGCCGCCGACCTCCGGGCGCCGGTCCGCCGGGTCGCCGACCTCCGGGCACCCGTCCGCCGCGACGCGGCGGGGACCAACCCCGCGTGGAAGAACGCCTTCGGCATCGACGGCTTCGACATCGACGACTTCTACCTGGGGGTCGACTACGGGGGCGGCGTCTTCTCCCTGGGCGGGGGCGGCGCCGTCACCGTCGCGGGCAGCACCCACCTCGAACTCGCCGTCTACGGCAGCGTCGAGCCGCCGGACGTCAGCGCCTTCTACTTCGCCCTCACCACCGGCACCCCGGCCGGTCACGGTGTCTCCCTCCACGACATCGTCGCCATCGTCGGCACGCCACCCCCGATCCTGGACTTCCTGAAGCAGATCGTCCTCAACGAGCTGGCCCTGTGCGCCGTCACCGTCCCCGGCGGCTGGACCAATCCCGTCACCAAGGAGCTGTGGGAGCAGGGCTTCTACGCCAAGGGCGACATCGACTTCTTCCACAACTCCTGGCGCTTCAAGGTGAGGATCAGCGCCACCGGCCTGTACGTGAAGAGCGATGTCGAGAAGCCGATGACGATCGGCAGCGTCCTCACCCTCTCGGACGCCGGCGGCACCCGGGGGCCCCAGTACCTGCTGGACCTCTCCGACCTCAAGACGAAGATCCCGGAGAAGGTCTTCGCGATCTCCGGGAGGATCGCGATCCTGGGAGTCTCGGCCTCGCTCGACGCCACACTGGGGACGAGCGGCTTCACCTTCCACGCCGACCTGGATCTGAAGGTCCTCACCAGCCACCTCGACTGCACGCTCGGCAAGGACGGCCTGCACGCGACGGCACAGGTCCGACTGGACTTCGACATCCCCGCGCCCAAGGGCATCCCCGACATCCTCGACATCAGCCTGGGCGGCACCCTGACGCTCGACGCCGGCCCGGAGGGCGCCTCGGTCGCCCTGACGCTCACCGGGCAGGCGAGCCTCCTCGGCGAGAACGTCGGCGACCTCACCCTGACCCCCTCCTTCGCCATCACCGCCTTCGACGACCTCACCGCCGAGCTCAAGGGCTCCCCGGAAGCCATCTGGAAGCAGCTCGGCGACGTCTTCTGGCAGAGCGTCGAGAAGTGCGCCATGACCAAGGCGTCGGACGCGATGTCGCCAACTCCCTGATCCCGCCGGGCCCGCGCGGTACCTCCGTGCGGCGGCGGCCCCGCTCAGCCCTCCCCGTCGAGCAGCAGCCTCGCGGCCACCGCCGCCCCGTCGGTGCGGACGGTGCCGGCGACGGCGCTCGCCCGTGCGCGGGCCTCGGGGGTCAGCGCCGCCTTGAGCGCGACCGACAGGGACGCGGTGGTCGGGGCCTGCTCGTCGTGCGCCACGCCGACGCCCAGGTCGGCCGCCCGGCCGGCCCAGTACGGCTGGTCCATTCCCCAGGGCACCACCACCTGCGGCACCCCGGCCAGGGTCGCGGTCGTCGTGGTGCCCGCGCTGCCGTGGTGCACGACGGCGGCCGACCGGCGGAACAGCGCCTGCTGGTTGACCTCGCCGACGACGAAGCAGTCGTCCCGGTCGTCGATCGGGGCAAGCCCGGCCCAGCCGCGGGCGAGGACCACCCGGCGGCCCTGGGCGCGGATTGCCTCGACGGCCGCCCGGGCGACGGTCTCCGGGTCGCCCACCGGGGTGCTGCCGAAGCCCACGTACACCGGCGCCGCGCCGGCGTCCAGGAACTCCACCAGCTCGGCGGGGAGCGGGCGTTCGTCCGGCAGGACCCAGGCACCGGTCTGCACCACGCCGAGGTCCGTCGGCTGCCACGGGGACAGCACCGGGTCGGTGGCCAGCCACGGCCGGTCGGTGAAGGCGAAGTCACGAACGCCGTCGACCGGCGGAAGGCCGAACGACGCCCGCTGGGCGTTGAGTTCCTCGCCGAACATGGTGTTCGCGATCCGGGCGTCCACGTCCCACAGCGCCTGATTGTCCGTCGCGTCCGCGGGCAACGGCTGCCCCCGTCGTGCGGGCGGCCGACGGTACGGCGACGGCAGGCTGACCGGCTGGTGACTCGCGTGCACGTAACGGATGCCCAGCTTCTCGGCCACCGACCGCGCGCCGGCCGTGGCCGGCAGCGGACCGGTCGCCACCAGTGCGTCACCTCCCTGCGCCACCGCGGCGACGGTGTCGAACTGCGCGGCCATCAACTCGGCCGTGCGCTGCGCCAGACCCTCCGCCGAACCCGGCGTCACGGTGGTCACCAGCGGGCGCACCGGCCGGCCGGTCGGCACCACCTCCACGCCGACCCCGGCCAGCCGCTCCGCGAACTCCTCGTCCGGCGGCGCGCACACCCGCACCTGCGCACCCAGTTCCCGCAGCCGAACCGCGAGCCCCACCATCGGCTCGACGCCCCCGCGCGCCCCGTACGTCGACAACACCACGCGCATGCCAGTACTCCCCGTTTCGACTGCTTCGTGCTCAGGTCGGCGATTCTGCGGCATGACCGGGGCCTTGCCGCAAGGCCCCCCGTGCGCTATATGTTGATCATGGCAAGGAGGCGGCACGCTCCTTCCGCCGTGTTCGCCGTGGACGCCGTGGACGGACAGTCTCTTCCTCCTCCTCGGCCTGAAGCGGCGGCGCCGCGTACGGCGGCAGCGCCGGCCCGAGCGGGCTCCCGTCCTCCTGGTGCGGTGAGCCGGGCATCGCGCGCCTTCGGCGTACTCGCCGGTCACCCCGGTGGGCTGTGGTAGCACTAGCTGGCATGACGGAGAGGCCTGCCGAGCGCGGCAGTTATCACCACGGGGCCCTGCCCGAGGCGCTGGTCGCGGCGGCGTTCGCGCTGCTGGACGAGGAGGGGCCGGCGAAGGTCACCATGCGCGAGGTGGCACGGCGGGCAGGGGTGTCGGCGGGTGCGCCGTTCCGGCACTTCCCGGACCGGCAGGCGCTGCTGACGGAGGTGGCGGACCGGGTGCTGGCCGACTTCGAGCGGTGGCAGCTCGCCGAGATCGAGCGGCGCGAGGGCCCGGCGATGAAGGCGCTCGGGCTCGGTTTCGTCCGGTACGCGATCCGCCACCCGCACCGGTTCGAGCTGGTCCGCTCGCGGGTGTTCACGGCTTCCCGGCAGCCCGAGCTGCGGCAGCGGCTCTCCGGGATCGACGAGGCGCTCATCGAGTTCATCGTCGCGGACCAGGAGGCGGGCCGGCTGCGCCCCGGCGATCCGGCCCTGGTGGGGCTGGCCGGGCAGGCGCTGGTGTACGGGCTCGCGCAGATGATCGTCGACGGGTACCTGCCGGCGGAGAAGGCGGAGGAGCTGGCCGAGCAGGTGGTGGACACCTTCGGTCAGGGGGTCGGCAACCGCCCCTGAGCGCAGGTGTCAACCTCCGCTTCAAGCAAAGGATTTGGGAGTGCTCTGAGCCTTGACCGGACTCTCGGCCGCTGATGTAATCACCGCTTACATGGGTGGAGGAGAGAGCTGGAGGCACATATGTTCGCCAAACCGACTCCCGGATACACGACCGCGGCCGTCACCGGTGACACCGTGGTGCTGCTGATCGGGATGCGCATCAACCGCTTCTGGGCCGTCCACCACTGGATGCCGGTGATGGCGGCCATGTTCCGGATGCTCCACGACCTGGCCAAGGAGCCGGAGCGCGGGCTGCGCGGACGCATCCTGCTGACCGCCTCGCCGCGCACGTACTACGTCGTCCAGTACTGGGAGTCCAAGGAGAAGCTGTACGGCTACGCGGCCGCGCCGGACGCCTTCCACCACAAGGTGTGGGGGATCGCCAACCGCAAGATACGCGCCGGGAAGCTGCGCCAGTACGTGGGGCTCTGGCACGAGACGTACATCGTGCCCGAGGGTTCGTACGAGGCGATCTACTTCGACATGCCGCCCTTCGGGCTGGCAGGGGCCCACGGCTCGCTGCCGGTGGAGCGCCGGGGGCGGCGCGCGGCGGACCGGCTCGCCTACCGCTCGCGGACGGGGGACGGTGCGGCGGCCGGGGAGTCCGGGCCGTCCAAGGACGCCGGGAAGTCCGGGGACTCGGAGAAGACCGGAGAAGCCGGGGAGTCCAAGGAGTCCGGGAGGACCGGGGAGGAGACGGTGGCGTAGTGGGGGGCGGGCCCCGGTCAGTTCAGCAGGCCGCCCATGTGGGCGTCGTCGGCGAGGAGCTGCCAGGAGTGGCCGGGGGTCGCGAAGGCCTCCGGATCGATGGCGGCGATGACCTCCTCGGCCACACCGCTCAGCAGCGACTGCGGGTCGAAGGCCTCCCAGCTCCCGGCCGCGCGCCCGTACTCCCAGCGGCGCCACTCGGCGCGCAGCCGCTCGCAGACCCAGAGCGAGTACAGCAGGGTGGACAGGTCCCGGTTGAGGTAGGCCTCGGGCTCGCCGACCTCGTTCCAGTCGGGCAGCTCCAGCCGGCCGGTGGCGCCGTCGAGGGCTATCACGAGGTCGTAGGGCCAGTCGCCGACGGCGAGGTGGTCGCGCTGGTGGTCCCGGTTCTCCGGGGACGCGTCCGGGTCGTCGGGGTGGTTGGCGTTGTCGGGGTCGTCAGGGTCCGCCAGGTCGTCGGCCGGGGTGAAGTGTTCCGGGTAGGCCTCGGCCATGGTGCGCAGCGGCTCGTCGTCGGAGACGGTCAACAGCCCGCCGCCGAGGGGCAGTCCGACCTCGGCGAGCAGGCGCCGGGTCGGTTCGTGGGTGAGCCGCTCGGGCAGCTCCTCCGGTCGGTAGCGGCGGACCAGCCCGTCGGCGCCGAGCGTGGCGAGATCCTCGACCAGCTCCGGCCCGAGCTCGTACGCGAGCGCGCCGGGACCGCCGGGGAGCGCACCCCAGGCGAGCGAGCGCACCAGCAGGGCCGTGTCCCAGTGCGGGGGAGCGTCGTCGGCGCGCTCGAACAGCTCCGGGTCGATCGCGCGCATCCGCTGCCGGGCGACCCCGACGACCTCCGCGACCACGGCCGGCCCGCGCTGCCCGTCGAGTGCGGCCGGCTCCGCCGCCGCCACGGCCACCGCGTCGACCTCGCGCATCAGCTCGGCCAGCGCCGGCAGGCTGGAGGCGATCAAGTCCCGGCGCAGCCCGTCGTGGCGGTCGCCACGACGCCGGGCGGCGAGGAAGACCTCACCCGTCGCCCCGTCCAGCAGGACGGCGTCACCCTCGTAGTCGGTGTCGGCGACGTACCCGGTCTCGCCGAGGACGAACAGCCGTGCCGCCGGGCCCGCGCCCACCGCTCCCAGCGGGGGCGCCTCCAGGGCGGCGAAGTCCAGGAAGGCCCCCTGGCCGGGCAGCCCCTCCCCGGTCAGGAAGGCCCGGCTGGGTTGGTGGGACACCTCCTCCGGCAGGTCCGCCGACTCCAGCCGCAGGCGCTCGCTCCACTGAGCCTCGATGCTCATGCCCGGCCTCTCCTCCCCAACCCGATGATCCCGAGCGACCCTAGCGGGCAGCACCGACAATCCGGCGGGACGGGGGACGGGGGACGGGGGACGGGGGACGGGGGACGGGGGACGGGGGACGGGGGACGGCGACCGGCCGTCGTCGGTGCGAGTGTCGTGGGCCCGGGGCGGCGGAGCGGCGTGAGAGCGTCGGGGGATGGTGGAGAGCGGCGGCCGGGCGGCCGTGGTGCACGAGGTGCCGTACTACGCGCAGTGGGAGTCCCCGGAGCTGGTCCGGGAGATCATCGACGGATCGGTGGACGCGTCGGACGATCCGCGCTGGGGACAGTCGGGGGCCGACACGCCGGAGGCGTACGCGTACTGGTCCTGGCGACTGTGCGGGGTGGCCTGCCTGCGGATGGCGCTCGACCGCTGGTGGGGTGTGGCGCCGCCGCAGGTCGCGCTGGCGGCGGAGTGCCTGGCGGCCGGCGCGTACAAGCAGGACGGCGAGCGGCTGCACGGGCTGATCCACACGCCGTTCGCCGCGTACGTCCACGAGCGGTGGGGGCTGGCCGCGCAGGCCCGGGAGCTGACGACCGAGGAAGTGGCGGCGGAGGTCGCGGCCGGCCGGTTGGTGATGCTGTCCGTGCACCCCGCGATCCGCGAACCGGACAGCCCCGAGCCGCACCGGCGCGGCGGGCACCTGGTGCTGGCGGTGGGCGTCACGGGTACGGCGCTGGTGATCCACAACCCCTCCGGGTTCGCGGGCGAGTCGCAGGCCTACGCGCATGTGCCGTGGCGGCGGCTCGACCGGTTCTACGCGGGCCGCGGGATCGTGCTCGGCCCGCCGGACCGCGCCCGGCCGGCCGGCGGGGGAGAGCGGGGAGAGCCGGATTCGGCGGAGGGTACGGAGGGGGCGTCGGGCACGGAAGGCACGGAAGGCACGGAAGGGGCGTCGGGGGAACGGAGTTGAGGAGGGGCGGCGGCCTGTGCGCCCGCCGCGTCGGAACGGCGGCGGCGAACACCCCCGTCCCACCGCCCGGCACCCGACGCCCGACCGCCTGCCGCCTGAGCGCCTGACGCCCGACCGCCTGCCGCCCGGCACCCGCGGTTCAGGTGCCGGGCGTCAGGTGCCGGGGCGTGGGGCACCCCGACGAGCGGGCGTCAGGCCGTCGTGGCCGGCAGGCCGATCGGGTTGATCGGCGGCAGCGCGGTGCGACAGAGCGCGGAGATCGGCGTGAGGGCGGCGGCCAGCCGGTCGAGTTCGGTGCGCGGGTGGCTCTCCCAGACCCGGGCGGCGGCCAGGTCGGTGGCGGCCTCCAGGGACTGGTGGCGGATCCGGCCGCCCTCGGTGATGGTGCCGTGCTCGGTCAGCCAACCGCGTTCCGCCAGGCGGGCGGTGGCGGCCGCCCACTCCTCGTCGGTCCAGCCGCGCATCGGTTGCAGCACCTCGCGGCGGACGTCCAGCGCGCAGCGCACCACCAGCGCCTCGCACCCGTCCAGCCCGGCGGAGACCAGCGCGGCGACATGGCCGTCGCCGCGGTGCTCGCGCATCACGGTGGCGGCCTGCCGGAGCCGCCCGTACAGACCGGCCGGACGGGGGACGGCGGCGTTGGCGGCGGCCAGGACCCGGCCCGCGCAGTCCAGCCGGTCGACGGCCCGCTCCAGCAGGTCGGCCACCAGCTCGACCTGCTCCGGTTCCACGTGCTCCAGCAGTCGCGCGAGCGCCGCCGACGCCCCCGCGACCCGGGCCGCCAGCGCGGCGTCCGGGTCCACCAGCTTCCAGACGTGCGGCAGGGCGCGCTCCACCGGCGCGGGCGCGAAGTTGAAGAACGCGGCGATCACCGGCGGCGCGTCGACCGCGCCCAGCGGCGCCGACCGGCCGGCGAAGTAGCCGCGCCAGCCGCCGCGCAGCCCGGCGTCCTCGAACGCCGCGCGGCCCTCGGGGGAGAAGTAGGTGACGGCGTGCACCGGCTCGAAGAGCCACCACAGGGCCCGGGCGGGGTGGACCAGATCGGCCAACGGAGAACCTTCCTCGAAGGGGGCGTGGAGTGTGCGGGCGCAAGCCGGCGGGCGGGCGGGGCGGAGCGGCGCAGACGTTGTCCGGGGAACTCCGGTGCGGACAGTGCGGAGGGTGTGTGGTGGAAATGGAGCGGGAACGAGGGTGGCCGGAGGCGCGAACGCCGGGTTGCACAGGGCTGATGACCACGGCGGCGGTCACGGTAACCCCGGAGCGGGTGTGATGCGGGTCACGCGGGGCTCGCACCGTTCAGTTCCCGCCGACTCCCCGCGAGATGATGGGGCGAGGTGCCCGCTCCAGGTGCCGGAACCCTCGTAGGAAGCATCGGAAATGGCGCAGATCAACCCCAGCATCCTGTCCGCGGACTTCGCCAGGCTCGCCGACGAGGCCGAGGCCGTCAGGGGTTCGGACTGGCTGCACGTCGACGTGATGGACAACCACTTCGTGCCCAACCTCACCCTGGGCATCCCGGTGGTCGAGGCGCTCGCCCGTGCCACCACCACGCCGCTCGACTGCCACCTGATGATCGAGGAGCCGGACCGCTGGGCCCCGCAGTACGTCGAGGCCGGCGCCGGTTCCGTCACCTTCCACGTCGAGGCCGCCGCGGCGCCCGTCCGGCTGGCCAGGGAGATCCGGGCCAAGGGCGCCCGCGCGTCCATGGCGCTCCGGCCGGCCACGCCGATCGAGCCGTACGAGGACCTGCTGCCCGAGCTGGACATGCTGCTGATCATGACGGTCGAGCCGGGCTTCGGCGGCCAGGCGTTTCTCGACATCATGCTGCCGAAGATCCGCCGCACCCGGCAGCTGATCGACAAGCACGGCCTGGAGCTGTGGCTGCAGGTGGACGGCGGGGTCTCCGCGAGCACCATCGAGCGCTGCGCCGAGGCGGGCGCGGACGTCTTCGTGGCCGGCTCCGCGGTGTACGGCGCGGAGGACCCGGCCGGGGCCGTGGCCAAGCTGCGCGCGCTCGCGGACGCGGCGACGGCGGACTCCTGGTGGGCCTGCAAGCACTGAGTCGGCGGGGACACCGCCCCCGACCTGCGGTGACGAGTTGTTGATCAGCTGTGACGATCACGGTGCGGCCCGACGGGCCGGCCCGACGTACAGTGCTGGCTGACTGTCGGAGGGGAGAACCGTGGATCTGGACCACCAGGGGAGTGGGCACACCGGAGCGGGTGCCGGATCGGGTGCCGGGACCGGTGGCGGAGCGGGTGCCGGCGTGCGGGCGGCGGCCGCGCCGCCGCTGCCCGCCGCGCCACCACCACCGGTCGCGCCGCCGCTGCCGGCCGGGTCTCCCGCCGCGCCGCCCGTGAGTGCGCCGCCCATGAGTGCGTCGCCCGTGATCGGGCCGCCCGCCGCGCCGCCCGCGATCGGGCCGGGCGGGTCGGGCGGGGCGCGGTCGGCTGCGGGAGTCCTCGGCTCGCTCCGGGCAGGATCGTTCGGCCCCGGGACGCTCGGGCGGCGTCGGCTGCTCCGGGCCGGTCTCGGCCTCGGCGGCCTGGCCCTCGTCGGCACCGGCACGGCGGTCGCCCTCTCCGGCGGCTCGTCGGACCCGGACACCCCCGGCGGTTCCGGCGGGACGGGCACACCCACCGGTGCCGGCACGCCCACCGCCACGGCGACCACCGGGACGGCGGCGCCGTCCGCCGCCGCGTCCGTCGTCCCCTCGCTGCGCAACGAGGAGCAGCGCTCGGCCGCCCGGAACGGTGCCGCGGTGAAGATGATCACGATCGTCCCGCAGGGCATCGCCCGGCCGGCCGACCTGCCGGTCTGCGTCGCCCTGCACGGGCGCGGCGCCACCGCCCAGGCGTGGACCGACCTCGGGCTGCCGCAGATCCTGGTCGCCGCCATCGCGGCCGGTGTGCCCCCGTTCGCGGTGGTCGCCGTCGACGGCGGCGACGCCACCTACTGGCGGCGCACGCCGTCCGGCGACGACCCGCAGAAGATGCTGCTGGACGAGCTGCCGGGCTGGCTCGCCAAGCAGGGGCTGCGCGCGCCCGAGGCGGCCCTGGGCATATCGATGGGTGGCTTCGGCTCGCTCCGCTACGCCCGCAACCGGGGTGCCGGCTTCGGCCCGGTCGCGGTGCTCAGCCCGGCACTGTTCCGCAGCTGGGGGGACGCCAAGGCGGCCGGCGTCTTCAAGGACGAGGCCGACTGGCGCGAACACGAGCCACTGCTCCACCAGGACCAGCCGCACGGCCGCCCGATCGGCGTCTGGTGCGGCACCGAGGACCCGTTCTGCGACGCGGCCCGCAAGCTGGTCGGCGACACCGTCCAGGTCCGCTTCACCCCCGGGGTGCACGACGCGGCGTACTGGCGCAAGGTCCTGCCGGACGCGGTCTCCTTCCTCGGCCGTGCCCTGGCCGGTCGCGGCGCGGGCTGACGGGCTGACGGGTCGGCGGGCTGACGGGTCGGCGGGTCGGTGGTCGAGGCCGCGGCCGCAGGTGGTGGAGGAACGCGCCCGGTTGATGGATGATCGTTGCCGACGACCCGCCGGCCCCGGACCGCACGGTCCGGCCGGTCCCGACCCGCACGGTGGTGGAGCCGCGACATGAGCAACCTCGATCAGAAGCCCGCCCCGACACCCTGCGGCGGCGCGTCCGGTGGCGGCCCGGTCCGCGAACTGCTGACCGGACGCCAGGTCCCGCTCGGCGAGAGCACCGTCGTGCGCCGGCTGCTGCCCAACCTCGGCCGCCGGATGGTCGGCGCCTGGTGCTTCGTCGACCACTACGGTCCGGACGACATCGCCGACGAGCCCGGCATGCAGGTCCCGCCGCACCCGCACATGGGCCTGCAGACGGTCAGCTGGCTCCACCAGGGCGAGGTGCTGCACCGCGACAGCCTCGGCAGCCTGCAGACCGTCCGCCCCTACGAGTTGGGCCTGATGACCTCCGGCCGGGCGATCTCGCACTCCGAGGAGTCCCCCCGCGAGCACGCCCGCTACCTGGAGGGCGCCCAGCTCTGGGTCGCCCTCCCGGACGCCCACCGGCACACCGCCCCCACCTTCGAGCACCACGCCGACCTGCCCGTCGTCACCGCCCCCGGCCTGCGCGGCACCGTCATCCTCGGCAGCCTCGACACCGCGACCTCCCCCGGCACCGCCCACACCCCCCTGGTCGGCGCCGACCTCGCCCTGACCGAGGGTGCCGATCTCAAGCTCCCCCTGGAGCCCGGCTTCGAGTACGCCGTGCTCTCCATGTCCGGCAGCGTCGACGTCGACGGCGTCCGCGTCGAACCCGGCTCGATGCTCTACCTCGGCAGCGACCGCCGCGAACTCCCCCTCCTCGCCCGCACCGACGCCTCCGTCCTCCTCCTCGGCGGCGAACCGTTCGAGGAGAAGCTGGTCATGTGGTGGAACTTCATCGGCCGCTCCGGCGAGGAGATCAACCAGGCCCGCGAGGACTGGATGACCACCACCCGCTTCGGCGACGTCCACGGCTACGACGGCGCCCGCCTGCGGGCGCCGGAGCTCCCGGCACTCCCGCTGAAGCCCCGGGGACGCGTGCGCTGACCTGGTGAAATGCTGACTTGGGGTGTGCGGGTGAGGCTGCGGAACTGGCCGGGTCTGCCAATGTCGGACGTTGGATTCCGGTCCTTCGTGCGGGCTTGCGGCTATCGGAAGAACAGTCGGTGCCTGCGGGCATCGACTCTCATGCCTGGCTGGGTGTGACAGGGTCCGGCCGACCGTCACCGCCGCCATCCGTGCGCAGCCGCCGTCGGCACTTCCTCGGCGTATGCGTCACTGCCCGGTCCGGTCGCCGAGGGGCCGTCAGGAGACGGTCGGCGTCGCGAACAGGGCCCGGACGGTGTCGGTGGCCAGGTCGCGCAGCCAGGTGTGGGCGCGGTCGTCGTCGTAGCGCTGGTGCCACAGCAGGTACAGCGGGACGTCGGGCAGCGGGAGCGGCAGGGGCAGGGTGACCAGGCCGAGCCGTTCCCGGGCCGTACGGGTGACCGCGTCGGGGAGGGTGACCACCAGGTCGTTGTCGAGGGCGAGTTGCAGGGCGAAGGCGGCGGTGGGCCCGGCGGCGACGACGTGTCGTTCGAGGCCGCGGTGGGCCAGAGCCTCGTCGATCGGGTCGCGCAGACTCCCGCGCCGCGACACGGTGAGGTGTTCGGCGGCGGCATAGCGCTCGATGTCCAGCGGCCCTTCGGTGAGGGGGTGGCCCGGGCGGACGGCGACGGCCAGCCTGTCGCTGCCGACCAGGCGGTGGCGGATGTCCGGGAGTGCCGGAGCGCTGGAGCTGGATTCGAGGTCGACCTCGCCCCGGCGCAGCTCGGCGTCGTCCGTGCCGGGTTCGGCGGACAGGCGCAGCCGGACGCCGGGCGCCTGGCGGTGGACGGCCGTGATCAGGGCGCTGCCGCAGGCGGCGGTCAGGGTGTCGTGCCAGCGCACGGTGAATTCCCTTGTCAGCGATGCCAGTTCGATCTCCTGCTGGGCCGACAGCAGGTGCTGGGCCTGCTGCACGAGGGCGTGGACCTGGGCACGCATGGCGAGTGCGCGGGTGGTGGGCACCATGCTGCGGCCGGTGCGGACCAGGATCTGGTCGCCGGTGGCCTTGCGGATCCGGCCCAGGGAGCGGCTCATCGCCGGTGCGGTGACGTGCAGGCGGGCTGCGGCGCCGGCGACGCTGCCCTCCTCCAGCAGGGCGTCCAGGGCGGTGAGGAGGTTCAGATCCAGTTGCATGGCAGTCACTCTACAAGTGCATAGCATGCACTTGTTGTTAATGGTCAGGGGTCCTACCTTCGAAGTGCGGGCGAGAGAGAGACCACCCGCACCCATCGAACCGAGGGAGCCTTCCATGAGCACCGCCATGCCTTCCGCCGCCGACCGGGCGCTGCTGTCCGAGGTGTCCGCCGCGGTGCGGACCGCCGGTCTCACGCTGCGCGAGCGCCACACCCCGCACGCCCGGGGCGTGAGCCTGGACGAGGTCGTCGCCGAGATCCACGCCAACGACGACGCGGTGCTGGACGTGCTGCGGGAGCCGCTGCTGCGGGCCCGGCCCGGATCGCACTGGGCCGAGGACGAGCTGGCCGGCGGTGCGCTCCCGCCCGGGGAGTGGTGGGTCGTCGACCCGGCCGAGGGCAACATCAACCACGTGCACGGCATGGACGACTGGTCCGTGACCGCCACCCTGGTCCGCGACAACCGGCCGGTGCTCACCGTCGTCCACCTGCCGCTGACCGGCGACACCTACACCGCCGTGGCCGGCGGGGGCGCCCGCCTCAACGACCGGCCCCTGAAGGTGTCCGCCAAGACCGACCTGGGTGCCGCGCTCGTCGGCACCGGCCAGGCCCGGCCCGGCGAGGACGAGCGCACCTTCCGGCGGATCGGCGACTCGGTCACCGCCCTGCTGGTCAACGGCCTCGTCGTGCGGGTCTCCGTCCCCGCCACGATGCAGCTGATCCACGTCGCCGCCGGACGCATGGACGCGTTCTGGCAGTTCTCCGACGTCCGCTCCGGTCTGGTCGCCGGCGCCCTGCTGGTCTCCGAGGCCGGCGGCACCGTCACCGACCTGGCGGGCGAGCCCTGGCACACGGGCAGCCGCGACTTCCTGGCCGCCGCCCCCGGCCTCCACACCGCCGCCCTCGGGGTCCTCGCGCCGATCGCCTGACCGGATGTCCCCGTTCTTCCTCCATCCCGCCACCGCAAGGAGCACCACCTCGTGACCACCATCGGCATCCTGGGCGCCGGCCGCGTCGGCACCGACCTCGCCCGCAAGCTCTCCGCGGCCGGACACCGCGTCACCCTCGGCGTCCGGCGCCCGACGGAGACCCCGGCCCCCGCCGCCTCCCCGCACGTCGCCCTGGCCGATCACCGCACCGCCGCCCGCACGGCGGAGGTGGTGATCAACGCGACCCCCGGCCACACCTCCCTGGAGCGCCTGGCCGGCCTGCGCGCCGAGCTCGCCGGGAAGATCCTGGTCGACGTCTCCAACGCCACCCACGACGCCGAGGACGGCCTGCTCGGCGACCTCCGCTACCCCGGCGGCAGCCTCGCCGAGCGGCTCCAGGCCGCCCTCCCCGACACCCGCGTGGTGAAGACCCTCAACACCATGCTGTTCACGGTGATGACCGCCCCCGAAACCCTGGGCACCCCGCCGACCGCGTACCTCTCGGGCGACGACCGGGACGCCAAACGGACCGTCACCGGCCTGCTCGGCGACCTGGGCTGGCAGCCCGGGTGGATCGAGGACCTCGGCGGCATCACCACGGCCCGGGCCACCGAGGCCATGATCCTCGTCGTGCCCCACATCCTGCGCCGGGACGGCTTCAAGCCCTTCGCCGTCTCCCTCGCGTTCTGACGCCGCGGTCACGCGGATGCCGTGACCGGCGGTATGACCTGGCAGCACGTCGGTCACGGATCAGGATCCACGGAACGGGGGGCGACACCGGCGATGGCCGCCAGGGCATGAGCCGGCGACGGCCACATGATCGTCGTGATGCTCAGCCACCCCGGGATCGTCGCCGGCCGCATCGACGACGCCGCCAGGGCGGTCGGCCGATCCCGTCAGTGAGCCCCTGCACTCCGGGGCCGACCGGGCGTGTCAAGGAGTGGGCCCGCGGCGTGCGCGGGCGTCGTGCAAGGGTGAGCCGCAGGGACGGTCACCGCCGTTCCTTCCGCGGGCCGGCACGGAGCCGGCCCGCGGAAGACAGCCGCGGCGAAGCGGCGGCGAAGCGGCGGCGTCCGCCATGTCACGGTATCGACAGGCGTTTGGCCCCCGCCACTACCGGGAGGGCGCGCGGCCGACCGACCGGGAATGGGCGTGGGCGACGGCACATGCCCGCCGGTGAACGATTGTCGGAAGGCCGTCTGGGAGAACTGCATGCACGGTTTGAAGCGGCGGGGCTGGAAGCGGAGCAACCGCCACCGCGTCAGTCCCCGACCCTACTGAGGTGCCCTGACCAGAACGGACAGGCCCCTCGCCGCGCTGCTGCGACGAGGGGCCTGGTGGTGCGGATCAGGTGGCGGGTTGGAGGGCCCAGCGTTGGTTGGCGCCGGGGTGGCAGTCCCAGATGCCCAGGCGCGTGCCGTTGGTTGTGGCCCATCCGGGAAGTTCGAGGCAGCGGCCGGAGTGGGGGTTGTAGAGGCTGTTGTCTGCTCGGCGGAGCCACTTCTGGCCGCCCTTGAGGTTGTCGCAGTCGGCGAGTACCACAGGGACGCCGTTGTCCGTTCCTTCGTCCCGGACGGTGACACACTTGCTCTGGATGATCAGGGCGTGGTTGTCGGTGTTGAACCTGAAGTGCTGGTTGTCGCCGTTCCAGCAGTCCCACACGCCTATCTCGGTGCCGGCGCCGAGGTTGTCCAGGCACTTGCCGCCGTCGAGTGAACTGTGGATGGCGATGGAGGTGTCACTGATGGCCAGGTTGCTGATCTGGGGATCGGTGAGGGCGTAGGGGTAGGCGCGCACGTCGCTCACGGCTCCGTGGAAGTAATCGTCCACCGGGTAGTAGGTCGTGGTGGCCGCGCCGACGGTGAGTGTTCCGCCGCTTCGCCACGGGTGAGGGTTCTTGACGGCGCCGACGGCCCGTCCGTTCACGTAGAGCGTCATGGTCGCGGACTCGGCATTGTAGGTGCCCACCAAGTGGGTCCACTTGCCCACCTGCGGCTGGGTCCGCGCGGTGTCGGCCGCGAGGTAGTAGGTGTCGGTGTGACGCCAGTCCTCGTAGGCGGCGACGAAGGCCCAGGTACCGGCGGCGGCCGAGTACTGGAGGTAGAACGGGCTGCGGTCGTTCCCGTTGAGTGACAGCACCGTGCCGTAGCCGTTGGCGCTGTCAAGTCTGACCCAGGCCGCGACGCTGTAACTGCGAAGGGTGTCGATGCCGGGTGCCTGGGAGCTTCGGTAGTAGCTGGAGCCGTCGAAGGTGGAGGCGTTGTCGCTGGTGCCGTTGCGGTCGGTGGTGAATCCGGGATTGCCGGCGCGGACGAGCGCATTGCTCAGATTGCTGTCGACGACTGGTGTGCCGGCGTCGGTGTGGAGGGTGTTCTTGCGGTCGAGGTTGTACCAGTCCGGGGTCACCCGGATGTTGGCGACCGAAATCGGACCCACGTCCCAGCTCATTCCGGGGGAAGAGGTGTCCCCACTGCGGTGGCCCCACCAGATCTGGATGTCGCCGGTGTCGGAGTTGCGGCCCCACAGAGCGGGGGCGCCGTTGCCGAGGAGGTCACCGTCGGAGCCGAGGACCGGCCAGGTGGCGACGGGGACGGCGCCGATGTAGGTCTTACCGGAAATCCCGGTCAGGGTCGGGACTACCAGCGGGTTGCCGTTCTCGTCGAGGACCGGGTCCCCGAAGTCGGGGTCGACGACGTCGAGGGCGCCAGTGGTGAAGGTGTAGGCGCTCAGCTCGCCGGAGGTCGGGTCTGCGGCTGCCGGGCGCAGGTTTCGTGCCCACAGGCCGGGGTGGCTCTGGCCTGCCCAGTCGCCTGGCGTGAGGAGTTCCATGTCCTTCCACCCGGTGGAGGCGAGGCGGACGGGCTGGCCGAGCTGGTTGGTCGTCGTGGCGGGGAAGAACCACAGGCCGGCGTCACTGCCGTCGCTGTTGGTCTCCGAGGTGATCAGACCGGTCTTGTTCTTGAATTCGAGCTTGATGTCGAGGTCGGTGTGGGCGGGGTCGCCGAGTGCTCCAACGCGTAGGGTGCGTGACCAGTCGTCGGCATAACCCGTGCAGTAGGCAGCGTCGTTGGGCGGTGTGACGCAGGCCGGCCGGCTGAGCGGGACCTTGCTGTTGTAGCGGCCTATGGAGCGCGTGTTGCCGGGGTTGCCGTAGGCGTAGAGGTTCGGGTCGTCCTTGACGTGGACGAAGAGGTCGTCGACGTGCTTGCCGCCGGTGAGCGCTCCGCGGTGGCTGTACTGGACCGTATCGGTGGCCCAGGTTTGCCGGTTCGGGGTGTCACTGGGGACTGCCGCGAGTGCGGCGGTGGGGCTCTTGGCGACCGTGTTGCCGGGGATGCTGTAGGTGCGCAGGTTGCCGGCCTGGTCGGCGGTGAGGATGTCGGCTGCACCGTCACCGGTGACATCGCCGAAGACGGGCTGCGGGCCGTCGGGGTTCCAGGGGACGTAGAAGGCGTACTGGGCGGCCGGTGAGACGTTGCCGGCGTTGTCCTCCACCTGGATGTAGAGGATGTTGGTGCCCCACGCGGTGGGGAAGACCGGGATGGCGTTGGAGGGCATCGATCCCCCGCACTGCCAGGAGGCGCCTTCGAACTGCGGGTCGAAACTCCACCGGGCACAGACGACACCGGAGGTCTGGCCGCCCGAGGGGTTCGGGTCGACCGGGGTGTAGGGGACGGAGCCCCACTCGCCGGCACGCAGTGCGGTGCTCTGTCCGTTGCCGGAGGGCGGGAACTGGGTCTCGAGCGCCTTGTCGGACAGCTGGTTGTCGAGCGTCAGGAGGCCGACCGTGGGCGGGGTCTGGTCGACTCCGAAATGGCAGGTCGGGGTGGACGCTGACATGCCCACCAGCTGGTCACTGGCCATGATGCCGTAGCCGTAGACGTGGCCGTCCTTGATGACACCTGCTGGGACTTGGTAGGCGGCGTTGCTTCCGTTGCTGACAGGTCCTGTGTAGCCGGACGCGACGTCCGGGACACCGGGCAGGACGTAGTCCCAGATGTGGCTCCACGAGTACAGCTGCTGCTGGACCGGGCTGCTGACGGTCGCGTTGAGCGTGACGTTGCCCAGATCCGACCCGGCTCCCAGCCATCCCCATCCGCTGCCGTCACAACCTTGAGGGCTCTGGTTCGGCGACACCGTTCGCGGCGCTGGGTAGGTGTAGGGGTTGGTGGGGGTGTTGGGCGCGCGGTCGTACTCGACGGTCACGGTCGGCCGGTAGTCGAGGCGTTTGAAGGCCAGCGTATTGCTCTCGTCGCCCTCGACGGTGAAGGCCATGCTGGGTGCCCCACCGGCCCAGGCCCGATAGGCGTCGGTGACGTTGTAACCGAAGTTGATGCCGTTGGGGCAGTCCGCATTTCCGGATCCGGCGACCCAGGCGGTGTCGCCGACCTGGCCGCCGAGGTGCCTGGGCGCGTTGTTCCACGTCGTGTCGTATCCGATGGGACGGTCGACGACGAACAGGTTGAGCGGGTACTTGGTGTTGCAATTGTGGTCGGAGGACTTTGCCTGCCACATCGTCATGGCGGCGTAGTTGATGATCGTCCCCTCGAAGCCGCGGGTGTCGATCTGGAAGAAGGCCCGTTCGATACCTGTCTTCACCTTGTAGTCCTGTCGGCCGACGCCGGGCCGGTTGTACGGATCCTGGGGCGTCACGGTCTTCAGGTAGTTGTTCGTGTCCTGGTAGGCGGACTGGGTCCAGGTCCAGCCGTTGGCGGTGCGGTCGTCGTAGATCCAGCCCGGGTCGATGAACCACGGTCCTTCCCCATTGGTGAGGATGTCCTGGTCGGGGTTCAGGGTGATGCCGTTGGCAGCGGCGGTGGTGGGCATGACCGCGACGCGGGCATTGCTGCCCGGCCCGTCGACCGTGCTGGTCGCCGGCGCCTCCGGATCACCGGATGCCGCGGTCGACTCGGCGGCCTGCGCGATGGCCGCACTGCTTTTCAGGGCAGTCCGGGCGACGGTGACGGCTGGAGTGGAGCGGGGGATCTGTGTAGAGGGAGTGGTGGAACTGTCCCACATCCGTGGGGCGGGGGCGTGCCAACGGGGTGTGCCGTCCTCGGCCGTGGCAGTGAGGTTGTAGGCGGAGTCCGACGTGATGGTCACACCGGTGGTAGTGGTGGGGAAGGTGACCGACCGGAGCAGCGGGTTGGCCGCCGCGGCGGCGTTCTTCACGACGAGGACGGTGCCAAGGCCGCCGAACTTGGTGACTGTGGCCTTCAGGTCGATGCCGGGCGCCACCTCGGGATAGAGCACGCCGTCGCCGTCCTCGTCCACCGTCCCCTGGGTCAGCGGAAAGGGCGAGTGGAGCGTGATCTGCTTGCCGTCGGAGCTGGTGAGGGTCGCGAGTGCCCCGGGGCCGCCGGCCGACAGGTGTACGTCCGCACCAGATGCCTTCGGGTGGAAGCCACCCTTCGGGCTGGCGACCAGGGTGGCGTCGAGCGCTACCCATGTCCCGTTCTGACGGACCCGCTGCCGCTCCAGGGACTGAGTTCTCTGCAGATGTCCTTGCGGGGTGGCGACAGTCTCGCTGTAGTCGTCGGTCAAGGAATCGACCGGTACCGCCTTGCCGGTCGCCTTCGCCTGAGCGATGGCCTTCTCGGCGGCTGTCTCGGGCGGCCGGATCTTGGCGTGTTCGGCGTCCGCCTCGGCGATCACGTCGGCGAGGCTCTTGGTTCCCGGTTGCGGGGCCGCGAGTGCCGACGGCGCGAGTAGGCCGACGGACAGCGCCAGCCCGATGCCGAGCGCTGGTAGACGCAGGGTAAGAGCGCGTGTGGGGCGCAAAGCGGAACGTGGTCTGGCGAACGGGGGCACGACGAAAGCCTTCCCGACGAGGAGATGGTGCGGACACGGCCGGGCTGGCACTGCGCACAGGACAGACGCAACCTCCCGCCTCTCATGAGCGATCGTCAATGGAGCACATTTGAGGATGTGCTGATTTGGCACCAGTTCGCACTGTTCGTACAGGGGGTGATCTAAATCACCAGGGATGAGTCTTTGTCGACTCCTCGACATGGAATGTAAACGACCCATAAGGTCGACTGGCCTTTGATCAATTAGCCGTGTCCCTGGGCGCGGTAACCAACGGAGAGGGTGACGGTGTTCTCTCACCGTGCTCACTCGGCCCGTCGACGGGCCGTCTATTTGCGACGCTCGCGAACCGCCATGCTCAGCACCCTGGCGGTCGTCGCCTCCTTGGTGGTCCCCGCCGGGGGCGTGGCGTTCGCTGCCGCACCGGACTACAAGCGAGTCTGGTCACCGCCGAACACGCCGCTTCCCGGTACGGAATCGGTGACCGGCAAGAACGCCATGACCCCCACGCCGCCCCCTGCCAGGAGCACCGAGAACCGGCCGGCGGACAAGAGCGGCAAGGCCACCCCCGTGGGCGTGGCAACGGTCGAGCTCGCGCCGGCACCCGCCGCGGGAACGACCTCCGCACGCCCCGACGGCCGCGGCGGCACGGTCCGGGAACCGGCCGCCGCAGCCTCGTCGAAGGCAGGAGACCTCCCCGTCTGGCTGTCATCCATAGCGGGAGGCGGAGACCCGGCCCCCGCCGCCCGCTCCAACAGTGAGACGAGCCCGAAGGTCAGCGTCGCGGTCGCCGACGCCAAGACGGCCAAGGCCGCCGGGGTCAGCGGAGCGCTCATCTCCCTTTCCTCCGCCGATCAGCGCACCGGCACCACGGCACGCGTCAGCCTCGACCCGGTCGCACTCGCCCCCGCCTACGGTGGCGACTGGGCCAATCGCGCGACCCTGGTCGCCATGCCCGCCTGCGCGCTCACCACCCCGACCGCGGAGCAGTGCCGGACCCGCACCCCCGTTGCCTCCCATTACGACCCGCAGACGAAGAAGCTGGTCGCCGACGTCGACCTCCCCTCGGCGGCGCCCAGCACGTCCCCACTGGCGAAGAGCCTGTCCGCATTCGCTGTGGACGCGCCGGCCGCGGCACCGGCGACAGTCCTCGCACTGCAGGGATCGGCCGGCGGCGACACCGGAACGTACAGCGCCACCAGTCTGGCGCCCAGCCAGGCCTGGTCCGCCGGTGGTTCGTCCGGCTCCTTCACCTACAACTACCCCGTCCAGGTACCCCCGAGCCTCGGCGGAGGCGCCCCGCAGGTCGGCCTCTCCTACGACTCCTCGTCCGTGGACGGCAAGACCTCGGCGACCAACTCGCAGGCGTCCTGGATCGGCGAGGGCTGGGACCTCGGCTCCGGCTTCGTGGAGCGCTCCTACCAGCCGTGCTCGAAGGCGGGCATCGACAAGTCCGGGGACCAGTGCTGGACCGGAGCCAACCTGACGCTGTCCCTGGCGGGTCACTCCGGCCAGCTCGTCGCCAACGACGGCTCGTGTGACACCTCCGACCCACGCGACGAGCTGTCGAAGTGCACCTGGCGGCTCCAGTCGGACGACGGCACCAAGGTCCAGTTCCTCACCGGCGCCACCAACGGCACCTGGAACGGTTCCTACCTCAAGGTCACGGACACCAGTGGCACGGTCTTCTACTTCGGTCTCAACCACCTTCCCACCGAGCAGGGCACCCCGACAGCCACCGGTTCCGAGAACCGGTCCGCGTGGACCGTTCCGGTCTACTCTCCCAAGCCCGGCGACCCGTGCTACGACCCCGCCAAGGGATCCGGCTCGTGGTGCCAGAGCGCCTGGCGCTGGAACCTCGACCACATCGTCGACGTCCACGGCAACCTGACCACCTACACATACGCCCCCGAAACGAACTTCTACGCACGCGGCGCGGGCCAGAACAACGGCACCGGCACCAACACGGAATACACCCGCGCCGGCACCCTCCAGGCCATCGGCTACGGCCAGCGCCTGACCGACCAACTGGCCGCCAACGGCGCCTACCAGCCGGCCGCCCAGATCGTCTTCGACACGGGCGAGCGCTGCCTCGCCGGCGAAGACGCCTGCCGACCCGAGCAGCGCACACCCGCCAACGCCGGTAACTGGCCCGATGTCCCGACCGACCAGCAGTGCTCCGCCAACGACGTCTGCGCCAACTCCGGCCCCAGCTTCTGGACCACCCGGTGGCTGAATGCCATCACCACCAAGGTCCGCGTCAACGGCGCGTACCGTGCGGTCGACTCCTACCAGCTGACACACGGCTTCGAGAACCCGCACGACTACCCCGACCGCCCGAACAAGGACCCCGACGCCCCCGCCGAGGAGCTGCGGATTCCCTGGCTCCACTCGATCCAGCGGACCGGCGAGAGCACCCTGAGCGGCCAGAGCCGGGTCGCCCTGAAGCCGGTCACGTTCGCTGCCATGGTGCTGCGCAACCGTGTCGACGGGCTGATCCCGTCAAGGTCGGACTTCTTCCGTCCACGGATCCAGCTCATCACCACGGAGACCGGCGGCACCATCGGCGTCGACTACATCCAACAGTCGTGCTCCCGCAACGCCCACGTCATGCCCGGATCGCCAGACAACAACACGCTGGCCTGCTACAACGTCAAGTGGTACGAGCCCAACCCCCCGAAGACCGATGACGGCCGCCCGATCGCCGTCGACGACTGGTTCCTGCGCTACCCCGTCAAGAGCGTCACCGTCGACCCGCGCTCCAACTTCGTCCGCGGCTCCCTCACCCAGACCACCAGCTACACCTACGGCGACGCGGCGTGGCACCGCAACGACGCCGAGGGCGTCGACAACGCGGTCCGCACCTGGGACCAGTTCCGAGGCTTCGCCTCCGTCACCGCCCTCACCGGCTCAACCGAGGACGGCCCGCAGAGCAAGACCGCCACCTACTACCACCAGGGCATGCAAGGCGACCTCGACGCCGCCGGCAACCCGCGTACCCGCAGCGTCCAAGGCCCCACCAGCGGCGCGGTCACCGACCACGACTGGCTCTCCGGTCAGGTCCTCGAATCCGACACCTACGCCGACGCCACGTCCAACACCCCCGCCGCCAGCAGCGTCAACACCAGCGCCAACCCTAATGGCGGTGAGCCGACGGCGACCGCGACCCACAGCCGCGGCCCTGGCCTGCCCGACCTCAAGGCCCGCTACGCATCGCCCCAGCAGAGCACCGTCACCGCCAGGGCGAGGAAAGCCGACGGCAGCTGGCGCACCACCACGGACACCACGTTCATCGACACGAAGGTGCCCTACCGTCCCGCGAAGGTTCTGCAGCAGGCCGACGGCACCCCCGACGTGTGCGTGCGCACGGAGTACGCAGCCAACGCGGCATCACCGATCATCAACGCCGTGGCCCAGACCCTCACCGTCTCCGGTGAGAACGCCTGCGATGCCACCCCCACCGCCGCGAACACCGTCTCGGGCGGCCGCACGCTCTTCGACGACCAGCCCTACAGCCGCCTCGGCACCACGGCATCGGCCACCAGCATCCAGGTACTGGAGACGTACGACGCCAACGGCGCCGCCCAGTGGACAACCACCGGTCGCAGCGCCTACGACGCCTACGGCCGACCCACCACCGTGACGGATCCGACGACCAGCGACACGGCCCACCCGAACGGCGCCGCCACCACCACCGTCTACGCCTCGGCAGCGCCGGGCGAACTCCCCAACAAGAACACCGTCACTGCCCCCGCGCCGGCCGGAACCCCCGAAGCGGCGACCGGTTGGACCTCCACCGTCACCCTCGATCCGACCCGTTCGCTGCCGCTGACCACGACCGATGCCAACGGCCGCACCGTCACCCGGACCTACGATGCCCTCGGCCGGCTGACGGCGGTTTGGCAAGCCGGGCGCACCTCCGCCGGGCCGGCCGACTACAAGTTCACCTACCGGCTCAACAACGACGCGCCGTCGTCCATCACCACCGAGACCCTGCGGGCCGACAAGACGTACCAGCAGTCGGTCCAGATCCTGGACGGTCTCGCCCGCGTCGTGCAGACGCAGAGCGACCCGGCGATCTCCGCCTATGCGGGCCGGATGATCACCGACACCTTCTACGACACCCACGGCCGCACGGCCCGTGTCAACAACACGTACTACAACAACCTCAACCCGCCCAGTACGACCCGCTTCGAGCCCGACGACGCGAAGGTCCCGAACCAGACCCGCAACGTCTACGACGGCATGGGCCGGGTGGTCAACAGCGAGTTCAGAGCGTTCGGCGTCCTGCAGACCACCACCAGCACCTCGTACCCCGGTGCCGACCGCGTCGACGTGACCCCGCCGACGGGCGGCCGGGCGACCAGCACCGTCACTGACTCGCGCGGGCGCACCCTTCAGCTGTGGCAGTACCGCACACCCACGCCGACCGGTAGCCCCGCCGACGCGGATGTCACCTCCTACGGCTACTCCAGCCTCGGTACCGAAACCTCGCGTACGGACGCCGCCGGCAACACCTGGACGTACGGCTACGACCAGCGCGGCCGGCGCACCAGCACCAGCGATCCCGACGCCGGCACCAGCACCACCAGCTATGACGCAGCCGGGCGGGTCTCCGCCACCACTGACGCCCGTGGCCAGAGGATCGTCAGCACCTACGATCTCCTCGGCCGCAGGACCGGCACCTACAATGACTCGGTCAGCCCCGACAACCGCCTGACCGGCTACACCTACGACAGCGTCGCCAAGGGCAAGCAAGCGTCCTCGACCCGCTACGTCGGCGGACAGAGCGGCGCGGCCTACACCACCGCCGTGACCGCGATGGACACCGCCTACCGACCCACCAAGAGCACGGTGACCATCCCCGGCGGCGAGGTCGGGCAGGCGAACCCGCTCACCTTCACCTACCAGGCCGTCTTCGACCCCATCACCGGTGCGCCCACCAAGCAGGGCCTGCCGGCAATGGGCGACCTGTTCGCGGAGACGGTCACCTACAAGTACGAGGCCTACGGCCTCCTGCACGACATCGGCGGCCTCGGCGACATCGCCTACGACGTCCAGTCCGACTACGACGCCTACGGCCGGAACATCCGTTCCACCATGAACCCGTACGGCACCCAGATCGTCACCACCAACACCTTCGACGAGTCCACCGGGCGCCAGCTCAGCCAGTTCGTCGACAAGCAGACCGCGACGACCGGCTCGGTCCAGCAGACGTCCTACACCTACAACCTGGTCGGCCGCCTGACTGCCGTCCGCACCATCCCGAACAACACGCCCTCAGCGACCGACCTGCAGTGCTTCAGCTACGACTACCTCGGCCGGCTGACCACGGCATGGAGCGATACCGGGCGCCTCACCCAGGAGCCCAACCCTGCTGTCGGCGGCCGAGGCGCCTGCGCCAACACCACCCCCACCAGCGGTGCCCAGGCCCCGTCCCTCACCACCGTGGGCGGCTCGGCCCCGTACTGGCAGAGCTACCAGTACGACCTGACCGGCAACCGCACCGGCATGGTCGCCCACGACCCCCGCGGCGACGCCGCGAAGGACGTCAGCACCACCCAGAGCTTCCCGGCCCCAGGTACCCGCAACAACCCCACTACCGCGCCAGGCACCGGCGGTGGCACTGGCGGCCCGCACGCTCTGCTCGGTTCCACCAACCGCGTCGGCAACGACGCCCCGACCACCAGCACCACCCAGTACGACGCGGCTGGCCACACCACCGCCATCACCGACACCGCGGGCACCACCACGCTCACCTGGAACGGCGAGGATCGACTCGAGTCGCTCACCACGACGGGCCACGGCGCCACCACGTACCTGTACGACGCCGAGGGCAACCAACTCATCCGCCGCAACCCCGGCAAGACGACCATCAACCTCGGTAACGGCGACGAGTTGGTCTACAACACCGTCACCAAGACCCTCAACGGCTCGCGCTACTACTCCATACCCGGCGGCACCACCCTGGTGCGCCAGGGCGGCAACGAACTCACCTACCAGTTCTCCGACCACCACGGCAGCGGCACCCTGGCCCTCAACGCCAAGACTCTCGTCGAGAACCGCCGTCCCAGCGACCCCTTCGGCAACCCCCGCGGCACCCAACCCTCGGTATGGGCGGGCGACCACGGCTTCGTCGGCGGAACCAAGGACGACGTCACCGGACTCACGAACCTCGGCGCACGCCAGTACCAACCCACCACCGGCCGCTTCCTCAGCCTCGACCCGATCCTCGACGCAGGCGACCCACAGCAGTGGAACGGCTACGCCTACTCCGAGAACGACCCGGTCAACAAGTCCGACCCCAACGGGCTTCGGTCCGAGGAGTGCGGCACCCTCTACGCGTGCGGGCCCGCCGGCACCATCACCACGGCCAACGCTGCCGAGACCACCGCCCACTACATGCCCGGAGCTACACCTGCCCCCGCCTCCGGCCCGGACCCCGGTACCGCCGGCACCGGTAGTGGTGGCGGTGGCGGCGGTGGCGGCGGTGGAAACCCCTCCAACCCGACGAACACCAGCGCCAAGAAGGCCTCCGACGCGAAGGACAAGGTCCTCAACGCCGGCAAGAAACTGGCCAAGATCGTCGCCGACGAACTGGGCATCACCGACGCCCTCGACTGCGTCACCACGGGCGACCTCGGAGCCTGCGGCGAGACTGCACTCAACGTCGTTTCCAGCATGCTCAGCGGCGGCCCGCTCACCAAACTCCTCGCCAAGTACGCGTTCCGCTGGAACAAGGCCTACGAACTCGCCAAGTCCATCAAGACTCTCGCCGGCGAACTCTTCGACGGACTGAAGGCCTGGCGCCGGGAATCCAAGGCCGCGAAGGAAGCCGAAGACGCGGTAGCCGCGGCTTGCCCGCGCCCCATCGCGGTACCGCACAGCTTCCCGCCGACGACGCCCGTCCTCCTCGCCGACGGCAACACCAAGCCCATCGCCGAGATCGCCGTCGGCGACCAAGTCCTGGCCACCGATCCCCAGACCAACACCACCACCGCCGAAACCGTCACCGACACCATCGTCACCCCTGACGACACCCTCTTCACCGACCTCACCCTCACCTCAGACACCACCCCGAGAGCCTCGCCCACCACCCTCACCTCCACCCAGCACCATCCCTTCTGGGACACCACCACCAACCGTTGGACCGAAGCCGCCGACCTCCAGCCCGGCCACACCCTCCTCACCCCCGACGGCACCCCCGTCACCATCCAGTCCACCCGCAACTACCAGACCACCCCCACCGAAGCCCGCGACCTCACCGTCAGCACCCTCCACACGTACTATGTGCTGGCAGGGGCCACGCCGGTCCTGGTTCACAACGTCAGTCCGGAGCAGTGTCAGCTCGGCGTGCAGGGAATGGACCACGTGACATCGGGAGTCCTTGACATCCAGGTTGATGTCGTCCCGTTCGCGAGTGGTGGTCGCGGTTCGGGCGGATTCATTGACGATATGGGTGATCGGGTGCCCGGCATGACATCGTCGAACTATCATCACGTCGAGATGCAGGCCGCCGCCTACATGCGCCGCAATGAGGTTGGACGCGGAGTGCTCTACATAAACCACCCCGACGGAATCTGTCAATTCTGCAATGGATCGGCATATTCGCGCCCCGGGGGCACTCCTGTAAACCCCATCGAGGATGCGCTTCCTAAGGGAGCAAAAATGTGGGTCTACGATCAGAGTGGCAAATTCCTCGGCAAATTCAAGGGGAACTCCCGCTAGTCGCAACTAGACCGTTTCGGCAGGGTGCAGTGCGAGCGCTCTGCCGAAACGGTTTTCGATGGAGGGCATGCCCGGCATATCGACTCTGGACACGCCGGCCAGACCGAGCCCGTGGCGTATACTCAGACCTTGTGGATGAACTCCTGTCAATAAATTCAGACAGCGTCGGACGTTTCCTTCGGCGCTGGTACGGGACCATGGAGAGCGTGAGCGACGTTCACCTCGAAGTCAGCCCCGACGTGCCTGCCCAACTACGTGATTGGCACACGATGGCGGCTCTTGCCGGTAGCCCTGTGACATTCCAGGACCGACCCATTTCACCTCAGGATCTTGCACCAGACTCGCACGGCATGCTCGAGTTCTGGGCGGAGAATCAGAGCGGCTATTTCTGGGCCGTCGATCTCAATGACGACACGCTCCAGGTCTTCTTCAGAGAGGATGGAAAAGGCGACTGGACGGGAACGGGTGAGACTCTCGGCCATTTTCTACTGCATTGCACCGTACGGGAAGCCATCATCGGAAGCTCGTCCAAGTTTACTATCTTTGTCGATTCTTCAGAAATCAACGAGGCCATGGACTCGTTTGAGCCACTGAAGTTCGAAGCCCTGGCCAGTGAAGAGCCTCAGGTCAAGCTGTGGTGTAGCGAGGATGCAGTGGTCCGCATGGCACCTCCGCCGACGGGATATGCGGAACCCGGTGAGCAGCTGTGGATGCTGACCTTTGCGGCTCCGTCTGATTCATGCATCGAGCGGTACGCATCTCGGTTCGGACTTGAGGGCCTGGCCGCCGCCGAGCCTACTCGTATGGAGATTCCGTACGAGCCGCCACCGTTCTAGATGCACCGGGATACTTCTTGAAATGCAGTTGTTGAACTATAGAGGTCCCGCCAGGATAAATTCTGGCGGGACCTCTCGATCGTTTGACGTCACCAGTTGACGTCACCGGGTGGGGAGCAAGATCCCACTTTCGGGCGGATCGTCGTCATCGCCGCGGTCGGCAGGTTCGGTCTCGGGATTACGGAGTGCGTGGCCGAGGAGGTCGATGGCGTCGCGTTGGATGCGGAGTCGGACGTGGGCGTAGACGGTGGCGGTGACACCGATGTGAGCGTGACCGAGCAGCTCCTTGATGACGACAAGTTCGACGCCCTGGTCCAGGAGGAGGGTGGCGGTGGAGTGCCGGAGGTCATGGGTGCGCCGTGAGGCGCTGTGGTTCGAGTGGAGGTGAGAGACCTTCGCCGCTGATCCTGTCGCAGCAGGACGGTGGAGCTGAGGGCAGCCTGATCCGGGTGGCGCCGGGGAGGGTGGGAGCAGCCCTGACAAAGCCGGGACGGGCCAGTACTGCCAGATGGTCCGGGTTCGGCGAGCGGGACGGAGAGGAGTACGTGAGGAACCGGCGTGTGACACCCCCTTTATGCGACGCCAGCTCGAACCTGGTGGATCTGGGCTGGAAGCGGCGCGCACCTGCTGACGAGTCGGCAGGGAACTCCCGCGGTGGTGGGCATGAGCTGCCAGGGAGGCTGCGAGGAAGGTCTGCGGCGTACTCGCAGCGATGCCGCAGGGGCATAGTCGGGCTCCTACTTCGTTGAGCGAACCACAGTGAACACGGGAACCGTCCCGGGTCTTGCCCTGCGCGTCGCGTCCAGCGGCGAGGGTGGGGTTGGGCGCGTCGACCGCCGATCGGTCCGGGACGGGGCGGAGCCGCCGTAGTACTCCGAGGTCGGGAAAGCCGGCCGCATGGGGAAGGGCGGCAGCGGTTTCGAGAGGGGAAGGACGCTGCAATGCCGGAAGACGCGTCGCCGAACGGCGGTGCTCCTCGTTCTGGTCCGGCCGGGCCGGGAGCGAGGGTATCGGAGATGCAGGCCAAGCTTCACCGTTGGGCGGTGGCCGATCCTGGCCGCCGGTTCGATGACTTGTTCAACTTCGTGTGTGACCCGGCGACGCTGATCGTGGCGCTCGACCGGGTCGCGGGGAACCAGGGTGCGCGCACTGCTGGCGTGGACGGCCTCACGGTCGCCGATGTGGCGGAGCAGGTGGGCATGTCCGGGTTCCTGGACGACCTGCGGGCCGGTCTCAAGGACGGCTCGTTCCGGCCGCTTCCGGTGCGGGAACGCAAGATCCCGAAACCGGGCGGGTCGGGGAAGGTCCGCAAGCTCGGGATTCCGACGATCACGGACCGGGTCGTCCAGGCGGCGCTGAAACTGGTGCTGGAACCCATCTTCGAGGCGGAGTTCCTGCCGTGCTCGTACGGGTTTCGGCCCAAGCGGCGTGCCCAGGACGCGATCGCCGAGATCCACCACTTCGGTACCCGTGGCTACCGCTGGGTGCTGGATGCGGACATCGAGGCGTGCTTCGACTCGATCGACCACGCGGCCCTGATGGACCGGGTGCGTCTACGGGTGAAGGACAAGCGCGTCCTGGCGCTGGTCAAGGCGTTCCTGAAGGCCGGGATCCTCACGGAACTCGGCGAGCATCGGGAGACGTTGACCGGGACGCCGCAGGGCGGCATTCTGTCCCCGCTGCTGGCCAACATCGCCTTGAGCGTGCTCGATGAGCACGTGATGGGGCCGTGGAAGCCGGGCGGGGCGTTGTCGACCCATGGCAAGCGCGACTACCGGCACCGCAAGGGACGCCCGACGTGGCGGCTGGTCCGCTACGCGGACGACTTCGTCGTGTTGGTGCACGGCTCGCGTGAGCACGTTGAAGCGCTGCGCGAAGAGGTCGCCGTCGCGCTGGCGCCGCTCGGGTTACGGCTGTCACCGGCCAAGACTCAAGTGGTGCATATGAGCGACGGGTTCGACTTCCTCGGCTTCCGCATCCGGTGGAAGCGCAAGAGAGGGACGGACAAGTGGTACGTCTACACCTTCATCGCGGTCCGGCCCGTCCGGTCGCTGAAGGCGACGATCCGTGCCCTGACGCACAAGACATCGCAGCAGGACTTCGCGTCGGTTCTGACCAGGCTCGGTCAGATCATGCGCGGATGGGCCAGCTACTTCAAGTACGCCGTGGCCAAACACACCTTCAGTAAGCTGGACGACTTCACCTGGTGGAGATTGGTCCATATGCTGCGGGCGCGCCACGGCTGGAACTGGGGTCAGGTCCGGCGCCATCTGGCCGCCTCCGGGCGGTGGAAGATCGCGGCGGACGGGGTCGAGTACTTCCGGATCGAGGGTGTGACGGTCTCCCGCTACACCTACCGGGGCAACAAGATCCCGGCCCCGTGGCCACCTGAGAACCCCGCCTGACGGCAGGAACCGTGGAGAGCCCGTTGCCGAGAGATCGGCACGGCGGGTTCGGAGAGCGGTCCGGGGAAACGGACCGGGAGTAATCCCGGCACCGCGCCCCGGGCCGACTCACCAAGCGGATCCGGCGGAGGCCGGCTTGGTGGAGCAGGGTGGCGAAGCGTCGGTTGAGGGTGCTGGGTTCGACCGGGAGCGCACTGTTGGGCGCTGTGAAGATGTAGCCGCGAGGGTTCCAACGCAGTCCTGCGGCCTCGTGCTCGGCCTGCTGGCCGGCGCGGCGCTCTTGGAGGGCTTGGATGCAGGCGGCGGGCAGGGCGATGCGTCGTTCGGAGGCTTTGGTCTTGGTGGGGAACAGCACGAGCCCGTTGTCGCTGGTGCGTTGGAGTGAGCGTCGGATCACGGCCGTGCCGGCGTTGAGGTCGATGTCCTCCCAGGTGAGGCCGAGGAGTTCGCCCCTGCGCAGGCCGGTGTGGAGGGCGAGGTGCACCACGGGGTGGAGCGGGTGGTCGCGGGTGGTGTCGATCAGACGGCGGGCCTCTTCTGCGGTCAGGGGTTCGAACCGTCGCGGTCGGGGTGTCCCGAGGCGGACGTTGCGGGCGACGTTGCGCGGGATCTCCTCTTCCTGGACGGCGTGTTCCAGGGCGGTCTTGATCACGGTGTGGATGTAGGTGAGGGTGAGCGCACTCAACACCCGTCGGCAGCAGTCGTCCACCGCGCAGCAGCGCTGCTTGGTCCGTGTTCGCTGGTGGTCGGTGCGGCGGGCGCAGCACTGGCAGCGGGTGCGTAGGCCGTCGAGCCAGGTGCGGATGTCCCGGGCGGTGAGTTTGGAGAGCTTCTTGGTACCGAGGCCGGGGATGATGTACAGGCGGGCGACGGCGGCGTAGCGGGTGTGCGTGGTCTCGCGCACGCGGTGCACCGCAACGGTGTCGAGCCAGTAGGTGATCCAGTTGGCGACGGTGCCTTGGGCGTGGACGACGGGGACGCCGCGGTTGCTGGCGGCTTTGGCGTCGGTGAGCTTGTCCATCGCCTGTTGGCGGGTCCTGCCGTAGACGTGGAGCCGCTGGCGGTTCCCGTTGGCGGCCAGGACGTAGGCAGCTGCCTCCCATCGGCCGTCCTTGCGCTGGAAGACGGTTCCTTCGCCGTTGGCGCGGTTCTTCTTCTGGGCTGCCATCAGGCCGTCTCCTCCAGTCGGGAGGCCACGAACGAGCGGTACGAGCCGTACGGGATGCGGCGGGCCCGGCCGATGGTGATCGAACGCAGCCGGTTGGTGCGGATCAGGTCGTAGACCGCCGAGCGGCCGAGCCGCAGCCGGGCCATGACCTCGGGAACGGTCATCAGGTCGTCGTCGGACACGGCTCGCCTCCTGCTCGTTCGAGGGCCTCATCGAGCGCCGCGCGCCAGCGCACCCGTTCGGCGACCGCGCGCAGCAGCCGGGTCGCAAGGGGCGACATGTCGGGGTCGCCAGGTCTCACCGGCTCCCAGACGTAGCGGTTCGGCTCGACACGGCCGGCGGTGTCGCCGAGGACTTCGAGGACCCAGGTCCGGCGTTCGGCGCGGTGGTCGGCGAGCGTCTTGCCGGACCACTTGCGGGAGACCAGGACCCGGCGCCCGCCGTAGCCGAGGTGTTCGCGCTTGTGGGCACGGGAGCGGCAGACGCCGGGGCGCAGACCAGCGTGCGCGTTCTTGGGCTGGACGCCGTGGAGGCGCCAGTTGGCGCAGGTCGGCGAGCAGGGTTCGTGGCGGAGTTCGGCGGCGAGGCGGTCGACGTGGTCGCTCTCGGCCGCGGCGGTGGGAGTGTGGCACTCGGCGACGGACTTGGTGAGGTACTTGGTCAGGTATCGGACGCAGCGGGCCGCCTGCGGGGAGCCGACCAGGACGCCCTGGGCGTCCATTTGGGAGCCGAAGCGGAGCACATGCAGCGGCTGCGCTTCGGGGTCGTCGTCGATGCGGTCGAGGGCTTCGTCCCAGGTGGGCAGCAGCTCGCGGGTGGCCGGGTCGACGAAGGCGCCGTGTTCGGGCGACCAGTGCGGCGGCGCGTCGGGTGCGTAGACCGTCCCGTCGGTGGTCGGCCACCAGACCTGGTGGTAGGTGGCGGCGACGACCTGGCGCAGTTCGGCGCGGGAGACGGTGCCCCGCAGGGCGAGGTGCAGGTGCGGGGCGAGACGGCGCTGAGGTTCGACGACGGCGAAGTACTGGACGTCGTGGCCGACGAAGCGGCGCAGGTTCTGGACGAACCGGTCGATCAGCTTGGGGAAGTGGAGGGCGTCCCGTGCGGCCCGGCGGTAGTCGTAGGTGGTCGGGTCGACGGGGGTGCCGTCGGCGCGGACGCGTCCGTACGAGGGGGGTGAGGGTCAGGAACAGCGAGGGGCGGAAGGTTCGGCCGTCGGGCGTGGTGTACGCCTTGCCGAGGGTGCGGTTCTCGACCGGGCGCCGAGGCAGGTCGCTGGTGTCCTGCCGGCGTCGGGTGGAGCGGACCCGGCGGGCTGCCGGGGCGGGGGCGAGGGAGCCGCGGACGCCGGTCTCGGCGAGTTCGGTGTCGATCTCGACCAGCAGCCGAGGCGAGTTCGTGGGCCTCTGCCCCGTAAGGTGCCTTGTGCATGAGGTCGCCACGCCGCGCAGCGCCTCGGCGAAGCCCTTCCTGTTGTCGTGCGGGCCCTCGATGTGGGCCTTCACCTGGGGGTCGATCTCGGCCGAGGTGGCCCGTGAGGGCCCGGGGCCGGTGCGGCGGATGCCGTGGTTGCGCCACCGAGAAGGGTGGTGGCGCAACCACGGCTGCGGCGTCCTTGAGCTGACGTCACGTCAGGGGATGCCCGTGTGTCGATCTTGGTCGATCGCCGTCGCCGGTGCCGCATCGGAACGCCGGGATCCGCTCGATCGGATGACGACGGCCGCCGGGGCTCCCGCAACCCTTGCGCGTTGCGGACCGGCAGCGGCCGGCGCGGGTGGAACGGCGGCCGAGCCGGGCCCGCGCCGGCTGAAGGCGGGCGGGGTGCCGGAAGGCAGCCGGGCCTGCCCGGTGTCTGGGCTACATCTGGCCTTGGCCCATCATGCCGTCGGCGCGGGTCCGGGCCTGCGGTCCGGGTTCCTGGCCGTCCGCGTCAGTGCCGGGGTCGTCCGCGCCGTCCTGCGGGTCGGCGACCACGCGGACGACCAGCTCGGGCTGCTCGTCGTCGTACATATCGGTCTCGGGCACGGCGATCTCATCTCTCGAAGGCGTCAGGATCACCTGGAACAACGAGCCGCACGCTGACGGATCACGGCCTGCGGGCTCCGGGTGCGGGCCGCTCCGCGGTGCGGTCAGGGGCTGGTGTTCCTGTCTACCGTCGCGACCTGGGCGCCGGCGGTCTCGAACAGGCCGACGGCGCGCTCGTGGTCGGAGTACTCGGGGTTCCGCTCGGACAGGAGGGTGTCGAGCACGTCCTGGTCGCCGCCGGTGACGGTGACGTGGAAGGTCCGGTCCTCGTCCTCCTCGGCCCGCTTCTCCGCCGCGGCGGGCCGGCACTCGTAGGGGCGAGGAGCGGGAGGGCCTTGCGGGGTGATCGGTGGCCGCCGCTTCAGGTGGCGTCGTGATCGGTTCAGGGCGGACGGCCCGGGTCCGTCAGCCGCGACGGTGGTCCACCCGATGGGGTGACGAGGGAATCGGCCAGGGGAGCAGGGGGGAGGGCGGCCGTCGCGGACCGTCGGATCGTGACCCGCTCATGCGTCTGCGTCGCCAACTGGGCCATTCGATGGCTTGCTCACGCCTCCCGAGCGCAGTGGCCGGCGTCCATCGGGCTCTCCCGTGGACGTGATCCCCGGTCGGGGAGACGGAGTCCGTGAATCATCGGCCCGGTGCCGGCGTCGCCATCGTTCTCGTTCTCGCGCAAGGGTCGCTGCCGGCCGGCCGGGTTCCCGCGGACGTCAACACCTGCTGGTCGATGGCCTGTTCACGCGCTTCGGCACGGCGGAGTCTCGGCGTGGGCTGGGACGATCGAGCCGCCGTGCGCACCGGCGCCCGGCCGTCCGTGAGACGAATTGAGACGAATCGAGGGCCCTCGCCATGAGCATTCACGACACTGCCGACCCGCGGCTGGCCGAGCACTACAGCCGGGTCGCCGAGTCCCATCTCGACCTGATCACGGCCCGGCGGGCCATCGACCCCGACGTGATCGCCGGGAAAGCGGTGATCGTCCCCAGGAAGTTCCGCTACTCCGGGTCCGTGCACTCCTTCGATGTCCTCGGGGGCGGCTTCTCCGGGGACTTCACCGACGAGAAGGGCGTCGAGTACGAGATCACCGGTGCCGGAGGCGGCCTGAGCGTCGGAGGCGGAGACGTCTGGGGCACCCTGTGGATCAACGGCCACCTGTCCGACTACGCGGGGTGGACCACCCGCTTCGAGGCGACCACCACCGCGGCCATGTTCAACATCAACCTGTGGGGCCTGGACGGCGAGTACATCGGCTCGTTCGTCGGCGGCGGCGCGGAGATGGGCGTCGGTGCCATGGCCGGACAGGGAAAGATCGACATCAAGCACTGACAACCGTCCGGCCGCGGGCCGTCAGGACGCCCTGCTGCCGCGTACCGAGTGGAGCGGGGCGCGCGTCGGGCCCGGTCACGGTCGTACCGGCAGGGCGACCAGGCCCCGCGTCAGCCTGGTGTGCCGCCACTCCAACTCCCCGGTGGGCACCGCGAGGTGAAGGTCGGGGTAGCGAGCGGCGATGGTCCGGAACGCGATCACGCCCTCGGCGCGGGCGAGGGGTGCGCCCAGGCAGCGGTGGATGCCGTGGCCGAAGGCGAGATGGCCCGTGGTGTCCCGGTCGAGGTCGAGGCGGTCCGGGTCGGGGAAGCGCGCGGGGTCGCGGTTCGCGGCGCCGGGGGCGATCAGCACCGGGGAGCCCGCCGGGATCTCGGTGCCGCCGAGGGTGACGGCCTCGGTGGCGAACCGGAAGGTGGCCGTGCTCACCGGGGAGTCGTACCGGAGGAGCTCGTCCACGGCCGCGTCGGCCAGGCCGGGTTCGTCTCGCAGGCGGCGCAGGGAACCCGGCATTTGCAGCAGGGCCAGGAGACCGTTGCCGATCAGGTTGGTGGTGGTCTCGTGCCCGGCCACGAGCAGGAGCACCGCGAGGGAGACGAGTTCGTCCTCGCTGAGCCGGTCCGCGCCGTCGCGGGCGCGGATCAGGTCGTTGAGCAGGCTGTCGTCGGGGGTGCGGCGCTTGGCCGCGACGAGGTCGGCCAGGTAGTCGGCGACGGCGTGCGAGGCGGCGTCGATCCGTTCGGGCTGTCCGGCCGCGAAGAGCTCGTTGGACCAGGTGCGCACCGCCGCGCGGTCGGCGTCGGGGACCCCGAGCAGGTGGCAGATGACGGTGACGGGCAGCGGGACGGCGAGGCTCCCGATGGCGTCGGCCGGCTCGCCGGGCACCCACGCGTCGAGCAGCTCGTCGGTCACGGCGGTGAGGTAGGGACGGAGGCGGGCGACGGCACCCGGCGTGAACGCCTTCGTCACCAGGCTCCGCAGCCGGGTGTGCCGGGGCGGGTCGGTGGCCAGCATGCTCCGGGACACGGCGGGGTGCAGGTGGCGTCCGGTGTCCTTGCCGGCGAAGAAGGCCACCGTGTCCTTGGACAGCCGCGGGTCGGTGAACGCCGCTCTGGCCTCGGCGTACCCGGTGACGAGGTAGCTCGACCGCCCTCCTCCACCGGGGACCTGCTGGACCGGCGAGGTGCTTCGGAGCGCCGCGAAGGTGGGGTACGGGTTCCGGAAGAAGCCCGGGTCCTGAAGTGGGTTGTTCATGCCTGTCCCTGTCCCTGGGCCGTGTCGGGCATCGGTGCCTCGCGCGAGGCCGTCCGGACGATATCGCCCGCGGTGCACACCCGTGCCACCGAGCGTAGCCAGGTCGGTGCCCGCCGGGCTCCGACCGGGCGGGCGGTGCCCCTGTACCGGCCGGTCACCGGGATGCGGGAGAATGTCCCCATGAGTGACGACCAAACCCCACCCGCCTCGGCGATCGAACGCCGGCAGCGGCTCCTGGACATCATGACGAAGGACGGCGGCAGCTGGGACTGGAAGCGGGCCCGCGAGACCTACCTGCCCCGTCCGGACCCGCGCACCGTCCGCCGTGACCTTCAGTTGCTCTGCAAGGCCAGGCAGATCTTCCGCGTCGAGAACGGCGAGTACCAGGCTGTCGGCTAGCGAGCCGGTCGCGGTCTCCACCCGGCCCGGCCACTGCCGGGTGGAGGCCGCGCGGAGCGGCACCGTCCCGGCGACTCCGGCGCCGGCCAGGGCCGCGGCGGCGCCGGACCGCCGGCGCGGGTTCCGCGGCTCGTCCGGCCTGCTGATCCGGAGGGATCGCTCGCGTCGGTCAGGCCCCGCGCAGGGCCTTCACCATCACGTGTTCCCGGGTGATCCCCTCGGGCCGGACGCCCCCGAGCTCGTCCGCGGTGCTGAAGCCGTTGCGCCGGTAGAGGGCGATGGCGGGCTCGTTGCCCGGGAGCACCGTGAGCTTCAACACCGCCCCGCCCGACTCCAGGGCCCAGGTCTCGACGGCCGCGATCAGGCGGCTGCCGATCCCGCGGCCGCGCGCCTCGGAACCGACCCAGACGGATCTCAGCTCCCTGGTGCCGCCTTCGCCGGGAAGGCCGCTCGCCATGCCGACGGCCCGGCCGTCCAGCAGCGCGGCGACATGGTGGGCGCCGGGGATCCCCAGCCGGGCACGCCAGCGTTCCCGCTCGCCGCTGTGCCAGTCGGCGAGCCGGGGCTTGAACGCGTCCGGCGCATCGGCCAGTGCCGCGAGGCGGAGTGTCCGCCACAGCGGCCAGTCGTCCGTCGTGAGGACCCGCAGAGTCACCATGCCGGCGAGTCTGCCGCTCCGCGGCTGAGGCGGTCCACCAGCAGTCGTGACAGCGTCCCGATGCTCGGTCGGCAGTGGTCGTGGGTTCGTACGATCACCGGGCGAGGGCGGGGTCGGCCGCCCCGGCGCGGACGCGGGCGCGCTCCTCGCGCTGGGCTCCGAGGCGCCGGGGCGTCGGAACGGCGGGGCGGCGGTCGTCGGCAGGTCCGGCAGGTCCGGCAGGTGGGTGGCGAGGCCGGCCCGTCACCCACCCACCTACCCGTCCTCGGCCGAAAGTCGGCCGCGAGCCGCGAGCCGGTCAGCCGGAGGTCAGCAGCCAGTGCTGGCCGGTGGCGCCGGTGTCGGTCTGCTGGGTGAGGTTCGACCCGGCGTCGACGCCGATCACCTTGCCGCTTCGCGCGCTGACGATCTTGACGTAGCCGCCGCCGGCGTCGTCGAGCCGCCACCGCTGATTGGTGGCCCCGGTGGCGGTCCACTGGACGATCGGGGCGCCGTCGTCCGTGGAGCCCCCGCTGACGTCCATCGGCAGGTTGCCCGCCACGCCGGTGACGGTGAAGTGGACGCCGTCGGCCCGGGTGAAGGCCCACTTCTGGTTGGCCGTGCCCTGCTTGGCGGACTGGACCAGTGGCCGGCCGGGCTCGGTGGACGAGCCGGGTACCTCGATCACCTTGCCGCTCTGCCGGTTGGTCAGGAAGCAGACGGTGGAGGCCCCGGAGGGGGTGACGGTGACCGAGCCCCCGGCCGGGACCACGACGACCTGGCTCCACGACCCGGAGCGCACGACGGTCGAGGTGCCGCCGACGCTGTGCAGGGTCGCCGAGGTGACCGCTCCCGCACTCCAGGCGAGGTCGACGGTGAACCCGCCGCGGGCGCCGATGCCGCTGACCGCCCCGGTGGACCAGGCGTCCGGGAGCGCGGGCAGCAGCTCGACGAGTCCCGGGCGGGAGTAGAGGAGCATGTCGAGCATCGCGGCGGGCGTGCCGTAGTTCGCGTCGATCTGGAAGGTCCCGCTGTCGTACATGTCGAAGAAGTTCGCCCCGGTGGAGGGCGTCCCGATCACGTTGAGCACGGTCTGGTAGGCGTTGCCCGCGTGCTTCAGCCGGGACCAGCACAGGGACCGCCACGCCGTCGCCCAGCCGAAACTGTTCAGCCCCCGGGCCGTGAGCAGCCCCCGCGCGCCGGCGAGCAGGGCGGCCGGGCTCGTGTCCGTGTTGATCCGGTCGCCCGGGAACAGGCCGGCGAGGGGGGACAGATGGCGGTGCCCCAGGTCCTCCCAGGTGTTCGGGGCCTGCATCCACTCCTCCAGGTAGGGGGTGGCGGGGTTCGTGCTGACCTCGGGGAGGTAGAGCCTGTCCTGCAGGTCCTTGACCGTCGCCGCGTAGGTCGCGTCCGTGCTCAGGACGTTGCACGCCTTGCGGTAGTTCTCGAAGAGCTGCCAGACCAGTTCCTGCGCGTAGGTGATGCCCTGCTGCGCGTGGCCGCCCTGTTCGGGCGACCAGTCGGCGTCGTCGACGAGGACGGTGACCGGCAGGCCCGTCGCCTGCGCGGTGACCGTCCTGCTGACCAGTCGCGCCTCCCAGAACTGGCAGGCGCCCTTGAGCAGGGGGTGGATCCGCCGCAGGTGGGCCGGGTCCTGGGTGTACTCGTAGTGCTCGTAGAGCGAGTTGCACAGCCAGGCGTTGCCGGCCGGGTGCCACTCCCAGCCGAGACCGCCGAAGACGTTCGCCGAGATCGCGGTGGTCCAGCCCGCCACCTTCCCCGAGGAGTTGCGGTAGGCGGTGTTCCTCGGGTCGTTGAACCGCTGCTGGGTCAGCTCCGTCCAGGACGGCACCTGGCTCAGGCAGTAGTCGGTGAGCGCGTCGAAGCAGGACGACAGGCCGGCCCGGTCGGGCAGCCAGTAGTTCATCTGCAGGTTGACGTCCGTGTGGTAGTCGCCGAGCCACTGATCCGTGTCGTTGCGGTCCGTCCACAGGCCCTGCAGGTTGGTCGGCAGGCTGCCGCGCGATCCGGTGATCGTGAGGTAGCGGCCGAACTGGAGGTAGCAGGCCTCCAGTTCGGGGTCGGCGGCCGCGGGGGCGGTGGACGAGCCGCGGGCGTTCAGGCGCGACACGGTGTCCATCGCCCGCTGCGCGGCCGTCGACGTGCCCAGGTCGACCGTCATCGTGTTGTAGAGCGACCGGTAGTCCGCCACGTGGGTGGTGAGCAGGGTGTTCCCGGGCACGGCCGCGGCGGCACTTACCCGGGCGGCGGCGACGGCCTTCGGATCGATCGCCGCGTCCAGGTACGACTTCGCCGGGTCCGGCGTGTAGTCGGTGCCGCCGGTCAGCACGATGACGACGTCGGAGCAGTCGGTGAACGTCAGCGAGCTCCCGGACGGGCCGACCGACCCGCCGGTGTGCGCGACCTTCACCGCCGCGGCGTACCTCAGGCCGTTGGCGAGCGTCCCGTCGAACGAGGCCGTCGGCCCGGTGGCGGCGGTGGTCTCCCCGTGCGTGCCGTTGAGCGAGACCGTGCCGGTGTAGGTGCCGCCGCCGCTCTGGCGCAGCCGGACGACCACCACGTCGTCGGGGTGACTGGCGTACACCTCGCGGGTGTAGGTCACGCCGCCCTTCCGGTAGGACACCGACAGGTAGCCGTTGCTCAGGTCGAGCTGCCGCCGGTAGTCGGTCACCGAGGCGAGCGTGTGGGCCGGGATGCCGAGGTACAGCTTGGCCAGGAGCTGGAACGCGCCGAACCGCGTGGTGTCGTACGGCCACTGCCCGTCGTCGCCGAGCGTGCTGTTGCGGGTGCCGGTCCAGAGGGTCGCGTCGGCGAGGTACAGGAAGTCGTTCGAGGGGTCCCCGCCGACCAGGGCGCCGATCCGCCCGTTCCCGATGGCCAGGCCTTCGGAGATGATGTCGCTCTCGCGCCCCGGCGCGGTGTACCAGAGCGTCGTCGGGTCCGACGCGAAGGCCACCTCGGCCCTCCTGGTCACCGCGCCGGGAGCGGTGAAGACCGGGAGGGTGCCGAGGGTCAGCAGAGCGCCGAGCGACCCGCCGAATCTCAGGACGTCGCGGCGCGATCGCTGCGGCGGCGCGTCGCGATCGGCGGGGTGGGAGGACGGGGTGGGTGTCATCTCCGGGACTTTCCTTCGGGTGGGGGAGCGAGGTCGCCTGAGGGTGGGCCGTCCGGAGCAGGGCCCGGACGGCGAGCGGCGGGTCGACGCCCAGGCCGGCGAACGGCGGGACGGCGAACGACGGCCGGCGCGCGGGTTGGCGCGCGGGTTGGCGCGCGGGCCGGCGAACGGCCGGTTCCCGGGAGCGCGTACGGGTGGTGTCGCGCGGGGCCGTCGGGGCGGCCGTCGACCTGTTCGCGGGTGTGCCGGTGCCGGCCCGGGTGTGCCGGCACCGTGCGTCAGCCCGTGGTCTGGTTGGCCCAGAGACTCTTGTCGTCGACGTTGTCCTTGGTCACCAGGGGGGCGGGGAGTAGGTCCTCCAGGCCGTTGGGCAGGGAGATGATGGTGGACTGGTGGTCGGTGGGACCGGGTTGGAAGGTCTTGCCCTCGGCCGCGGCCTGCGCGTAGAAGAGGGCGTACTTGGCGTAGAGGTCGGCGGGCTGGGACACGGTGGCGTCGATCTGGCCCTCGCGGATGGCGGCGAGTTCGGCCGGGATGCCGTCGTTGGAGACGATGGCGATGTGGCCGGGCTGGCCCGCGGGCTTGAGCAGGCCCTTCTGCCGGAGGACGTCCAGGGTGGGCTGGAGGAACACCCCGCCGGCCTGCATGTAGATGCCGTTCAGATCGGGGTGGGTGGCGAGGGTGGCCTGGAGTTTGGCGGCGGCGACGTCGCCCTTCCAGTCGGTGGGCAGCTCGATGACCTGGATCTTGGGGAAGTTCCGCTTCATGCACATCGAGAACGCCTCGGAACGGTCGTAGCCGTTGACGGAGTTGAGCGCGCCCTGGAGTTCGGCGATCTTGCCCTTGCCGCCGAGCTGCTTGCCGAGGAACTGGCAGGCCATGGTGCCGTAGGCCTTGTTGTCGGTGCGCACCACCATGTACACGTTGCCGTGTTCCGGTTCGGTGTCCACGCTGATCGCGTTGATGTTGGCGGCGAACAGCCCGGAGAGCGTCACGTCGGTGGTGACGGTGTTCTGCGGCGCCATGACGATGGACTTGGGGTGGCGGCTCTGCAGCGACTGGATGTTGGCGGTGAACTTCGCCTCGTCGCCGTTGGAGTGGGTCAGCGGCAGGACGTCTAACTGCTGGCTGTCGATCTCCCGCTGGAGGTACTTCGCGTACGCCTTCCAGAAGTCGGAGTCGGTGCGGGGGATGTCGATACCGATCTGCCGTCGCGCACTGCTCGGGTCGTCGGAGCTTCCGCAGGCGGTGAGGCACCCGGCGAGGAGGACGACGATGCCGCCCGAGCAGGTGATCCGGATGGTTCGGCTTTTCATGGGTCAGAACGTCCTGGGTGGTAGGGGCCGCGCGCATCGGGAGGTGGGGCGCGCGGGTCCGGGGCCCCGGCACTCCGCTGTCAGGCGGTGCTGCCGGGGCCCCGGGGGTCGGTGGTGGTTCCGCCGGCCAGCCAGTCCTCGACGGCGGCGACGTGCATGGTGCTGGCACTGGCGGCGCGCTGGGCGTCGCGGTCGACCAGGGCCCGCCAGATGGCCTCGTGCTCCAGGTGGGCCTGTTCCCGGGCGGGGGAGATCGCGGCGCCGCCGGCCGAGGGCGGGGGGAGGGTGCCCCGCACGATGCGCAGCCGCTGGGTGTGGGTGGAGAGGATGCCGAGCAGGGTGGACAGGACGGGGTTGCCGACGGCGTCGGCGATGGTCCGGTGGAACTCGATGTCCAGCTCGACGAACGCCTCGATGCCGATGTCCGCGGCGCTGCGGTCGAGGATGGACCGCAGCGCCCGCAACTGGTCGTCGGTGAGCCGTCCGGCGGCCAGGGCGGTCACCTGTGGTTCGAGCAACCGCCGGACCTGGAGGAGCTGGTGGGCGGTGCGGCCGTGGGAGACGTCGGCGGCGAAGGCCATGGCTTCGAGGAGGAGGTGCGGTTCCAGGCCGGAGACGTAGGTGCCGTCGCCCTGCCTGGGGACCAGGATCCGCATCGCGGTGAGCGCCCGCACGGCCTCGCGCAGCGAGTTGCGCGACAGCCCGAGCTGGTCGGCGAGGTCGGCCTCGTTGGGGAGGCGGGCACCGGGCTGCAGGGTGCCGGAGACGATCATGTCCTTGATCCGCTCGATGGCCTCGTCGGTCACCCCCATGGTGGTCGCCTCCTGTGGTCGGGTGTTCGGGCCTGCGGGGGACGGGGGAGGGAGGGCGCGGGGGGAGGACGGGCGCGCCGCGGCCGGCGGCCCCCAGGTGGTCGGTCCGGTCACTCCTGCTTCTCGCCGGAGGCGAAGCGGGAGATGATCAGCGCGACGATGATGATCGCGCCGTTGAGGAACTGGTTCCACAGCGGCGGCACGCCCGCCAGGGTCATCACGTTGACCACGAGCTGGAGGGTCAGCACACCGGTGAGCGCGCCGAACAGGGTGCCGCGTCCGCCGTTGAGGCTGACGCCGCCGATGACGGTGGCGGCGAACACCTGGAAGATCCAGCCGTTGCCCTGGTCGGCGGAGATGGAGCCGTAGTGTCCGGTGTAGAGGACACCGGCGAAGGCGGCCACCAGACCGCCGAGGATCAGCACGACCCAGGTGATCCGGTCGACCCGGATGCCGGCGGCGCGGGCGGCCTCGGGGTTGCCGCCGATCGCGTACAGGGCGCGGCCGTGGCGCAGCCAGGCGAGCGCGCACCCGCCGGCGAGGAAGAGCAGCGCGCAGATCCAGATCGCCGCCGGGACGCCGAGCCACCGGGCGCCGCCCAGGTAGGTGAAGGAGCCGGGCAGGTTGACGATCGACTGGCCCTGGGAGACGGCGACCTGGAGTCCGCGGAGCAGGGTGAGCGCGCCGAGGGTGACGATGAAGCCGTTCAGACGCAGCTTGAGGATCAGGAAGCCGTTGACCGCGCCGATGAGCGCGCCGACCGCCAGGCACAGCGGGATGGCCGTCCAGGAGGGGAAGAGCCCGAGGCCGTTGAAGCGCGCGCCGTGGTCGGGCAGGACCAGCCAGACGGCGATGACCGGGGCCACGCCGATCGTGGACTCCAGGGAGAGGTCCATCCGGCCGGCGATCAGGATCAGCGCCTCGGCCAGGACGAGCAGGCTCAGCTCGGTGGCCTGCTGACCGACGCCCAGGAGGTTGTCGGAGGTGAGGAAGGCGGGTGAGACGGCGAAGCCGATGACGCCCAGGACGAGCAGGACCGGTACGAGCGACAGGTCGCGGTAGCGGGCGAGGTCGAAGCGGCGGCCGGCGGGCGCGGTGACGGCGATCGCCGGGTGCGCGCGGACCTCAGTGGTGGGAGACATTGCGTTCCTTCGGGTCGGTCGGGCCGGCCATGCCCTCCATGGCTGCGACCAGCTGTTCGTCGCTCCAGCCGGGTGCGAACTCGGCGACGACGCGGCCGTGGAACATGGCCAGGACGCGGTCGCAGGCCCGCAGGTCGTCGAGCTCGTCGGACACGATCAGGGCGCTCCGGCCGGCGTCGGCGACCTCACGGACGGTGCCGAGCAGGGCTTCCTTGGACTTCACGTCGACGCCGTTGGTGGGCCGGATGGCGACCAGCACGTGCGGGCCGGTGGCCAGCGCCCGGGCGATGACGACCTTCTGCTGGTTGCCGCCGGACAGGGCGGACACCGGGGCGGCGGGGCCGGGCGTCTTGATGTCGAGCTCGCCGATCATCCGCTGGGCGAAGGCCCGGGTGCGCGAGGGCAGCACCGTGCCGAACGGGCCGAGCTGGTCGGTGACGGTCAGGGTGGCGTTCTCGGCGACGCTGCGCTGCGGGACGAGGCCCTGGATGTGCCGGTCCTCGGGAACGAACCCGATGCCGGCCGCGAGGGCGGCGGGGACGTGCCCGGTGCGCACCGGCCGGCCGGCGACGGTGACGGTGCCGGCCTGCGGGCGGTGCAGGCCGGCGATGGTCTCGCCGAACCGGACGTTGCCGCTGGCGGCCGCGCCGGCCAGGCCGACGACCTCGCCGGCCCGCGCGGTCAGGCTCAGGTCCTGGTAGGCGCCGGCCAGGCTCAGGCCGGTGACCTCCAGCAGCGGGGCGCTGTCGGGGCGCGCCCGGCCGGTCACCGACCAGGTGGGCCCGTCGGACCGGGCGCCGTCCCCGGTCATCGCCTCCACCAGGGCCCGCTGGTCGAGTTCGGCGACCGGGGCGGTGACGATGTGCCGGGCGTCGCGGTAGACCGTGACGGTGGCGCAGAGGTCGTAGACCTCCTGGAGGTGGTGCGAGATGAACAGGAACGCGACGCCCTGTTCCTGGAGCGCGCGCAGCTTGTCGAAGAGCCGCTCGATGCCGCGGGCGTCGAGCTTGGCGGTGGGTTCGTCCAGGATGATGAAGCGAGCGCCGAAGGACAGCGCCCGGGCGATCTCGACGAACTGGCGCTGCTCGACCGTCAGGTCCTCGGCGCGTGCGGTGGGGTCGACGTCGACGCCGTACTCGGCGAGCAGTTCGGTGGCCCGGTGGCGCAGCCGCTTCCAGCTGATCGGGCGCAGCGCGCCGCCGCTCCGCCGGTCGACGCTGTGCCGGTTCAGGAACAGGTTCTCGGCGACGGTGAGCGCGGGGATCACGGTGGAGCGCTGGTAGACGCAGGCGACCCGGGCGCGCCAGGCGTCGGTGTCGCCGGGGGCCGGGGCCTTCTCGCCGTTGAACCGCAGGGTGCCGGTGTCGGGGTGCTGCAGGCCGGTGAGGATGGAGACGAGGGTGGACTTCCCCGCGCCGTTGCGGCCGACCAGGGCGTGCGATTCGCCGGGTGCGACCGAGATGCGGGCGTCGCTGAGGGCGACGGTGGCGCCGAAGCGCTTGCTGATCCCGTCGGCCTCGACGACGGGGCTGGGGTCCGCCATGGCGGGTGTCCTTTCCGAGGGCTCCCGCCGGTGGCGGTCTCCCTTCCGAGGGCTCCGGTGAACGGTGAACGGCGGCCGGCGGCCGGTGGCAGGGCGCCCGGCCGGCGCCGCCGTTCACCACGGGAGGGCGGGGCCTACTTGCCGACGCTGTTGCCCCAGAGGCTCTTGTCGTCGACGTTGTCCTTGGTGACCAGGGGGGCGGGGAGCTGGTCCTCCAGGCCGTTGGGCAGGGAGATGATGGTGGACTGGTGGTCGGTGGGACCGGCCTGGAAGGTCTTGCCCTCGGCCGCGGCCTGCGCGTAGAACAGCGCGTACTTGGCGTAGAGGTCGGCGGGCTGGGAGATCGTCGCGTCGATGTCGCCCTTGCGGATCGCGTCGAACTCCTGCGGGATGCCGTCGTTGGAGACGATGGCGATGTGGCCGGGCTGGCCGACGGGCTTGAGCAGGCCCTTCTGCTGGAGCAGGGCCAGGGTCGGCTGCAGGAACACCCCGCCGGCCTGCATGTAGACGCCGCCCAGGTCGGGGTGGGCGGCCAGGGTGGACTGGAGCTTGGCGGAGGCGACGTCGCCCTTCCAGTCGGTGGCCAGCTCGATGACCTCGATGCCGGGGAACTTCTCCTTCATGCAGGAGGCGAACGCCTCGGAGCGGTCGCGCCCGTTGATGGAGCTGAGCGCGCCCTGGAGTTCGGCGACCTTGCCCTTGCCGTCGAGCTGCTTGCCGAGGAACTCGCAGGCCTTGGTGCCGTACGCCTTGTTGTCGGCGCGCACCACCATGTAGACGTTCCCCTTGTCGGGGCGGGTGTCGACGCTGACCACCGGGATCTTCTTGGCGGACAGCTGCTCCAGGGTGGAGGTGATCGCGCCGGTGTCCTGAGGGGCCATCACCACGGCCTTGGCGCCGGTGTTCTGGAACACCTGGACGTTGGCGACCAGCTTGGTGACGTCGTTCTGGGAGTTGCTCACCGGCAGGGTGTTCAGGCCCTGGGCGGAGGCGTCCTGCTTGACGTACTGCGCGTAGGAGTTCCAGAAGTCGGAGTCCGCGCGCGGCAGGTCGATGCCCAGCGCCGGCTTGCCGCCGCCGGCGGAGTCCGAGGAGCTACCGCGGTTGCAGGCTGTGGCGAACCCCGCCAGGACGACGACGACGGCGGCCGTGGCCGCAATTCTGGAGGAGCGGAACGTCATGGTGCTGATCTCCTTGGCTGGGACGGACCGGTCGCTGTCGGGGGGAGGGAGCCGGCGCGGCGGGAGGGGTGGGCGGCCCGTCCCCGTGCGGTGCGACGGGGAGGGGAGGCCGGCTTCCCCGTCCGGACCTCGCCCGGAGGGAGGCCGGTTCCCGGGCGCGGCGATGAAAAGGCAGACGGCACCGGATCGCGCATCCCCTAGTCATCGGATGGCTTGCGATATCGAGGACCCTACGAGCCTGACACCTGCCTGACAAGAGGAAACCTCGGATGATTCCCAACCGTGACATCCGAGCTTCCGAACCGAGCCCAGACTGACCGTCATACCACCTCTGAGCTGCGAACTTTGGCGACAGCTGAGAGGACCGGAATGGGCCTGCCCGGGAAAACATCGGAGGACTTCTTGCGATATGCAAGGCCGCTCCGTATCGTCGGGGCCTCATTGATTCATCCGATGTATAGGCCGGTGCAGTGACCCGGCCTCCGGAGTGACTACGGGAGACGCGACATGAAGCTTCTGCGGATCGGGCCGGCGGGAGAAGAGGTTCCGGCCGTCCTGGGCCAGGACGGCCGCGTGTTTGCCCTTTCGGGCCTGACCGGTGACATCGACGGGGCATTCCTCGCCGCGGACGGGACCGACCGCGTCCGGGCGGCCCTGGCCGCCGGAGACCTGCCGCCCCTCGACCCGGCCGGGCTGCGGATCGGCGCGCCCGTCGCCCGCCCCGGCAAGGTCGTCTGCGTCGGCCTCAACTACCGCGACCACGCCGAGGAGACCGGGGCGGCCGTCCCCGCCCGTCCGGTGGTCTTCCTGAAGGACGCCGCCACCGTGGTCGGCCCCTACGACGAGGTGCTGATCCCGCGCGGCTCGACCAAGACCGACTGGGAGGTCGAACTCGCCGTCGTCATCGGCCGCGAGGCCCGCTACCTGGCGAGCCCGGCCGAGGCGTCCGGCCACATCGCCGGGTACGCGATCAGCAACGACGTCTCCGAGCGCGAGTTCCAGCTGGAGTACTCCGCCCAGTGGGACCTCGGCAAGTCCTGCGAGACGTTCAACCCGCTGGGGCCGTGGCTGGTCACCCCGGACGAGGTCGGCGACGTGGGGTCGCTGGGGCTGCGCCTGGCCGTCAACGGCGAGCCGCGGCAGGACAGCGACACCAAGAACATGATCTTCGATGTGCCGTACCTGGTCTGGTACCTGAGTCAGTACATGGTGCTGCGGCCCGGCGACGTCATCAACACCGGCACCCCGGCCGGCGTGGCGCTGGGCCTGCCCGGCAATCCCTACCTGCGTGCCGGCGACACCGTCGAACTCGCGATCGACGGCCTCGGCACGCAGCGCCAGACCTTCTCCCACGCGTGAAAGGCACCGAGTTGTCCGCAACCACGGCGCGGATCACCGCCGTCGACACCTACGACATCCGCTTCCCCACCTCGCGGGAACTGGACGGGTCCGACGCGATGAACCCCGACCCCGACTACTCCGCCGCCTACGTCGTCCTGCGCACCCGCGCGGACGGCGACGAGGGTCACGGCTTCGCCTTCACCATCGGGCGCGGCAACGACGTCCAGGTCGCCGCGATCGACGCGCTGCGCGACCACGTCGTCGGACGGTCCGTCACCGAGCTGTGCGCCGACCCCGGTTCCCTCTACCGCGACCTGATCGGCGACAGCCAACTGCGCTGGCTCGGCCCCGAGAAGGGCGTGATGCACATGGCCGTCGGCGCCGTCGTCAACGCCGTGTGGGACCTCGCCGCCAAGCGCGCGGGCAAGCCGCTGTGGCAGCTGCTGGCCGACGCCGACCCGGCGTGGCTGGTCTCCCAGGTCGACTTCCGCTACCTCACGGACGCGCTGACCCCCGACGAGGCGCTGGAACTGCTGCGAAGCGGCAGGCAGGGCGGCCCGGACCGGGCGGCCGAGCTGCTGCGCCGCGGCTACCCCGCCTACACCACCTCGCCCGGCTGGCTCGGCTACAGCGACGGCAAGCTCACCCGCCTCGCCGAGCAGGCGGTCGCCGACGGCTTCACCCAGATCAAGCTGAAGGTCGGCGCCGACCTGGCGGACGACGTCCGCCGCTGCCGCGCCGCCCGCGAGGCCGTCGGCCCGGACATCCGGCTGGCGATCGACGCCAACCAGCGCTGGGACGTCGCCGAGGCGATCGAATGGACCAACGCCCTCGCCGAGTTCGACCCGTACTGGATCGAGGAGCCCACCAGCCCGGACGACGTGCTCGGCCACGCCGCCATCCGGCGGGGGGTCCACCCGATCAAGGTCGCCACCGGCGAGCACGTGCAGAACCGGATCGTCTTCAAGCAGCTGCTCCAGGCCGGCGCCGTCGACATCCTCCAACTGGACTCCGCCCGGGTGGCCGGCGTCAACGAGAACCTCGCGATCCTGCTGCTCGCCGCCAAGTTCGGCGTTCCGGTCTGCCCGCACGCCGGCGGCGTGGGCCTGTGCGAACTCGTCCAGCACCTGTCGATGTTCGACTACGTCGCGCTGTCCGGCACGGTCGAGAACCGCGTCATCGAGTTCGTCGACCACCTCCACCAGCACTTCCTCGACCCGGTGGTGATCGACCGCGGCCACTACCGGGCGCCCACCGCGCCCGGATTCTCCGCGGCCATGCACCAGGCCACCATCGACACCTACACCTACCCGGACGGCGCGTTCTGGGCGGCCGACCTGGCGAACCCGGCAGAGGCGAAGGACCACCTGAAGGACCTGACCGCCCCGGCCGCCCCGACCGACCTGACCGCCCCGGCCGCCCCGACCGACCAGGCCGACCTGACCGCCCCGACCGACCAGGAGGACCGGGTATGACCACCGACCTCGACGGGCTCACCGCCCTGGTCACCGGCGGTGCCTCCGGCATCGGCCTGGCCACCGCCCGACTGCTCGCCGAGCGCGGCGCGGACGTCGCCGTCCTCGACCTCGACCCGAGCGGGGTCCGCGGACCGCTGCGCGGCTTCACCGCCGATGTCGCCGACGACCGCTCGGTGCGCTCGGCCGTCCAGGCGGCGGCCGAAGCGCTCGGCGCCATCGACATCCTGGTCAACAACGCCGGCATCGGCGCCACCGGAACGGTGGAGGACAACCCCGACGAGCAGTGGCACCGCGTCCTGGACGTCAACGTGCTCGGCATCGTCCGCACCACCCGCGCCGCCCTGCCCCACCTGCGCCGCTCGGCCGACGCCGCCGTGGTCAACACCTGCTCCATCGCCGCCACCGCCGGCCTTCCGGCGCGCGCGCTGTACTCGGCGAGCAAGGGCGCCGTCCTCTCGCTCACCCTGGCGATGGCCGCCGACCACGTCCGCGAGGGCATCCGGGTCAACTGCGTCAACCCGGGTACCGTCGACACCCCGTGGGTCGCCCGCCTGCTGGACGCCGCCGACGACCCGGCGGCCGAACGCGCCGCGCTGAACGGCCGTCAGCCGACCGGGCGCCTGGTGACCGCCGGGGAGGTGGCCGCCGCCATCGCCTACCTCGCCTCCCCGGCGGCCGCCAGCGTCACCGGCACCGCCCTGGCGGTCGACGGCGGCATGGCCGGCCTGCGGACGCGACCGGAGCCCCGCCCGTGACGCCGCGCCACCGCCCCCTCGGCCGCACCCCGGTCCAGGTCACCGAACTCGCCTTCGGCGCCGCCGGCATCGGCAACCTGTTCACCCCGGTCACCGACGCGCAGGCCGCACAGGCCGTCGCCGCCGCCTGGGAATCCGGCGTGCGGTACTTCGACACCGCCCCGCACTACGGCCTGGGCCTGTCCGAGCGCCGGCTCGGCGACGCGCTGCGCGCACTGCCCCGGGACGAGTACACCCTGTCCACGAAGGTCGGACGACTGCTGGAGCCGGCCCCCGCCGGCGGCGGCGACGACCTGGCCAACGGCTTCGCCGTGCCCGCCCGCCACCGTCGGCGCTGGGACTTCAGCGCCCGGGGAGTGCGCCGGTCCATCGAGGACAGCCTGCGCAGGCTCGGCCTGGACCGGATCGACATCGCCTATCTGCACGACCCCGACGACCACGTCGACCAGGCACTCGCCGAGGCCTACCCCGAACTGGAACGCCTGCGCGCCGAGGGCGTCCTGGGAGCGATCGGGGTCGGCATGAACCAGGCCGACCCGCTGGCCCGCTTCATCCGTGAGACGGACCTCGACGCCGTCCTGCTGGCCGGCCGCTACAGCCTGCTCGACCAGCGCGGACTGGCCGACCTGCTGCCACTGGCCCACCGGCGCGGCGTCGGCGTCGTGATCGGGGGAGTGTTCAACTCGGGCCTGCTCGCCGACCCGCGCCCCGGCGCGACCTTCGACTACACTGCGGCCCCCGCCGACCTGCTCGCCCGCGCGGCCGAGCTCAAGGCCGTCTGCGAGCTGCACGGCGTGCCGTTGCGCGCCGCCGCCCTGCGGTTCCCGTTCGGGCACCCGGCCGTCACCAGCGTCCTGGTCGGCACCCGCGACGCCGACGAGGTCCGGGACGCCGCCGCCATGCTCCACCACCCCGTTCCGGCCGCGCTCTGGGCAGACCTCAAGGAGCGTGGTCTCCTGCCCGCGGACGTCCCGACCCCCGCGGAGCCGAGCTGATGCGCATCGCCCTGTTCATCACCTGCCTCAACGACACGCTCTTCCCGGACACCGGCCGCGCCGTGCTGACCGTGCTCGAACGCCTCGGTCACACCGTCGAGTTCCCGCCGGAGCAGAGCTGCTGCGGGCAGCTGCACTTCAACACCGGCTACCGCCCCGAGGCCGTCCCCCTGGTGGCCCGCTTCGCCCGGGCCTTCGCCGGGTACGACGCGGTGGTCACCCCCTCGGCCTCCTGCGCCGGCATGGTGCGCGACAACCACCCGCTGCTGGCCGGGGAGTACGGGGACACCGAGCTCCAGCAGCGGGTCGCCGAGGTGGTCCCCCGGGTCCACGAGTTCACCGAACTGCTGACCGACGTGCTCGGGGTCACCGATGTCGGCGCCCGCTTCCCGCACCGGGTCGCCTACCACCCCACCTGCCACTCGCTGCGCTGCCTGCGCCTCGGGGACCGCCCCGCCCGCCTGCTGCGCGCGGTCGAGGACATCGAGCTGGTCGACCTGCCCGCCGCCGACTCCTGCTGCGGCTTCGGCGGCACCTTCGCCGTCAAGAACGCCGCCACCTCCGCCGCGATGCTCGCCGACAAGAACGCCGCGGTGCTCGACAGCGGCGCCGAGGTGCTGTGCGCCGCCGACAACTCCTGTCTGACGCACATCGGCGGCGGACTGTCCCGGCAGGGCGCCGCCGTGCGGACCCTGCACCTGGCCGAGATCCTGGCCGCCACCGAAGGGGGCGCCCGGTGAACGGGCGGGGCGTGGTCTGGCTGGGCTCGCCGTCCTTCCCCGAGGCCGCCCGCGAGGCCCTCGCCGACACCCAGCTGCGCGCCAACCTGAAACGGGCCACCACCACCATCCGGGACAAGCGGCTCGCGGTCGCCGCCGAACTGGACGACTGGGAACGACTGCGGGACGCGGCCGCCGCGATCAAGAACCGCACCTCGCGCCATCTCGACCGCTACCTGGTGCGGTTGGAGGAGTCCGTCACCGCGGCGGGCGGTACCGTGCACTGGGCCGCGGACGCGGTCGAGGCCAACCGGATCGTCACCGGGCTGGTCCGGGCCACCGGCGAGCGGACGGTGGTGAAGGTCAAGTCGATGGCGACCCAGGAGATCGGCCTCAACGAGGCCCTCGCCGAGGCCGGCATCACCGCCTATGAGACCGATCTCGCCGAGCTGATCGTGCAGTTGGGCGACGACCGCCCCTCGCACATCCTCGTTCCGGCGATCCACCGCAACCGAACCGAGATCCGCGACCTGTTCGCCGCCGAGATGGGCCGCTGGGGCAGGCCCGCCCCCGAGGGCCTCGGCGACGACCCGCGCGAGCTCGCCGAAGCCGCCCGGCTGCACCTGCGGAGCAGGTTCCTCGGTGCCAAGGTGGCCGTCTCCGGAGCCAACTTCGCCGTCGCCGACACCGGTACGGTCGTCGTCGTGGAGTCCGAGGGCAACGGCCGGATGTGCCTGACCCTGCCCGAGACCCTGATCACCGTGATGGGCATCGAGAAGGTCGTCCCCACCTGGTCCGACCTGGAGGTCTTCCTCCAACTGCTGCCGCGCTCCTCCACCGGCGAGCGGATGAACCCCTACACCTCCACCTGGACCGGTACCACCGAGGGCGACGGCCCGCGCGCCTTCCACCTGGTGCTGCTCGACAACGGCCGCACCGACACCCTCGCCGACGAGGTCGGCCGGCAGGTGCTCGGCTGCATCCGCTGCTCGGCCTGCCTCAACGTCTGCCCGGTCTTCGAGCGGACCGGGGGCCACGCCTACGGCTCGGTCTACCCCGGACCGATCGGGGCCGTCCTCACCCCGCAGCTGGTCGGCATCGAACAGGCGGCCTCCCTGCCGTTCGCCTCCACCCTCTGCGGGGCCTGCTACGACGCCTGCCCGGTGAAGATCGACATCCCGCGGGTACTGGCGCACCTGCGGGCCGAGGCCGTCGAGGCCGGGCGCGGGCCGCTGAACCCGGAGGCCCTGGCCATGAAGGCCGCCGCCACGGTCCTCGACTCGCCGCGGCTGCTCTCCGCCGCCCAGCGGGCCGCCGCCGCGGGGGGCCGGCTCCTGGCCCGGCGCGGGCGCATCGGCCGGCTGCCCGGCCCGCTGCGCGGCTGGTCCGACACCCGCGACACCCCCGTGCCGCCGGCCGAGTCCTTCCGCACCTGGTGGCGCGAGAACAAGGAAGGTGAACGATGAGCAGCCGCGAAGCGGTCCTCGGCCGCATCCGGGCGGCCCTCGCCGACGTCCCCGCCGACGAGACCCCGGACGACGTCCCCGTCCCGCGCGCCTACCGCCGCCGCCACACCGCACCGGGCGAGGACACCGTCGCCCTGTTCGCCGAGCGCGTCGCCGACTACCGGGCCACCGTCACCCGTACTGACCGGGCGGGCCTGCCGGCCGCCATCGGCGCCGCCCTCACCGCCCGGGCCGCCGTCCGGCTGGCGCTGCCCGCCGGTTTCCCCGCCGAGCTGCTGCCGCCCGGCGACCGGGAGTGGCACGAGGAACCACTGGACATCGCCGCGCTGGACGCCCTGGACGGCGCCGTCACCCTCGCCGCCGTCGGCATCGCCGTCACCGGGACCATCGTGCTCGACGCCGGTCCCGGCCAGGGCCGCCGCGCCCTCACCCTGATCCCCGACTACCACCTGTGCGTCATCCGGGCCGGACAGATCGCCGACGACGTCCCCGACGCCCTCGCCCGTCTCGACCCGACCCGGCCGCTGACCTTCGTCTCGGGCCCGTCCGCCACCAGCGACATCGAACTCGACCGGGTCGAGGGCGTGCACGGCCCCCGTGTCCTGGACGTCATCATCGTCGACCCCACCCGACCCGACCCGGAGCCGTCATGAGGATCGCCCTGCACACGCGCGTCCGCGAGGACCGGATCGAGGAGTACGAGGCCGCCCACCGCGCGGTGCCCGCCGAGCTGACCGCCGCCATCCGCGCCGCCGGCGTCACCTCCTGGACCATCTGGCGCAGCGGCCGCGAGCTGTTCCACCTGCTCGAATGCGAGGACTACGGCCGGCTGCTCGGCGAACTGGAACGGCTCCCGGTCAACGTCGCCTGGCAGGCGCGGATGGGCGAACTCCTCGACGTCGCGCACGACTACACCGAGGACGGTGCCGGGGCCGGGCTCGCGGCGGTGTGGGAGCTGTGACCGGCCCCGGGATCATCGACGCGCACCACCACCTCTGGGACCTCGCGGTGCGGCCGCAGCCCTGGATCACCGGCGCGGCCCTCGCGCCGCTCGCCCGCTCCTTCGGCGTCGACGAGCTCACCTCCCGGGCCCGCGCCGCCGGCGTGACCGCCACCGTCGTCGTCCAGACCGTCTGCGTCCCCGGGGAGACCCCCGAACTGCTGGCCCTCGCCGCCGGCGGCGGCCTGATCGCCGGCGTGGTCGGCTGGACCGACCTCACCGCCCCCGATGTCGCCGACGCGCTCGCCGCCCTGCGCGAACTGCCCGGCGGGGACCGGTTGGTGGGCATCCGCCACCAGGTCCAGGAGGAACCCGACCCCGGGTGGCTGCTCCGCCCCGACGTCCGGCGCGGACTGCTCGCGGTCGCCGGGGCGGGTCTCGCCTACGACCTCGTGGTCACGGCGCGCCAACTGCCCGCCGCCACCGCCGCGGCGGCCGGCCTCCCCGGCCTGACCTTCGTCCTCGACCACCTCGGCAAGCCGCCGGTCGCCGCCGGGGCACTCGAACCCTGGGCGGCGGAGGTGCGCCGCCTGGCGGCCCTGCCCAATACCGTGGGCAAGCTCTCCGGCCTGGTCACCGAGGCCGCGCCCGACCGGTGGGCGGCCGAGGACCTCCGGCCGTACGCCGACACCGTCCTCGACGCCTTCGGCCCGCGGCGCCTCCTCTTCGGTTCCGACTGGCCGGTGTGCACCCTCCGGGCCGGCTACCCGGAGGTCGTCCGGACCGCCGGGCAGCTGGTGGACGGGCTCGGCCCGGACGAGCGGGACGCGGTGTTCCGCCGCAACGCGATCCGGGTGTACGGCCTCGACGTTCCCGCTCCGGGCGGCCGGGTGGGCTGAGCCGACCACCGTGCGCGGACGCCTGACACCCTCCACCGGCCCCGGCCCTCCGTGGTGAACGGAGCCTCGGCCCAGGGGGGGCGAGATGATTATGCTGTGAAGATCAGGAAGAGGGAGGCAATACCGTGCCAGTCACCGACGAGGCGATCGAGAAGATCAAGGCCATGATCGTCAGCGGTGAGCTGCGGCCCGGCTCGCGCCTGCCCAAGGAGGCCGATCTCGCCGAGCGGCTCGGCCTGTCGCGCAACTCGCTGCGTGAGGCGGTCAAGGCCCTCTCCCTGATCAGGGTGCTGGACGTGCGCCAGGGCGACGGCACCTACGTGACCAGCCTGGAACCCCACCTGCTGCTGGACGCGCTCGGCTTCGTCCTGGACTTCCACCGGGACGACACGGTGCTGGAGTTCCTGGAGGTCCGCCGCATCCTGGAGCCCGCCGCCGCGGCGATGGCCGCCCGGGTGATGTCCGACGAGGACATCGCCGCGCTCGGCGAGGTCCTGGCGGCGCTGCGCGAGGACGCGACCCTCGACGAGCTGATCGACAACGACGTGGAGTTCCACCGAAGAATCGCGGCGGGCTCGGGCAACACCGTGCTCTGCTCGCTCATCGACGGGCTGTCCGGCCCGACCGCACGGGCCCGGATCTGGCGCGGCCTCACCGAGGAGGGCGCGGTCGCCCGGACCCGCGAGCAGCACCGCGCCATCTTCGACGCCATCGCCGGCCGCCGCCCCGACCTCGCGCACGCCTGGGCCATGATCCACGTGGCCGGGGTCGAGCAGTGGCTGCGCGACACCCTCGGCACCGCCGGGTCCGAGCTCGGCTGACACCCCGGTAGTCATCGCCCGGCAGCCATCGCCCGGCAGGCATCGCTCCGGCCCGGCTGACGTCGCGTCGGGCCCCGTCGGCCCGCCCCCGGCCTCCTTGCTCGGCCACCCGGACCGCAGACGCCGCAACGGGACGTCAGAGGCCCTCCCAGGTGCGGGAATCCCCTGCCTCACGCCTGTCCGGCCGGGGCGCGCCGCTCGCAATTGGTCCAGACCTATTGACTGACTCCGCCGCCCCTTCTACGATCCGGACCGGCACAGCCCCACATGTCCCCACCTCACCCAGAGCCGGGCGTCACGCCCCCACGCGTCGGTCATGTCCATGGCGCTCGGCGGGAAGGGAGCACAGCATGTTCCGTCGGAGGTCCCGTACACCACGTCTGTCGGGCGAGGTCCGCCCCAGCCCGGAGCCAGGTCGCCCCGGCGGCGACCGGGCCGGGAGCGAGCCGCTTCGAACCCCCCGCCCGCAGCGGGCGGCCGTGGAACGCGCCGCCCGGGTGCGCCGGGCCGACCGCGCCGAGCGCGGACCGGCCGTCCTGCGGCGCTCCATCGCCGGGGTGAGCGCCGCCGCCCTGATCGGCGCCGGCATCGCCGCCGCCGGAGCCGTCACGGCCGGGGCCGCCACCCCCAATCTGGTGGCCAACGCCGGCTTCGAGAACGGACTCTCCGACTGGACCTGTTCCGGCGGTTCCGGCGCGGTCGTCGGCAGCCCGGTCCACGCCGGTGCCGCCGCGCTCAAGGCCACGCCGACCGGCCAGGACACCGCCCAGTGCGCCCAGACCATCAGCGTGCAGCCCAACTCCCAGTACTCGCTGAGCGCCTACGTCCAGGGCAGCTACGTCTACCTGGGCGCCACCGGCACCGGCATCACCGGCACCACGTCCACCTGGACGGCGAGCAGCCCGGCCTACAGCCAGCTCAACGTCGCCTTCAGCACCGGGGCGAACACCACCTCGGTGACCGTCTACCTGCACGGGTGGTACGGGCAGCCCGCGTTCTACGCGGACGACGTGGCACTGGCCGGGCCCGGCGGCACCAGCCCGTCGCCGACCACCGCGCCGCCCACCACGGCTCCGCCGACCACGACGCCGCCCACCACCACCCCGCCGACCACCACGCCGCCCACGACCACCCCGCCGACCACCACGCCGCCGGGTGACACCTGCCCCACGAAGCCCAAGCCGGCGGGCAAGGTCCTCCAGGGCTACTGGGAGAACTGGGACGGCGCCGCGAACGGCGTCCACCCCGGGATGGGCTGGGTGCCCATCACGGACAGCCGGATCGCCGCGCACGGCTACAACGTCATCAACGCCGCCTTCCCGGTGATCCTCTCGGACGGCACCGTGCTGTGGCAGGACGGCATGGACGCCGGCGTCAAGGTCTCCACGCCCGCCGAGATGTGCCAGGCGAAGGCGGCCGGGGCGACCCTGCTGATGTCGATCGGTGGCGCCGCCGCCGGCATCGACCTCAGCTCCAGCACCGTCGCCGACAAGTTCGTGGCGACCGTCGTCCCGATCCTCAAGAAGTACAACTTCGACGGCATCGACATCGACATCGAGACCGGGCTGTCCGGCAGCGGCAGCATCACCACGCTGTCCGCCTCCCAGTCCAACCTGATCCGCATCATCGACGGCGTGCTGGCCCAGATGCCGGCCGGCTTCGGCCTGACGATGGCCCCCGAGACCGCGTACGTCACCGGCGGAAGCGTCACCTACGGGTCGATCTGGGGCTCCTACCTGCCGATCATCAAGAAGTACGTCGACAACGGCCGCCTGTGGTGGCTGAACATGCAGTACTACAACGGCAGCATGTACGGCTGCTCCGGCGACTCCTACCAGGCCGGTACCGTTCAGGGCTTCACCGCGCAGACCACCTGCCTGAACAACGGCCTGGTCATCCAGGGCACCACGATCAAGGTGCCGTACGACAAGCAGGTGCCCGGTCTGCCGGCCCAACCCGGGGCGGGCGGCGGCTACATGGCGCCGAGCCTGGTGAGCCAGTCGTGGAACGCCTTCGGCGGCGCGCTGAAGGGGCTCATGACCTGGTCGGCCAACTGGGACGGTTCGAAGGGCTGGACCTTCGGCGACAACGTCAAGTCCCTCCAGGGCCGTTGACGCCCCGCTGACCCGCCGGCCTCGGCGCCCCGTTCGGCGCCGGGGCCGGTCACCGACCGGCACCGCCCCGGGGTGCCGGGGCCGCGGCCGGTCGTCACCGCGCGGACCGGGCGGGCGGACCGCTGCCCGGTCAACGGGAGCCTCCCGGCGCCAGGGTGTGGCGCCGGGCCCAGTAGCCGGCGGAGATCCGGGCCAGCAGCCGGGCGGCCGGGTCGTCGACCGCGTCCCCGCTGGCCAGCGGGCCGGTGTAGCAGACCGCGATGCCGTAGGGCGGCGCGTCCGGCGGGTAGACGATGCCCGCGCTGTGCCGCACGCCGGGGAACCAGCCGTTCTTGAAGGCGACCCGGGTGCCGGGGGGCAGGCCGGCGGCCAGGTCGACCCGGTGTTCGTTGGCGGCCAGCACGTCGAGCAGCTCCGGCGGCAGCAGGCGCAGCAGCCGGGCCAGGTCGGCGGCCGTCACCACGTTGCTGATGCCCGCCGCCTGGGCGCCGACGTCGTCGATGCCGCGGCCGGTGGCGCTGCACCGGGCCCGCGCCAGGTGCCAGACCTCGGTGACGGCGTCCAGCCCGACGTGGGCGAGGCACAGGTTGGTGGCGAGGTTCGACGAGTGGACGATCATGCGCTCGGACAGCCACCGGAGGGTCCGTTCCGTCCCCAGTGCCTGCCAGGGGCCGGCGTCGTCGTCCCGCTCCCGCAGGACGCCGAACCGGGGCCCGTAGGCCGCCGAGGCGAACGAGTTGTGCACCGGTACCGGGGTGTCGAGGTCCAGTCCGCTGCGGTGCAGCGCGACGAGGACGGCCACCTTCATCGTGCTGGCCGCGAGGTGGACGGTGTCGGGGTTCAGCGTCCGGACCGGCGCCGCGCCGAGCCTGGCCACGTGCACCGACAGCACGCTCCGGCCCGGGGGCAGGTCCACGGCAGAGGGCACCTGGCCCGCTCGTGGCGGCATTTCCTCCAGCACTGCCACTCCTTCGTTCCGCGCTCCCGGCAGGTGCCCAGTGACCCATTCTCCGAAGGTGCGCAGCAGGGCGCACCCACGGCGCACCGGATCACCGGCCGGGCCGGGCGCCGGGGAGTACCGGGCGCCGGCGTGATCACCCCCGGGTGGAGCGGCGCGGGGTGTGCGGCGGGGGAGTGCCGGGTCCGGGATGACGCGGCCGGGCCGCTGGGGCGTCGGGCGGGGGCCGGCACGCCCGACCAGTACAGTGAGCTGAGGCATACCTTATGAACATCCGACCGGATCGCCCGCGTTCGCGCGGCCGGACCCGGCGGGGGCACAGGCATCGCCGGGTTCGCTGCACGCCTATCCGGGGGCGCGGCAGGGAGCGGGAGATGGTGGACGACAGCCGGGACGACGGCCGGGACCCGAGACGGCCGCACGGCGAACTGGTCGCGGACGTGCTGGCCGTGCTGTGGGCGGCCGACCGGCCGCTGACGGCGCAGGAGGTCAACGAGGCGCTCGACCGGGGACTGGCCCGGACGACGGTGGCGACGGTCCTGAGCCGGCTGCACGAGAACGGGACGCTGGAGCGCAGCCGCCCCGGGCGGGGCTTCGCCTACGCGCCGCTCGCCGACGCCGCCGGTCTGGTGGCCGGGCGGATGCGCCGGGAGCTGGAGAGCGACCCGCGGCGCGAGCTGGTGCTGAAGCGGTTCGTGTCGTCACTGTCCGAGGGGGACGAGGAGGTGCTGCGGCGCCTCCTGATGGAATCCGAGGATCGCGAATGACCGTCTTCCTGGCCCTGGTCGTCCTGGCGACGGCGGCCCCGTGGGGTGCGGCGGCGGCCGCCCGCCGGCTGGCCGCGCTGCTGCCGCCGCGCGAGGCGTGCCTGGCGCTGACCGGTGCGGCCGTGCTGCTGGCGGGCGGCACGGTGGCGGCCCTGGTCGCGCTGTTCCACGTGCCGTTCCTCGCCGCCCTGGAGCGGATCCCGCTGTCCCGCGTGCTGACCGAGTGGCCGGCCGCCGTGCCGCTGTCCTGCGTCGCCGGGGTGCTGCTGCTGGTCCAGGCCGTGGTGCTGGCGCGCCGGTGGCTCGACCACCGCGCGCTGCTGGCGCGGGCCTGGGCGGCGACCGGGGACGGGGTGGCCGACGGCGATGTGCTGGTGGTGCCGGGAGAGGACGCGGAGGCGTTCGCCCTGCCGGGCTTCCGCCGCCGCCGCGGCCGGGTCGTGGTGACCACCGGCATGGTGCGGGCGCTCGGTCCGGCGGAGCGCGAGGTGCTCCTCGCGCACGAGCGGGCCCACCTGGCGGGCCACCACCACCTGCTGTCCGCGGTCACCGACCTCGCCGCCGGGGTGCACCCGGCGCTGCGGGGCCTGCGGGAGGCGTTGGGCTTCCACCTGGAGCGGTGGGCGGACGAGGCCGCGGCCGGCTCGGTGGGCGACCGCCGGCTGGCGGCGACGGCGATCGCGCGGGCGGCGCTGGCCGGGTCGGCCACCGCGCGGGCGGGCGGCGGCCGGAACCCGCTCCCGTCGGTGAGCGCGGGGCCGGTGCCGCAGCGGGTCGAGGCGCTGCTCGGGGCGGTGCCGGTCCGGCCGCGCGGGCGGGCGCGGCGGGTCGGCGCGGTCTGTCTGACGGCGGTGACGGCGGTGGCGCTGGTGAGCCTGGGGCTGGCGTACGGGCTGCACGAGTACGTGGAGTACGCCGCGGCGGCCGTCCGGGGGCGGTGACGAGGGGCGGGTGAGCGGCGGCGGGTGACGGGCGGCGGGGGAGCGGGCCCGGCCGCCGGGGTGACGGACGACATCGATGTAGACCGATGGCGCCGGCCCGGCTATGGTGGGCTCGGTTCACCTTGTAGCGCGGCGCCGTGCTCGGCGCGGCGGGCGAGCGGGTCCTGCGGTCCTCACCGCGACCGGCGTTCGGCAGCGTGGCATGGCGTCGGTGGTTCCCGGGACCCCCGCCGGAGGTGGTGCGGCCCTCCCCCAGCGATTGGATGCGACGTGTACGACAGGAGGAAGGGATCGTCGAGTCCCTTCGAGCAGACCGTTCACCTCCTGTCGGCGGCCGGCCGGGCGGCCGACTCGCTGCTCGCGGAGCGCCTGGAGTTCCGGGGGATGAGCCCGGCCCACCTGACCGCCCTCTCCACCCTGGCCCGGCTGGGGCCGCACGCCCGCCCCGACCTCGTCGACCGGATTCGCGGCGCCGGTGACGACACCGCGCAGACGCTCGACGACCTCCTGGCCGCGGGCCTGGTGCAGTCCCTGTTCGTCCAGGTCGGCGGGCGGCACGAAGTGCTCACGCTCACCCCGGCCGGGCAGGTCGCGCTGGAGATCCTGCACAGCGACGCGTCGGCCGCGCAGGACGAGCTGCTGGCCTCGCTGACGCGCGGCGAGCGCACCCAGCTGAACTCCCTGCTGCGGCGGGTGTGCGCGACCGCGGCCCGCGGCGGCGCGGCGCGCTCAGCTCCGCGCCGGACCGACGACTGGGTGCTGACCCGCGAGCGCCGCAGGGGCTGGGCCGTCGAGCGCGAGGACGCCGTCGGCGTGGTCGGCGACCAGCGGCAGGTCGTGGCTGACGAGGACGACGGCGAGGCCCCGGTCGCTTCGTAGCCCGGCCAGCAGCGCCATGATGCCGGCGGCCGTCCCGGGGTCGAGCGCGGAGGTGACCTCGTCGCACAGCAGGACGTCGGGTTCGGCGGCCAGCGCCCGGGCCACGGAGACGCGTTGGCGTTGCCCTCCGGAGAGTTCGTGCGGGTACCGGGCCGCGTGGGCGGCGGGCAGGCCGACCGAGGCGAGCAGCTCCGCGACACGTTCGTCGCACCGCGCCGAGGGCAGTGCGAAGTGCAGCTTCAGGGGCCGGGTGAGGGTGGCGCCGACGGTGTGGGCGGGATTGAGGGCGCCGAGGGGGTTCTGCGGGACGACCTGGATGCGGCGGCGCTGGTCGCGGCTGCGCCGCAGGTGGGAGTCGCGGAGCGGTTCGCCGTCGAGGGCGACGGTGCCGCCGCTGGCCCGGTGGAGGCCGGCCAGGGTGCGGACCAGGGTGGTCTTCCCGCAGCCGGAGGGACCGGTGATCCCGGTCAGGGTGCCGGGGCGGAGGTCGAGGTCGACACCGGACAGGACCTGGCGCCGGGCGCGTCCGGTGCCGGTGTGGGCGACCAGCGCGCGGACCGTCAGGACGGGGCTCCCGCCGTCGGCGCGGGCCCCGGGGGCACCGCCGGGGGCGGCGTCCCGGCGCGGGCCGGGCGCTGTCGCGCGGGGCGCGGCCGGGGGGCCGGGCCGGCCGGCGGGACGCAGTTCGAGGGTGTCGTCGGCGCAGCGGGCGACGAACGCCGGGTCGTGGCTGGAGAAGGCGACGGCGAGGTTGTCGCGGGCCGCGATGTCGCGCAGCAGGTCGGCTATGTCGTCGCGCAGGGCGGGGTCGAGGCCGGCGGTGGGTTCGTCGAGGAGGAGGATGTCGGGGCGCCGGGCGAGCGCGCGGGCGAGCGCGACGCGGCGCTGCTGTCCGCCGGACAGCGCGGCGGCGCGGCGGCGTTCGAGCTGCTCGTCGGCGGGGAGGCGGACCTGGCGCAGCAGGTCGAGCAGGGCGGCGCGGCCGCGGTCGGCGGCGGTCTCGGTGATGAGCCGGCCGATCCGCATCCGCGGGTTGAGGCCGGAGCCCGGGTCCTGCCCGACGAAGGCGAGCCGGTGGCGGCGCAGGTCCCGCAGGCGGTCGGGCGGGAGGGCGAGGATGTCGTGGCCCAGGACGTCGACGCTGCCGGTGGTGACCCGCGCGCCCGCGGGGAGCGCGCCGACCAGGGCGTGCAGCAGGGTGGTCTTGCCCGCCCCGGAGGGGCCGGTGACGGCGTGGACGCGGCCGGGTTCGAGTATGAGCGTGGCGTCCGCCAGCAGCGGGGTGTCGTGGAGGGCGATCGACAGGCCGCTCACCCGGGCGGCGGCGGGGGAGGAGCTGCCCGTGGTGGCGTCCTCGGCGCGGTCGCCGGGCGAGGGGGCGGCCACGGCGCGGTCGTCGGGCGAGGTGGTGCTCACAGCGCGGTCTCCGGGGTGGTCCGGGTGGGGGCGAGGGCGTCGGCGGCGAGGTTGACGCTGACCGCGAGCAGGCCGATGGCCAGGCAGGGCGCGGCGACGGCCCAGGGGTTGAGCATGATGCCGGCGGCGTTCTCACGGATCATCAGGGCCCAGTCGGCTTCCGGTGGTTGGGGTCCGAGCTGGAGGAAGGCCGCGACCGAGACGACGTAGACGCCCTCCACGAAGCGCAGCCCGAACAGGGCGAGCACGGTGGCGCGCAGGTTGGGCAGGACCTCGCGGGCGGCCAGGTACCAGAGGCGCTCGCCGCCGGCGGCCGCGGCCTCGACGTAGCCGGTGGCGGCGATGGGCGCGGCGGCCGCGGCGACGATGCGCACGGCGTAGGGGATGCCGAGGACGGTGGCCGCGGCGGCCACCGGCAGCCGTCCGTCGGCGGGCCAGGCCAGGGCGACGAGCATGATGCCGAGGACCGGGGGCAGCAGGATGGCGAGGTCGGCGGTGCGCTCGACGAGCCGGCCGAGGCGCGGCCGGAGCGCGGCGAGGATGCCGATGACGACGGCGGCGCCGGTGACGACCACGGCGACCCCGAGCGCGGTGGCGATCAGGGGCGCGCCGCCGTGCAGCAGCCGGCTGAGGACGTCCCGGCCGAGCTGGTCCCCGCCGAGGGCGGCGGCGTCGTCGGGGGCGGCGTAGGGCGCGGTGACCGGTTGGTCGACGGCGTGCGGGGCGAGCAGCGGGCCGGTCAGGGCGAGCAGCACCAGCACGGCGGCGGGCGCGGCGCGCAGGGCGGCGCGCCGGCGCCGGGCGCCGGCGCGGGGCGGGCCCGCCGCGGTGCGGGTGGCGGGGGCGGTGGGGGCGCTGGTCACGGACGTGCTCCCAGGACGCGGTCGCGGATGAGGTCGGCGAACAGGAGCAGGGTGCTGATGGCGGCTCCGGTGGCGGCGACGACGCCGGCGACCAGGGGGGTGTCGCGGTCGGCGATCGCGCCGGCCAGGACGGCGCCGATCCCGGGGTAGTTGAAGAGGGTCTCGACGACGACGGCGCCGCCGAGCAGCATGCCGGCGGAGGTGGCGACGGCGACCGCGACGGCGGGCAGGGCGCCGGGAAGCATGTGGTGGGTGAGGACGCGCCGGCGCGGCAGACCGTCGAGGACGGCGGCCCGTACGTGGGGCAGGGCGGCCTGGTCGGCGAGCGCGCCGCGCACGATCCGGGTGTTCCAGCCGATCTGCGGGATCGCGAGGGCGAGGGCGGGCAGCACGAGCATGTCCCAGGAGGCGGGGGCGCCGTCCGCCCCGGTGAGGGTGACGGCGGGCAGCCAGCCGGTCCACTGGGACAGCACCAGCAGCAGGCCGATGGAGAGGACGAACTCGGGGACGGCGAAGGCGGCGGTGGCGAGCACGGCGACGGCGCGGTCGGCGCGGCCGCCGGGGCGCAGCGCCGTCCAGCAGCCGAGGGCGAGCGCGCCGAGGATGCTCGCCGCGAGCGCCAGGCCGCCCAGCAGCAGGGTGTTGGGGAACGGGCCGGACAGCACGGCGGTGACGGGCTGTCCGTGGGCGGTGGTGCCGAGGTCGCCGGTGGGCAGGCCGCTCACCCAGTCCCAGAACCGTACGGCGAGCGGGCGGTCGAGGCCGAGCGCGGCGCGGCGCACGGCCATGTCGGCCGCGGTCTCGCCGCGTTCGGAGGTGGCGTTGGCCGCGTCCCCGGGGAGCAGGGCGACCGCGGCGAACACGGCGGCCAGCAGGAGGCCCAGCAGGACCAGGCGCTTGGCGATCAGCCGCGCGGCCCGCCCGAGGGCGGCCGGCGGCGCGGCGTCGGCGGACGCCGGGGGCGCCAGGGCGCCCCCGGCTGTCGGGGTGTCACTCAACGGGCCAGCCACGTCTTTTCGAGCTGGACGCGGCCGTAGCCGGGGAGCTTGGGCAGGTTGCGGACGGCGGAGCCGGCCAGGTCGATGCCGTCGGCCATGCCCCAGAGCAGGTAGCCGGACTCGGCGAACTCGATCTCCTGGAGCTGGTGCAGCACCTTGCCGCGCTCGGTGGCGTCCGCGGTGCCGATGGCCTTGCGGTAGACCTCGTCGAACGCGGGCTCCTGCCAGCCGGCCTCGTTCTGGCCGGCGTCGGAGAGCATCGTCTTGGAGGCGAAGAACACCACCGAGTCGTTGGTGCCCCAGTAGGTGGTGTAGAGCGGGGCCTTGAGCCAGGTGGCGTCCCAGAAGATCTTGGAGTCCTGCTTGACCACGTTGATCTTCACGCCGGCCTCGCGGACCTGGGTCGCGAACAGGGTCGCGGACTCCGCCAGGCCCGCGATGTCCTCGGTGGTGACGAGGTCGTACGTCCGGGCGGTGTCGAACCCGGCGTCGGCGAGGAGCTGCTTGGCCTTCGCGAGGTCGCGCTTGCGCTGGGGGATGTCCTTGGCGAACGCGGGGTCGCCGGTGCCGAGGATGTCGTTGCCGACGGTGCCGTAGCCCGACAGCACCTGCTTGACCATGGCGTCGCGGTCGACGGCCAGGCGCAGCGCCTCGCGGACCCGGACGTCGGCGAACGGGCCGTCGGCGGTGCGCATGACGATCGGCATCGCCATGTCGTTGCCGCGGCGCAGGATCTGGATGTCCTTGCGGGCCTCGGCGGTGCGGGCGGCGACGGCGCCGACGTTGGAGGCGACGTCGATCTGACCGGCCAGCAGCGCGTTGGCCATGGCCTGCGGGCTCTCGAAGATCCGCACCTCGACGGCGTCCAGCGGGGGCTTCCCGCCGTACCAGTCGTCGTTGCGGACCAGGCGGGCGTTGCCGTCGCGGTACCAGTCGAGCTTGAAGGGGCCGGTGCCGGGCGCGCCGGCGAGGGCGTCGTCCTTGGTGTCCTTCTTCAGCACGAAGGTGGTGAGCCGGGTCTGCAGCGGCAGGTCGGCGTTGGGGTAGTCGGAGACCAGGACGACGGTCTTCGCGTCCTCGGCCCTGATGCCCTCGGGCTGGATGCCGGGCAGGCGGCTCTTGCCGGCGGGGGTGTTGCGCAGGCGCTGGAGCGACCAGACCACGTCGTCGGCGGTCACCGGGGTGCCGTCGTGGAACGTCGCACCGTCGACGAGGGTGAAGCGCCAGGTCTTCAGGTCCTCGGAGGGCTTCCAGGAGGCGGCCAGGCGCGGGGCGGTGTTCGTGGTGTCCCCGGGGACGGCCAGGGTGTCGTAGAGCAGACTGATGATCAGATAGTCGCTCTCGTTGGCCTGCGTGCCGTGCGGGTCACGGGTGACGGCGGACGCCTTGCCGAGCGCGCCGATCTTCAGGGTGCCACCGGTGCGGGGCTGTTCGGAGACCGTGCCGGTCGACGCGGTGTCCTCGGACCCGCCCGTGCCGCTGCTGCAGGCGGCGAGCGTACCGGCCACCCCGAAACCGGCACCGGCCCACAGCAGCTGTCGTCTGGTGACGCCCACGTTCGTTCCTCGATTCGGGTTGAGCTTTACGTGCTTAGGGTTACCTATCCTAAGTTCCGAGGCTTCCGCAAGCCGCGCGACGGGGCGCACATGAGATCCGGCCACGCGCGGGAAATCGTCAATCCGAGTGCTGACCTGGGGCGTTGGCACGGTGCGCCGGGTGTACGCACCGATGGAACTGAGACTACGTAAATGTAGACAATCACACGAGTGAGGGTTGCCTAACCTCACAGTCGTTGTTACGTTCCTGGTGTCCGGCAGCCCGAGCCCGCGCCGGACCGACGCCTCTCGCGTTACTCCCGTCACCCCCCTCAAGCCGGTGCGGCGATGCCGCATGCCCGCGCTCCTCCTGCCTGCCACGGAAGGTGCCACCGTGCCCACCTGCCCCGCCCCGGTACGCCGCCTCGACGCCGGGGCCACCGCGGAACTCACCGCCACCGCGGCCACGTTGCTGGCCCTGCACGGTTCCTCGACCAGCCCCGCCCTGCTGGCCGACCTGCCCGCGCGGTGCGCCGGGCTCAGCGAGCCGCTGCGCCACGCGCTGCGCCCGGTCGACACCGCCGACGGTCTCTTCGTGCTCCGCGGTCTGGACGTCGACGACCTGCGGCTGGGCCCGACCCCGGGCCACTGGTCCGGCGTCGGCGACGCCGGCGCGCTGTACGACGTGGCGCTGCTGCTCGTCTCCACGCTGATGGGCACCCCGATCGCCTGGGACGGTCAGCAGGACGGCCGGTTCGTGCACAACATCATCCCCTCGCCCGGCCACGAGAGCGAGCAGACCGGCGCCTCCAGCTCCGTCCTGCTCACCCCGCACACCGAGGACGCCTTCCACCCCGGCCGCGCCCACCTGCTGCTGCTCTGCTGCCTGCGCAACCACGACGGGATCGCCACCACGGCGGCCAGCGTGCGCCTGGCCGAACTCGCCGGGGCCGACCTCGCCCGGCTCAAGCGCCCCGTCGCGCCGATCCTGCCCGACGACGCCTACGAGCAGGCCCGGCACTTCGCCGGCCGGCCCGCGCCGGTGCCCACCCTGTTCGACTCGCCCGAGGGCCTGACCATGCGTTACGACCCCGCCTACACCCCGCTGGAGGAGACGGACGAGGCGTGGCGCGAGGCCTACGGCCACCTCGGTGAGGAGCTGGCCCGCGTCTCGGTCGCCGTCGCCCTGGAGCCGGGGGACGTCCTGGTCGTCGACAACGACATCGTCGTCCACGGCCGGGTGCCGTTCCGGGCCCGCTACGACGGCACCGACCGCTGGCTCAAGCGCGCCTCCGTCCGCGTCGAGGGCCGGCCCACCCGGCCGCTCGCCGAGCACGACGAGCACGGCTACGGCCAGGCCGCCCTCACCGCCTGGGCCGCCTGACCGCCGCCGCGGCCGCCTGAACCGGGCCGCCCGCCGGGACCTCCGGCCCCGCCCAGCCTCAGCCCCACCACCTCGAAAGGGGACCCCCGTGGACCGGGACGACACCACCCTGCGCGTACTCTCCACCAGCGACCTCGCCGGCCTGGACATCTCCCTCGCCGACGTCGTCGACACCGTCGAACAGGCCTACCGCACCCTGGCCGCCGGCCAGTCCGACAACCCGCGCAAGCTCACCGTCAAGCCCGCCGACGGCCACTCCGTCTCCTACGCGATGCTCGGCCGCGACGGCTCCCGCAACGTCGTCGCGATCAAGACCTCCTACAAGCACGGCCTGCACGAGAGCCGCGAGAACCAGCACTACTACACGACGCTGACCATCTACGACGACGTCACCGGCCTGCCGGTCGCGATGATGGACTGCTCCCGGATCGGTTCGCTGCGCACCCCGGCCGTCTCCGCCCTGCTGGCCCGCGAGTGCGCCGCGCCGGACGCGCGCACCGCCCTGGTGATCGGCACCGGCACCCAGGGCCGGCTCGCGCTGCCGTTCCTGCTCACCACCCTGCCGAAGCTCGACCGGCTGCTGCTGTCCGGCACCCACCCCGAGGGCATCGCCGCCGTCCGCGCCGAACTCGCCCGGCACTTCCCCGACCGCGAGATCGAGCTCGTCGAGGACCTCCGGCGGGCCGCCCGGGACGCCGACGTCCTCGTCGCCACCGCCGGCGGCCACACCGCCGCCGCCGTGGAGGCGGACTGGCTGAAGCCCGGCGCGGTGTCGATCCTGGTCGGCCACGGCCTCGCCCCCTCGACGCTGCACCGCGCCGACCGGGTGATCGCCACCAGCGAGGCCCAGATGAGGGTCACCGGCACCGACATGGCCGACGAGGACGGCGCCTTCCCGGCGGTGGACCTTGAGCTGCCCGTCGTCCTCTCCGGGGTCTCCAAGGCCCGCACCGCACCCGAGCAGCGGATCTTCGCCTACAACAGCGGCCTCGTCGTCACGGACATCGCGCTGGGCCACCGCTTCGCCCAGCTCGCCACCGCCCAGGGCCTCGGCACCGAGGTGGCCCTGTGGCGCTGACCCTGCCCGCCCACGCCGACCCGCTCACCGACCGGATCCAGGCCACCGGCCTGCTGCCCGAACTCGCCCACGGCCTCGGCGGCCCGTTCCACTACCTGCTGCCGGAACGCTTCGACGCCAACCTCGCCGCCTTCCACGCCGCCCTGGCCGAGGCCGGGGTCGAGGGCCGGGTCCACTACGCCAAGAAGGCCAACAAGGCCTCGGTGTTCATGGACCGCTGCGCGGCGGCCGGCGCCGGCGTCGACGTCGCCTCCCCGGGCGAGCTGCGCGACGCGCTCGGCCACGGCGTGCGCGGCGAGGACCTGGTGGTCACCGGCCCCGCCAAGACCGGGCACCTGCTCGGCGTCGCCGCCCGGCAGGGCGCCCTGATCGCCGTCGACGCGCTCGACGAACTCGACCGGGTGCTGGCCCTCGGCGGCGCCCGCCCCGCCCGGATCCTGCTGCGCTGCCACCCGCCGGCCCAGCCCCGCAGCCGGTTCGGCCTCGACGGCGCCCAGTTGGACGAGGCGCTGCGCCGCTGCGCCGCCGCCGCGGGCACCGTCCGGATGGAGGGCTTCAGCTTCCACCTCTCCGGCTACGAGGTGCGGCCGCGCACCGACCTCGCCGGTGAGCTCGTCGAACTCTGCGGCAAGGCCAGGGTGTTGGGCCTGCCGGCGGACCGGATCAGCATCGGCGGCGGCTTCGCCGTCGACTACGTGGCCGCGGACGCCTGGCAGACCTTCCTCGCCGAGCAGGGCCCCGGGCACTACCACGCCGGCAAGGCCTTCGCCCGGGAGGACTTCTACCCGTACCACTCGCCGGTCGCCGGGGCCGACGCGCTGCGCGCGATCCTCGCCGCGAGCCCCGGCGGTACGGGTCCGAGCCTGGCCGAACGGCTGCGGCAGGCCGGGGTGCGGCTGCTGGTGGAACCCGGCCGCGCCCTGCTGGACCGCGCCGGATCGTCCGTCTTCCAGGTCCAGGGCGTCAAGGACCGCGCCGGCTACGGGATCGTCACCGTCGACGGCACCAGCCTGAGCCTGTCCGAGCAGTGGTTCAACAGCGAGTACCTGCCCGACCCGGTCCTGCTGGGTGACCGCGCCGGCGACGGCCCGGCGGAGCCGTTCGCGGCCTGCGTCGGCGGTGCCAGCTGCCTGGACTCCGACCTGCTGACCTGGCGCAAGATCGCGTTCCCGGCCCGGCCCCGGGTGGGTGACCTGCTCGTCTACCCCAACACCGCGGGCTACCAGATGGACTCCAACGAGTCCCCGTTCCACGAGCTGCCCCTGCCGCCGAAGGTCGTCATCGACCACCCGGAGGGCGGCGGCCGCCCGCGCTGGCGCCTCGACCGCTGACCCCGGCCCGCCCTCGCCGTCCTCCCCGCCGTCCCCGCTCTCGCCGTCCCCACGGAGCCCCGCATGAACGACGCCCTGAACCGCCCGCCGGTGGTCACCCGGATATCCGACCTCATCGGCTACACCCCGCTGTTCGAACTCGCCCGCGCCGACAACGGCGCCCGCCTCCTGCTCAAGCTGGAGATGTTCAACCCCACCGGCAGCGCCAAGATCCGGATGGCCCGCCAGATGGTCCTCGACGCCGAGGAGCGCGGCGAGCTCCGCGAGGGCGGCCACATCATCGAGTCGACCTCCGGCAACACCGGTCTGGGGCTGGCGGTCGTCGCCGCCGAACGCGGTTACCGCTTCAGTGCCGTGGTGGACAACCACGCCGCCGTCGACAAGCTGCGCGGTATGAAGGCCATGGGCGCCGACCTCGTCCACGTGGACGGCGACGGCGGGGAGGAACTGCACACCGCCGCCCGCGAGGAGCTCGCCGAGGACATGGCCCGCGGCCGGGAGAACACCTTCTTCACCGAGCAGCACAACAACCCCAGCAACGCGGTGGGGTACTACGCCGTGGGCCGGGAGATCGCCCAGGCCCTCGACCACCGTGTCGACGTGCTGGTCGGCGCGGTCGGCACCGGCGGCGGCCTGTGCGGCACCGCCCGCGAACTGAAGAAGGCCGTCCCCGGCCTGAGCGTGGTCGGCGTCGAACCCAAGGGCTCCATCGCCTTCGGCCCGCCCGCCCACGACTACTACCAGTCCGGCACCGGCACCCCCGAGGGCGCCACCATCGGCCTGCTCGTCGACTACGACCTCATCGACGAAGGCGTCAAGGTCGGTGACATCGAGGCCTTCGCCACCGCCCGGGTGGTCGCCCGCCGCACCGGTCTGCTGATCGGCGGCTCCGCCGGCGGCGTCGTCCACGAGGCCCTGAGCCGGCTGCCCGCCCTCGCACCGGACTCCGTTATGGTCGCGTTCATCAACGACGGCGGCGAGAAGTACATGGACACCGTCTTCAACGACGAGTGGATGAACGCCCGCGATCTTCTCGTCCCGGCCGTCGAGGCCGAGATCGACGAGGCCCTCACCAAACTCCGCAGGCCCTGACTTCCAGGAACGTGACCCCGCCATGCAGCAGCTCGCCATCCTCGCCCGCGACAGCCGGGCCCTCGCGGCCCTCGCCGTCCCGCTCGCCCTCACCCAACTCGCCCAAGTCGCCCTGACCACCACCGACACCATCATGATGGGCGTCCTCGGCACCGAGGCCCTGGCGGCCGGCGGGCTCGCCCTGGTCGTCTTCAACCAACTGCGCACGATGGGCGTCGGCCTGGTCACCTCGGTCGGCAACCAGGTCGCCGCGGCCGCCGCCCGGGCCGAACGGGCCGGCGGGGCGGGCCCCGGCGAGACCGGCGCGGACACCGGCCCCGACGCGGCCGGCGCGGAGGTGCGCGGCCTGGTGCGGGCCGCGATGGCCGTCGCCACCCTGGCCGGCCTCGCCGGCGCCGTCCTGATGGTCCTGATCGGACAGGCCGCCGGCCTGCTCGGCCAGGACGCCGCCGTCGCGGACCGCGCGCAGGGCATGCTCGCCGCCCTCGCCCCGGGCCTGCTGCCCTGCCTCTGGTTCCAGGCGATCCGTCAGTTCAGCGTCGGCATGCGCCGCCCGCAGGCCCTGCTGCAGATCACCATCGCCTCGGTGGCCGTCAACGCCGCCCTCAACTGGGGTTTCATCCACGGCACCTGGGGCCTGCCCGAACTCGGCCTCACCGGCATCGGCGTCGCCACCAGCAGCGTCTACCTGCTCTCCTTCCTCGCCCTCTACGCCAGCGCCCGCCGGGACCCGCAGCTCGCGCCGCTGCTGAGCCTGGACTTCTGGCGCGCCGACGTCCCCACCGTGCGGCGCCTGCTCGGCCTCGGCACCCCGATCGCCGCCACCTACGGCTCCGAGGCAGGGTTCTTCTCCGTCACCGCGCTGCTCGCGGGCAGCTTCGGCGCCGCCGCGCTCGCCGCGCACACCGCCGTCAACCAGCTGATCTACATCGTCTTCCAGGTCGCGGTCGGCCTCTCGCACGCCGCCTCCATCAACGTCAGCCGGGAACTGGCCCTCGGCGCGTACCCGGCCGCGCGCCGGATCAAGAACACCGCTCTCGCCTGCGGAGCCGCCGTCACCGCGCTGGTGGGCATCGTCTACCTGGTCCTGCCCGAGCTGGTGCTGCGGCCCTTCTTCGACCCCGGCTCGCCGGCCGACCAGCCGGGCCTGCGGATCGCCACCGGCCTGCTCGTCGTCGTCGCCGTCCTGCAGTTCTTCGACTGCGCCCAGAACATCGGCGTCGGCCTGCTGCGGGGCCTCGACGACACCCGGAGCGGCTTCCGGATCACCCTCATCGGCTACTGGCTGGTGGGCCTGCCCGCCGCCTGGCTGTTCGCCTACCCGCTCGACGGGGGGACCCGGGGCCTCTGGCTGGGCCTGCTCGTCGGCCTCGCCACCACCGCGGTGCTCCTGCTGCGCCGCTACGGCCTCGCCCTCGGCCGCAAGGAAGCCGTCGCGCCCGCCGAGGCCGTGGCGGCGGGCGCCTGACCCGGCGCCCCCGGGACGTACCCACCCGGCCCCCGCTGCTCGTGGGGGCCGGCCGCGGTGGGCCGCCCGCCCCCGTCCCACCAGGTGGAACGTCGTGGAGGGGACAGCCCGGTCCGCTGACCGGTCGGTAGCTCACCAGAAGATGACGATGGAACGACGGATGTCACCCCGATGACTTACAACCTCTTGATTTAGGTTGGCCTCACCTCATGAATCACGCCCTTCTGGCCGCGAACACGGCCGGATACGCCATGCCCCAGACCTGGCGGATCCTCACCAAGACCGGCTACTTCATCGGCCTCAGCGGCGTCATCGGTGCCACCGTCACCTACGCCACCACCGTCCGTCCGGCGCTGCGCGCCGCGGAAACCGGCGGCCGGAACGCCGAGGTGCTGCGAAGAAGATCGGCGACCTACCTCGCCTGGGCGGGGGTGGTGCTGCTGATCGCCGGCTACTTCCAGCTCGCCGCCCGCCTGGCCCGGGCCGGCAAGGGCATGCCGTTCGGCGACGCCCTCGCGCCCGGACGGCTCTGGGACTACCCCCAGGCCCCGGCCGCCAAGGGCGCCTGGATCGCCCAGGGCACCGTCTACCTGGTCCAGAACGCCGTCCTGGTGGTGACGGCCGCCGCCCTGGCCGCCCTGTTCGTGCCGGCCGTCCGCCGCCACACCGGCGCCGTGGCCCTCACCGCGCTGCCGCTCGCCCTCGCCGTCACCCTGATCGCGGCCGTTCCCGCCACCAAGCCCGCCGACCTGGACAAGTGGCTCGACCTGGCCTTCGACCAGACCCACATCGTCTCGGGCACCGTCTGGCTCGGCGGCCTCGCCCTGCTGGTCGCCCTCGCCGGCACCCGCGGCCGCCTCGGCGACGACGCCGGTGCGCTCTGGGCCGAGATGTGGCGCCGCTTCAGCCTGGTCGCCCTGGTCTGCGTCGGCGCGGTCACCGTCTCCGGCCTCTGGCTCAGCTGGAAGCACGTCGGCGCGATCTCCCAGCTGTGGACGACCGGCTACGGCATCGCGCTGCTGGTCAAGATCCTCCTGGTCGCCGGCCTGGTGACCGCGGGCGCGTTCAACCAGTTCTGGCTGATGCCCCGGATCGTCCGGGCCCGCCGCGCCGACGACACCTCCTCGCTGCTGCACCTGACCCTGCGGCACTTCCCCAAGGTCGTCTGGGGCGAGGTCGTCCTCGGGGTCGCCGTGCTGGTGGTCGTGCCCTTCATCGCCGGATCCGCCCGGACCGAGGCCGGCAGCGCGAAGGCCGTCTCCTCCGGCAGCGTCTTCGCCGCCGGCGCGGCCCTGGCCCTCGCGCTGGCCGTCTCCTTCTACGCCACCGTGAAGGCCGCCGAGGCGCTCTCCCGCCGCCCGGTCGCGGCCGGCGTCTGAACGCCCGGCGCCTTACCAACCGCCGTCCGACCGCCCGCCGTCCGCCGCACCCGCCGTCCGCCGCACCGCGCCGGGTCAGTTCTCCGAGCGGCGGAGCAGATAGGTGTCCATGATCCAGCCCTTGCGCGCGCGGGCCTCCTCGCGCAGCTCGCGGATCCGGGGAGCGGTCCGCGCGAGCGGTCCGGCGGCGAGGATCTCGTCCGGGGTGCCGAGGTAGGCGCCGTAGAAGATCTCCAGGCCCTCGGGGTCGATCTCGGTGAACGCGGCCCGCCCGTCCAGCATCACCACCACGTCGTCCACCTCCTCGGGGAAGCCCTCGGCGAGGCGGCGGCCGGTGGTGATCTGCACCGGGCGGCCGACCCGGGTCAGGGTGGTGCGGTGCCGGGCGGCCAGCGCCGAGACGCTGCTGATGCCCGGGATCACCTCGTACCCGAAGCCGCCGCCGCGGGCCAGTACCTCGTCGACCACGGCGATGACGCTGTCGTAGAGGCTCGGGTCGCCCCAGACCAGGAACGCGCCGGTCTCGTCCGGCCCGAGGTGGTCGGCGATCAGCCGCTCGACCACGTCCGCCCGGCGGCTGCGCCAGTCGTCCACGGCCGCGGTGTACGCGGGGGTGGTGCGGTCCCGCTCCGCGTCCGGGACCTCGACCACGCGGTGGCCGGGCCGGGCGTGTTCGGCCAGCATCTGCCGGCGCAGCCGGATCAGCTCCTGCCGTTCCTGGTTCTTGTCGAGGATGAAGAAGACGTCGGTGCGGGCGAGGGCCTTGGCCGCCTGCAGGGTGAGGTGGTCGGGATCGCCCGCGCCGATGCCGATCAGGAAGATGTGCTGCATGCAGTGATTGTGCCGTCCGCGGTGGCTGCCCACGGCCCGCCCCTGCTGCCGGTCGCCCGCCACCCGTCCCCGGGGACGGCGGACGGGCGGAGCGGGTTCAGAGGGTGGTGATCAGCCCGCCGTCGATCCGGAAGTCGGCGCCGGTGACATTGCCGGCCCGGTCCCCGGCGAGGAACAGGACCAGGTCGGCGAAGGCCGGGGAATTGCATCGGATGCATGCCTTGGGGCCATGCAGCAGGGTGACCTGCGGCTCACCGTAGCAGCCCGTAGTGCATGAGCTAATGGCCCCTGAACAGGCAAGATGACATCGATCAGTCATTTGATGCATGATCCTTCCATCTGATGCAAGGGAGGGTCGAGTGGTTCAGCAGGATGAGGCACCCCAGGGCTCCGCACGCCTGGAGCTGGTCGACGGTGTCTCGTTGCTGCACCCCGAGGACGCTGTGCTCGACGCGATGCTGAGCGGCTGGGAGCGACAGCAGCACGGCCGGCGACTGGAGCCGGACACGATCAAGGAACGGCGCCGCATCGTCAGGCGGTTCACCGTGTTCAGCGGCGAGTACCCATGGCAGTGGACTGCCGCGCACATGGACGAGTGGACCGACTCGCTGATAGCCGAGCACGGGAGAGCGAAGTCGACGATCCGCTCCTACCAGGGCGCGATACGCCTGTTCTGCGACTTCATCACCTCACCCCACTACGCCTGGGCCCAGGAGTGCGAGGTCCGATTCGGGACCCACCCAGTGCAGATCTGCCATGAGTGGAACACCGCGGTCCACCTGGAGGACTACGAGGGAGACCCGGACCGGCGACCGATGACCAGGGAGGAGGTCCAGGCCCTGTTCGACTACGCGGACGACCGTGTGGACGAGGCGGTGCGGCTCGGCAGGAAGGGCGCGCTGCCGGCCTACCGGGACGCCACCGTCTTCAAGACGATCTACGGCTGGGGCCTGCGATGCCGTGAGGTGTCGCGCCTGGACGTCACGGACTTCTACCGCAACCCGAAGGCCCCGGAGCTGGGCCGCTACGGCAACATGCACGTCCGGTACGGCAAGGCGAGCAAGGGCTCGGGGCCGCGGCGACGGATGGTGGCCAGCGTGATGCCGTGGGCGGTCGAGTCGCTGGAGGACTACCTGCTCAACATCCGGCCCCGGTTCCGGCACCACGCCGGCCACCGGGCGGTGTGGCTGACCGAGCGGGGCGGGCGGCTGCAGCCCAGAGAGATCGAGGAGCGGTTCGCCGCCTACCGGGACGCGCTGGGCATGGACAAAGAGCTTGTCCCGCACTGCCTGCGGCACTCGTACGTGACCCACCTGATCGAAGACGGCGCCGACCCGAAGTTCGTGCAGGAGCAGGTCGGCCATCGGTTCGCCTCCACCACCGCGATCTACACCGGGGTCAGCACCGACTTCATGAACACGATGATGCGCAAGGCGCTGGATCGCGCCTTCAGCACCGAACGGGAGATGGTATGACCGCCAAGCTCGACTACCGCTGGCACCTTCGGGAGCTCATGGCCGCCCGCGGCATGTTCTCCACGACTGACCTGCGGCCGCTGCTGGCCGAGCGCGGCGTCGACCTGTCGCCGAGCCAGACCTACCGCCTGGTGGTGGAGAAGCCCGAGCGGCTGAGCATGAAGACGCTCATGGCCGTGCTGGACATCCTGGGCTGCCGCATGGACGAGCTGATCGAGCCGGTCCGCGCCGCATCACACGGCCGCCGGACGGCATCGGACGCGGCCCCCGTCCCGGGCGGGGAGGGGCCGGAGTCCGGCGTGGGCGCGTTCCGGCCCAAGCGGGCCCGTATCGTTCCCGGTCCGCAGTGACCGCCACCGCACCGGCTCCGCGGTTTCTGACCGAGCCGACGTCGGTGATCGCCGAAGCGGTCGCCGCTGCGGACCCGGGCCTCCCGGCGCAGGCCATCACCCTGGCCGTGGAACGGGTCGCCGACACCAGGGCCAAGCAGCGCCGCCTCGCCCAGGCCCTCGCCGCCGATCCCGCCCTGCTGACCTCGGGCCGCCCACAGGGCCCGCGCCTGATCGAGCTGCTGGTCCGCGAACTGCTGCCGCACGGCCCAACCCGCCTGGTACTGCCCCGCTGCGCCGGGTGCGGCAAGCAGAGCGTCCTCAACCGCGTCGACGGCGCGCGGCGGTTGTGCTCGACGTGCGGCAACAAGGCCACCGGCAGCGGTCGGCAGCCGTGCGCGGTCTGTGGCGAGAAGCGGAAAGTCGCGGGCCGTGACCAGGACGGCCAGCCCCGCTGTGAGCGGCACCGCCCAGCGCCGGTGGACGCACCCGCCGAGGTCTGCCGACTGCTGGGCCGGGCCGGCACCGGCCTGAACGGCGACGAGCTGGCCGCCGTCGTCGCGCAGGTGCTACCGCTCCCGGCCCAGCAGAGTGCCATGCTCAGGGACTTGACGCGCCGGCCCGAACTGCTGACCGGGCAGGGCGCCGACGGCTCCCCCCGCGTGCTCGCCCTGATCACCGCTCTGGCCTCGCGCGGCGCCCGCAACATCATCGTGCCGCCCTGCCCCCTCTGCCGGCGCGTGGTCGCGCTGAACTACGCCCGCGCGGGCGCGCGCTGCTGCCGCAGGTGCTACGAGCAGGCCAGACTGCAGCCGTGCGCCTCCTGCAAGGTGCCCTCGCCGGTGACGACCCGCACCGCCGACGGCGAGCCCCTGTGCGCCCCGTGCGTACGCCGCGACCCGGTCAACCACGAGACCTGCACCCCGTGCGGCCGCGTCACCCTGACCTACCGCGACGCGAACGGCCAGGCCGTGTGCGGAAGGTGCCAGAGGCCCCCTCTCGCGGTGTGTTCCGTCTGCCAGATCCGCAAGCCCTGCCACTTCGCCGACACCGACGCCCCGCGGTGCGCGAACTGCACCCGGTTGAACAACCGCACCGAGTGCTCAAACTGCGGCACCGACCGGATCGTCGCCGGGCGCGGACCCGACGGCGGAGCGCTGTGCACCCCCTGCATCCGCCGCCGCGAAGCGTGCTCGGCGTGCGGCCACCTCCGGTACGTCGGCGCACGTTGCGCCGACGGCAAAGCCCTGTGCAAGACCTGCTACGCCAAGGACCCGATCTCCTTCCGGCACTGCTCCCGGTGCGGCAGCCTGGAGCGCCTCCACCACCACGGACTCTGCCCGGCCTGCGCCGCCAGGCGCCAGCTGCGCGCCCTGCTCGCCGGCCCGGACGGCCACGTGCACCCGCGCCACGAGCCCATCGCCGCCGCTCTCACCGCCGGCCCCGGGTCCTCACTGCTGCTGTGGCTGAAACGGCCCGGCGGCCGGGAGCTGGTGGCGAGCCTGCGCGACATGACGCAGCCCCTCACCCATGCCACGCTCGATGAGATGACGCCGCCCAAGGCCATCAGCCACCTGCGGGCCGCACTCACAGCCCACAGCGTCCTGCCCAGCCGCGACGAGCACCTGGCCGCCTTCGAGCAGTGGCTGCCCCGAGCCCTCGCCGCGATCGACGACCGCGACGACCGGGTCGTCATCAAGAGCTTCGCGACCTGGTTCCACCTGAACAAGCTCCGGCGACGAGCCAGGCGACGGCCGCTGACCCACGGCCAGCCCCAGACAGCGAAGAATGACATCCGGGCGGCCATCCGCCTGCTCACCTGGCTGCGCGAGCACGACATCACCCTGGCCGCCTGCACCCAGGCCGACATCGACCGCTGGCTCACCTCCGACCAAGCAGGCCGGATTCTGGTCCGGAACTTCCTGATCTGGTCCGCCCAGCACGGTCACTGCCGCCGGCTGGCCGCCCCCGGCCGCCGGGGAACACGTGCCCAGGACACGCTCGCCGACGCGGAGCTGCGTTGGAGCATCAGCAAGCGCCTGCTGCACGACACCAAGCTGGCGACCGGCGACCGCGTCGCCGGCTGCCTCGTCCTCCTGTATGGCCAGCCCGTCAGCAGGATCACCCACCTGACCACCAGCCACATCCAGGACGACGGCACCGTCCTCAGCCTGCGCCTTGGCACCAAGCCACTGGAGGTCCCCTCACCACTGAGCGACCTGATACGCGACCTGGTCCGCACCCGCCGCGGCTACGGCGCCCTCGGACACACCGACGACCACCACTGGCTCTTGCCCGGCGTGCGCGCCGGACGCCCCCTCAGCGCCCAGCGCCAAGCGGCGAGGCTGTACGAGCTCGGCATCAAGACCCGGGCCGGTCGGTCCACCGCCCTGCTGGACCTGGCCGCCGAACTACCCGCCTCCGTCCTCAGCGACCTCCTCGGCATCAGCATCCGCACCGCCACCGGCTGGACACAGGAGGCGGGCAACACACGCCCCGGCTACGCAGCGGAGCTCTCGCGCCGGGCCGGCCGCTGAGCGCCCGGCCCGGTGCGGGCCCTTACCTGGTTCTGTCCGCCGGCGCGGGCCGCCCGCTGATCCTCGAAGACGGCTCGCGTGCCCGGACACCGGCCCGGCCCGCCTCTTCTACGGGCGGCCCCGCGCGCTGCTCGACCAGCACCCCGCCCCAGGACCCGACGGTGGCGAACCGGTGAGCCGGTCACTGCGCGGTCAGTAGTCGGCGGCGCGGACCTGACTCACGATGCGCTCATAGGTTAGGTCAGCGACATCGCTGGCGCGGATCTCGACCCGATCACCGAGCCGATCCCACGCACGGACCCCCGGGCGGACGCCACCCAAACGGGCTACAAGACGCCCCTCGCACCGGGGTTCCGTTCTCTAGAACTGACCCTTCTTGCAATCCGCAACATAACGCCACCGCAGAACGACAAAGACCCCCCGCCACCCAGAAGGGTGCGGGAGGTCCGTCGCGCAGGAGGCTAGAGCCCAAAGAAAGCCTTGAACTCTTCGAAGGTGACCGCCTCGTCCTTCTTCACACCCTTGCTTTCCATTCCCATCTTCACCACAAAGCCAGCCGCAGCAAAGGTCTCAGAGAACGCCCCGACTTCGTCCCAGGTCACGCGGCCGTCCTTGTCGGCATCGATGCGGTCGAACATGCTCTTGGCCTGCTCCAGCGTGGGCTGGGACATGGAGGCTCCTCCAATTACGAAGTGATCACGGCAAGAACAGTAATACTCGATCGCACGCCAGGACGGGGCCAAACGCGCCGGTCCTTCACCCGAAGGAGTGGTGCTGAGTGGCCTAGGCGCTGGGGCTGCCCGGCTGCTGCCGCACTGGTTCAACCCGCTGCCTCGCCCTATCCTGCCAGGGCGAGGCGAGCGGCCGAGGGGGTCACAAGGGCGCCAGCGGTCTTCGCGTCATCGACGCGTTGTACGGCCTCACCACCAGCCAGGCCGAGGGCGGCGCCGACCACGACCCCGCCCATTCTCTCCGATCGATTAATGCGGGAACAGGGCCCATATAGGGGGAGTCATCATGCAGGCTGCCAGGCGATCCACAGTGCCGAGTTTTGATTTCCCTGGCTCGTTCAAGACGGGCATCGAGTCCAGATTGCACAGGAGGTGCCGGGAGTACGGGGTTGAACAGCGTGACCTGGGTGGCAAGGGCGCGTAGGGCCACGGTCGTAACCTATCCGCTCCCTCTCTGTGTCAAGGACTTTTTGGCGACGTTTCATCGTGGTGACGCGTGCTCGGGAGAGGTTGCCTCCATCCATCAGTTCGGTGTTTTTGTCGATTCTTGGAGCACCTGAGCCTGCGATGGGTCATCCCGCCGCTGGAGGTGTCGTGGAAGTGGCTCTCCTCCTGCGGAGAGACTGTGACGGTGGGTCAACGAGTGACCGGACAGGTCCTCGGCATCGACGCCGAAGTGCGTGGGCAAGTCACCCTGAGCTGGCATAGGTCCGTCCGTTTGCAGCCCGGAACCCAGACACTCCTCAACTTCGAATAGCCGGGCATACCAGTAACCTCCTCCGGACGGGTGAAACGGCCGGTGGCCGACTCGGCGGCGGCCTGCCGGACGACCTCCTCGGCGTTGCCGCCGCCGGCCTCCGCCACGGTCGCGGCGACGCCGCCGGCGCCGAGCCACAGGGCGGTCGAGACCGGGCCGGGGCTGATGGTGTTCACCCGGACGCCGCGCGCGGCGACCTCCTTGGAGAGGGACTTGCAGAAGTTGGCCAGTGCCGCCTTCGCGGCGCTGTAGTCGATGACCGCCGGGTCGGGCAGCGCGGCGTTGACCGAGCTGATGGTCACGACGGCGGCGCTGCCCCGTTCGAGGAGATGGGGCAGCGCGGCCCGGGTGGTGCGGACGGCGGTCAGGAAGTTGACCGTCAGCGCCTGCTCCCAGTCGGCGTCGGTGACGGACAGGAAGCCGTTCGGGCGCGGGCGGACGGCGCCGACGTTGTTGACGAGCAGGTCGAGCCCGCCGAAGTGGGTGACCGCCGCGTCGACCGCCCGGGCCGGGCCGTCCGCGGCGGTGAGGTCCACCTGCAGGGGCAGGACGTCGGCCGTTCGGCCGAGCCCGGCGAGGTCCTCGGTCAGGGTGCGGGACGCGGCCAGTACGCCGACGCCCTCGGCGGCGAGGGCCCGGGTGACCGCGAGGCCGATGCCCTTGCCCGCCCCGGTGACCACGGCCGTCCTGCCCGACAGGTGCAGGTCCATCTCCGACTCCTCCAGCGCGCTGCCGGGCCCACCCGCCCGGTCGGGCGTGGCCCACGGTGGCACCCTCGCAGCAAAGCCCCCGGACCGCATCCGGGCCCGGGCCCGTAAGGCCGGGGAGGCGACGGGGTCAGCGGTCCGGTCGGGCCGGTCCGGAGAGCACGTCGCCCGGGGCGGTCCACTCCTCGGCGAGGAGGCCGAGCACGACCTCGTCGCGGTGGGCGCCGTACGACCAGGCGGAGCGGCGCAGGGTGCCTTCGAGGGTGAACCCGAGCCGGGTCGCGGTGGCGATCATCGGCAGGTTCTCGGCGAGGGTGTCGACCTGGAGGCGGTGGAGGCCGCGGACGGTGAAGCCGTAGTGGCACAGCAGGGTGACGACCTCGCGGGCCAGGCCCCGGCCGCGGAACGCCGGGCGCAGGGAGATGCCCAGGTGGGCGGTGCGGTTGTGGGTGTCGATGCCCCACAGCAGGGCCTCGCCGGCCAGTTCGCCCGAGGGGAGGGTGGTGACGGAGAAGCAGGCCGCGTCCTCCGAGGGCGCGGCCACCGCGTACGGGGACTCGGCCGCCCCCGGCGCGATGGGCTGCCAGGGGCGGGAGTCGGCCCGGGAGCGGGTGACGACGTCGTCGTACAGCTCGGTCTGCAGAACGGGGACGTCGGCCTCGTGTCTGGCCCGGAGGGCGACCTTGGTGGTGTGTAGCATGTCACATTGCTATCAGGTGTGCGGCTGGTCGCGCCAGCGCATTGGGTCCTGTCCGGGCGGGGCGCCGCGCCCGGTGGCGCGGGCGTCCGGGATCGGCCCACTGGGCCCGGGGCGGTGGGCTGACCTACCATCAGAGCCTTCGTCCCCGGAGGGTGTTCATGCGTCGGATCGCCGTTGTCGGAGCGGGCCAGGCGGGTCTGCAGCTGGCGTTGGGCCTGCTCGCGGGCGGGTACGAGGTGACGGTGGTGGCGGAGCGGACCGCGGCGCAGGTGCGCGGCGGCCGGGTGCTCTCCACCCAGGCGATGTTCGGCCCGGCGCTGCGGATCGAGCGGGCGGCGGGGCTGGACCTGTGGGCCGATCGGGCGCCCGCGGTCTCCGCGGTCCGTTCGGTGCTCGCGGCGCCGCCGGGGGTGCGGGCGCTGGAGTTCACCATGACCCTGGACGACCCGGCCCAGTCGGTGGACCAGCGGCTGAAGACGGCCCGCTGGCTGGAGCTGGTCGCCGAGCGCGGCGGCCGGGTGGAGTACCGCACCCTGGACCGCGCGGCCCTGCGGGAGTTGGCCGGGCGGCACGAGCTGACCGTGGTGGCCGCCGGCCGGGGCGGACTCGCCGGGATCTTCGAGCGGGACGGGCGGCGCTCGCCGCACGACGCGCCGCAGCGGTCGCTGTCCTGTCTCTACGTGCACGGGGTCGGCTCGCCCGATCCGGCGACGGAACCCAGTGCGCGGATGCACGCGCTGCCCGGCCTGGGGGAGTTGTACCTGCAGCCGGCGCTGACCCTCTCGGGGCCGTGCGAGATCCTGCTCTGGGAGGCGGTTCCCGGCGGGCCGCTGGACTGCTTCCCCGACCGCCCGGGCCCCGCCGCGCAGTTGGCCCGGATCCGCGAGGTCCTGGGCGCGTACCTCCCGTGGGAGGCCGAGCTGTGGGGCTCCGCCGAGCCGACCGACGCGGGGGCCGGGCTGTACGGGGCGCTCACCCCGACGGTGCGCCGGCCGGTGGCCCGGCTGGACGGGAGCGGCGGGGAGGTCCATGTGCTGGGCATCGGCGACGCGGTGGTGCTGAACGACCCGATCACCGGCCAGGGCGCCAACAGTGCCGCGCGGGCCGCCGACGCCTACCTGCGGGCGATCGCCGCGCACGGCGGGGAGCCGTTCACGCCCGCGTGGATGCACGACACCTTCGAACGGTTCTGGCAGGAGCACGCGCGCCACACCGTCGACTTCACCACCGCGATGCTGGCGATGCCGGAGCACCTGCGGGGCGTGTTCGCCGCGGCCGCGGCGTACCCGGCGGTCGCCCGCCGCCTCGCCAACACCTATGCCGAGCCGGCCGACCACGCCGCCTGGCTCGCCACCCCGGAGTCGACCGCGGCCTACCTGGCCTCGGTCGCCTAGGGTGCCGCGGACCGGTCCCGGGTCACCCGCCCCGGTCAGGCCGGGCCGGGCCCCGCGTACCGGGCGAGCAGGAGGTCCACACCGGAGCCGATCAGGACGGCCAGCCGGGCGTCGTCGAGTTCCTCGTCGGGGGCGAAGGTCCGCATCAGCTGCGGGACGCCGAGGGTGGCCGCCACCAGCTGCTGGACGGCGAGTTCCGGCTCGGGGGCGGTCAGCCGCCCGAGCCGGTCGAGCTCGGTGAAGGCCTCGGTCAGCGGCCCGTTGATCATGTCGTAGCTGAGCCGGTACCAGAGCCGGCCCAGCTGCGGGAAGCGCTCAGTCTCGCCGATGACCAGCCGGCGCAGGGACATGATGTCGGGGCGCAGCAGGACGTGGGCCCACGCGGTGGTGAGGTCGACCAGGGCTGCCCGCAGGTCGGCGGCGCCCACCAGGGTGGAGGTGCTGGATTCGAGCCCGGCGTAGGTCTGCGGCAGGACACCGCCGATGACGGCCAGGAACAGGCGCTCCTTGCTGCCGAAGTGCTTGTAGATGGTCGCCTTGGAGACGCCGGAGCGACCGGTGATCGCGTCCATGGACGCGGCCGAGTAGCCCTCGGCCAGGAACTCGGTGAGCGCCGCCTCGATGATCGCCCGGCGCTTGCGCTGGGCGGCGTCGGTCGGGTCCGGGATGACCGGGATGCCGTACTCGTCCGTCGCGTCCGCTGTGTCGGCGCCCATGGCGGTGTCCTCCGGGTTCTGGTCCTGGATGCGGGGGAGCCCAGTGTATGAACTGAACCGTTCGGTACGCAAAGACGGCGGGGCCGGCCGGCCCGGGGGCCGGGGGCGCGTCACCGGGGGAGCCGCCCCATCAGGCCGAGGCTGTGGTCCCGCTGGGCCTGGTGCAGCTCGGCGACGGTGTTCATCACGAAGGGACCGCTGCGGGCGACCGGCTCGCCGATCGGTTCGCCGACCAGCACCAGGACCTCGGCGGCCCGGCCCGGCGCCTCGACGGTGAAGCGCTCGCCGTCCTGGGCGAGCACCGCGAGATGGCCGTCCGGCAACTGCGCGTCGGGGGTCGCGGCCTCGCCGGACAGGACGTACAGCAGGGCGTTGTGCCCGGCGGGGGCGGTGAACTCGGCCAGGGCGCCGGCGGCCAGGCGGGCGTGCACGACGAGGACCGGGGTGTGGGTCGTGAACGGCCCGGTGGCGCCGTGCGTGCTGCCGGCGATCACGGTGAGTTCGGCGCCGTCGTCGGTGGTCACCACGGGCAGGTCGGCGGCCTCCGCGTTCTGGCTGCGCGGCGGGAGCGTCTTGAGGGCGGCCGGCAGGTTGACCCAGATCTGGAGCATGTGCTGACGGCCGCCCGCGGCGAGGAACTCCTCGGTGGGCAGCGCCTCGTGGACGATCCCGGAGCCGGCGGTGAGCCACTGCACGCCGCCGGCGCGGACGACCGCGTGGTGGCCCCGCGAGTCGGCGTTCGCGATGTCGCCGTCGATGACGTACTGGATGGTCTCGAAGCCGCGGTGCGGGTGCGGCGGGGCGCCCTTGGCCTCGCCGGGGGCGAGCTCCACCGGGCCGACCTGGTCGACCATCAGGAAGGGGTCGAGGAAGGGCAGGTCGGCGGTGGGGAAGGGGCGGCGGACCGGGAAGCCCGCGCCCTCGTAGGTGTGGACGGGGCGGACGACTCGGACGGTGGACCGCGTGGCGGTGGTGGTGGTCATGGCTCCAATGAACTACACGATTCAGTTCACTGTCAAGACTGAACCGTTTGGTTGACATAATGAACTGAGCGGTTTAGTTTCCCCGGTGTCGGCGCCTCCCGCTCGGCGGAGCGGGAGGCGCCGGCGGCCGCTCAGCCGGCCGGCCGGGCCCGGATCGCGGCGACCAGTTCGGCGATGCCGTGCTCCCTCAGCACGCCGTAGTGGTCGCCGGCCAGTTCGACCACGAGCGGCGGCGCGGCCGAGTAGCCGGAACTCCCCTCGATGAAGGAGTAGTCGTCACCGGCGGCCTTGACGATGGTCACCGGCGCGTCCAGCCGCCGCCGCGCGAGCTCGCCGAAGCTGTAGTCGAACTCGTAGGTCTCCCCGACGATCCGGGTGATCCGGCGGATCAGCTCCTCGCCCAGCTCCGGCATCAGGCGGTGGACGACGGCGGTGAAGCCGTCCTCGTCGTGCGCCTCGGCCAGGCACGCCTCCAGGCCGGGCCCGCCGACCGAGCCGGCGAAGACCGAGTAGAGGATCGCGACATAGGCGGGGTTGCGGTAGGAGGCCTCGCGCCCGTGCCGCCCGCCGCCGACCCGGCGCAGCTCCGGATTGCCGGGGCAGATCAGCAGCAGGTCCGCCACCCGCTCGCCGGCCCGCTCCAGCTGCCAGGCCGTCTCGAAGGCGACCCGGGCGCCGAAGGAGTACCCCCACAGGGTGTAGGGGCCGGTGGGCTGCACCCGGCGGATCTCGGCCAGATCGGCCGCGGCCATCTCCCGGATCGTCGGGTACGGCGTCTCCCCGGCGTTGATGCCGTGCGCCTGGACGCCGTAGAACGGCCGGCCCACGGTGCGCCCGAGCAGGCGCAGGTTCATCGGATAGCCGCCGAGCCCCGGCCAGCAGAACACCGGGCCGCCGGCGCCCTCGCGGTGCAGCGGCACCAGCCGCGAGCCGGGCTCGCCGGCGTCCCCGTCGATCCGGGCGGCCAGATCGGCCAGCTTCGGGCTCTCGAACAGGATCTGCAGCGGCAGCCGGGTGCCGAACTCCCGGTTGAGCCGGTTGATCAGCGCCACGGCGATCAGCGAGTTCCCGCCGGCGGAGAAGAAGTCGTCCGCCACCGACACGTTCTCGTACTTCAGCGCCCCGCCCCAGGCCGCGGCGAGCCGGTGCTCGGTCGGCGTCGACGGCGGGACGTCCGGGCCGCCCGGGCCCGCGTCGCGGACCGCGGGATCGGCGGCGAGCGCCTTCGTGTCCACCTTGCCGTTGGCGGTCAGCGGCAGCCCGTCCAGGACGAGCACCCGGTTGGGGAGCATGTAGTCGGGCAGGACGGCGCCCAGTTCGTCCCGGACGATCTCGGCCGGACCCTTCATGTGGACGGCGTCCTCGATCATGCCCTCGCTGCGGATCTGCTCCTCGCTCACCTTCCCGCCGAGGAAGAAGTACGACGGTCCCGGCTCGATCCCGCAGGAGGCCAGCACGGAGTCGATCCGCCGCGCGGACGGCAGCGGGTGCCCGGTCCGCGAGCTGTAGCCGGAGGACATGAACCCGAGGCCGAGGCCGAGCCCGGCGCGCTGCAGCCGGTGCAGTGCCTTGCCCAGGCCGATGTACTCCAGCCACGGTTCGTCGGCCCGGCTGACGGCGGTGATGCCGAAGCCGGCCCGCTCGTACACCTGCTGGTTGATCGCGATCACGTGCCGCGACCGCACCAGCTCGTCCGAGATCCGCGTCAACGCGCCGTCCGCGTAGCGGTACTGGCCGGCGGTCAGGCCCACGACCCGCCCGGGGTGGGCCTGGACGTAGAACTCGGTGCGGTCCGGCCGCGGCCGGCCGTCGGCGGGGCCGATCCCGAACGAGCCGAGGTAGTGGTCCTCCTCGGCGACGTCCAACCCGGCCCGGACGGACGGCAGGATGCCGAGCGGCCGGACGGCCAGCCCGTAGGCGGGCAGCACCTCCTCGAACACGCCCACCATGTGGCCGGCCTCGAACTCCAGCACCTCCAGGATGTTGTTCCGGTACACCGGCGCGATCGCGCGCCGCTTGCCGAGGAAGTGGACGGTCAGGCCGGGGCGCCCGGCACCGTCGCCGACCCGCACCAGGGTGTGCTCGACCGGGTGGTAGTAGTACACCCCGGCGTCGAGACCGTCGGCGCCGCCGGTCTCCAGGTACAGCTGGGTGGCGTACAGCGCGCCGGGGGAGGCGTAGGCGTACTTCGGCAGCAGCCGCTCCGGACTGTGGAACTGGCCGAACCACCGCAGGATCCCGCCCAGTTCGGCCAGGCCCGGTGCGGCGGCGCCCGGCTCGGCCGGCTCCGGGACGGTGGGCGGCGCGAGCAGTGCCAGCAGGTCCGCCCGGGTCACCGGTCCGCCCTCGTAGAAGCGGTAGGTCTTGCGGGCGAAGGTCTCGCGCCGCTGCCGCCCGCTCTCCCGCCGGCCGGGCAGCGCCACCACCGGCCGGCCGGCCAACTCGTCGGCGTCCCGCACACCGGGATCGGACAGCTGCGCCCGGACCTGCAGCCGGCTCGCCTTGGACCGGTGGTGGCCGCCGTGGCTGCCCTGGTCCATCAGGGCCGCCTCCTTGGGGTTCAGCTCCACGCACGCCACCAGGTTCCGGTGGCCCGTCCGCGGGTCGTCGGTGACGATCGCGGCCGCCCGGCGGACCCAGGTGTGCTCCTCGATGGCGAGCGCGATCTCGTCCAGCTCGACCCGGTAGCCCCGCAGCTTGACCTGGTTGTCCACCCGGCCGGCGCACTGGAGCGTGCCGTCCGGGTTCCAGTGGGCGAGGTCCCCGGTGCGGTAGAGGCGCTCGCCCGGGAGGTGCGGCGAGGCGGTGAAGCGCTCCGCCGTCAGGTCGGGCCGGTTCAGGTAGCCGCGGGCGAGTTGGACGCCGCCGATGTACAGCTCGCCGGTCGCGCCGGGTTCCACCGGCGCCAGCTCCCGGTCGAGGACGAAGCAACCGGTGCGGTCGACCGGCACCCCGATCGGCACCGACCCGGCCTCCCCGTCCACCGCGGCGGGGTCGACGGCGTGGGCGGTCGCGTTGATCGTGCACTCGGTCGGTCCGTACAGGTTGACCAGCGTGGCCCACGGCAGTTCGGTGGTGAGGGCGCGGGCGAGCCGGCGGGAGAGCGCCTCGCCGCCCGAGTAGAGCCGCCGCAGCGTGCCGCAGCTGCCCAGCCGCTCGGTGTCCAGCAGCGCCTGGAGCAGGGTGGGCACGCACTGCAGCGTGGTCACCCCGTACTCCCGGACGGTGTCGAGCAGGGCCTCCGGGTCCCGGTGGACGCCCGGCGCGCCCATGACGACCCGGGCGCCGCCGGCCGGCGCCAGGATCTCCCACTGCGCCGCGTCGAAGCTCATCGGGGTCTTCTGCAGCACGACGGTGTCGGTCCCCAGGTGGCCGCAGTCGATCAGCCAGCGCAGTTGGGACACGATGGCGCGGTGCTCGATCATCACGCCCTTGGGGCGGCCGGTGCTGCCGGAGGTGTAGATGACGTAGGCGAGCGACTCCGGTCGGGGGCTCGGCGGGGGGTCGCCCGGGCCCTGGCTCTGGTGCGGGAACGGGCGGGCGCCGTCGGCTCCGGCGTCGCGGATCTCGTGGACGCCGTACGGGTCGGCGGAGGTGACGATCCGGGTGCCGGGCGGGGCGAGCCCGGCCAGCCTGGTCCGGAGGCGCTCCTGGGTGACGATCACCCCGGTCCGGCTGTCCTCGATCATGTAGCGGATCCGGTCCTCCGGGTACTCCGGAGAGAGCGGCAGGTAGGCGGCCCCGGCGTACAGGATTCCCCAGGCGCCCACCATCAGGTCCGGCGAGGGTTCGACGTAGAGGCCGACGCAGTCGTCCGCCGCCACCCCGAGGTGGTGCAGGTGGGCACCCAACTCCGCTGCGGCGGAACCGAGTTCACGGTAGGTGAGGGGCAGGCCGGCGCCGGTCACGGCGATGGCGTCCGGCCGTGCGGCCACGTGCTGGTCGAGCAGGTCGGGCAGGCAGCGGGCGCGGCGGGTGTCGTGGCGGGTGAGCTGCGGGGACTGTGCGGACATGGTGGGATCCCCATCGGGTGGCGGGAACGGATGACGTCGCCCGGCGTACCGGGCCTGTCACCCAAGGTCCGCCGCCCGCTGTCCCGGCCGCCTGGGGCACGGGTCGTCTCTTCCGCCCGGCGCCGGTCCGGCGGCGCCCGGGTCCGGTCCCGGGCGCCGCGGCCGCGGCCGGGCCGCAGGTCCCGGGGCAGAGGGGGCCGGGGCAGAGGGGTCCGGGGCAGGGAGGTCCGGGGTAGAGGGGGCCGGGCCCGGTCAGCCCGGTCCGTCTCCGTGGCCCACCGGGTCCGGCACGGCCGCCAGCAGGTCGGCGCCGTTGTTGCGGACGCTGTTGACGGCGGTGGAGACCGGCCGCACCGCGAGTTCGTCGCCGGCCGGTGTGTGAAGGAGCCGCCGTAGCCCCGCCGGGTCGGTGTGTTCGGGGTCGAGCCAGGCGTCGAGGTCGTCCGGGCCGATGGTGAGCGGCATCCGGTCGTGGACCCGGCCGGCCGCGTCGGTGGCGTCGGTGGTGATGATCGTCGCCGTGGTGAGCCAGGCCGCCGGGTCGTCCTCGGGCAGCGAGCGGTCGCGCCAGAACTCGTACAGCCCGGCCATCACCAGCGGGCCGCCGGCACGGGGGTGGAGGTAGTACGGCTGCTTGTAGGCCTTCCGGCCGTCGGCGGCGGCCACCCGCACCCACTCGTAGTAGCCGTCGGCGGGCAGGACGCAGCGGCGCTTGGCGAAGGCGGAGCGGAAGGCGGGCTTCTCGTGCACCGTCTCGGACCGGGCGTTGATCAGCCGGGCCCCGGTGGCCGGGTCCTTCGACCAGGAGGGCACCAGCCCCCAGCGCATCGGGCGGAGCCGGCGGGCGAGTTCGCCCGTCTCGTGGTCGACCCGCTCCAGCACCGTCCAGACCGGGTCGGTGGGGGCCACGTTCCAGCTCGGCGCGAGGGCCTCGGCCGGGGGCGGGCCCGCCGCTCCGAGCAGGCCGAGCAGGCCCTGGGGCGTGGTGGTGGAGACGAAGCGGCCGCACATGGGCGCCACTCTGCCACCACCGGGCGGGTGGGGCCACAGCCCCCGGGCCCGGCCGGAGCCGCGTCCCGCCGGACGCGGTCCCGGCCGGCGGCCGGCACCCGGGAGGACTGACGCCCGGCGAGGCCGACCCCGCCGACCGTGCCGCTCGCGGCACGGGAGAAGCGGCCGCGCGGATTCCTCGGACCGCCGGTGGTGACGATGTACTCGTCGCCGTCGCCGTCGCCGTCGCCGTCGCCGTCGCCGGGCCACCCGGCCGATGGTCTCGGCCGGGTGACCCGGGGCATCCCGCTCTCCGAGGCCGCCCGGTTCTCCGGCTCGATGCCGGCCTCCGCCGCCGGGGGCCGGTGGGCGGCGCCCGGCCCCCGGAGGCCGGCTCAGGGGCGGGCCGGGCGCCACATGGTGGAGACGACGTGCCCCGAGGGCACGGTGACCCGGTCGAGCTCGTGGAAGCCCGCCCGGGCGTAGCGCTCGTTGTTGGCGGGGTTGCAGGACTCCAGGTAGGCGGCGGCGCCGAGGGCGTCGACGCGGGCGAGGTTCTCGGCGAGCAGGCCCATGCCGAGACCGTGGCCGCGATGGTCGCCGTGGGTGGCGAGCAGGCTCAGGAAGAAGTGCGGTTCGGTTCTCGGGTGGGCCGCCTCCAGGACCTCGAAGATTTCGAGCAGGCCGTCGGCGGTGGCCCGGTCGGTGATGCCGACCAGGAACTCCTCGAAGGTCTCCTGCTCCCGCGGGCTGAGGTCGGTGCCGCCGGGCGGGATCCAGAGCGCGGCGGACTCGACGTTCGGCGTCACCAGCGTCCAGGGGTAGCGGAGCGCCGAGGTGGCGAACAGCCGCCACATCGCGGAGGCCTGGGCCGCGCGCCGCTCGCGGTCGGGGAACGGCGGGCCCCAGAGCGGGTCGTCGAAGAAGGCGGTCGTCAGGGTGGCGACGATCGCGTCGACGTCGGCGGGCGTCGCCGTGCGGGCGGTCACGGGTGGGGTCGGTCGGTTCACTGCGCCACCTTCGGAAGGCCGGGAGAGGGTGATCGTCAGCGTACGACGGTGCCGGGGCGGCCGGGCGTGGCCGGGCGGTCCGGGAGGCGGACGCACGACGGGCGCCGTCGCCCCCGCGGCGTGCGGGGGGACGGCGCCCGGGGCGACCGCGGACTCAACTGAGCCGGCGGGTGAGCGGGGTGTCGGAGCGGGTGAAGAGGACGGCCAGCAGCCCGGCGACCAGCGGGACGGCGAGGGTGGTGAGCGCGATGTCCGTCCAGGGCACCACGATCGGGTCGGTGGCCCCGGGGTAGTCGACGGCGCGGGCCTTGAGCAGGGCGACCGCCGGGACGAACCCGTTGACGGTGCCGAGGGCGGCGCCGAGCACGGCGATCAGCGCGCACTGGATGCCGGAGAGGCTGCGGCGGATCCCCGGGGGCGCTCCGACGGCCGCGAGGGTCGCCTGGTCCCGTCGGGAGTCGGCGGCGGCGAGGCCGGTGGCGATGCAGGCGGCGCCGAGCACGACCAGCGCGGCGAAGCCGGTGAGGGCGAGGGTCGGCAGGTCGCTCTTCGACTGGAACCCGCGTTCCACGTCGAACGAGGCGCTCGGCAGGATCTGGTCGGCGGTGGCCCCGGCGCGCTGGGTCGCCTTGCGGTCCGGCGCGGTGGCCGGCAGCCAGACCGAGCCGGTGGGCCGCACGGTCAGGTGCAGGCCCGTGATCGTCCGGGGGCTGATGACGGCGGCCCCGTACCGGGCGGCGGCCGGGTTGTCGACCAGGACGGCGTCGACGGCGATCTCGCGGACCTCCTGGGTCGGGTTGACACCCGGCTGCGGCGGGGCGGTGAAGCCGCCGGTCAGCTGGAGCAGCACCTTGTCGCCGTTGAGCTGGGCGCGGTCGAAGACCACGGCCTTGCCCGCCGCCAGGGCCTGTTCGGCGGCCGCGTCACGGACGGCGAAGGCGTTGCGCAGGACGACCGCGTCGCCGACCACCAGGGGGCGCGGCCCGCGGCCCAGGCCGTCCTTGACGGTGACGCTGCTGGAGCACTCGGCGCACCAGGAGTAGACCGCGGTGGAGAGATCGGCGCGCTCGCCGAGGTCCGGGAGGTCCTGCTCGATCGCCGCGCGCAGCCGGGGGAGCTGGGGGGTGTCGGTGAGCACGCCGAGCGAGACGGAGTTGACCGGGCTGTGCGGCCGGTAGGCGGCCGCGTCCCGGGCGTCGCTGCTGGCGGTGTAGAGGCCGACGGCCACCGAGCCGGCGACGGCGGCCATCACGGCCGCGATCGCCGGGGCGGTGCGGCCGCGGTGACGGGCCGAGTCGCGCAGGGCGAGCCGGCCGCCGAGCGGCAGGAAGCGGGCGAGCCGGCCGCACAGGGCGATCAGCAGCGGGGTGAGGGCGAGCAGGCCCAACTCGGCGACGGCCGATCCCGCGAGCACCATCAGGGTCTGCGCGTCCAGGCCGGCGAAGACCGGCAGACCGCGTCCGGTGCCGTCGTCGGTGCCCACCGCGAGCAGCGCGGTGGCCGCGCCGGCGACGAAGAGCACCAGGCCGGCGGCGGTGGTCCAGCGGCTCGGCGGCTTGACGGTGTCGCGGCCGGTGAGGCCCGCGGCGACGCTCTGCCGGGCGGCCTGCAGGGCGGGCAGCGCCGCGGCGAGCAGGGCGGTGAGGACGCCGACGAGGGCGATCGCGAGCAGGTCCGGCGCTTCGAGGCCGAAGTGGCCGAACCGGGTGCCGGCGGTCTCCTCGATCCACGGGCGGAGGGCGGCGACCAGGCCGGTGCCGAGCACCACGCCGGCGACCGCGCCGACCGTGCCGAGGACCACGCCCGAGCCGAGCACGATGGCCGCGATGTGGCCCCGGTCGCCACCGCTCGCCCCGACCAGCGCGAGCTGCCGGCGGGAGCGGCGGGCACCGACCGCGAAGGCGGGCCCGGCGAGCAGGGCGACCTCCAGCAGGGCCATCCCCGCGACGGTGGCCACCACGACGGTGCTGTCGGAGCGCAGCGCGCTGCCGGAGCCGAACGTCAGCGGGGCGTGGTTGTTGTACGGCACCTGCGACTCGGCGGGCGGGTCGAGCGCCACCGCGCGCGAGGTCGCGCTGAAGCCGTAGCGGTTCAGCTCCTTGACGCCCTCCCAGTCGAGGGTCTTCCCGCCGGGCAGCCGGAGCAGCCAGGCCGGCTTGCCCGGCGTGGACCGCTCGCCGGCCCCGGTCGGGGGCTTGGCGGCGGCCGGCGCGGCCGCGACGAGCTGGGCGAGGACCTCGCCGGGGCGGCCGACGATCTCGACCTTGGCGAGGTCACCGGGGTGCTCGACGACTCCGGTCACGGTGAACGGCGTCTTCTCCAGCCCCTTGAGGGTGGTGGTGTCGCCGAGCCGCAGGCCGGACTCGGTGAGGAACTCCCGGGTGACGGCCGCTTCGTGCGGAGCGTTCGGGGTGCGGCCCTCGACCAGCTCCAGCCGGCCCTTCCAGACCGGATCGGTGAGGTCGGCCTCGGCGGTCTCGGTCCGCAGCAGGCCGTTGGGCGAGCCGGCGCTCGCGTTGAGCCCGGAGGCGGCCGGCAGCAGGGTGGCGCCGGGCAGCAGCTCCCGCAGCAGGGCGGCCGGGTCGGCGCCGGCGCTGCGGGTCTGCTCCGCGCTCGGTGCCTGGCCGGGCCGGACGCCGAGGGCGAGCGTGCCGTCCTCGGCGAAGGGGAGCTGTTCGACCGTGCTGCCCGGCTCGTGGGCGGTGACGAGCGCGTCGGCCCCGCCGAGCAGCCGTTCGACCCGCTCCGCCGGGGCGAGTTGGCCGCTGCGGTAGACGATGTCGGCGCCGGCGACGCCGAGGACGGGCAGCGAGATCATGGCGATGACGAGGGCGCTGCGGCCCTTGGCGCGCAGGGCGTCTCGGCGGGCGATCCGCAGGGCGACCTTCAGGGGGCCGAGCTTCATCCGGTGGCCTCCGTCCGGTTCCCGTGGCGGGCGGCCATCGTGTGCAGGCTCGTGGCGCTGCGGCCGAAGCCCTCGTCGACGATCAGCCCGTCGCGGAGGAAGACGACGCGGTCGGCCCAGGTGGCGTGCCGGGGTTCGTGGGTGACCATCATCGCGGCGGCGCCGGCGTCGCAGCGGGCGCGCAGCACGGCGAGGACGGCCTCGCCGGTGGTGGAGTCGAGGGCGCCGGTGGGCTCGTCGGCGAGGACGAGGCGGCGGTCGCCGATCAGGGCGCGGGCGATGGCGACGCGCTGCTGCTGGCCGCCGGACATGTCGTCGGGGAAGCGGTCGGCGAGCTCGGGGATGCCGAGCTCCTCCAGCGCGGCCCGCGCCTCACGGCGCGTCACCTTCGCCGGGGCGCCGTCGAGTTCGCGCGGCAGCGCGATGTTCTCGGCGGCGGTGAGGGCCGGCACCAGGTTGTAGTCCTGGAACACGTAGCCGATCGAGTGCCGCCGCGCCGCGGCCAGCTTCTTGCGGCTGAGTCCGCCCAGCGCGACGCCCTCGACCAGGACCTGGCCGGTGCTCGGGGTGTCCAGGCCGCCGGCGAGCGCCAGCAGGGTCGACTTGCCGGACCCGGACGGGCCCATCACGGCGACGAACTCGCCGGCCCGCACTTTGAGGTCCACCCCGCGCAGCGCGTGCACCTCGGCCGCGCCCCGGCCGTGCACCCGGGTGACGTTGTCCAGGTGCAGCACCGGGTCGGTGCCGTTCCTGGACGGACTGGTCTGGAACATGGGTCCCCCTTGTTGAGGATCGGGCGTCGGGAAGCCCTCGGACGGCGGGGCGGAAAGCCTCCTGGCCGGGCCGGGCTTGCATACCCCGTATGTATATCGCACCTGCCGAGGAAAAGTATATGCAGGTTGACGACATATCTCGTCCAGTGGGTGGTTCGGGGTCCGCCGAGCCGGCGTCGGGGGCCCCGTCGAGCCGGCTTCCGGGGCCCGCCGAGCCGGCGTCCGGGTCTCGTCGCGCTGCCGTCCGGGCCGCGCTCGTGCTCGCCGGCGGGCGGTCGCCGGTGCGAAGGGCCGCCGGCCACACCCGTTCGCCCCGGCGGACGTCAGGAAGCCGTCAAGGAGGGCCCGTCGCGCGTAGGCCCCGCGTCAAGGCCGGCCGCGGCCGGGGCGGACCGGGGCTCCACTGGAGCTGCGGGCCCGCACCGGCGCCCGCGGCCACTCCGGAAGGAACGTTCGCCATGAGCGACACCCAGGCCCGCTTCGCCGTCACGGCCGGCCCGGCCGCCACCGTCACCGCCGGCACCGTCACCACGGCCGTCACCGCCGGAGGGCGGCTCGCCGCCGTCGGGCCCGACGCCGTACCGCCGCGCCGCCGCCCCGCGCCGATCGCCGCCCTCCGGCGGGCGGACGCGCTCGGGCCGGCGGACGCCCTCCGGCCGGGGGAGGACCAGGACGGTGACGAGCCGTCCACCGCCGCCGCCCGGTCCTCGCGCGGCCGGGCGGCGCACTGCCGGATCGCCCTGCACTACCTCGACTGACGCCGCCCGCGCCGGGTCCGACACCCCCGGCGCGCCGACCCTCCCGACCTCCCCCGCAGGAGCAGCCCGCCATGACGAAGCAGTCCGCCACCCCGACCGCCGTCCTCCCCGCCCCCGCCCGCCGGGCCGAATCCGCGCCGGCCGCCGGGCCCGGCACCGCGCCGCCCGGTGCGCCCGGTACCGCACCGGGCGGGTCCCCCGGGACCGCCGCGCCGCTCGGTGCCCCCTGGCCGGCCTCGGCGCACGCCGCCCCCGGCGGGGACCTGCTGGTGGGCGGGGTCGGCCTGGCCGAGGCCGCCGACCGGTTCGGCACCCCGCTGTACCTCCTGGACGAGGAGGAGGTACGGGCCCGCGCCCGCGCCTACCGGCAGGCCCTGCCGCAGGCCGACGTGCTCTACGCGGCCAAGGCGTTCCTCTGCGGCGCGATGGCCGACTGGGTCGCCGAGGAGGGCCTGGGGCTGGACGTCTGCTCGTCCGGTGAGCTCTTGCTGGCCACCTCCGCCGGGTTCCCCGCGCAGCGGATCGTGCTGCACGGCAACGCCAAGACGCCGGAGGAGCTGAGGCTCGCCCGGCGGCTGCGGGTCGGCCGGATCGTCATCGACGGGCCGGGCGAGATCGCCCGGCTGGCGGCCCTGGTGGCGGCGGACACACCGCAGCGGGTGCTGGTCCGGGTGGTCCCGGGCATCGCGGCCGGCCACCACGAGGCGGTGCGCACGGGCGTCGGCGGCCAGAAGTTCGGCTTCCCGATCGCCGGTGGGGACGCGGCCGACGCGATCGCCCGGGTGCTGGCCCAGCCCGGGCTCGACCTGGTCGGCCTGCACTGCCACCTGGGCTCGCAGATCACCGAGGTCGAGCCCTACCTCGCCGCCGTGGACACCGTGGTCGCCTTCCTCGCCGAGGTGCGCGACCGGCACGGCGTCGAGCTGCCCGAGCTGGACCTCGGCGGCGGCCACGGCATCCGCTACCTGCCCGGGGACGACGCCTTCGACCTCGCCGGCTTCGCCGCCCTGGTGCCGCGGCGGCTCGCGGCCCGCTGCGCCGGGGCCGGGCTCGCGGTTCCGCGCCTCGTGGTCGAGCCCGGCCGGGCCGTCGCCGGGCCGGCCGGGGTGGCCCTCTACCGGGTGCTGTCCGTGAAGCACGGCGCCGACGGCCGGGTCTTCGCCGCCGTCGACGGCGGCATGAGCGACAACCCGCGGCCCGCACTCTACGGCGCCCCGTACACCGTGCGGCTGGTCGGCCGGCACTCCGACGCCCCGCCGGCCCGTACGGACGTGGTCGGCCGGCACTGCGAGGCCGGCGACGTGCTGGTCCGGGGCGCCGGCCTCCCGGCCGACCTGCGGGCCGGGGACCTGCTGGCCGTCCCGGCCGCCGGTGCCTACCAGTTCTCGATGGCCTCCGGCTACAACCTGGTCGGGCGCCCGGCCGTCGCCGCCGTCCGGGACGGCCGGGCCCGGCTGCTGATCCGCCGTGAGACCGTCGAGGACTTCCGCGCCCGCGAGGTCGGCCGCTGACCGGGCCCCGGACCCGGGCCCGGCCGGCCCGGGTCCGGGGTGTGGCGGGCGGTCACGAGGCCCGGTGCACGACCTCCCCGTCGACGACGCTCAGCTCGACGCGGGCCTCCAGGATCGCCTTCGGGTCGAGGGCGAACAGGTCGTCGGAGAGCAGCACGAGGTCGGCGAGCTTGCCGGGCGTGAGCGACCCGAGCCGGTCGTCCAGGAAATTGGCGTGGGCACTGCCGAGCGTGTACCCGCGCAGGGCGGTGGCCAGCGACACGGTCTCCTCGGCCATCCACGGGTCGCCGCCGGCCAGTCCCCGGCGGGTGACGGCGGTGTAGAGGCCGACCAGCGGGTCCATCTCGGCGACGTTCCAGTCGCTGGAGAAGGCCAGTGTCGCCCCGGCCTCCTGGAGGCTGCGCATCGGCCAGGCCTTGGACCAGCGCCCCTCGCCGACCGCCTCGGCCCAGTCCTTGCCGGGGCCGGCGATGTCGGGGGAGCAGTGCCGGGGCTGCATGCAGGCGACGACGCCGAGTTCGGCGAAGCGCGGCACGTCGGCCGGGTCGAGGCACTCGACGTGGACGACCTGGTGCCGGGCGTCGCGCGGGCCGTTGACCCGGCGGGCGTGCTCGACGGCGTCCAGCACGGTGCGGATGCCGCGGTCCCCGGTCGCGTGCACGAAGGCCTGGAAGCCGGCCGCGTCGAGCGCCGTCAGCAGCTCGGCGAACTCCTCGGCGGGGTAGAAGGTCTCGCCGCGGTGGCTGTGGTGGCCCGCGTAGGGCTCCAGCAGCGCGGCGGTGTGCGGTTCCACCACGTCGTCGATGTACAGCTTCAGCGGGCCGACCCGGAACCGGTCGCCGGTGTGACGGCGGGCGGCCGCCGCGAACTCGGCGAGGTCCGCCGCGGTGGTGCCGCGCGGGTGGAACAGCGCGGCGACCAGCCGGGAGCGCAGCCGGCCCTCGGCGATGGCCCGCTCGAACAGGGCGAGGTCGTCCAGGGAGTTCTGCGGTTCGACGACGGTGGTGATGCCGTAGCGGGCGGCCAGGTCGAGGCTGGCGGCGAGACGTCCGTACTGCCGGTCGGGGTCGGCCCACGGCACGCCGGCGGCGCGCAGCGCGCGGTGCCCGTCGCGGGAGAGGCCGCGCACCGCGAAGTCGGTGAGGAAGCCGGTGGGTTCGCCGGTGGCCGGGTCCTTGCGGACGGTGCCGAAGGCGAGTTCGCGGGTGTCGGCGGTGATGCCCAGGCGGCGCAGCGCGGCGGTGTTGAGCCAGGCGGTGTGCACGTCGTAGCTGAGCACGAGGGCGGGGCGGTCGCCGGTGTACGGGTCGAGGTCGGCGGCGGTGGGCATCCGGCCGCCCGGGACGGCGGAGTAGTCGAACGCCTCGGCCTCGATCCAGTCGGCGTCGGGGTTGCGGTCCAGCCACTCGGTGATCCGGCGGCCGATCTCGGGCAGGTCGGCGGCGCCGGCGAGTTGGACGCAGGCGGCGTCGGAGCCGAGCCGGACGTGGTTGTGGCTGTCGACGAAGCCCGGCACCAGCAGGCGCCCGCGGCCGTCGACGACCTCGGTGGCGGGGCCGGCCAGGGCGCGCCAGTCGGCGCCGTCGCCGACATGGACGATCCGGCCGTCGCGGACGGCGACCGCCTCGGCGCGCGGGCGCCGGTCGTCCACGGTGTGGACGTGGGCGTTGTGGACGATCAGGTCGGCGGGGCGGTTCACGAGTTCTCCGAGGCGGTGGCGGTGACGGCAGCGGGGGTGCGGTCGGCGGCGGTGGCGGGTCCGTCGGCGGCGGTGCGCGGGGCGTCGGCCTGGTCGGCCGGGAGGCTGAGCACCCAGTGGGTCGCGCTGCGCGGGCGCAGGTAGAGGAACCAGTACAGGACGCCGACGAGCAGCACCGCGAGGGTGATCAGCAGGTCCCGCCCGGCCTGCTGGGTGAGCGCGTAGCCGAGCACGACGGTGGTGAGCACGGGGGCGACGGGCCAGAGCGGCATCCGCCAGGCGGCCGTGTCCCGGTGGCGGCCGCGTCGGGCGAGCAGCGCGGCGACCCCGAGCAGCAGGTAGATCACGGCGACGACGACACCGGTGAAGCCGAGCAGCGCGTCGATCGGCACGGTCAGGGCCAGGACGGCGCCGGGCGCGCCGATCGCGAGCGTGGCGACCCACGGCGAGCCCCAGCGCGGGTGCAATGTGCCGAGCGCCCGGTTGACCGGGTCGGGCCAGGTGCGGTCGCGGGCGGAGGCGTACAGCACCCGGCCGTTCTGGATCACCATGACGATGACGGCGTTGAGGATGGCGGCGGCGATGCAGAGGCTGACGAAGGTGCCCACCGTGCTGCCGGCCCAGGAGTCGACGATGGCGACCAGGTCGCCGGCGGCCAGCCGGTCGGGCGAGTCGACCCCGAGGCAGATCGCCACGACCGGGACGGTGATCACCACGACCCCGGCCAGTAGCGACCAGAGCACCGTACGGGCGACCGAGCGGCGCGGGTCGCGCAGGTCCTCGGAGAGGTAGACGGCGGTGCCGAAGCCGTTGTAGGTGAACATCGCCACGGCGAGCCCGGAGACCAGCAGTCCGAGGGTGAACGGTCCGGTACCGCCCTGCCCGTCCGGGACGACGGCGTGCACCAGCGAGGACACCGGCTGGTGGACGTGGGTGAAGCCGAGCACCGCGACGATCCCGGCGGCGAGCACTTCGAGCCCGAGGAAGACCCCGGTGATCAGCGCGTTGGACTTGATGTCCAGGACGCCGACCGCGACGGCCAGCGCCATCACGGCGGCGCCGGCGACCGCCGGGTCCAGCGAGAGCACCGAGCCGAGGTAACCGGCGGTGCCGAGCGCGATGATCGGCGGGATGACCAGCAGCGAGACGATCGAGATCATGAAGACCAGCCAGCCGGCCAGCCGGCCGAGCACCTGGCCGACGATCGAGTACTCGCCGCCGGCGCTGGGCACCAGGGTGCCGAGTTCGGCGTAGCAGAGGCCGACGCCCAGCGAGAGCACGGCGGCGAGCAGCAGGCTGATCACGGCGCCGCTGCCCTGCGACATCAGCAGCGGGGGGACCACGATGAACAGCGACGAGGCCGGCGTGACACAGGACAGGGTGAGCAGGACCCCGCCGAAGACGCCCAGTGAACGGGGGAGCGCCTCGACCGCGGGCTGGGGGGAGCCGGCGGTCTGTGGGGGAGGGGAAGAGACCATCGGGGGACCGGACTCTCTCACGGGGAAGGTGTCCGACCATTGAAAGGTGGGTGAAAAGAAAGCGTCAAGGGCTTTCGGGTGTCATTTCGCTCAGAGATTTGCCATCAGCCTGCGAATCATCCGCCCGTCGTTAACTAGGCCTACTGAATGCCTATTCGATGGGCAGATCGTAGGTGTAGGACTCCTTGACGATGTCGAGGTGCACCCAGGACTCCGAGCGGGTCACGCCGGGCAGCGCGCGCACCGCCTCCAGGCCGTGCAGCAGCGCCGGGCGGTCCGGGGCGTCCAGTCCGCAGACGAGGTCGAAGCGGCCGTAGCCGGCGGCCACGTAGTTGACGCCCGGCAGCGCGGCGGCCGCCTCCGCGACCTCCCGCACCGGTCCGTGTACCCCGAGCCCCACCCCGGCGGCCTCCCGGACGCCGAGCGCACGGGACTCCACCAGGCCGGTGACATGCACCGCACCGACCTCCAGCAGGCGCAACACCCGTGCCCGGGTGGCGGGTTGGGAGAGGCCGATCCGATCCGCCAGTGCCGCGAAGCTGGCCCGCCCGTCGGCCTGGAGCAGCCCGAGCAGCCGCCGGTCGGTCGCGTCCAGCGCGGGCGGCCCGCCCGGCCGGACGTCCGGGGCGGCCTGCGCGTAGGCGTCCCGGACCAGCTCGGTGCAGCGGAACACCTCGACGCCGCGCACCCCGGGCACCGCCCGCAGCGCGGCGAACTCGCGCTCCAGCGCGGCGTCGTCGGCCACCCTGAGCTCGGCCAGCACGCTCCGCGGACCGGCGGTGCAGGAGACGAAGCTGGCCGCCCGCCGTCCGGCGGCCGCCGCCGCCACCGGCCGGGCGGGGCCGGCGACGTCCAGGGAGACGTGGGCGACGGTGGTGATCCCGGCCACGGCGGGGGGCACGATGCCGACGATCCGCACCTCGCCCCGGGTCAGCAGCCGCTGCACCCGGGCCCGCGCGGCCTCCCGGGAGATCTCCAGCAGCTCGGCGAGCCGCTGGTAGCTGACGCGGCCGTCGCGCTGGAGTTCGCGTACGAGGGCGGCGTCCGTGGTGTCGAGCACGAGGGGCTCCCGGGGCGGCGGGGTGGCTGGTCCCGGCAATCTATCCGGCCCCCGCCGGGCCGAGTGCGCGCGGGTCGGCCGGGGCCGGGTGGGCGGGCGCACGGCGCCCCGCGCCGGTGGCGGGCGCGAGTCCGCCGTCGGTGGAGGGTTACCGCAGGTGGGGCGCGTCGTTGTCCAGGCATGAGAAACGACCTCCAGGCCTTCGCCTTCGCAGGCGAAGAAACGATTCCTCATGAGCAGGCCCCGATCTTCACGCACCTCGTCGCGCTCTGGACCGGCTACGGGCGCACCGTGCCCGGCCAGGTCGACCACGAGTGGCACCGGCTGGTGCAACCACCCCGGTTCCTCCCGACCGTCCTCGGCGCCACGGGGCAGCCGGAATGACCGGCCGGGAGACGCCGCAGGTCCCCCCGCAGCGCTCCGGTGCTCCGGTGGCGGCCCTGGACCTCGACCTGCGGGCGCTCGTCTGCCCCGGTCTCAGCGTCTGCGTGAAGGCGCGCCTGCGCTACGACGTGGCCGAGCCCTACGCGGTCTACCTGGACAGCCATGTCGACCGGGCCGACCCGATCACCTGGATGTTCGCGCGGGAGCTGCTGGCTGCGGGTGTGACGCGGGCGGTGGGCATCGGCGACGTGTCGATCCGGCCGGGCACCGGGGAGGACGCCGGCAGCGTGCTGGTCCTGCTCGGCGGGGACGAGGGAAGCGTCGTGCTCCGGGCCCGGACCGCCGAGGTCACGTCCTTCCTCGCACGCGCGGACCGCCTGGTCCCGCCGGGCCGCGAGCACGAGTACGTCGACCTGGACGGGCTGGTGCGCCGCCTGCTCGACCACGGGCGGCCCTGGTCGTGACGGTGACGGTGGCAGGGCCGGGGCGGCCGACACCGGGGGTGGGGGCCGGCCGACCTGGCCGAGGGGCCGTCGTAGGCGTGGGCGGGCCGTCCTACGCGTGGGCGGTCGGGGCGGGGAGCGCCCACAGGTCTGCCGGAGCGTCGACCCGCCGGCCCTCCAACTGCTCCGGAGGCATGAACTGCGGGGTGCCGATGACGGTGTTCGTCCCGGTCAAGGGCTCGGTGGCGTCGAGGAGTCGGGCGATGCCGAAGTCCGTGATGACCAGGCGGTCCCCGCTCACCAGCACGTTGTCCGGCTTCAGATCGCGGTGCACCACTCCGGCGGCGTGCGCATGGGCGAGGGCGTCCGCGAGTTCGGCACCGAGGTCCGCGACCCGCTCCCGGTCGAGGCGCCCTTCGGCATGGATCAGACCCGCGAGCGAGGGGCCGGCGATGAACTCCATGACGATCCACGGAACGCCCTGATGGTGCACGACGTCGTGCACCGTCACGATGCCAGGGTGCCGCAGCCGCGCCGCGGCGCGCGCCTCGCGCTCCGTGCGCGCGATCGGCTCGGAGCGCAGGTCCGCCGCCGCGTCGGGCGGCAGCAGCACCTCCTTGACCGCCACCTCACGATCGAGCAGCTCGTCGTGGCCACGCCACACACGACCCATTCCCCCGCGCCCGACCGGGTCGACCAGTCGATAGCGCCCACCCACCAGCTCCCCGGCCGCGCCCGTCATGCCGGTCACCCTGCGGGGGTGCCCCGCCCCACGGCGCCGGGGGTCGGATTTCCGCGTCGAGCGGGGAGCGCGGTCCTCCGGTCAGCCGGTCTTGGCGGGCGGGGTCGCGGCCTGCTGCGCGTTCTTCTCCTTGATCCGCACGGCCTCCTTGCGGACCTCGGCCTGGACGGTGCGCTCGCGCTCCAGCCAGGTGGGGTTCTCCGTCTTCAGGGCCTCGATCTGCTCGGTGGTGAGCGCCTCGGTGACCCCGCCGCGGGCCAGGCCCGAAACGGAGACGCCGAGCTTGGCCGCCACGACCGGGCGGGGGTGCGGGCCGTTGCGCCGCAGGTCCTGGAGCCACCCGGGCGGGTCGGACTGCAGCGTGTTGAACTCCTCGCGGGAGATCACGCCCTCCTGGAACTCGGCGGGGGCGGCGTTGAGGTAGATGCCCAGCTTCTTCGCGGCGGTGGCCGGCTTCATGGTCTGGGTCGTCTTCGACTTGAGCGATGTCATGGTGACTAGGGTAAGCGAGTGAGTGGCGGCCCCGATCACGGTCGGTAGCCTTGCAGCGTGACAGAGATGCAGGCGAACCCCTCGTTCCGGCTGGTATACGTTCCGGGCGTGACACCCGGTAAGTGGGTGCGCGTGTGGCAGGAGCGGCTGCCCGATGTGCCGCTCACCCTGGTCGCGGTGGCGGTGGAGGAGGGCGCGCGGACGCTGGTGGCCGACGAGGCCGACGCCGGGCTGGTCCGGCTCCCGGTCGACCGGGACAGCCTCAGCGCGATCCCGCTCTACACCGAGAGCACGGTGGTGGTCTTCCCGAAGGACCACTGGCTGGCGGCGGCCGAGGAGGTACCCGTCGCGGACCTCGCCGACGAGGTCGTCTTCCATCCGCTGGACGACACCCTGGGCTGGGAGAACCTGCCCGGCCGCCCCGCGATCGAGCGCCCGGCCACCACGGCCGACGCGATCGAACTGGTGGCCGCGGGAGTCGGTGTCCTCCTCGTCCCGCAGTCGCTCGCCCGGCTGCACCACCGCCGGGACCTCATCTTCCGGGCGGTGCCGGACGCGCCGCAGTCGCAGGTCGCCCTGGCCTGGCAGCTGGACCGGACGACCGACCTGATCGAGGAGTTCATCGGGATCGTCCGTGGGCGGACGGTCAACAGCTCGCGCGGCCGGGGCCAGACGGCTCCCGCGGCCGACCAGCCGAAGCAGAAGCCCGGCGCGGCCGCCGGCCGGCCGCGGGCCGGCTCCGGCAAGGCGGCGGCCGGGGGCAAGGCTGGTGCGGGCAAGGCGGGCGCGGGCAAGGCTGGTGCCGGCGGCCGGTCGGGGGGCGGAAAGTCCGGCGGTGGCAAGCCGGGTGCGGGTCGGGCGGGTGCGGGCAAGGCCGGTGCCGCCCGCAAGGGCCGCCCCCGTCGCTCGTCCTGAGCCGTCCCGGCCACGGTCCCGCCCGCGCCTGAGCCGGGGGCGGGGTCGTGGCCGTTCGCCCGGGGCGGCCGGTCAGTGCCGGTGGCCGTCCGGCGCCGGCACGGGGACGGCGGTGGCGGTGGTGGTGCCGGCGGGGAGGGTGAAGGCCGCGGTGTGCACGGTGTCCCGGTGGCGGAAGTCCAGGAAGAGCCGGTAGTCGCCCGCGCTGGGTGCGGTGCCGGTGAAGGTGACGTCCGGGCCGGGGGCGGTGCTGTCCGGGTGGATGTGGAGCTGGGCGAGGTCGCCGGCCCGCAGGGCGACCAGGTGGCCGTAGGCGCCGAGGTAGGGCTGGAGGTCGGTGACGGGCCGGCCGTCCTTGGCCACGGTGAGGGTGAGCCGACCCGGGCGGCCGGGGGTGAGCTCCCCGCCCAGGGTGACGGTGTAGCCGTCCACGGTGACGGTGCGCCCGGTCTCCGGCAGGGGCGCGGGGCGCAGGTCGCCGGCGGCGTGCAGGTCGGCGCCGAGGGTGAGGCCCTCGGTGGAGCCGGCCGGGGTGAACTCGGCGAGGACCCGGTACTCGCCCGCGGCCGGTAGCGCGGCCGGAGTGCTCCAGGTGCCGTCGGCGGCCCGGGTGGGGTGCAGGTGCTGGAAGGTCGAGAGGTCGCGCGGGGCGACCATCAGGTGCAGCTCCCGCTCGTGCGCGGGGAGGTAGGCGGTGACCGGTCGGCCGTCCGCGCCGAGGACGCGCAGCCGCAGGTCCACCGGGGCGCCGGCGGTGACGAACGGGGTGTCCAGGCTGAGGGTGTAGCCGCGTTCGGAGATCTGGAGGCCGCCGGGCAGCCGGTGGGCGTCCGGGGCGGGCGCGACCCCGGCGGTGTCCCGCGGGGCGGGGGCGCCGTGCGCGGCGGTGCCGGGCCGGGGGGCCGGGACGTCTCCGGAGGCCTGGCCGACGCCGTAGGCGGCACCGAACACGGTGGTGAGGCCGGCGGTGAAGGCGGCGATCTTCAGTGCGGTGTTCATGGCGGAACTCCTTCGGGCCCGTGGGGCGGGGGTGCGCCGGATCGTCGGGCACCCGCCGGCCGGCGTCCCGGAGGCGGGAGCCGCGTCCCGAGTGAATACCCCCCTAGGGTATGAAGTCAAGGCATCCAAGGGTTGCGTCGGATACCCCCCATGGGTATTAATGGGATCACGCCGAACGGATACCCCCCATGGGTATGTTGGCGAGATCGTCGGACACCATCGGAGGAAACCATGTCCTGCTGCTCCACCACCGGCACCTGCTCCACCACCGCCGTCGCCGAGCCGACCGCCGCGGTGACCGCGGTCTACGCCGTCGCCGGGATGACCTGCGGCCACTGCGAGCGGTCCGTCGCGACGGCGGTCTCGACCCTGGCCGGCGTCACCGCCGTCCGGGTGGACGTCGAAGCCGGCCTGGTCACCGTCGCGGCCGAGGCCGAGCCGGACGAGGCGGCCCTGCGCACCGCGATCGAAGCGGCGGGCTACCAGCTGACCGGTCGCGTCTGACGGGCGCCGCCCGATCCGCCCCGGAGTCCGGGGCCCGCACCACCCCCGCACAACCCCCCCCGGGGGTATCCGGACCCCGGACCCGCCCCACCCCGACCCACGACTCACGAGGAGCCCAGATGACCACCCAGGCACCCGCCTCCACCGAGGTGGAACTCCAGATCGGCGGCATGACCTGCGCCTCGTGCGCCGCCCGGATCGAGAAGAAGCTCAACCGCATGGACGGTGTCGAGGCCACCGTCAACTACGCCACCGAGAAGGCCAGGCTCGTCGTCGCGGACGGTGTCGAGGTCGCCGATCTGATCGCCACCGTCGAGGCCACCGGCTACACCGCCGCCCTGCCCCGGCCCGTCGCCACCGCGTCGGCCGACGGTGCGGACGGCTCCGACGGCGCCCCCGAGGCGGACGACCTCGCCCCGCTGCGGCAGCGCCTGTTCACCGCGCTCGCCCTGGCCGTGCCGGTGATCGCGATGGCGATGGTGCCGGCGCTGCAGTTCGACAACTGGCAGTGGCTCTCGCTCACCCTGGCGGCGCCCGTCGTCACCTACGCGGCCTGGCCGTTCCACCGGGCCGCCTGGACCAATCTGAAGCACGGCGCCGCGACCATGGACACCCTGGTCTCGGTCGGCACCGGCGCCGCGTTCCTCTGGTCGCTCTGGGCCCTCTTCTTCGGCCACGCCGGTATGCCGGGCATGCGGCACGGCTTCGAGTTCACCATCGCGCGCGGTGACGGCTCCGCCAACATCTACCTGGAGGCCGCGGCCGGCGTCACCGCGTTCATCCTGGCCGGCCGCTACTTCGAGGCGCGCTCCAAGCGCACCGCCGGCGCCGCGCTGAAGGCGCTGCTGGAGCTCGGGGCCAAGGACGTCACCGTGCTGCGGGGCGGCGTCGAGGTCCGCGTCCCGACCGCCGAACTGGCGGTGGGCGACCTCTTCGTGGTCCGTCCGGGCGAGAAGATCGCCACCGACGGGGTGGTCGAGCAGGGCGCCTCCGCGGTGGACGCCTCGATGCTGACCGGCGAGTCCGTCCCGGTCGAGGTCGCGGTCGGCGACACCGTCACCGGGGCCACCGTCAACGCCGGCGGCCGGCTGGTGGTCCGTGCCACCCGGGTCGGCGCCGACACCCAGCTCGCCCGGATGGCCAAGCTGGTCGAGGACGCCCAGAACGGCAAGGCCGCCGCCCAGCGGCTGGCCGACCGGATCTCCGCCGTCTTCGTCCCCGTCGTGATCACCCTGGCGGTCGCCACCCTCGGCTACTGGATCGGCACCGGCGAGGGCTGGACCGCCGCGTTCACGGCCGCGGTCGCGGTGCTGATCATCGCCTGCCCGTGCGCCCTGGGCCTGGCCACCCCGACCGCGTTGATGGTCGGCACCGGACGGGGCGCGCAGCTCGGCATCCTGATCAAGGGCCCGGAGGTGCTGGAGTCGACCCGCCGGGTGGACACCGTCGTCCTGGACAAGACCGGCACCGTCACCACCGGCCGGATGACCCTGCTCGCCGTCCACACCGCCGACGGCGTCACCGAGACCGAGGCGCTGCGCCTGGCCGGCGCCCTGGAACACGCCTCCGAGCACCCGATCGCCCGCGCCATCGCCACCGCCGCGGCCCAGAAGGCGGGCGAACTGCCCGCCGTGGAGGGCTTCGAGAACGTCCCGGGCCTCGGCGTCCAGGGCGTGGTGGACGGGCACGCCGTCCTGGTCGGCCGCGAGCAGCTGCTCGCCGACTGGTCGCAGTACCTGCCGGACCGGCTCGCCGAGGCCAAGCGCGCGGCCGAGGCCGCCGGGCGGACCGCCGTCGCGGTCGGCTGGGACGGCGAGGCGCGCGCCGTGCTGGAGGTCGCCGACGCCGTCAAGCCGACCAGCGCCGAGGCCATCGCCCGGCTGCGCTCCCTCGGGCTCACCCCGATGCTGCTCACCGGCGACAACGCCGCCGTGGCCGCGACCGTGGCCGCCGAGGTCGGTATCAGGCCGCAGGACGTGATCGCCGAGGTGCTGCCGCAGGACAAGGTCGCCACCGTGCGGCGGCTCCAGGCCGAGGGCCGGGTCGTGGCCATGGTCGGCGACGGGGTCAACGACGCCGCCGCCCTCGCCCAGGCCGACCTCGGACTCGCCATGGGCACCGGCACCGACGCCGCCATCGAGGCAAGCGACCTCACCCTCGTCCGCGGCGACCTGCTCGCCGCCGCCGACGCCGTCCGGCTCTCCCGCCGCACCCTGGCCACCATCAAGGGCAACCTCTTCTGGGCCTTCGGCTACAACATCGCCGCCCTGCCACTGGCCGCCGCCGGACTCCTCAACCCCATGATCGCGGGGGCCGCGATGGCCTTCTCCTCCGTCTTCGTGGTGGGCAACAGCCTGCGGCTGCGGACCTTCCGCTGACCTGGCGCCCGAATCGCCGCGGCCGCTCCGCACCCGACCGGGTGGGGAGCGGCCGCGGCGATTCGCCGCCCCGGCCTCCGCACCGCCGCCATCGCCGTGCTGACCGTCACCGGCTCCTGGAGGAGCGTCGAGCCCGGTGTCGGACGGCGCGTCGACTGCTGGGCGCCGCACGCCCGGCCGGCCCCGCCGTGCGGGTCGGCGAGACCTCGGGGGCACGGAAAAGTGCTGGCCGCGGCCGCCCGGCCGCTGGCATGCTGGCCGGGTGGAGAGACCGGAGATCTGGCTGAGCTTCGCCCCCGACCTGCACGTCTTCCTCGCCGCCGGCCGGCGGTCGGAACGGATCGCCCTGCGGACCGACGGGGCCGCGACGCTCGGACACGTGGTGGAGTCGCTCGGCGTTCCGCTGACCGAGGTCGGCACCCTGCTCGTGGACGGGCGGCAGGTGGGCGGGTCCCACGTCCCCGCGGCCGGGGAGCTGATCTCGGTGCGGGCCGTCCGCAGACCGCAACCGTCCGCCGGGCCGCCGCGGTTCCTGCTCGACGTCCACCTCGGGACGCTCGCGCGCCGGCTGCGGCTGCTGGGCGTCGACGCCGCCTACGAGAACCCGGACATCGGCGACGCCGCGCTCGCCGCGCGCTCGGCCGCCGAGCAGCGGGTGCTGCTCTCGCGCGACCGCGGCCTGCTGCGGCGCCGCGAACTCTGGGCGGGCGCCTACGTGTACAGCCACCGGCCCGCCGAGCAACTGCGGGACGTCCTGTCGCGCTTCGCGCCCCCGCTCGCCCCCTGGAGCCGCTGCACCACCTGCAACGGGACGCTGCGCGCCGTCACCAAGACCTCGGTGCGGGACCAGCTCCGGGACGGCACCGAGCGGTCGTACGACGCGTTCGCGCAGTGCGCCGACTGCGGGCAGGCCTACTGGCGGGGCGCCCACCACGCCAGCCTGGACGCGATCGTGGCCGAGGCCGTCCGCGAGTTCGGCCCCCCGGCGGTCACCTGATCGGCGCCGGCCCGCGCGAGCGCCTGCCGGTGCGGGTGCTCGCGCGGGCCCGGCGGAGGGCGTCGTCCTCGCCCCGGGCGTACCGGTGGACCGCCGATCGGGACACGCCCCTGGCACCGACGTGGCGGAGGGGTTCGTCGGGCCGGTCGGCGGCCGCGACGGTCAGGACAGCTTCTTGACCAGCTCGGCGGCGAGCGGGGCGGCGGAGGCCGGGTTCTGGCCGGTGACCAGGTTGCGGTCGACGACCACCTTCGGGGCCCACGGCTCGCCCTCCTGGAAGTCCGCGCCGGCCGCGACCAGGCGGTCCTGGAGCAGCCACTTGGCCTTGTCGGCGAGGCCGGCCTGGGTCTCCTCGGCGTTGGTGAAGCCGGTCAGCCGGTAGCCGGCGAAGGCGTTGGTGCCGTCCGGCAGGGTGGCGGCCAGCAGCGCGGCGGGTGCGTGGCAGACCACGCCGAGCGGCTTTCCGGAGGCCAGGGTGTCGACCAGCAGCCGGCCGGAGACGGGGTCGACGGCGAGGTCCTCCATCGGGCCGTGGCCGCCCGGGTAGAAGACGGCGTCGTGGTCGGCGAGGTCCACGTCCTCCAGCCGCACCGGCCGGCGGAGTTCGGTGAAGGCCTCCAGGCCGGCCGCGATCTTCGCGGCGCCCTCCTCGCCGCCGTTGACCTCGGGGGCCAGGCTGCCCTTGTCGACGGTCGGGACGACCCCGCCCGGGGTGGCGACGGTGACGGTGTGGCCGGCGGCCCTGAACGCCTGGTACGGGGCGACGGCCTCCTCGGCCCAGTAGCCGGTGGGGTGCTGGGTGCCGTCGGCGAGCGTCCAGTAGGTGGCGCCGGTGACGACGAAGAGGATCTTCGACATGCGGGGGCTCTTCTCTGCGGGCGGGCCGGACGGGCCCGGAGGTACGGTCTGACGCCCTGGGAGCACTGACGTTCCCGGTCCGGACCGTCAGTTCGGCGATGGGTCCGACGATAGGCCCGGTGTCCCGGCGGCCACCAATGGCAGATCCGATGGATGCCATAGGAATGCGTATGGGTGCTGGGGATTAGGCTTGCCGGGTGAACCGCCCCGACGCCGAGCGGCCGGCCGTGCCTCCGGCCGCACCGCGGCCGCAGCCTTCCGGTCCGCCGTCGGCCGGGCTGCCGCCGGCCGTGCCCGCCGATTTCAACCTGCTGCGGACCTTCCTGGCCGTCCACCGGGCCGGGTCGTTCACGGCCGCCGCCCAGGTGCTGGGCCTCTCCCAGCCCACGGTGACCACCCAGATCCGCGCGCTGGAGCGCCAGGCCGGGCGCGAGCTGTTCGAACGGTTGCCGCGCGGGGTGGCCCCGACGCCGGTCGCGGAGGAACTGGCCGCCCGGATCGCCGGGCCGCTCGACGCGCTCACCGCCGCCACCGGTGCGGGCACCCGCCCCGAGGCCGGGGCGGAACCGGTCCACCTGGCCGGTCCGGCCGAACTGCTCAGCACGCTGGTGCTGCCCGCGCTCGCCCCGCTGGTCGCCGACGGCGTGCGGCTCCGGGTGACCGCGGGCCTGACCGACCACCTGCTGGGGGAACTGCGCGCGGGCCGCCACGACCTGGTCATCGCGACGACCAGGCCGCGCGGGCGGACCTTGTCGGCCGTGCCGCTGGGCGACGAGGAGTTCGTGCTGGTCGCCGCGCCGGTCTGGGCCGAGCGCGTGCGCGGGCGGCTCGCGGCCGAGGGCCCGGCCGCCCTGCACGAGGTGCCGCTGGTCGCGTATGCCGAGGACCTGCCGATCGTCCGCCGCTACTGGCGCCATGTGTTCGGCCGCCGTCTCTCCTGCCGGGCCGCCCTCACCGTGCCCGATCTGCGCGGGGTCGTCGCCGCGGTGGCCGCCGGGGCGGGCTTCGCGGTGGTGCCGCGCTACCTGTGCGCGGACCGGCTGGCCGACGGCGGCCTCGTCCTGCTGCACGATCCCGAGGACCCGCCGATCAACACCGGCTATCTCGTCCAACGCCCCGGTGCGGACCTGAGCGGGCAGTCGGCCCGGGTCCGGGACCGGCTGCTGGTGGCCGCCCGGACGTGGTGACGGCCCGGACCTGTCGCCCGGCAGGCCCGCCGTCGAGCTCCCGGGGGAGCCGCCAGGAGAACCCCGGGTCCCGGCCCCGGACCCGGGACGAGGCCCCCCGGACCGGCCCCCGACCAGGGCCGCGTCCCTTGACAGGTGGTTCGGGTGCTGGATTACTTGGCCTGTCGAACACTGACCGAATGATCGGTCGGTACCTGGGCGGGCGGGGACGGCGAACGGAGACACGATGAGCGCTGGAGCGACCCAACCGGCCCCCTCGGGTGCGCGCCGCGGTGAGCCGCTCCCGGCCGGGCTGCTCGACGCCGGGGAGCGGCTCACCGCCGAGGAGCTGGCGGAGCACCAGCTGACCCACCTCCGGGCCACCCTGCGCCACGCGTACGACCACGTCGAGCTCTACCGGCGGAAGTTCGACGCGGCCGGGGTGGCCCCCGAGGACTGCCGGACCCTCGCCGACCTGGCCCGGTTCCCCTTCACCACCAAGGCCGACCTGCGGGAGAGCTACCCCTTCGGGATGTTCGCCGTCCCGATGGAGGAGGTCCGGCGGCTCCACGCGTCCAGTGGCACCACCGGCCGGCCCACCGTCGTCGGGTACACCGAGCACGACCTCTCGGTCTGGGCCGATGTCGTGGCCCGCTCCATCCGGGCGGCCGGCGGCCGGCGCGGCCACAAGGTGCATGTCGCCTACGGGTACGGGCTGTTCACCGGTGGCCTGGGCGCGCACTACGGTGCCGAGCGGGCGGGCTGCACGGTGATCCCCGCCTCGGGCGGTATGACGGCCCGGCAGGTGCAGATCATCCGGGACTTCCGGCCCGAGATCATCATGGTCACCCCCTCCTATCTGCTCACCCTGCTCGACGAGTTCGAGAAGCAGGGGGTCGATCCGCGCGGTACCTCGCTGAAGGTCGGGATCTTCGGCGCCGAGCCGTGGACGGAGGCGATGCGCCGCGAGATCGAGGAGCGGATGGACATCCACGCCGTCGACATCTACGGCCTCTCCGAGGTGATGGGCCCGGGCGTGGCCCAGGAGTGCGTGGAGACCAAGGACGGGCTGCACATCTGGGAGGACCACTTCTACCCGGAGGTGGTGGACCCGCTCACCGACCGGGTACTGCCCGACGGCGAGAGCGGCGAGATCGTGTTCACCTCCCTCACCAAGGAGGCGCTGCCGGTCGTCCGCTACCGCACCGGCGACCTCACCCGGCTGCTGCCCGGGACGGCCCGGCCCGCCTTCCGGCGGATGGCCAAGGTCACCGGCCGTTGTGACGACATGATCATCCTGCGCGGGGTGAACGTCTTCCCGACCCAGATCGAGGAGATCCTGCTCCGCACCCCCGCGGTGGCACCGCACTTCCAGCTCCACCTCACCCGCCGGGGCCGGCTGGACCACATGGCGGTCCGGGTCGAGGCCCGCCCGGACGCCGCCCCCGAGCAGCGGGCGGCCGCCGCGTCGGCGATCGCCCGGGGCGTGAAGGACGGGGTCGGCGTCACCGTGGAGGTCGAGGTGGTGGAGCCGTACACGCTGGAACGCTCGGTGGGCAAGATCCGCCGGGTGGTGGACCTGCGGGAGCGGTGAGCGGGGCCGCGGCCGCCGGGTCGCCCTGCGGGGGAGGGTGCCGCCGGCGGCCGGCGGTCACTTCTCCACGAGGACGATGTCCTCGATCTTCCGGGTCATCCGGATCGTGTCGCCGTTGATCTCGACGACGTTCTGGAGGCCGGTGACGGAGGTGGTCTGCTCGGGGAGGAAGAACTCCTCGGCCTCACCGGCCAGGTAGGCGGGGAAGCAGCCGAGCGAGGGCCCGAAGAGGCGGATGTAGTCCGCGAGGCGGCGGAAGAGCTTCGGCAGGATCACCTGGTGGTCGGTGATCGAGGTCAGGTCCTCGATCACCGCGCCGTCGGTGGTGACGTCGTGCGCCCAGACGCTGCCCGACGCCTTCGCCGCCCGTGCCTGCTGGGAGGTGGCGGTCATGTCGAGGCGCAGGACCTCGGGGAGGCTGGTGTAGAAGGTCGGGTAGACCAGGCCGCGCGAGAGCAGGTGGTGGTTGGCGGTCTGGTGCAGCAGGTCCGGGGTGACCTCGATCCGCCGGCCGTTCGGGACACCGGCCGGGAGGGTGCCCCGGCCGACCAGCGCGATGCAGCGGCCGAAGACGTCGGCGCCGTCGGCGAGGACGAAACCGGGGACGGTCTCCGGGGTCGACGCGGTGACCTTGCCGTCCTCGCCCCGGACGACGTCACTGAAGCCGAGCCAGGAGATCAGCTCGTCGCGGGCGCCGCTCGCTCCCAGGTCCATCGGCTGGTGGACGGCCTCGGTGCTGACCCCCGGGTAGTGGGTCTCCAGCGCGTCGATGCCCTCCATGCGGATCTTGCCGCCGCCGCGGCTGTTCCGTCCGACCCGGTGCTTGCCGGGCACGTCGCACCAGAAGCCCGGATCCTGCGGCAGGAAATGCACGGTGTCGCCGTCGGGGTCACTGTCGATGAGCCGGTACGTTCCCTTGATCGCGAGCATGGGCATGGGCTGCTCCGGAGGATGAGTGGCGGGGGCACTCATTGTTGCTCCGTGGCCGAACCGGCCCGGTGACTCGCGGCGACGCATTCGGGTGCCGCGGCGGGTGCGGGGGTGCGGCGGGGGCGCGCGGCCGTACGACCGCGCCGTGCGTGAACGGGCGAGCCCTCTACGATGTGGCCATGAGCGGGAGCCTTCGACTATCAGGTGCACATCGGTCGCAGCAGCCGGTCAGTGATCAGCGGCGGGACGGGCAGCCGGCCGGCGACGGGCAACCGGGGAACGACGAGCGGCTGGAGACGGCGGCCGCCATCCTCGCGCTGCTCGCCGACCGCACCCGGCTCGCGTTGATGCGGCGCCTGGGCGAGGGCGAGGCCGATGTGACGACGCTGACCGAGGCGTGCGGCGCGGCGCGGCCGTCGGTCAGCCAGCATCTGGGCAAGCTCCGGCTGGCGGGGCTGGTCACCACCCGCAAGGACGGCCGGCGGGTGGTCTACGCCCTGCGGCACGGGCATCTGCGCCGGCTGGTCGACGAGGCGCTCAACGTGGCCGACCACCAGCTCAGCGGGCTGCCGCCGCACGACTGAGCCCGCGCCGGCGACAGGCCCGGCCCGGCCCGGTGCCGCCGTCGGGCGGGCGCCGAGCCGGGCCGGGCCCCGTCCGTCAACGGCGCAGCGGGCCCTCGCAGTTGTAGTCGGCGGTGCCGGCCTGGCCGGTGGGCCAGACGTCGACCTTGCCGAACCAGCAGTTCATGTCGGCCAGGTTGTTGGCGGCGGCGCCGCCCCGGCCGAGCAGGTAGGTGTCGACGGTGGCGGCCATGTCGGCCCGGACCCGGCCGGCGTCGGCCGCGTTGGTGAGGTTGGCGGTGATGCGGCCCGAGCAGCTGAAGCGCATCTTGTTGTTCCAGTCGCCGTTGTCCTTGCAGACCGGGGCGTTCTGGGTCGCGGCGGCGAAGGCGGACTGCACCTCGGAGGCCCAGGCGTACCGCAGCGAGCTGTTCGCGGCGTACTTGGTGACCGGGACGTAGAGGGAGTCGGCGAGCGGGATCTCGGCGTCCAGGTAGGCGTTGTACTCGCGCTGGAGCGCGGCGTCCCGGCCGAGGCGGTCGCGCCAGGCGTCGTAGCCGGCCTTGTCGTCGGCGCGCAGCAGGCGGTACATCTCGGCCAGCTGGTCGGGGTGCTTCTCGCCGAGCAGGTTGAAGAAGGTCGCCGCGTACGGGTAGGCGCGGAAGCCCTGGGAGGCCCAGGTGGCGTGCAGGACCTGGTCGACGGTCAGCCGCGGGGTCCCGGCCTCGTCGTCCCAGCCGACCTGGCGGACCATGTACTTGCGGGCCTTCACGCCGCCGTCGCGGGTGGAGCCGGCGAAGTACTCGGCGGTGCCCTCGTTCATGGCGAAGGTCGCGTCACTGGGCCAGCGGCTGGTGTAGCCGTTCTCGGGGATGGCCCAGCGGGCGTTGAGGTAGTGGGTGTACTCGTGCCGGAAGAGCTCCTCCAGGCTGAAGTACGACTCCTCGGTGGTCCGCTGGTAGGTGTAGAAGGTGGAGCGCTCCTCCAGGAACATGCCGCCGTTGTTGACGTCGCCGATGCCGAACAGCGTGGGCTGGAAGGCCTGGTAGTGGCTCTTGGTGTCGTACAGCTGGACGGTGAGCACCGGGTGGTCGTCGCCGGCGATCGGCTGGTCGGTGCCCAGGACGCGGAAGAACTGGGCCTTGACCTGCTTGGTGGCGTAGTAGAGCTGGTCGGCGGTGGCCCGGTCGAGGGCGGTGCGCACCACCAGGGCGCCGTTGTCGTAGCTGAAGGTGTTCGGGAAGAGCGCCTTCTCGATGTCGGCGCGGCACACGCCGTACTGCGCGCAGAGCCCGAGGTCGTTGACCGGGCCGACCAGGTTGGCCCAGGGCTTGCTCATCCGGCCGAAGGTCGCCTCGGTGAGCTGCAGTTGGGCGCCGATCCGGGACTTCACCTCGGCCTTCAGGGCGTCGATCTGGGCGAAGCGACCGTACTCCAGCATGGCGTCGGAGGCGGCCCACTCGCTGTAGGTCCCCTTGAGGTGGGTGTAGCCGGCGTAGGCGCGGAAGGCCTCGCGGTAGTCGGCGTCGGCGGCCACCGCGGCGCGGAACAGGCCCTGCGGGTCCTCGCCGACGTTGCTGATGCCCTGGAAGTTGATCTGCAGGGCGCCCTGGACCGCCCAGTTCCAGCCCGCGTCACCGATGACGGTGCTGCCGGGGGCGAACGTCCGGACGACCTGCTTGACCAGCGGGATGCGCGCCAGGCGCAGGCCGGGGGCGCTGCTGGTCTGCAGCAGCTCACCCATCGTCGAGCCGTTGGTGGTGGTGGGATCGAACACCCGCGGGTTGGCGGTGTAGTCGCGGATGGCGCGGTCGATGGCGGCGACGGTGCCGGCGTCACCCAGGTTGATCTCGTCGTAGGAGAAGTCGAAGTAGACGGCTATGTGCAGGTAGTACCAGAGTTCCTGCTGGTTGAGGTTGTTGGCGCTGTCGAAGCGCGAGGAGAGCTGGCTGATCCGCGCGGCGACGGCCTGGACGTGCGCGGGAGTCATGACCTTGGCGGTTTGAACGTTCCAACTGGTCAGCAGTGGACGCAGGCAGTCCTGGTAGCTGTGGCTGCGGTCGGTCAGGAAGTCCGCCAGCTGGGCCGGGGTGAGGGAGGTGAACACCTCGGACGGGCAGGGCGTCGCCTGGGCGGTGACGGCGGCGAGGGTGGCCTCGGCCGGGTCGCTCTCGGGGGTGCCGGTGGTGGGCTGGAGCGCGGTGGCGCCGGGCGCGCCCTGCGGGCCGACCGTGGTGGCCCCGCCGGGGGCGCCCTGGTGGGCGACCTGGTCGGCGGCCTGGCCGGGGGCCTGTGCCGGGGTCCGGGCGGCGCCGGTGGTGAGCTCACGGACGGTGACGGCCGGAGCGGCGCCGACGGCCTGGGCGCTCTGCAGCAGCGGCACGGCGAGGGCCGTGGCCAGGGCTGCGGAGAGCAGGGTGTTGCGCACGGTTCTGGAGGTGGGCACCGGAACTCCTCGGTGGGGCGTGGGGGGTGTCCTGCGTGGGGGTGTCATGCCCGAGGACCGCCGAGGGGGTGGCGGTGGGGAGGGGCCCGCCGAGCGACGGCGGGGAGGGGGATGACAGTACGTAACATAGTAATGTGAAATTGCACTTGCAAGAGATTGCGCCCACGTTATCCATTCGTGTTCTTTGTTCGAGGTCTTGACGTCGCCCGGAGCGCGAGCTTCACTGTGGCTCTCTCGTTCGAACCTGTTTGGTTCTGATGAGTTATGTCTGTTTGAACGTTCAAATCGAAGGGTTGTCTCATGTCGGCGTGGACTCTCCCCGCGTACCTGCGGCAGTTCGACGAGCCGGCCGGCTATCTGGACTTCGCGCGGGTCGGGCCGGTCTCGGCCGACGTGCGTACGGTGCTGACCCGGTCCGCCGAGTTGATGCACGGCCAGGGGCTCGCCGCGCTGGACGAGTTGGACCGCTCGGTGGCGCGGACGGCGCGGACGGCGGCGGAGCTGCTCGACTGCCTGCCGCACGAGATCGCCTTCGTCGGGTCGACCTCGCACGGAATGTTCGCGGCCGCGCACGCCGTCCGGGGCGAGGGCGTGGTCCTGGTCGGGCGCGACGACTTCCCCGGGGCCGTCTACCCCTGGCTGCGGGCGGCCGACCACGGCCGCCTCGCGGTGCGCCTGATCGACGGTCCGGTCACCGCCGACTCCGTCCGGGCCCACCTGGACGACCGGGTGCGGGCGGTGTCGGTCTGCGCGGTGGACTCCGCGACCGGCTTCCGGGCGCCGCTGGCCGCCATCAAGGAGGTGATCGGACCGGACCGGGTCCTCGTGGTGGACGCCATCCAGGCACTCGGCGCGGTCGACTTCGACGCCGACGCCGCCGATGTGCTCGCCTCCGGCGGCCAGAAGTGGCTCCGGGCCGGCTGGGGCGCCGCACTGCTGATGGTGCGCGACCGCGTCGCCGGGCTGCTCGAACCCGGGCTCGGCGGCTGGTCCGGCGTCATCGACCCGATCGGCGCGAGCCACCACCCGCGCCCGCCCCGGCCGGGCGCCGTCGCCCACACGCTCACCAACCCCGACGGACCGGCCGTCGCGGCCCTGGGGGCGGCCCTGGAGCTCGTCCGGGCGGTCGGCGTCGGGCCGATCAACGCCCGGATCGGCGAGACGCTCGACGCCCTGCTGGCCGCCGCCCGCACGGTGGGCGCGCGGACGGCGGGCGGCGGCGCGGCCGGCCCCGGGGAGCGCCCGGCCGGCGCGGGATCGGCCACCGGCAGCGGGATCGGCCGCTTCCGCCTGCCGGGCGCCGACCCGCAGGCCGTTCACGAGGCCCTGACGGCGGCCGGCCTCGCCACCACCCTGCGCACGCCCTGGATCCGGCTCTCGCCGCACGCCTCCACCGACCGGCCGGACGCCGTCGCCCGTCTCACCGGGGCGTTGGGCGCGGTGCCCACGGGCTGACCGGCCCCCGCCGCCCCGCGCCTCCCGTCCGCCCGCCCCGCCGGCCCGACCGGCCCCGCCCGTCGCTCCGGCTCTCCGTCGCACCCCGTCGCACCTCGTCGCCACCCGCGGGGGCGCCGTGCCCCACCCCACCACCACCCCTCAGAGAGGTCAGCCATGTCATCTGTCTCCCGTCGGGACCTGCTGCGCGCCACCGGCGCCGGCGCGCTCGCCCTCACCGCAGGCGGCGCACTCGCCGCCTGCGGCGGGTCCGACTCCCTCTCCGGCAGCGGCGGTGACGCCGCCACCGGCACCGTCACCGTCTGGTCCTGGACCACCGCGGCCCAGGCGCTGCGCGGCGTCGTCCCGGCCTTCGAGAAGGACAACCCGGGGATCAAGATCGATGTCCAGGACGTCGGCAACCCGGCGATCTGGGACAAGATCACCGTCGGCCTGGCCGCCGGCGGGCAGGGCCTCGCCGATGTGCTGCACATCGGCTGCGACTACCTCCCCGGCTACCTGGAGAAGTTCCCCGGCGGCCTGGCCGACCTCTCGGCGCTCGGCGCCGACTCCCACAAGGACAAGTTCGTCCAAGGGCTCTGGCCGGTGGTCAGCGGCAAGGACGGTCATGCCTACGCGCTGCCCTGGGAGGTCAACCCGCTGGGCTTCTACTACCGCAAGGACTACTTCGACAAGGCGAACCTGGACCCGAGCACCTTCCAGACCTGGGACGACGTGCTCGCCGGCGCCGACGCGTTCAAGGCGGCCAACCCGGGGATATCCCTGATCGGCATCAACAAGCCCGCCACCCCCGAGACCGACCTCGACTTCCTGCAGTCGCTGATGCAGCTCCAGGGCGCCTTCTACTTCGACCTCAAGGGCGCCATCACCCTGGGCTCCCCGGAGGCGGTGCGCGCGCTCACCATCCTCAAGCGCCTGGACGACGCCGGGCTGGTCGGCGACGCGGCCGGTGACCAGGGCTGGCTCAACCTGGTGAAGGCCGGCAAGGTCGCCGTCGCCCCGCTGCCCGCCTGGGCCGCGCACTACCTGGAGACCAAGCTCCCCGACCAGAGCGGGAACTGGCGGCTGGCCCGGCCCCCGGCGGTCACCGCCGGCGGCAAGCGCGCCGCGATCGTCAACTCCACCCACCTCGCCGTCGCGGCCTCCAGCCCCCGCCGGGTCGCCGCCTGGAAGTTCGTCGAGTACGCGCTCACCCGGCCGGCCTCGGTCAACGGCATGTTCACCGCCGGCGGCGTCTTCCCCTCCCTGACGGCGGCCTACGCGGATCCGATGTACGCGGCGCCGAACCGCTTCTACGGCGGCCAGCCCGTCCTGAAGACCTTCGCCGACCTGCTCGGCGAGGGCGCGGACGCCACCAACTACTCCGGCGACTACGCCCGCGCGCTGAAGCTCGCCAGCGACGCCCAGGTCAAGGTCCTCGTCAAGGGCGGCGACCCGGCGGCCGTGCTCCAGGACGCGGCGAAGCAGCTCGCCCAGCAGACCGGGCGCACCATCGCATGACCGCCACCGCCCGACTCGTCGAGCCCGCCGGGGCGGTGGCGACACCGGCCCGGCGCCGGGCGGTGCTGCGCCGCCGCGCGCTGCCCTATCTGCTGCTCGCCCCCGCGCTGATCCTCTTCGCGGTGTTCAAGGCCTACCCGATCATCTCCTCGCTGCTGCTCTCGCTGACCACCGGCGCGGGTTCGGCCACCAAGGGCGCCGGGCTGGCCAACTACCGGCGACTGCTGGACGACCCGCTGTTCTGGACGGCCCTGCGCAACACCGGCGTGATCCTCGTGGTCCAGGTGCCGCTGATGCTCGTCCTGGCGCTCTTCCTGGCCGTCGGCATCAACTCGGTCTTCGTGCGCTGGCGCGCCGTGTGGCGGCTCGGCGTCTTCATGCCCTCCGTCACCGGCCTGGTGGCCACTGGCGTGATGTTCGCCTTCCTGCTGAACACCGACCAGGGCGCCGTCAACTGGCTCCTGGACGCCGTCGGCCTGCCCTCGGTGGACTGGCTCGGCAATCCGTTCTGGTCCCGGATGTCCGTCGTCCTCGTCCTCACCTGGCACTACACCGGCTACAACGCCGTCATCTACCTGGCCGGCCTGCAGGGCATCCCCAAGGAGCTGTACGAGGCCGCGATGGTGGACGGCGCCGGACCGCTGCGCCGCTTCTGGTCGATCACCGTGCCGGCCCTGCGGCCCGTGCTGCTCTTCACGGTGGTGCTCTCCACCATCGGCACGCTGCAACTCTTCGACGAGCCCTACGTGCTGACCCACGGCGGCCCGGACAACGCCACCCTCACCGTGTCGATGTACCTGTACGAGAACGGCTTCCGGTACTTCGACTTCGGCTACGCCTCCGCCATCGCCTACGCGCTCACCCTGATCGTGTCGGTGCTCGGCGCCATCCAGATGCGCCTGATGGGAGAGCGCTCATGAGTACCGTGACCACGGAGAGCGGGCGTCGGCGCGGCAGCCGTAGCGGCGCCCGGAGGACGCGACTGCGCGGCCTGCCCCTGACCCTCGTGCTGGCCGGGGTCGCCGGGCTCTCGGTCGGCCCCTTCTACTGGCTGGTGGTCGCCGCCAGCCACAAGGACAGCGAGATCTTCTCCTGGCCGCCCGCGCTGCTGCCCGGCGACGCCTTCGGCGACAACGTCGACCGCCTCCAGGCCAAGATCGGGCTGGGCCGGGTGCTCGTCAACTCGCTGCTGGTGGCCGGGTTGCAGACGGTGGGCGCGTTGATCGTCGCCCTGCTGGCCGGCTACGCCTTCGCCAAGTTCCGGTTCCGGGGCCGCACCGTGCTGTTCGCGGTGCTGCTCTCCACCCTGGTGGTGCCGGAGCAGGTGATGCTGGTGCCGCTGTTCAAGATGATGATGTCCTTCGGCCTGCTCGACACCTACCAGGCCGTCGTGCTCCCGGGCCTGTGCGTGCCGTTCGCGATCTTCCTGATGCGCCAGTCCCTGAGCGGGATGCCGGACGAACTGCTGGACGCCGCCCGGGTCGACGGCGCCGGCGAGTTCCGGGTGCTGTGGAGCGTGGTCGTCCCGGTGATGCGCCCGGTGCTCGCCGCGCTGTCCATCTTCCTCTTCCTGGGGTCGTGGAACCAGTTCGTCTGGCCGCTGATCGCACTGCGGAGCGCCGACATGCACACCCTGCCGGTGGCGCTCGCCACGCTCCACGGCATGAAGAGCACCACCGACTACGGCGCGATCCTCGCCGGGACCGCCGTTTCCACCGTGCCGATGATGGTCCTCTTCCTGGTCCTTCAGCGGCAGTTCATCTCCGGCCTGCTGGCCGGCGCTACGAAGGGCTGACCATGGAACAGATCTGGGAGCCGCACGCCGGCGCGGCCGCCGCCGGCCGGCCCCGCCCGCTGGCCGTCGAGGGGCTGGAGCTGCTGGTCACCGGCGAGGCCACGGCGCGCGTGACCGACCAGGGCGTCATCGAGGTCACCGCGGCCGACGCGGGCGAGGTGCGGATCGAATGGCGCGTCCCGTGCGTCGACGCGACCGCCTTCTGGACCCCGGAGTCCAGCCTCAGCGGCTGGCTGCCGGCGGCCTGGAGCGCGCCGCGGCGGACCGCGCTCACCCGCGGCGCGCCGGTCGCCGCGCTCGTCGGCACCGGTGACGTCGCGATCTGCGCCTTCGCCGCCGACCGGGTGGACGTCCTGGCCGGTGCCGGAGTCGTCGAGGAGTCCGGCGAGTTCCGGTTCTGGGTGCAGGCCACCGGACGGCTGACCGTCCGGATCGACACCTCGCGCCGGCACTTCGCCCGCTGTCTGGCCGGCATCGCCGGCTGGTGGTGGGCCGGCCGGGAGGCCGACGTCCCGGACGCCGCCCGCCTCCCCGCCTACTCGACCTGGTACTCGCTGCACCAGGAGGTCAGCCCCGAGGCGGTCGAGACCCAGGCCGCCCTCGGCAAGGAGCTGGGGCTCGACGTGATCATCGTCGACGACGGCTGGATGACCGGCGACCGCACCCGCGGCTACGCGCACTGCGGGGACTGGGAGCCGGTCTCGCTGCCCGACACCGCCGCCCACGTCCGGCGCGTGCACGACCTCGGCGTCCAGTACATGCTCTGGTACGCGCTGCCGTTCATCGGCGTGGACAGCGAGGCCGCGAAGAAGCTCGGCCGGTACGCGCTGCGCGAGAACGACCGGATGGGCGCGATCGTCGCCGACCCGCGCTACGCCGTCGTCCGGGAGCACCTCACCGACCGGCTGGCCCGGGCGGTCGAGGAGTGGGGGATGGACGGCCTGAAGATCGACTTCGTGGACTGGTTCGACGTCCAGGACCCGCCCGAGGCCGGACCCGAGGCGGACTGCGCCACCGTGGCCGAGGGCGTCGAGCGGCTGCTCGCCGCGATCCGGGGCCGGATCACCGCCGTCCGGCCGCAGGCCATGATCGAGCACCGCCAGCCCTACGTCAGCCCCGGCCTCTGGCCGTACACCACCATGGTCCGGGCCACCGACTGCCCGCTCAGCCCGGCCGAGAACCGGCAGCGCACCATCGACACCCGGCTGGTCGCCGGGCCGATGGCGGTCCACGCCGACATGCTCATGTGGCACCCGGCGGAGCCGCCCGAGCAGGTGGCCTGCCACCTGATCAACGTGCTGTTCTCGGTGCCGCAGATCTCCGTCGACCTGGCGACCCAGACCCCCGAGCAGCGCGAGGTCCTCGCCTTCTGGCTCGGCATCGTGCGCGAGCACCTCGCCACCCTGCAGCTCGGCGAGCTGCGCCCGGCCCGGCCGGACCTCGGCTACCCGCTGGTCACGGCCGTCGGCCCGGACACCGTGGCGGTCGCGCGGTACGCCCCGCTGCCCGTCCGGGCGGTCGCCGAGTCGTGGCGCACACTGCTGGTCGCCAACGCCGACAACGACCCCGAGGTCCACCTGGTCGGTGGCACCGGACAGGCGGAGGCCACCGTCCAGGACGCCCGGGGCCGCGTCCTGCAGCAGGGAGCCCTCGACCTGACCGGGTCGGTGGTCGTCCCCGTGCCGCGCGGCGGGCTGCTGACGCTGCGCCGGCCCTGACCCCCGGCGACCCCGGGCCGGGCGGCCGGTCCGGACCGGTGGCCCGACCGGCCGCCGGTCCGGGGCGGCCGTGTGATTGCCTGGCTCCGTGACCGCACGACCCCCAGACCGACCGAGCGGAGGACCCATGTCCGAGGCAGCGGCCCGGCCGCGCCGCGGCGCCACCACGATCGAGGAGGTCGCCCGCGCTGCCGGGGTGTCCCGGCAGACCGTCTCCAACGCCATCAACGCACCGCAGAAGGTCCGGCCGGAAACCCTGGCCCGGGTCACCGCGACCGTCGAACGGCTCGGCTACCAGCCGGACCAGTCGGCCCGCGCGCTGCGCACCGGGGCCCGTCGCACCCTCGGTTACCTCGCCCCGGTGGACGACCCGTTCGACCCCAATCCGCTGATGGCCGGCTTCCTGGAGGCCCTGGTCGACGCGGCGGGGGCCGAGGGGCAGCGGGTGCTGCTCTTCCGCCCGGCACCCGGCACGGCGGACCCCCGGCCCGCGATCGACGAGCTGCTGGCGGCCCGCCAGGTGGACGGCCTCGTGCTGGCGGACGTCCTGACGGACGACCCCCGGGTCGCCCACGTCGTGCGGGCCGGCGTCCCGTTCGCCGCCTTCGGGCGGACCGGCGCGGACCGCCCGCAGCACTGGGTGGACATCGACAACACCGCGGCGACGGCGGAGGTGGCCGGGCACCTCGCGGACCGGGGCCACCGCCGGGTCGGCTTCGTCGGCGGCGCGGCCGCCCTGCCGTGGATGGCCGACCGGCGCGAGGGCTTCCGGGCGGAGGCGGACCGGCGGGGCCTGACCGTCGTGGAGCCGGCACGGCGGGGCACCGCGACGGGGGGCGCCGGGGCGGAGCGCTCCGGCGCCGGCGTGGCGGCGGTACGGGCGCTGCTGCGCGGGCCCGGCCGGCCGACCGCCGTGGCGGCGGGCAGTGATCTGCTGGCCCTCGACGTCTACGAGGCGGTCCGGGCCGAAGGACTGACCGTCGGCCGGGACGTGGCGGTGGTGGGCTTCCACGACACCCCGCTCTGCCGGCACCTGTACCCCGCGCTGACCTCCGTCCGGCTCCCCCTGCCGGCCATCGCGGCCGGACTGGTGCGGCTGCTCCTGGCCCAGGTCCGGGGCGAGCAGCCGTCGGGCGGGGGTCTGGTGCTGCGGGCCGAACTGATCGTCCGGGACAGCTCGGGGTGAGCCGGCTGCCCGGACCGGCGGTGCGCCGGTCCGGGCACCCGCCGGTGGCCCGCGGCGGCGGCGCGGCGCCGAACGAGTGGACTCACCGGGAGGCGTACCGGACGGGGACCTCCCCCCGGGGTCCGAGTGGTGACCTTTGCCATCTGAGCCCCTGAGATGGAAAGAGGCGCCCGCCATGCGACGTACCCCGTCCCGCCGCCTGATCGCCGCAGCGCTCCTCGCGCTGTCCGTACTGGCCCCGACAGCAGCCACTCCCGCCACGGCCGTCCACGCCGCGAGCGCCGACCCGTACGACCGGCTCGACCGGTACGACCAGGACGACGACCCGGCGGGCGGCCTCGGCCCCGAACTGACCGCCAGGCTGGACCGGGCCATCGAGGACGTCCGCCGGCAGGCGGGCGTCCCCGGCGTCGCCGTCGGACTGTGGATGCCCGGCAAGGGGAGCTACGTCCGCGCGACCGGCGTCGCCGACCGGGCCACCGGCCGGCCGATGACCACCGACGGGTACACCAGGATCGGCAGCGAGACCAAGACCTTCACCGTCACCGCGCTGCTCGAACTGGTCGACGACGGTCTGATCGGGCTGGACGACCCGATCTCCGACTACGTCGAAGGCGTGCCCTGCGGCACCGACATCACCCTGCGCCAGCTCGCCGAGATGCGCAGCGGCCTGTTCCCCTACACCGCCGACCCGGACTTCATCCAGGCACTGGAGAGCGACCCGAGCCGCTCCTTCACCCCGCGCGAGGTGCTCGCCTACGGCTTCAAGCACGCGAACACCTTCGGCCCGGGGGAGACGTTCCAGTACTCCAACACCAACCTCGTCCTGCTCGGCCTGGTGGTCGAGAAGGTCAGCGGCCACCGCCTCGTCGACTTCATCGAGCAGCGGGTGCTGCGCCCGGCCCGACTGCACCGCACGCTGTTCCCGACCGGGCCCGAGTTCCCCGAGCCGCACCCGCGCGGCTACACCGACCAGACGCCGAGCGGCGCGACCGAGGACGCCACGGACTGGAACCCGAGCTGGGCCTGGGCGGCCGGGGCGATGATCTCGGACCTGCACGACCTGCGCCGCTGGGCCAGGATCGTCGCCACCGGGACGCTGCTCAGCCCGCGGACCCAGCGCGAGCGGCTCAAGGTGCTGCCGACCGGGTTCCCCGGCACCGGCTACGGGCTCGGGATCTTCGAGACCGGCGGATGGATCGGACACAACGGCTCCATCCCCGGCTACGAGACCGTGACCGTCTACCTGCCCGCGCAGCGGGCCACCCTCGTGATCGAGATCAACACGGACATCCGCTCCCAGGGCCAGGAGCCGTCCACCCTGCTCGCCCGGGCGATCACCGAGATCGCGACCCCGGACAACGTCTACGACCGCCCGGTTCCCCCGCGCTAGCCACTCGGGCGCTGCCTGACTGACGATTCGTCAGGCACGCCTGGCGGCGGGCCGGTTACCCGGAGCCGAGTCGACTGAGTGCGGCCCGGGCCGCTCCGCGCCGACCGCCGTCAGGCCCCCGGACCGCCCTCCGGGGACTCCTCGGCGCGCTCCTCGGCGGCGCGGACCTGCTCGGCGAACTCCTCGGCGGGGATCCGCTCGACCGCGGCCCCGTGCCGGGCGGCGAACTCGTCGGCGGCCGCCGGGGACTCCTCGCGGATGTCCAGCACCAGCATCGCCGTCCCGTCCGGCACCCGCGGCGAGAGCACGATCAGCCCGGCCCCGCCGGTGGCGGCCCGGCCCTCCTCGGCGGCGTTGCCGAGCGCCGCACCGGCCGCGAAGCCCAGCAGGGAGCCGATCGGCCCGCCGAGCAGTCCGATCAGGCCGCCGACCACGCCGGAGCCCACGGTGGCCACTCCGGCGCCGCGGGCGTAGCCGTCCTTGGTCTCCAGCAGGCCGTCGGCGGACCGCTCCAGGACGGCGGCCTGCCGCAGGCCGGGCAGGTGCTCCGCCTCCTCGAACGCGGGACGGCACGTGGACGGGTCCGGGAAGGTCAGCAGAACGACGTTGTGCTGGTCGGTCATCGCACTCCGATCGGGTCGGGGCTGGGCCCTGGCCTCCCATCCTGACGGCGGCCGGGTGGGACTGCCACAGGAGTGGGGGCGTCCTCGGGGGACGGCGTCCTCGGCTGCCCGGGTTCTCGGGAGCCGGCGTCCTCGACCGTCCGCGTTCAAACGTGCCGGCCGCTCGGCCCGGGCGCCACCGTCCGGATTCCGGTCAGCCGCAGGGCCGCCGCGGGGCGGACGCGGGGCCGGTCCGGGCGCCGTCCGGCCGGGGAGAGGCCGTCCGACCGGCGGCGTCGTGGCCGGGGCGATCCTGGCCGGAACCGGGTCGTGCGGATGCACGACCCTGGTCTGGCCGGTGGCGCGCTGGGAGGATCCGGAGTTCGGCACGTCCGTACCGGATTCGACTCCCTTCAGGAGGCATCATGCTGCCCACGGCAGAGCAGGTCCGCGCACTCAAGGACGAGGACTACCGGCTGACCCTCGGCCAGGGTCACCAGCTCCACCCGGCCGGGGACCCGGCGGGCGAGGTCTACGTCACCGCCGCGGTGCGGAACGGCACCTGCGACTCCCTCTCCAGCTGCGCGCGCCTCTGTAGCTTCTGAGCCGCCCGGTGGGCGCCCGAGGCCCGCGGGCGCCCACCCGAGCCCCGAACCGAGCCCCGAACCGAACCGAGCCCCGAGCCGACCCGAGCCCCGAGCCCGGGGACCCCGAACGATCAGAGAGGCGGCACCGGTCGTGCCCGACGCGTCCGCATTCCGACGGGCCGCGGCCCGCGCCGTTCCGCTGGCCCGGCGCGGACGGGCCGGCGCCGCTGCCGACCCCGACCCGGGGCGGGGCGCCCGGGCCGACCGGGTGCTCGACCGCTGGCGCGCCCAGCCGCCGTTCGACCGGCCGGGCTGGTTCGAGCGCCGCCTCGCCGCCGACGGACTCGACCCGGACGCGCTGCGCGCCCTGCTCGCCGAGTCGCCCGAGGCCCTGGCCGATCGCCTCGGCAGGCCCGAGCCGTGGGCCGAGCGGCTGGCCGCCGCCTTCGAGACGCCCGACCCGGCCGGCGCGCCGGTGATCGAGGAGCGGCACGCCTTCGCCGCCCTCGTCGCCCCGCTGCTGGCCGACGCCGCCGAGCGGCTGCGGGCCGGCCTCGCCGCCCTCGGCGCGACGGACCCCGGCCTGACCGCCCTCGGCACCCCCGGGGAGCTGACCGCGCTGGTCACGCCCGCGCTCACCGCCGCCGCGCACGCCCTGGCCGTCCGCACCGTGATCACCGAACTCCATGTCGCCCGGCTCTCCGGCGAGTTGACCGGCGCCACCGCCGAGGAGCGGTACCGGGGGTTCCTGGCCGCGCTCACCGCACCGGAGCGCGCGCTGCGCCTCCTCGCCGAGTACCCGGTGCTGGCCCGCCGCCTCGCGGTGGCCGCCGAGCAGTGGACGGACACCCACCTCACCCTGTTCCGCCGGCTCGCCGCCGACCTCCCGGCGCTCTCCCGCACCTTCGCCGCCGGCCGCCCGCTCGGCCGGCTCACCGGACTCGCCACCGGCCTGGGCGACCCGCACCGCGGTGGCGCCACCGTCTGCGCGCTGACCTGGGAACAGGACGACGTGCGGGTGGTCTACAAGCCGCGCCCGCTCGGCGCCGAGCTGCACTTCCAGCACCTCGTGGAACGGCTCAACCCGAGGCTGCGCCTGCCGCTGACCGTGCTGCCCCACCTGCTCGGCGACGGCTACGGCTGGGTGGCCCACGTCACCGCCGAACCGGCCCGCGACCGGGCCGAGTTGCGGGACTTCCACCACCGTGCGGGCGCCCTCGCGGCGCTGCTGTACGTGCTCGACGCGGTCGACTGCCACGCCCAGAACCTGCTCGCCGTCCGCGACCGGCCCGTCCTGATCGATCTGGAGGCCCTGCTCCACCCCGACCTGCACGAACCCGCCAAGGACCTCTCCGAGTCCGAGCGCCTCGCCCGCCACGACGCCGCCCACTCGGTGCTCCGCTCCGGCCTGCTGCCCGAACGGATGTGGGACGAGGACGGCAACGGCGGCGCCGACCTCTCCGCGCTCGGCTGGGACCCGGCCGCGCTGCCGCCGCGCGCCGTGCCCGTGCTGGTCGGCGAGGGCACCGACGAGCTGCGCGTCGAGTACCGGCGGCTGCCGGTCGAGGCGGCCGGCAGCCGTCCCGTCCCGCCCGGCGAGCCGCTGCGGACCGCCGACTTCGTGGCCGAGCTGGAGGCCGGGTTCACCGAGGCGTACCTGCTGCTGGCCGAGGACAGGGAGCGGCTCCGCGACCTGGTGGGCGCCTTCGCGGCGGACGAGACCAGGCTGCTGCGCCGCGACACCCTGGAGTACCGCAGCCTGCTCGCCACCGGCTGCCACCCCGACCTGCTGCGCGACGCCCTCGACCAGGACCGCCACCTGGACCGGCTCTGGGCGCTGGCGGCCTGGGAGGAGCACGCCCTGCCCTTCCTCCCGCACGAGCGCGCCGACCTGTGGCGCGGCGACGTCCCGGTCTTCACCATCCGCCCGGACGGCGTGGACGCGCGTGCCGGTGACGGCTCCCCGGTGCCCGGGGTCGCGGCCCGGCCGGCCCTGGCGTCGGCGCTGGCGACGGTGGACCGGCTCGGTCCCGAGGACCTCGCCCGTCAGCTGCAGCTGCTGCGCCTCTCCGTCACCACGGCGGACGGAGCCCGCGAGCCCCGGCCCACCGCCGCCGCCTCGACGGCCGCCCGGCCGGGGTGGCCGGCCGACGCCCGGCCGGGGCCGACGCCCGAGGGCCTCCCGGAGCCGTCGGCCGACGGCCTTCCGGACGGGCCGGCGGTCGGGGCGCTGCGGGCCCGGGCCCTGGAGAAGGCCGCCGCCGCCGGTGAACAGCTGCTGAGCGAGGCGTACCGGGGCCGCGCCGATCTCGCCTGGACCGGGCCCAACTGGGCCCCGCCGGGCCGCTGGGCGCCCGCCGAACTCGGACCGGACCTGTACAGCGGCACCGCCGGCGTCGTGCTCTTCCTCGACCAGCTCGCCCGGGTCGGCGGCGACCGCGAGCACCGGAGGGCGGCCACCGCGGCCGAGGCGACGCTCCGCCGGCAGGTCCGCCGCCGGGCCGGCCGCCTCACCGGCGGACTGGCAGGGACCGGCGGCCTGCTCTACACGCTCGCCCAGCTCGCCGCCCACCGGGCCGGTCACGATCCCGAACTCGACGAACTCGCCGACCTGTTGGTCGCCCGGGCGGCCGCCACCGCGGCCGAGGACGTCCACTACGACCTGCTCGCGGGCAGTGCCGGCACCATCGGCGGCCTCGCCGCCTGGGCCGCCGTACGCCCCGGCCCGGCGGTGACCGACGCGCTGGCCCGCTGCGCCGAACGGCTGGTCGAGCAGGCCCGGCCGCACCCCGAGGGAGGTGTGGGCTGGCTGCCCGCCTCGCTGGCCGGCGCCGCGTCCCGGCCGCTCGCCGGGTTCGCCCACGGCGGCTCCGGCATCGCCTGGGCGCTGGCCCGGGCGGGCGCCCTGCTCGGCGACCGCCGTCTCCCCCCGCTCGCGCGCGGCGCCCTGGAGTACGAGCGCTCCCTGTTCGATCCGGCCGCCGCCAACTGGCGCGACGTCCGCGAGGACGACGGGCCGCACGCGCCGTCCTACCCGGCGCTCTGGTGCCACGGCGCGGCGGGCATCGCGCTCGCCCGCGTCGAGCTGGGCCCGGGGGAGCCGGCCGGCTCCGAAGGGCGGTCCCCGCTCCCGGACGCCGACGGCGGGTGGCTGGGAGAGGAGCGCGACACCGCGCTGGACACCGTGCTGCGGCACGGCTTCGGGGGCAACTTCTCCCTCTGCCACGGCGACTTCGGCAACCTGGAGCCGCTGCTGCTCGCCGGCGGCCGCTGGCGGGCGGCCGGTCTGCGCCGGGCCGCCGCCACCCTGGACGCCCTGGACGAACGCGGCTGGGTCTGCGGTCTGCCGAGCGGTGTCCACAGTCCCTCGCTGCTGGTGGGGCTCGCCGGGATCGGCCACGGTCTGCTGCGCCTGGCCGCCCCCGAGGCCGTCCCGTCCGTCCTCGCCCTGCGGCCGCCGGTCGTCCGCTGAGCGCGGCCCGTCGCGCCGGTCGTGGTGTCCCGGGTGCCGGCCGGCCGGTCCGGCGCGGGCCCGCGCGGCAGGATGGTGCCATGGCGGACACGAGCGTGCGGATCAGGATCGAGGCCACCGACCTCCCGGGGCGCAGCTGCCCCGGGGCCCCGGGCCTCCCGGGCTACGACGACATCCACGTCGCGGTCCAACGGCGCGGCAGGCCGGGGGAGTTGCTCGACCCGGTGGCCGGTGACGCGGCCGGGGCGGTCTGGACCCTGGAGTGCGCGGTGAAGGCCGGACCGGACCTCCCGGGCCCGGACCTCCTCGGCCCGTACGTCCAGGGCGGCCCGGGGGCCCGGTTCGTCCACCTCTCCCGGGTCGCGGGCGGGGCCGGCGGCTTCACGGTGTTCCGCCGGGCCAAGCTGATGCTGGCGGCGGTCGAGCGGGACACCGTCGAGGCGGCCGTGCGCGGTGGCCTGCTGGTGGCCCGGCTCGGTCTGACCGACGCCGAGGGGCACCCGCTCTGCGCCGCCGTCCGGCCGCCGCTGGTCACCTGGTCCGCCGGGGCGGCCGGAACCGGGGCATGACGAAGGGCCCCGCCGGAGCGGGGCCCTTCGCCGGGAGTGCCGTGGTACGTGGACTACCGCGACGGTCCTACTGGTACTGGGTGGTGACGGTGGCGCCGGCGAAGTCCTGCTGTCCGGCGTAGAGGCTGAAGTAGACCCAGCCAGCGGGCGGGTTGGTGATGGTCAGCGTCTCGCTGTTGCCGGCGTTGGTGGACTTGGCCAGGGCGTTGCCGGTGGTGGCCCAGCTGCTGCCGCCGTAGTAGAGGTCGGCGTTGCCGGTGCCGCCGGTGGTGGTGATGGTCAGCTGCTTCACACCGGCGGGCAGGTTCAGGAAGCTGTAGCTGTAGTTGCCGGTGGTGGCCGCGACGTTGTCCCGGCGGCAGTTGTTGTCGAACTGGCGGGTGTCGGCGATGGTGCAGAGCGGGGTGGTCGGGGTGACCGGGGCCTCCGGCAGCGGGCCGCAGTCGTTGGTCGCGCAGGCGGTCAGCCAGGTGTCGAACCCGGCGTCGTAGCTGGTGCCGATGGTCTGCTTCAGGATGGTGCGGGCACCGTTCCAGTCACCGGCGCGGTACTTGGTGAGCACGGCCTGGATGTCGGCGGGGTGCTCCTGGAGCATGTAGCGGACGGCCAGCCAGCCCCACCGGTAGACCCGGTTCGAGTTGACGTCCGGGTCCCCGGTCTGGTCGTAGACGGTGTCGAAGAGCTCGCTCAGCTTGTAGGTCTTCTTGCCGGCCTCGGCGATCGCGTCGCTGTTGCGCTGGTTGCGGTAGCCGTAGGAGATGTTCTCGGCGATGCCCTCGACCCACCAGATGGTCGGCGTGACGATGCCGGCCTCGAAGTCGCCGGCCATGTTGTAGCGGCCGTCGAGGTAGTGGGTGTACTCGTGGTTGAGGTTCCAGATCTGGAAGCTCGGGCGCAGCCAGCTGGCCTCGTGGGCGATGAAGCGGGCCTGGTTGCCGGGCAGGGCCGGGTTGCCCTCCTCGTACATGCCGCCGTTGTCCACGTCGATGTCGTAGAAGGACCAGGCGTACAGCGAGTAGTTGTAGTAGTCGTCGAAGGCGACGACCTCCAGGTCGGTGTTCACGTCACCGGGGATCGCGCCCTTGTCGCCGATCACCTTGTGGAAGTAGGCGTCCTGGTTGATCAGGCTGGTGCAGGTGCTGGTCAGCTGCGCGGGGGACATGTCCTGGGCACGGATCTTCAGCCCCGCGTTGCAGGTGTGCTGGATCGGCAGGATCACCGGCATCAGGCGGGTGTTCAGGTCGCAGATGCCGTAGGCCGCGCAGTTGCCCTTGTCGAACTTGCGGGTCGCCCACGCGAGGTTCATGGTGATCGGGGCGGTGGGGCCGACGTTCGGGTACCGGTTGATCAGGTCCTTGAGCAGCGGCCGGAGCTGGGGCTTGAGCTCGGGGACCACGAGGGCGTAGCCGAGGTAGCGGCCCATGTTGCTGACCATGTCATCGCGGTTCAGCAGGTCTTCGTTGCGGGTGATGAAGTCGGCCCACGCGGTGAGGAGGCTGCCGTCGGCCTTGAGGGCCGCCTTCAGGCCCTGGCTGTCGGCCTTGGGGTCGAAGCCCTCCTCGATGATCCAGTCGAAGTGCTGCAGGGACAGGTTCATCTTCTGCGGCCAGGTGCCGTTGTAGCCGGCGAGCATCCGCTGGAGGACGCCGGTGTACCGGCCGAGCGACTTGGTCTGGCCGATCACCGTGACGACCTCGTTGAGGAGGTCGCCGTTGGCGTCGGTGATGTCCTTGCTGTGCGGGGCGGCGAAGAAGGCGTCCAGCGCGCCGTGGGCCGCGGTCTCCAGCGTCGGACCGTAGGTGCCGATGACGCCCGGGTAGACCTCGTGCAGGTAGTAGCCGGCGCGCAGGAACATCACCAGCTGCCCGACGGAGGTGCTGTTGTCGCCCGGGTAGGTGGCGGAGGTGTCGCGCAGCGCGTTGGCGACGGTCACCATCTTGGCCTCGCCGAAGGCGGTCGCCGCGTCGGTGCCCGTGAGGTTGAACAGCGGGTAGGCGCAGGGGACGTTCGGGAGTGCCTTGAGCTGCTGGATCAACGCGCTGCCCGTGGCGTTGATCAGCCCGGAGAGATCCGGACAGGGATCCCCGGCGGCGGCCGAGAACTGCTTGGCCGCCTTGACGGGCGCGGTGGCCGGCGCGGCGGGCGCGGTGGACTCCTGGCCGTAGTCCTGCGAGGAGAGCTTGAAGGTGCTGCTGTTCGTCGCCTCGGGCGACTTGGGGACCGGGATCGACCGCGGCGACGAGGAGGCGGCTCCGGCGGCGTTCACGCCGGCCGGGGCCGTGGCGCCGAGGGGGGCGGCCTGGCTCTGGGGTGTGAACAGGCCGAGAGCGATGAAGAAAGCGGCGCCGAGCGCGGGAATTCTGCGCGCGTTGGCCGCTGATATCCGGGAGGGACGCATCTGTGGGGGCCTCCGGGGCCGTTGTGGCCGCTGTTGGGGAACGCGGCCTTCGATGTGTGACATGTAAAATTGCACATGTCGCATCACATGCGGAAGGCTTCGGACCGGATTGCTTCTCGCCGCAACCGAAACGTTGTCAGGCCGGGGGCTCCGGGCGGCGGCGCGAGCGCCCTCGGCGTCGCGGGCAGGGCGGTGGCGTGCCGGCACGACGGAGCCACGACGGCGGCGCGGGGGCAGTGCGACGGCGGCGCGGGGGCGGTACGGGGGTGCGCCACGGGGCCCGGGAGGGCCCTCCCGGGCATGGCGGAGGGCCCCGCCGGTGCGGCGGGGCCCTCGGTGTTCAACGGCCCCCTGTGGGCGCCGGTGAAGCGGCCTACTGGTACTGGGTGGTGACGGTGGCGCCGGTGAAGCCCTGCTGGGCGTAGAGGCTGAAGTAGACCCAGCCGGCGGGCGGGTTGGTGATGGTCAGCGTCTCGCTGTTGCCGGCGTTGGTGGACTTGGCCAGGGCGTTGCCGGTGGTGGCCCAGCTGCTGCCGCCGTAGTAGAGGTCGGCGTTGCCGGTGCCGCCGGTGGTGGTGATGGTCAGCTGCTTCACGCCGGCGGGCAGGTTCAGGAAGCTGTAGCTGTAGTTGCCGGTGGTGGCCGCGACGTTGTCCCGGCGGCAGTTCTTGTCGAACTGGCGGGTGTCGGCGATGGTGCAGAGCGGGGCCTGGTCGGCGGCCGGCAGGGTGCCGCAGTTGTCGGCCGCGCAGGCGGTCAGCCAGGTCGCGAAGTCGGCGTCGTAGCCGGTGCCGATGGTCTGCTTCAGGAGGGTGCGGGCACCGTTCCAGTCACCGGCCCGGTACTTGGCGAGCAGCGTGTTCACGTCCTGCGGGTGCGACTGGAGCATGTAACGGACGGCCAGGTAGCCCCAGTTGTAGATCCGGGTCGAGTCGGCGTTGTCGTAGGTGGTGTCGAAGAGCTCGCTCAGCTTGTAGGTCTTCTTGCCGGCCTCGGTGATGGCGGCGGCGTTGCGCTCGTTGCGGTAGCTGTACGAGATGTACTCGGCGATGCCCTCGACCCACCAGATGGTGGGGGTGGTCATGCCGGCCTCGAAGTCGCCGGCCATGTTGTAGCGGCCGTCGAGGTAGTGGGTGTACTCGTGGTTGAGGTTCCAGATCTGGAAGGTCGGGCGCAGCCAGTCGGCCTCGTGGGCGATGAAGCGGGCCTGGTTGCCGGCCGCGACCGGGTTGCCCTCCTCGTACATGCCGCCGTTGTCGACCTCGATGCCGTACATGATCCAGGCGTACAGCGAGTAGTTGTAGTAGTCGTCGAAGGCGACGACCTCCAGGTTGGTGTTCAGGTCGCCGGGGATGGCCCCGTTGTCCTTGATGACCTTGTGGAAGAAGGCGTCCTGGTTGATCAGGCTGGTGCAGGTGTCCGACAGCTGCTGGGCCGTCATGTCCTGCGCGCGGATCCGCAGGTTGGCGTTGCAGGTGTGGTTGACGGTCAGGACCAGCGGGACGAGCCGGGTCGGCAGGTCACAGGTGCCGTAGTAGGAACAGTTGCCCTTGTCCTGCTTCTCGGCGAACCAGACCAGGTTCATGGTGAGCGGGCCGGTGGCGCCGACCAGCGGGTACCGGTTGATCAGGTCCTTGACCAGCGGGCGGCCCTGGGCCCGCAGCGCGTCGTTGCCGACCAGGTTGCCGAGCATCATGCCGATGCTGGTGACCACGTCGCCGCCGTCCATCTGGGCGGCGTTGCGGGTCACGAAGGCGGCCCAGGTGGTGGCGATGGTCGGGTCGGCCTGGAGGGCGGCGACGAAGCCGGTGTCGGCCCGCTTGGCGTCGAACCCGCCCTCGATGACCCACCCGGCGTGCTGGACGGCGGTGGCCATCGCCTTCGGCCAGCCGCTGGTGTAGCCGGCCAGCAGGCGCTTGACGACGCCGGCGTACCGGCCGTTCTCGTCGGCGCTGTCGATCAGGGTGACGGCCTCGTTGAGGGTCGCGCCGTTGGCCTCGGTGGCGTCCTGGCTGCGCGGGGCCGCGAAGAAGGCGTCCAGCGAGCCGCGGATCGAGGTCTTCAGCGGGGTGCCGTAGTTGCCGACGGCGGCCGTGTTCTTGCCCTGCACGTAGTAGCCCGCGCGCAGGAACATCACCAGCTGGCCGATGCCCGCGCTGTTGTCGCCGGTGTAGGCGGCCGAGGCGGTGCGCAGCGCGTCGGAGACGGTCACCATCTGGGCCTCGTTGAAGACCTTGCCGGCGTCGGTTCCGGTGAGGTCGAACAGCGGGTAGGTGCAGGTGACGTCGGGGAGCGCCTTGAGCTGCTGGACCAGCGCGCTGCCCGAGGCGGCCATCACGCCGGAGATGTTGCAGTCGACCCCCGCGGCGGCGGCCGAGAACTGCTTGGCGCTCTTGGTGGCGGCGGCCGGGGTCTGCGGGGCCGCCTTGGTGGCGGTCTCCTTGCCGGCGCTCTCGGCGGCGAGCGGGCGCCCGCCGGTGCTCGCGTCGGGGGACTTGGGTACCGGGATCGACTTCGGCGCGGCTGCCGAGGGGGCACCGGTGGTGGCCTTGGCCGCGGGTGCGGCCGATCCCACCGGTGCGGCCTGGCTCTGGGGGGCGAGCAGGCCGAGCGCGATGAAGAAGGCCGCGCCGAGCGCGGGCACGCCGCGCATCGTGGCCTTGGATATCCGGGAGGGACGCATCTGTGGGGGCCTCCGGGGCCGTTCGGGGCCGCGTTGTTGGGGGACGCGACCGCTCGATGTGTGACATGTAAAATGGCACATGTCGCACGGTGGCGGGAAGGCCTCAGGTCGGATTGATCCCCGCCGCAACCGAAACGTTGTCAGAAGACAGTCAGATCGCCGGGGCGGCCGGGGTCGCGGGGGAGCGGGTCAGGCGGCCCGCGGCGCGGCGAGCGGGGTGAGCGCCGCGAACTCCAGCGGCGCCGACGGGTCGATCGACAGCCCGGCCGGCGCCGGCTCGGCACCCGCCCGGACCAGCAGGTCGCCGATCGCGGCGACCATCGCGCCGTTGTCGGTGCACAGCCGTAGCGGCGGCACCCGCAGGGTGATCCCCGCCGAGGCGCAGCGCCGCTCGGCCAGCGCCCGGACCCGGGAGTTGGCCGCGACGCCGCCGACCACCACCAGGGTCGAGATCCCGTGGTCGGTACAGGCCCTGACGGCCTTGCGGGTCAGCACGTCGGCGATCGCCTCCTGGAGCGCGGCGGCCGCGTCGGCGACGTTCGGCTCGGTACCGGCCGCGCGGTGGGACTCGACCCAGCGGGCGGCCGCGGTCTTGAGGCCGGAGAAGGAGAACGCGTAGGGGGCGTCGTCGCGGCCGGTCAGCGGACGCGGGAAGCGGACGGCCTTCGGGTCGCCCTCGCGCGCGGCCCGGTCGATCGCCGGCCCGCCGGGGTAGGGCAGGTGGAGGATCCGGGCGACCTTGTCGAAGCACTCGCCGGCCGCGTCGTCCAGGGTGTCGCCGAGGTGGACGATCGGATCGCGGGCGAGGTCGCGGACCAGCAGCAGCGAGGTGTGCCCGCCGGAGACGATCAGCACCACGCAGGGGTTCGGCAGCGGCCCGCCGTCCAGTGTCGCGGCGGCGACGTGCCCGGCCAGGTGGTGCACGCCGTAGAGCGGGACGCCGAGCGAGAAGGCGTAGCCCTTGGCGGCGGCCACCCCGACCTGGAGCGCCCCGGAGAGGCCGGGCCCGGCCGTCACCGCGACGGCGCCGACATCGGCGAGGGTCAGCCCGGCCTGCCTCAGGGCTTCCTGGACGACGGGGGCCATCGCGTGCACGTGCGCGCGGGCGGCGATCTCCGGCACCACACCACCGAAGCGGGCGTGCTCGTCCATGCTGGACGCCAGCGCCTGACCGAGCAGCCGCCCGTCCTGGACGAGGCCGGCGCCGGTCTCGTCGCAGGACGACTCGATCCCCAGCACCACCGGCGATCCGGTCATGGTCACACACCCTTAGCGCTCATTACATTCGAGCGTCCATTGTGCACGACGGGACACGGGGAATATGCAGGAGCCCACCCTTCGTTCCTGCAAGCCATACGCAATAGTGTGGTCCCGGCACGATCACCACCGCTGAACTCGCTGAAAGGGCCCGTCTCCTGATGAGCACCTACTCGCTTCCCGACCTGCCGTACGACTACTCCGCCCTGGAGCGGGCGATGTCCGCCGAGATCCTGGAGCTGCACCACTCCAAGCACCACGCGGCCTACGTCAAGGGCGCCAACGACACCCTTGAGCAGCTGGCCGAGGCGCGCGACAAGGAGCAGTTCGGCGGTCTGGTCGGCCTGCAGAAGACCTTCGCCTTCCACCTCTCCGGCCACGTGCTGCACTCGCTGTTCTGGGAGAACCTCTCCCCGGAGGGCGGCGACCGTCCCGAGGGCGCCCTCGCCGACGCGATCACCGAGCACTTCGGCAGCTTCGAGGCGTTCAAGAAGCAGCTCACCACCGCCACCACCGGCGTCCAGGGCTCCGGCTGGGGCATCCTCTCCTGGGAGCCGCTCGGCAAGCGCCTGATCGTCGAGCAGGTCTACGACCACCACGGCAACGTCGGCCAGGGCACCACCCCGCTGCTGGCCTTCGACGCCTGGGAGCACGCGTACTACCTGCAGTACCGCAACGTCCGCCCGGACTACGTCACCAAGCTCTGGGACGTCGTCAACTGGCAGGACGTCTCGACCCGCCTCGCGGCGGTCACCGCGGCCTGACCGGGCCAACGCAAGGGGGCCGGCCCCGGACCGCACGCGGTCCGGGGCCGGTTCACCTCCGCATTCCCTCCGGCCACAGCACCTCCACCGGCACACCCTGCCGCCGCGCGTACGCGACGACGTCCGCCGTCCCGCCGAACCCGCGTGCCGGCAGGCCGTCCCAGACGGCGAGGAGCCGGTCGACCTGCCTGACGAGAAGCTCGCTCGCCGCCATGTGGGCCGCCTCGTCGGACTCGACCCGCCCGATCCGGTGAACGGCGGCCGCGCCGTGCAGCAGTCGGTCGTAGACGTCGTGATGCCATTCCGGAAGCCCGGCCCGGTACTCGTCGGCCGGCACGACGACTTCCAGTCGGGCGCCCCGGTCGAGCGCGACCTCGGCCAGCCACGCGTCCGGCCCGTCCGCGATGCAGGACACGACGGTCAGCCGGCTCCGGTCCTCTCCCGCGAGCGCGCCTTCCAGCAGCCACCGGATCTGCCCCTCCACCTCGGCTGTGAGCCCTCGGTGCCCCGTGATCCCGATCCGCATTCCGTCACCCCACGGCGTTCGCGCGCTTGGCGAGTTTCGCCAGCTCCGGTGGTGCGCTCCGTCCTGCGATGAGGATGAGTTCACGGATCGTCGCCCGGGCCGCCACGTGGGCCCGGACGCTCTCGGGTGCCAGTTCCTCGGCGCGCAGGAGGCATTCGAGGGCCTCCCCGAGCTGACGCCTCTGAGCGTGGGCCCTCCCGAGGTCGATCAGTAGCCTGGACCTCCGCTCGGACGAGAGCTGCCCGGCGTCGATCCGGTGGCCAAGGTCCAGGGCCTCGCCCGCGTCGCCGAGGTCGACCGCCGTCGAGACGGCCTGGATCTCCACATTGGTGGGGCCGAACTCCAGATTGAAGTCGTTGCGGTCCTCGCCGAGTCGGGCCGCGATCTCGCGGGCGGTGCCGAGTTCGTTCCGTGCCTTGTCGCGTTGGCCGGCGCGGGCGGCGGCCAACGCGAGAACCAGGTGGAGTGCGCCGAGTACGGAAAGTGCCTCCGGCGACGGGCTGGTTGTCGAGGCGTAGCGCCGTAGGGCGGCCGCCGCGCTCCCGGCTGCGTGTTCTGCCTGGTCGAGTCGTTGAAGCCGGACGAACGCGTGGGCCAGCCGGTAGATGCCGGCAAAGACGTACAGGTGGTGCCCGGACTGTTCGGCCGCTCGGACGGCTCGATCTGCGGCCACCCATGCCGCGTCGCCTTCGTCCTGGCGGACGAAGGCGGCTGCGACAGCCTGGTAGGCCTGGGTGAGGAGGAGATGGATCTCGGGGCGTTCGTCCGGGGCAGAGGTCCGTGCTGCCCGCTCCAGCCGTGGCAGGACATCGGCCATGGCCGTGCTCAACTCGGCGAATCGCGCGCTGTGCGTCAGGTGCCAGAGTCCTTCGACGGCAGCGGTTAGCTCGGTGAGGTCGGGAGTCTCTGCCGGGGAGCTGTCGTCGAGCAGCGCATCGAGAGCGGGATGCCCCGAGAGCGACAGCCGCGCCAGGTCGAGGTCGTTGGGCCGGTCCGCGGTCGAGTGCGCGGGCACCCCGGGTGACGGTGCGTCGGGCCGCAGCGTCTGAATGGACACGCCGAGGCCGTTGGCCAGCAGCTGGAGTACGTCGAGGCGGACCACCGGTTGAACGCCACGCTCGACCTGAGACACCCAACTGGCGGTTCGACTGATGGCGGCGGCGAGCTGATCCTGCCTCATGCCGCGACTCTTGCGGAGCTGGGCGACCCGGGCGCCGAACGCCCGCTGCTCATCGGGGTTCACCGGGCGGCCTGGTCGCCGGACGAGCCCTTGCCGGCGATCTCGTCCAGGAACGTGACGTCGAACGATTCGAGGTACTGGCCGCGTTCGGCCAGGAACCGGCGGGTGTGGGGCTGGCGTTCGTGCTCCTCGAACGCTTCCCGGTCCGCGTACAGCTCGTAGAAGACTCGCACGCGCGGCTCGTCCGGTACGGCGTGATTGACGTAGACGAGGGTGCCGGGCTCCTCGGATCGGATTCCTTCGAGCGCCTCCCTCGCCAGTTCGTCGAAGGCGCGGGCCGCTACCGCGTCGCGGGCGACGAAGCGCACAACAAGACCGAACCCCATAACTCTCCCCTTCCGGCTGGAGGATTGAGTCTCGCACGAGTCGATGAAGAGCTGCGAGTAGCAGAACTCCTTGACTCGCAGATTCTCTGCGACTACTTTAAGTGGTGCCACCGTGGCTGAGTGCTACGAATGGCGTCCCTTCCGCTGCCGTCCACGGGCGGCCGCTGCCTCGTGGGTGGGCCTGAGAGCCGATGACGCTCTCAGGCCCACCTGAAGCGATGGAGGAGCAATGAGGTGGAACATGATCGTCAGTCCGCTCAGCACCGCGCGGTTCCCGGTTCCGGTCGAGTGGGGTGCGCCGCCGGGTGTGGAGGCGGTGCCGGCGGCACGGCGGATGGTGATGGCGGTCGTGCGGGACTGGGGCGTGGCACTCGCGCCCGGCGTGCTCCAGGACGTGGAGCTGTGTGCGAGTGAGGTGATCGCCAACGCTCTGGTGCACACCGAGCCCGCCTGCACGGTGACCGTCCGGCGCCGTGCCGGACGACTGCGGGTGGAGGTCGCGGATCGGTGCCCGGCACTCCCACGGCGGGAGCGTGAAGCCGAATCCTGCGGTGGGCGTGGGTTGTTGCTGGTGGCGGAGCTGGCGCAGGCCTGGGGGTGGTACCCGGCGGGGATGGGCAAGGTCGTCTGGTTCGAGTTCCAGGAACCCGCTGAAACGTCGTGCCCCACCCACGGGTGGGGCACGGCCTGCGACCTCCACTCCCTGCCCGAGGTGGCGTGATGACGGGGCTCGACGGGTCGACCGTGGTGCGCCTGGTGTGGGGGCTTCTCTTCTCGGCCGTCGTGACGGTCGGGTTCGCCAAGGGCTGTGACCGACGACCGCCGGTGTCGGGCCCCGCTGACGGATCGCCGGACGGCACTGGAACGGGCTCGGACCGCTCTCGCGGGTCCGGGCCGGGCCGTCGAGAGACACGTACGTACCGAGCGAGGGGATTCCCATGTCCGATCCACCAGGACGTGAGCGGTACCGGCGGAGGATCGCTGCTGTACCGCGAACCCTGGTCGTCCAGCCCGACGGGTACTGCAACGTCGGCTGTGACTACTGCTACCTGCCCGAGAAGGGCCGACGCACGCCGATGCCGCTTCGCGTCGCCGAAGCGGTGGCCCGCTCCGCCGCACAGTTCGCGACTCCCGCCGCGCCGGTCGATCTGGTATGGCACGCCGGTGAGCCGCTCACGGTCGGGGTGCGGCGTTTCACCGAGCTCGCCGAGCCTTTCGAATCCCTGCGCCGTGCGGGGGCACTGCACCACTACGTGCAGACCAACGGCACTCTGATCAGCGACCGGTGGTGCGAGTTCTTCGCCGAACGCGAGGTCCGTGTGGGCGTGAGCGTCGACGGCCCGGCCGGCTGCAACACCGCGCGGGTGGACCGGCGCGGTCGGCCGATCTTCGATCGCATCATCAAGGGGATTCTCCGGCTTCGTCGCCATGGGATCGGCTTCTCCGTGATCGCCGTCGTGACGGCGGAGAGCATCGGGCGGCCCGAGGAACTGCTGGAATTCTTCGACTCTCTGGGGTGCCACACGGTCGGCTTCAACATCGAGGAGAGCGAGGGCGTCAGCACTGATCGGCTGACCCCGTCCTTCGAGGATGCCACCGAGTTCTGGCGTCGCACGATCGCGTGGACTCGCAGGCATCCGGGCCTGAAGGTGCGGGAGATCGACAGGCTCGGCGGATACCTGCGCTCGCTGCGGATGGGGAACGGAAGCCGGGCGGTGTTGATCGACCCGATCCCCACCGTGTCGTCTGCCGGAGATGTCGTTCTCCTGTCCCCCGAGCTGGCGGGCATTACTGCGCCCGCCTACCGGAACTTCAGGGCCGGAAACGTCCTGGACCACACGATCGGCGAGATGCTCGCGGCCGCCCACCGACTGCGCTACGTGGACGAGTTCCTGACCGGCCTGGACGCGTGCGAGGCCACCTGCGAGTTCTTCGGTTTCTGCCGGGGCGCGCAGGCTGGCAACCGGTACTTCGAGAACGGCAGCTTCGACACCACCGAAACGAGCTACTGCCGCGTGTCGCGGCAGGCCCTTCTCGTCGCCCTGTCCGATACCGTCCGCAAGGAGACCGCAGCATGACCCTGCTCGAACTGTTGGCCACCACTGAAGCCGACGTGATCACCGATCTGGTGGAGGCGACGACAGCCGATTCCGTCGTCGCGAAGTTCGACAACCGGCCCACCTGGGCCAACAACACGCCCAAGTTCGACAACCGGCCGACCTGGGACAACTGGAACAAGAAGTAGCCCGCCGACGATGCTGGGCCCGCGAGGTGATCGCGGGCCCAGCGGTTCCCGAGAGAGACACGATCATGGACACCCGCACCTTCGGCCGCGTTCGCGTCACCCTGCCGGACCTCGCCGACGGCTACCTTTTGAATGTCACCACCTTGGAGAACAGCCGTGGCACCGTTCAGGACTTCCAGTACGCCGACGCCGACCTGCGCGATCTCGATCTGGCGCACGCCCGGCTGATCACCGGCCGCATCGGCAACCTGCGTGCCGCCCGGGTCCGGCTGGAGGACGTGCGCGCCGACTCGGTCGAGTTCGACGGCTGCGACCTCGGATCGGCGCAGTGGGCGGACGGCAAGCTGTCCCGGGTGGTCTTCCGTAACTGCAAGATCATGGGTGCGAATCTCAGCGGTCTCACGCTGGACAACGTGATCTTTGAGAACTGCAGGCTCGACTACTCCAGCTTCGAGCAGGTCCGCGCCACCGGGCCGGTCGCGTTCTCCCGGTGTGTCCTCTCCGAGACGACGTTCACCGGATGCGATCTGACCCGCGCCATCCTGGAGGACTGCACGCTGCGCGCCACCGAGTTCGGGCGTGGCACCTACAAGGACGTGGACCTGCGCGGGAACGAGCTGAGCGGTGTCAGAGGCGTGGCCAACCTGGCGAGGGTCATCATCGACCACGCGCAGCAGGCTGACCTCGGTCAGGCGCTTGCCGCCGAGCTGGCGGTCACGTGGGGGGAGGACCTTCCGGTCGGAAGGGCGGGCCGATGAGCCTCGCCGTCGCAGTCGGGTTCGACCTTCTGGCCGACCGGTGTGAGGTGGCCGATGTGCGCGCCGTTCACGGACACCGGGCGTACGAGGAAAGCGCCGTGGTGCCCTCCGGCCCCTGGCGGGCGCTGACCCGGGAACTCGCCGAGTTCCTGGCGCCGGCGGTCGACACCCCGGGTGAGGTTCTGGTGGAGCTGGTCGATGTCAGGAGCATCGACCGCACCCGGCTTGACCGCCCGGGCGTTACCCACCTCGGCCGGGCGTGCAGCCCGGCCGACACGCTCACCACCACACCGAACCACCGTGACGGCCGGTTGATCGGCCTGCACCTCGACAACTGGGACAAGCTCCCGTACGCGGCCAAGCACACGGGTCGCCGCCGACTGTGCGTCAACCTCGGGCCCGGCGCTCGCTACCTGCTCGTCTGCGACCAGGACGCCCGGGCCATCTGTCGTGCTGTGCACAGCGACTTCGTCTCTCGCTACCCGCACACCGACGACCTGCGCAGCTACGTGGCCGAAGGTCTGCCCCTGCGCTGCTACCGGCTGCGTCTCGACCCCGGCGACGGCTACGTGGCTCCCACCGAGTTCCTGCCCCACGACGGCTCCACCGAGGGGCAGCGGGAGTCAACTGCGGTCTTCTGGCTCGGTCGTTGGCCGCAGGGTGCATTCGCGGCGGCCAACGACGGCTGAGTCGGGCAAGGCGGCGGCCCCGGCCCGGTGTGCACCGGGCCGGGGCCGTGGTTCCGTGGCGTCAGGCCGTGCGGAAGCCGTCCAGGATCCTCCCGGATCCCACAGCCATGGCGGTGCGGCTCACCCAGCTCTTGGACGACGGCGGATACGTCCTCGCCTCGCCGTTCTGGAGCGAGAAACCGCTCCCGCCCAGTATCGCTGCGTTGCGCCGGGACGTCTTTGGCATCAGCAGCCCGATGGAGAGCCGTGAGCAGGCCCTGGCGCTCTTCAAGGGATTCGACGTTCTTCATCAGGCGGACCACACACTCGTCCCCGAGAGTGACGCCGACATCCAGCACTACTGCGTCTCCACAGTCGACCGGGCGTGTGCGCAGTCCGGTGTCCAGGAGCCGGTGGTGCGTGCGGCGATGATCTCCCGCTTGCGCTCGATCAAACACGCCACCAACCGGCTTCGCGAACACCAGAGCTTCTCGGTTCTGGTCCTGCGCTATAGCGCGAGCACCTACCCTCGTCGCTTCGTCGAACTCTTCTGACCAGCACTCCAGGATCCCTGAAGATGGAGGTGCAGCAAGTGATTGTTTTCGTGAACGGCCCGTTCGGCGTGGGCAAGAGCACCACTGTCCGCATCCTCGCCGACGACCTGCCCGAGGCATTGGTCATCGACCCCGAGAAGGTCGGGCACATGCTGTGGGCCCAGCTACCTCAACGGCTGAGGACAGAGGAGTTCGAACTGGAGCCGGTCTGGCCGGCGCTGACCCGCTGCCTCATCGATGAGTCGTCGCGGGCGTACAACCGGACGCTTCTCGTACCGATGACCATCGCGCGGACCGCAGTGCTCGCACAGATCGTCGGACCGCTGCGCAAACAGGGGCATGACGTCCAGCACTTCACCCTGCTCGCCGACGCCGCGACGATCCGCGACCGTCTCCGGGCCCGCGGTGAGGGCCCGGACGAGTGGGGTGAACTCAGCTGGGAAGGCCTTCAGGTCGAACGCTGCATCGCTGCTCTCAGCGAGCCCGTGTTCGCCACGCACCTGGAGACCGGCAACCGCAACCCCCGTGCTGTGGCGGACGAGATCCTCCGCCTCACCGGACTTCAGCAGGCGCGGAAGGCAAGGACGTAGGAAGGCCGAGGTGGGGCGGGTCCGATCGGAGCCGCCCCACCTCTCTTTACGCGACGCTAAGCAGCGTCCTGATGCGCTCCGCACCGAGCGCCAGCAGGAGCGTCGGCAGCCGCGGACCGGTGTCCCGGCCGACCAACAGCGTGTACAGCAGCGAGAACAGCGCACGCTGGGCGGCCTTCAGCTCCGGGGTGGCGGGCGCGTCCAACTCCAGTCCGGCCTGCAACTTCGGAATCCCGTACACGAGCGAAGTCAGTCCGGGCAGGGACCAGTGCTCACCCAGCCCGTCGAGCAGGAGCTTGAGCGCCTCACGTTCGGTCGGCGACAACTGTTCCAGCCGGGCATGGTCGGGCTCGGTTCGGACCTGCGTGCGCTCCTCGGTAGGAACGTAGCCGGTCACCCAGGCCTGCGCGCGGTCGAGCCGCGGACGGGCGTGGTCCAGGGTTGTTAGCGGAGCATCCACCGTGATGTCCCGCAGGATGCGGAGTGTCTGCTCCTCGTCGCCGGTGGTGATGTCGGCCACGGAGGCTAGCGTCCGGAACGGCAGAACCTGTTCGGTGCTCGGCAGCGTTCGAGTGGCGGACCCGATCGACCTCTCGCGTACGGCCAGCTCCGTGGCCTCGGCCTGGCCGGCGCTGACCTTTCGGCTGAGGGCGTCCCACTCGTCGTAGAGCCGGTTGACCTCCTGGTCGAAGGCCACAGTGATGGCCTGGTTCGGCTTACGCCGGGCGTACAGCCAGCGCAGCAGCGGCGCTTCGAGGATCTGGAGGGCATTCGTGGGAGTCGGGGCCCCACCGGCAGATCCGCTCATCTTGGCGGCGCCGCTGATGCCGACGAACGAGTAGCCGAGATAGGAGGGCGGCTGACCATCGAAGATCTCCCGCACCAGCTGGGAGCCTACGGTGAAGCTGGAACCGGGGGAGGAGTGATCGACGCCGCCAGCCTCGAAGGTGACGCCCTCATACGCCCAGCGCATCGGCCAGTCGACCTTCCAGACCAGCTTGCCGCCGCCGTTGCCCTCGGAAAGGGCGAAGCTGCCGTCTTGCCCGCACTCGCAGGTGTAGCGGATCTCAGTACTGTCCTCGTCGAAGGAGCTGACAGTCGTGGTGTCCCGCCCGCATGCGGTGCAGTACGGCTTGTACGGGTAGTAGTCGCTGCCGGCGCTCTCGCCCTCGTCCTCCTCGTCAGGCGCCTCTGTCTTCTTAGTGCGGTACCGGCCCAGGACAGTGTTGATCTTCTCCCGGTTCCGCATCGTATGGAGAATCTGCTCCCGATACGCGCCCGAGGTGTACATCTGGGTCTGGCTGATCTCAGTGACCTCGACGCCGAGATCCGCTAGCGCGGCCCGGAACGGAATCTTGAAGTGCTCCGCCCAGCTCTCGTGCTCGCCGCAAGGGTCCGGTACTGCCGTGAGCGGCCGCCCGATGTGCTCGGCGAACGAGGCCGGCAGCCCAGCCGGGACCTTGCGCAACCGGTCGTAGTCGTCCCAGGAAAGGATGTGCTTGCACTCCAGCCCGCGACGCCGGATCTCGTCGGCAACGAAGTGCGGGACCATGATCTCCCGCAGGTTGCCCAGGTGGATCGGCCCCGACGGGCTGATACCGGATGCGCAAACGAGGGGCGAGTCAGGGCCACGGCGTTTGCCCTCGGCGATGACCTGGTCCGCTGCCGCAGCCACCCAATCGCCTTGCTTCACGCCTGCCACGGTCCGCCTCCTTGTATCGCCTGGTGGGACAGGAGAAGGATACGGCTAGCAGGGGAGGGGGTTCGGCCCACACACCCGAACGATGCCCGACACGATATGATTTGACGGATAATCAAGACTGTGATAGTTGGCGCGAGACGTGTGAAGTGCCGTGTCCCACGCATGGGTGGGACACGGCACTCAACCTTCACGCCTTTGTGCGAGGTGGCGTTGTGGCGACCGTCGGGCGCCTTGTGCGGTGGCCGGGTTCGCGGCCGGCTGTGATCGTTAGGGCGAGGTGCCGAAGAAGGCGTCCAGGATCTGCTGGGCCGCCAGGCTCGCCGGGACGGTGCCCTCGCGGACCCGGTGTTCCAGGGTGGGGGCGAGGGCGCGGACCTCGGGGTGCTCGTGGAGTCGGGAGAAGAGCTGGTCGTGCACCATCGCCCACGTCCACTCCACCTGCTGGGCGCGGCGCTTGGTCTCCAGCGCGCCGGTGGCGTCGAGGACCTTGCGGTGCTGCTGCAGCCGTTCCCACAGCACGTCGAGCCCGGTGCCGTCGCGGCCGCTGCAGGTGAGCACCGGGGGTGTCCAGGGGGCGTCCGGGGCCTGCAACAGGCGCAGCGCGCCAGCGAGTTCGCGGGCGGCGGCCTTGGCGTCGGTCTCGTGCGGTCCGTCCGCCTTGTTGACCGCGATCACGTCGGCGAGCTCCAGTACGCCCTTCTTGATGCCCTGGAGCTGGTCCCCGGTGCGGGCCAGGCTGAGCAGCAGGAAGGTGTCCACCATGCCCGCGACCGCGGTCTCCGACTGTCCGACGCCGACCGTCTCGATCAGCACCACGTCGTAGCCGGCGGCCTCCATCACCACCATCGACTCCCGGGTGGCCCGGGCCACCCCGCCGAGCGTTCCGGAGGTGGGGGAGGGGCGGACGAAGGCGTCGGGGTCGACCGCGAGCCGCTCCATCCGGGTCTTGTCGCCCAGGATGGAGCCGCCGGTCCGGCTGGACGTCGGGTCGACGGCGAGCACCGCGACCCGGTGGCCCAGGGCGGTGAGCCGGGTGCCGAAGGCGTCGATGAAGGTCGACTTGCCGACACCGGGGACGCCGGTGATGCCCACCCGGACCGCCCCGCCCGCGTGCGGCAGCAGCATGGTCAGCAACCGCTGCGCCAGCGCGCGGTGGTCGGGCCGGGTGGACTCCACGAGGGTGATGGCCCGCGCGATGTAGGCGCGCGAGCCGTCCCGCACCCCCTGGGCGTACTGGTCGAGGTCGATCGTCCGGGGCGCCATCGGCTCAGCGGCTCACAGGTCGTGGCCGAGGTCGGCGGCGAGCGACTTCAGCAGGTCGAAGGCGGCCTCCGGGATCACCGTGCCGGGCGGGAAGACGGCAGCCGCCCCCGCCTCGTAGAGGGCGTCGAAGTCACCCGGGGGGATGACCCCGCCGACCACGATGGTGATGTCCTCCCGGCCGGCCTCGGCCAGTTCGGCGCGCAGGGCCGGCACCAGGGTGAGGTGGCCGGCGGCCAGCGAGGAGACGCCGACGATGTGCACGTCCGCCTCGACTGCCTGGCGGGCGACCTCCGCCGGGGTCTGGAACAGCGGGCCGACGTCGACGGTGAAGCCGAGGTCGGCGAAGGCGGTGGCGATCACCTTCTGGCCGCGGTCGTGGCCGTCCTGGCCCATCTTGGCGACCAGGATGCGCGGCCGCCGGCCCTCGGCCCGCTCGAACCGCTCGACCAGGTCCCGGGTGCGCTGGAGGGGGGCCGAGGGCCCGGCTTCGTCTCGGTACACACCCGAGATGGTACGGATCTGGCCGGAGTGCCGGCCGTACACCTTCTCCAGGGCGTCCGAGATCTCGCCGACGGTGGCCTTGGCGCGGGCCGCTTCCACGGCGAGCGCGAGCAGGTTGCCGTCCAGGCCGCCGCCGCGCTGCGGGCCGGCCTCGGCGGCCCGGGTGAGCGCGTGCAGGGTGGCCTGGGTGACGGCCTCGTCGCGCTCGTCGCGCAGCCGGCGCAGCTTCTCGATCTGGCGGGAGCGCACCGAGGAGTTGTCGACCTTGAGCACGTCGATCTGCTCGTCGCTGTCCACCCGGTACTTGTTGACGCCGATCACCGGCTGGCGGCCGGAGTCGATCCGGGCCTGGGTGCGGGCGGCGGCCTCCTCCACGCGCAGCTTGGGGATGCCCGCGTCGATCGCCTTGGCCATGCCGCCGGCCGCCTCCACCTCCTGGATGTGCTGCCAGGCACGGCGGGCCAGGTCGTGGGTGAGCTTCTCGACGTACGCGGAGCCGCCCCACGGGTCGATCGAACGGCAGGTGCCGGACTCCTGCTGGAGCAGCAGCTGGGTGTTGCGGGCGATCCGGGCCGAGAAGTCGGTCGGCAGCGCCAGCGCCTCGTCGAGGGCGTTGGTGTGCAGCGACTGGGTGTGGCCCTGGGTGGCCGCCATCGCCTCCACACAGGTGCGGGTGACGTTGTTGAACACGTCCTGTGCGGTGAGCGACCAGCCCGAGGTCTGCGAATGGGTGCGCAGCGAAAGCGACTTGGCGTTCTTCGGGTCGAACTGCTTGACCAGCTTGGCCCAGAGCAGCCGGGCCGCGCGCAGCTTGGCGACCTCCATGAAGAAGTTCATGCCGATCGCCCAGAAGAACGACAGGCGCGGTGCGAAGGCGTCCACGTCCAGGCCGACGTCCAGGCCCGCCCGCAGGTACTCCACGCCGTCGGCCAGGGTGTAGGCCAGCTCCAGGTCGGCGGTGGCCCCGGCCTCCTGGATGTGGTAGCCGGAGATGGAGATCGAGTTGTACCGCGGCATCTTCTGCGAGGTGTACGCGAAGATGTCCGAGATGATCCGCATCGACGGCTGCGGCGGGTAGATGTAGGTGTTGCGGACCATGAACTCCTTGAGGATGTCGTTCTGGATGGTCCCCGCCAGCTTCTCGGGCGCCACCCCCTGCTCCTCGGCCGCCACGATGTACAGCGCCAGCACGGGCAGGACCGCGCCGTTCATGGTCATCGACACCGACATCCTGTCCAGCGGGATGCCGTCGAAGAGCTGGCGCATGTCGTAGATGGAGTCGATCGCCACACCCGCCATGCCGACGTCGCCGGTGACCCGCGGGTGGTCGCTGTCGTAGCCGCGGTGGGTCGGCAGGTCGAAGGCGACCGACAGGCCCTTCTGACCGGCCGCCAGGTTGCGGCGGTAGAAGGCGTTGGACTCCTCGGCGGTGGAGAAGCCGGCGTACTGCCGCACCGTCCACGGCTGGTTGACGTACATCGTCGGGTACGGGCCGCGCAGGTACGGGGCGATGCCCGGGTAGGTGCCCAGGAAGTCCAGGCCCGCCAGGTCGTCCGCGGTGTAGAGCGGCTTGACGCCGATGCCCTCGGGGGTGTCCCAGAGCAGCTCGTCGACGTCCTTGCCGGTGGACTGCCGCCAGGCGGTGCGCCACTGCTCGCCGGTGACGTCCGCCCGGCCGTCCCCGGCCAGCCCGATTCCGGTGAAGTCGGGGATCATCAGGCCACTCCGCTTTCGTCGGTGATCTCGTCCAGGAGCGAGGACAGGACCGCGACGGCGTCGCCGCCCGCGACCACGAACCCGTCCACGCCTGCCCGCTCGTACGCCTCGCGCCGCTCGCCGGGCCGGCCGGCCAGCAGCACCCGCCGGGCGCCGGCGGCCTTGAGCGCCTCCGCCACGGCCTCGGCGTGCTCGCCGTACAGCTGGTCGCTGGAGCAGAGGCAGGCGACCCGCGCGCCGGAGGCGGCGAAGGCCTCGGCGACCCTGGCCGGGGCGCCGGGCTCGGTCACCGCGGTCTCGACGGCCGTGGTCGCGATGCCGCCGGCCTGGAACAGGTTGGCGGCGAAGGTGGTGCGCCCGGTGTGCGCGGCGGCCGTCCCGAGCGAGGCCAGGAAGAGGGCCGGGCGGGCCCCGGTGGCCGCCAGCCGGGCGTCCGAGCGGGCACGCAGCGCCTCGTACGCGTCGGCGCGCCGCACCCGCGGCAACCCGCCGCCGGGCCCGGCCGGGGCCGGCGGGCGGACCAGCGGCTGCTCGCCCAGGTTCGGGAACTCGCTGACACCGGTGATCGGTTCGCGCCGCTTGGCGAGTGCCGTGGTGCGCTCCGCCCAGGTGGCCGCGATCCGCTCGCCGACCAGGCCGGAGCCCAGCGCGGCCCGCTGGCCGCGGGCCCGCTCGATCTCCTGGAACCAGGCCCAGGCGGCGTGCGCCAGCTCGTCGGTCAGCTGTTCCACGTACCAGGAGCCGCCGGCCGGGTCGACGACCCGGGCCAGGTGGGACTCCTCCAGCAGGATCGACTGGGTGTTGCGGGCGATCCGGCGGGCGAAGGCGTCGGACAGGCCGACCGCGCTGTCGAACGGCTGGACGCTCACCGCGTCGGCGCCGCCGACGCCGGCGGCCAGGCAGGCCACCGTGGTGCGCAGCATGTTCACCCACGGGTCGCGCGCGGTCATCATCACGGCCGAGGTGACGGCGTGCTGACGCTGCGCCGAGGCCTCCGGCGCGGCCCCCGACACCTCGGCCACCCGGGCCCAGAGCCGGCGCGCGGCACGGAACTTCGCGATCGTCAGGAACTGGTCGGCGTCGGCCGCGTAGCGGAACTCCAGCTGGCCGAGCGCGGCGTCGACGGACAGCCCGGCGGCGGTGAGCGCGCGCAGATAGGCGACACCGGTGGCGAGGGAGCAGCCGAGCTCCTGCGCGGGGGAGGCGCCGGCCTCGTGGTAGGGGAGGGCGTCGACGACGAGCGCCCGCAGGCCCGGGAAGCCCTCGGCGCAGCGGGCCGCGAGGACGGTGGCCTCGGCGAGCAGCGCCTCGGTGCGCCCGGCGTCGCCGGTGCGGGCCGCCAGGCCCAGCGGGTCGGCGCCGAGGTTGCCCGCGGCGGCGCCGGCGGAGATCTCGCGCTCCTCGTAGAGCGCGAACAACTGCTCGGCGGCGTCGGTGAATTCCGGGCCCGCGTCGAGCACGATGCCGGCCAGGTCGAGGTAGACGCCGGTCAGTGCCTCGGGCAGGGCCGCGACCGGCAGGGCGTCGCCGCCCAGCTCCAGCCAGAGCGAGCTCCCGCCGTTCTCCAGATCGGCCAGCACCGCCTCGTTGGCGCGGCGCGGGTCCGGGTCGGTGTGCCGCTGGCGGACGTCCCAGCCGGAGACCGAACTGCCCTGCGGCCGCCCGCCGCGGACGAACGGCGGGAAGCCCGGGTAACCCGGCTCGGCCGAGGAGTCCTCGGCGGTGTACAGCGGGCGGGCGCGCAGCCCGTCCTGGAGGGCGGTGGTGAGCGCCTGCTCGGCCGCTGCGCCGTCCGCGGGCTGCGCACCCGACTTTCGGAGCACGCCCTCGACGAGGTGCTGCCACTGCTCGCGGTGTGCGGCCGGGAATTCGGCGGCCAGGGGAAGCCCTTCGGGCGGGACCGTCATGCCCGCAGGTTAGCGCTCGTTTGCGTGGGCGCAGCAGAGGACGAGGGTGTGACCTTGCCCTCGCTTTGCGCTTCGTCGCACTTCAGAGGGGTCGACCCCTGGATACCCCCTGGAATCCCGGAGCCGGAAGTTCTCAAGGAGTGGACGCCGGGGCCGCGGGCGGGCGGAGCGGGCGGGGCGCGGGCGGGTTGCGGAACCGCACCGGTTATCTATTAAGTTGCTTAGTAGAAGTACGTCGGGAAGCCGCCGGTGCGCTCCCGCCCGCTTCGCGCTGCCCTGCTGCGCCCTGCCGTACCCCTGCCCGACCCGTTGTCCGCCCTGCCCCGTCCGCTGCCCCGTCTGGCCCGTCCCGCGGGGCCCGTCCCCGCCCCGGCGCCGCCCGCCGGGCGGGGTGACGCACCGTCGTACCACCGCGAAGGAGCCCATCGTCATGGGAAAGCGCCGAAAGCCCAGCCCGCCCGGTCGGGCCCGGATGGCGGTCCTGACCACGGCGCTGGCCGGCGGTGCGGTGCTCGCTGCCGGCACCGCGCAGGCCGAGCCGGCGCCCACGCTCGACGCCGTCAAGGAACAGGTCGACCGGCTCAGCGAGGAGGCCGAGCAGTCGATCGAGCGCTACAACGGCTTCCGGGAGAAGGAGCAGCAGCTCCGGGGTGAGGCCAACCGGATCCAGGACAAGGTCGTCCGGGGTCAGGAGGCGATGAACGAGCTGCGCACCCAGCTCGGCGCCGTGGCCGCCGATCAGTACCGCAACGGCGGCATCGACCCGTCCGTGCAGCTGATGCTCGACTCCGACCCGGGCGGCTACCTGGCGAAGGCCTCGGCGCAGAACCAGGTCCTCGACTCCCAGGCGGCGCTGCTCGCGCAGGCCCGCAACGAGCAGCGCCGGCTCGACCAGGACCGGGCCGAGGCGACCGCCACCCTGGCCCAGCTCGACGCGGCGGGCACGGCGCTGGCCGAGGAGAAGAAGGGGATCCAGGACAAGCTGGCCAAGGCGCAGGCGATGCTGAACCGGCTCAGCGCCGCCGACCGGGCCAAGGTCAACGCCCAGGACACCGCCGCCCGGGCCTCCCGCGCCGCCGAACGCCCCGCGTACAGCGGCCCGGCCACCGGCCGGGCCGCCGCGGCCGTCCAGTTCGCCTACGCGCAGCTGGGCAAGCCCTATGTCTGGGGTGCGACCGGCCCCTCCGGCTTCGACTGCTCCGGTCTGACCGGCGCTGCCTGGCGGGCCGCCGACGTCAAGCTGCCCCGGATCTCCCAGGACCAGTGGAAGGTCGGTCAGCGGATCGCCCGAGGCGATCTCCAGCCCGGCGACCTCGTCTTCTTCTACCCGGACCTGCACCACGTCGGCATCTACATCGGCGACGGCAAGATGATCCACGCCCCGCGGACCGGCAAGAACGTCGAGGTGCTGCCGATCAGCGCGATGCCGTACGTCGGCGCCGTCCGTCTCTAGGGCTCGCGCCGCGCGCGGAGGGAAGCGGAGGGAAGGTGCCGCCGGGCGGAACGACGCCCGGCGGCACCTTCGGCCGAGTGCGCGCGTGCCCGGGCTCAGCGGTTCAGGAGGCCCTCCAGGAGAGTGGTTCAGGAGGTCCTTCAAGAGAGCGCAAGAACACGCAAATTCTTGCGCGGAACGACGTACACTCCCCCCATGACACGACGACTTGCCCAGGTGGCGCAGAAGGTCGGGGTCAGCGAGGCCACCGTCAGCCGGGTGCTGAACGACAAGCCCGGCGTCTCGGAGGCGACCAGGGCCGCCGTGCTGACCGCCCTGGACGTGCTCGGCTACGAGCGCCCCACCCAGCTGCGGGGCGAACGCGCCCGGCTGGTGGGCCTGGTGATGCCCGAGCTGCAGAACCCGATCTTCCCGGCCTTCGCCGAGGCGGTGGGCGGCGCGCTGGCCGGCCAGGGGTTCACCCCCGTGCTCTGCACCCAGACCGCCGGCGGGGTGTCCGAGGCGGACTACGTCGACCTGCTGCTCTCCCAACAGGTCTCGGGCGTCGTCTTCTTCGGCGGCCTCTACGCCCAGGCCGACGCCGCCCACGACCACTACGGCCGGCTGGCCGAGCGCAGTCTGCCGACGGTGCTGCTGAACGCGGCCATCGACGGTCTCGACTTCGCCCGGGTGTCCTGCGACGACGCGGTGGCCGTCGAGCAGTCGATCGGCCACCTGCGCCAGCTCGGGCACCGCCGGATCGGCCTGGTGCTCGGCCCGGCCGACCACGTGCCGTCCCGGCGCAAGCTGGCCGCCGCGCAGGCCGCGGCGGCGAAGGCCGGCCTCGACCTGCCGCAGAGCCGGGTCGAGCGGGCGCTGTTCACGCTGGAGGGCGGCCAGGCCGCCACCACCCGGCTGCTCCGGGAGGGCGTCACCGGCATCATCTGCGCGAGCGACCCGCTGGCGCTCGGGGCGGTCAGGGCGGTCCGCCGGGCCGGCCTCTCGGTGCCGGACGACGTGTCGGTGATCGGCTACGACGACTCGTCGTTCATGACCTGCACCGACCCGCCGCTGACCACCGTCCGGCAGCCGATCGAGGCGATGGGCCGGGCCGCGGTGGACCTGCTGGTGGGGGAGATCGGCGGCGCCCGGATCACCCACGACGAGCTGCTGTTCGAGCCGGAGCTGGTGGTCCGGGGGTCGACGGCGCCACCGCGCGCACAGTCCTGACCGTCCCGGGCACCGCACCGCGCACCGCACGAACGAGGGCCCCTGGAGACCACGTGGTCTCCAGGGGCCCTCGCCGCGCCGGTCCGTCAGCCGGCCGGCATGACGTGGAGCGCCCGGTGGGCCGGCCCTTCGGCCCGCCGACCTGCTCGAAGATCTCCGCATCGGAGGGCAGCGAGGAGCCGAACGCGGTGCGCAAAAGATTGACAGGGATGCCGCAAGGACAGGGGCTCGCGGCGGAGGTGTGCGCGCCGGCCGGGGGCGGCCGGCGATCCGCGAGGTCATGCCGCACATGGTGGACGAGTACGCCCACCCCTGCGGCCACGCCCATCTCCTGCGTGCGTGCGTGCGTGGACGGCCGGGTCGGTCAGTACCCGCTCCGGCGTGGGCCGCGCGAGGCGGCTGTCTTCACGATTCCCGCCTGACGTGATGGTGCGGAAGCCGGGCCCCGGCGATCGGATCGATCGTCGGCCCGGGCCGTCGCTCAGGCCCTGCGCGCCGGGAGGCCCGGAGGCTCCTCGTGTCCGGCGGACGATCCGTGCCTGGTGGGGAGATCGCACATCCCGGGCGGACTCGGTCAACGCCCGGAGGTGGGTGGGGACGGTCGGACGCGTGTCCCCGGGTCAGCGACCGGCCGGACGACTGCGCGTCCGGCCGGAATGCCGCGAGCGACAGCTCGCGGTGGTGCTCATCCGCCGAGACGGGAGAGGAGCAGGCGTGCCCGCCGGGTCTTGGCCTCGGCGCGGCTCTTGAGGTACATCGCGTGGGCGAGACGGTGCTGCTCGGCCTCGCGCATCCGCTCGTTGATGATCGCGCGCGCGGTATCGAGGTGGTAGGTCATGACGGTCGTTCCCCCTGTCGGTGGGTGGCCCGCCGATGGCTTCGGCATCAGCCTCAAGGCCCCCCTTGCACCTCTGATTCTACACCAGTTTTCGAGATCTGCTCTCAAGTTCGAAGTCGAGTCGGGCTGTTGTCCTGGTGTTTGAAGGTCCGTCGGTTAGTGAGCAACAGGTGTGCCGGATGTGTCCACGCGTTGTCCGGGGGTGGAGGGGCGAGGGCTTCACGCGAAGCCCTCGCCCCTCCGTCCGAGGTCAGGGCCTTGGGGAGAAGGCCGGCCTCGGCCCGGTCCTGGGCGCCCTCGCCGTACTTGAGCGCCGGGATCGGTACTTCCGCGCCGCCGGCGCCATCGACGCCGCAGGACCAACCCCGCATGTGCGGGGAGCGGGCCGAGAGCTGTTCGGCTTCGGTAGCGTTCGGGGGATCAACCCCGCATGTGCGGGGAGCGGCTGGAGCGGGAGACGCTCCTGAAGGAGGCGGAGGGACCAGCCCCGCATGCGCGGGGAGTGGATATTGGAAATGTCCCCGTTGCGGTACACCAGGGGACCAACCCCGCATGTGCGGGGAGCGGCGCCATCACAGGACCTTGGCCACGATGTGGCAGGGACCAACCCCGCATGTGCGGGGAGCGGCGCTACGTCCGGGCCCTCTGCCCCCAGCAGAAGGGACCAACCCCGCATGTGCGGGGAGCGGAGTCGATGAGCTGCACGTCTGTCCGGCGAGGTGGCGGGGTTGGCAACTTCCAGAGATTCGGGCATTTCGGGCCACTCGCAGGCGGGCTACGCACCCGGCACACCCTATCCAACCCGAATGGTTCGAGTCCTCTGGCTGATCTCCTCCGTGACGAGGGGACGGATCTGCCCTTCGGTCGGCAGGCGCGGGCGGGCTGCCACCTGATCCCGGTCTCGCCCGGATCATGCGGGCGTGTCGGAGCGGTGGCCGGCGAGGCGGGCGATGTCGTCGGCGATGGCGTCCAGGGGGTCGACGGTGCCGATCGAACGGAACCAGGTCCACAACTCAAGGGCGTGGTGGAGGCGGTAGAGGTCTAGGCGTTCGGGGGCGTCGGTCGGGAGCGGTCCGTAGCCCTCGAAGAGTGCGTGGCGTTCGGGATCGCCGCGGTCGGTCACGTATCCGTAGCCCTGCTGGCCGATCCGGTGGATCGTGGCCAGCAGGGCGCCCATCTCCCGGTAGCGGGAGGGGATTCGGGCCGCGTCCAGATCCTTCGGCCTCCCAGCGGGGGTGTCCCGCCAGCAGGCTCAGGACGGTGACGGCCCGGCCGCCGGGTGCTCCGCTCGGCGTGTGGTGGAGCACCTGCGGTAACGGGAGGGAACCGAGGTCCGCGAGGATCCGGTAGATGTGGACCCCCTTGGCCCGCTTCCACGTCCACTCGGGCGCGTACACCTTGAGGATCGCGCCGTGGGCGGGATCGGTGCGGCGCAGCTCGTACGCCCTCCCCAACTGACCGCCCGTACGTGGCACCACGTCGATCACCTCGGCGCCGGGGAACACTGCGGCATGCCTCGACCCTGGGGCCGGGCCTCGTCCGCCGGTGCCTAGGGGTGCGGCGCGCAGGCCAGCAGATAGGGCAGCAGTGGCGCGGACAGCGCGGCGGCGCGCGAGGCGGAGGCCCAGGTGCGGGTGTCGGTCGCGGGCCGGCCCAGCCGCTGGACCCGCGCCAGCACGCCGGTGGAGGCCGCCGCGAACACCGGCCCGCCCGTCGGCCCGCCCACCGGGCCGCCGGTGGCCAGCAGGCAGAGCGCGGAGGCCAGTTCGGTGCGGGTCGCGGCCGTCAGCGCGGCGTCGTCGGCGGCCATCTCCAGCAACAGCGCCACCTCCGCCCGGCCGGTGCGGGCCAGTGGCAGCCGGCCGAGGACCATGGCGAAGGTGTCCACCGCGAGCCGCACCAGATGGTGCCGGCCCCGGATGTGTCCGCGCTCGTGCGCCAGGGCGGCGGTCAGCTGGCGTTCGTCGAGCAGGTCCACCGCGCCGCGCGACACGACGACCCGGGCCCGCCGGCCGGGCAGGCAGTAGACGGCCGGGCGGGCGTCGTCGAGCACCAGGGCGTCGCGGCGCCGGTCGCGGACGGCGACCACGTCCAGCACCGCGCGGTGCCGCCGCCGCAGCCGCGCGGCCCGCACCCCGAGCGGCACGGCCGCCGCGCCCAGGGCGAGCGCGGCGACGGCCGGTGCCCACCAGCCGTGCGCGTGCGGGGCGGCGGTCCGCTCCGCCTCGACGTGCGGGATCAGGCCGACCAGTCCGGCCGGATCGTGCCCGAGCGGCGCCGCCAGGTGGTGCGCCACGAGCAGCAGCGCGGTGCCGAAGGAGGCCATCAGCGCGAGCCAGACGGCCACGCCCGCCGCCGGCCGGGCCTGGAGCCGGCGCGCACCGGCCAGCCGCCGGGGGAGGACGACGCCGACCAGCACGAGGTGGAGCGCGAGCAGTGCGAGCGTCACCCGGTGTCCCTCGCCTTGACCTGCTCCAGGGCCGCCAGCAGCGCCGAGGCCTCGTCCCCGCTCATCCGGTCGACGAAGTGCAGCAGAGCCCCGGCGCGGTCGGAGGTGGTCTCCAGGGCCTGGTGCATCAGCTGGGCGGTGTACGCCTCGCGGGTGCAGGTCGGCCGGTACACCCAGGCCCGCCCGACCTTCTCGCGGCGCAGCCACCCCTTGGTGTGCAGGATGTCGGCGACGGTGGTGACGGTGGTGTACGCGAGCGGCCGCCGCTGCCGCAGGTCGTCGACGATCTCGCGGGCGGTGGCCGCCCGGTCCCAGGACCAGAGCCGGTCCATGATCTCGGCCTCCAGATCGCCGAACCCGCGCAACACCGCCCGAACGTCCCTTCCGCACCCGGCCGGTCCGCCGGTCGCCGACCGGACCGGTCTCCCCGGCCCGGCTCGGCGGCCGTCCGCCCGGCCGCCTACCGGGCCATCGTACGGGCGCGCCCGCCGCCGGCGGGTACCGGTCGGCGGCGCATCCGCCGGACCAGCTCGGCGGCCGCCTCCGGCCAGTGCGGGTGCTCGAAGCCGAAACCGGTCTCCTGCAACCGGCCGGGCACCACCGAGCGGCTCTTGAGCAGCAGTTCGGTGTCCGAGCGCAGGGCGAAGGCGCCGATCTCGGCCATCCACCGGGTGGCGGGCAGGCCCACCGGGATGCCCCCGGCCCGCCGCAGCGCCCGCATGAACGCGCGCTGGGGCAGCGGGTGGGGCGCGGCGATGTTGACCGGCCCGGCCAGGTCGTCCCGTTCGAGGAGGAAGCCGACGGCGCGGACGAGGTCCCGGTCGTGGATCCAGGACATGTACTGGCCGCCGCCGTCGATCGGACCGCCGAATCCGCACCGCGCCAGGCGCAGCATCAGGTCGAGGGCGCCGCCGCGGTCGGGGCTCATCACCATCGCGCAGCGCAGCGCGACCTTGCGGGTGTCCGGCGTCGCGGGCTCCTGCTGGGCCTGCTCCCAGGCCCGGGCGATGGCGACACTGGTGTCCCAGCGCCGGGGGACGTCGGGTTCGCCGCCGCCGAGCACACCCGTCCGCTCATCGTGCGGGGCGCCGAAGTGGTGCGCGTAGACGGTGGCGGTGCTCATCTGGAGCCAGACCCGCGGTGGCCTGCGCGCCGCGGCGACGGCTCGGCCGACGACCCGGGTGGAGTCCACCCGGGAGTCCAGCATCGCGCGCTGGTTGGCGAGCGTGTAGCGGCAGTTGACGCTGCGCCCGGCCAGATTGATCACCGCGTCGCTGCCGTCGATCGCCTCGGCCCAGCGCCCCAGGGTGCGGCCGTCCCAGTAGACCTCGCGATCGCGGCGCGGGCGCCGGGTCAGCACGAGGACGTGATGGCCCTCGGCGCTCAGCGCCCGGTCCAGGATCCGGCCGACCTGTCCGGTGCCACCGGGTATGACGATTTTCATAAGAGCCCCCCTCGGTCTGTTCCCGGTGCAGCGTAGCTCAGATCTGAACGTGTTCAAAAGGAGCGTCGCCGGGTGGCGCCCCCAAGGGGGGGCGGTGGCCGCTTTGCGCGCCGCGGCCCGTTCGCACTAGGTTTCGACGCCGTCGACACGCGAGCTGACCACCGCTCGGACCACGGGGGGTGGATCGCCGGCCGGTCCCGGACCTCGGGGCCCGTGCCGACGCATCGCGACATCGGGGGAAGGAACAGACCGCCCCGGGGGCGACGGTCAAGCTGACCAGCCCCGAGGACGCGACGTACGTCGCCGCGACGGTGACCGTCCCGCAGCCCGGCGGCGCCGCCGTCGTCCTGCACGCCTACCTGACGGCGCCCGACGGCACGGTGAACGAGCTGGCGGTCTGGACGAGCACCAAGGCCGGTGCCCAGCCCAAGGCCCCCTGGGCGGGGCCGGCCGACGCCGAGGTGGCCAAGGCCATGGACGCGGCGCTCAGCACCACGCTCAAGGAACTGCTGAGGGCGGACACGGGCGGCTGACGGCGGACCAGGACTGCTGACGGCGGACCGCCGCGCGGCCGGGTCCGGCCCGCGCCGAGCCTCCCCCGCCGGAGCCCGAACGGGCCCCGGCGGGGGTTCGGCGTGCCCGGGGCGGCCGGACGGGCGTAGAACGGGACGTGCGCCGGAGATCACCCGGGACGCGCGAACCGGAGGAGGACAGCTGTGTGGAGCGACCCCCGTCACGGCCCGCTGGTGCCGATGCTGCTGGTGCTCACCGTCGTCACCGGGCTGGTGGACGCGGTGAGCTATCTCGCTCTCGGTCATGTCTTCGTCGCCAACATGACGGGCAACGTGGTCTTCCTGGGCTTCGCCCTGGCGGGTGCGGCCGGCTTCTCCGCCACGGCCTCGCTCGCCGCGCTGGGCGCCTTCCTGGCGGGTGCGCTGGCCGGCGGCCGGCTCAGCGAGCGCCTGCCCGGTCACCGGGGGCGGCTGCTGGTCGTCTCCGCCGTCCTCCAGGCGGCGCTGCTGGCCGTCAGCACGGTCGTGGCGGCGCTGGCCGGTCACACCGCCGAGCCGGTCCGCTACACGCTGACCGTCCTGCTCGGGCTGGCGATGGGGCTGCAGAACGCCGTCGTCCGGTCCTTCCGGATCCCCGACCTCACCACCACCGTCCTCACCATGGCCCTGACCGGCCTGGCCGCCGACCTGGCCGGCCTGCGCCGGTTCGCCTCGGCCGGCTGGATGTTCGGTGGGGCCTTCCTCGGCGCCGCGCTCGTCCTGAACGCCGATGTGACGGCGGCTCTCGGCCTCGCCCTGACCCTGGTCGTCGCCGTCGCCGTCCTCACCCGCCGCGCGGCCGCCGGCCACCCGGCCCCGGCCTGGACCGGTCGGGACGGCGGGGTCTGAGGCACCGTCGGACCGGCCGCCGGCCGGGTTGACGGGTCGGCCCGCGAACGGCCGGCGGCCCCGGCCGGTGTCAGTCGTCCTGGGCCCCGCCGGAGCTGTGGCTGGTGCGCCCGCTCCAGAGCGGTTCGAGCCTGGCCCAGGACCGCTGCCAGGCGCGGTCGGCCCGCCGGTCGAGGGTGCGCAACCGCAGGGCCAGGGCGGCGAGGACGGCCGCCCCGAGGAGGGCGGAGCCCGCGAGGCCCACGCAGGCCGCCTCGATCGCCAGGCCGGCGCGCGTGGTCGGGGCGTCGGTCGCCCGACCGGCCTCGTCCACCCAGATGGTGACGGTGGTTCCGACGAGGGCCGTCCGGTGCACCTCGACGGCGCCGGCGCGCGGCTGCCCGTCGGGCGCGGTCCAGGCGGCCTCGGCGGTCACCCGGCCCTGGTAGCCGCCCGCCGCACGGCTGCCCACCGCGGCCCCGTGCCGGCCGGTGCCGGTCACGACGGCGTCGACCTGGCGCAGCCGGGCCAGGTCGGCGTCGGTGTCCCGCCCGACGGACTGGTAGCCGAGCAGCGCACCGCCGACCCCGGCGGCCAGCGTGAGGAGCAGTCCCAGCACGGCCGCGCACCAGGCCCGGCTGCGGGACCGGTCCAGCGGCCGGACCAGGGGATCGCGGCGGCTGCCCGCGGCCCGCCGCAGCTGCCGCCCGGCCCGCCGCGGCAGCGACGCGGGCCGGACCGGCCCGGGGGTGCTGGACACGATGCGTGCTCCTCGGATGGTGGGTCGCAGCGGTGTGCGGGGCGTCCGGCCGGGATCGTCCGCCGGGGCTCCGGCTCCCAATCTCCCCCCGCCCCGGCCCCCGCACAAGAGCCGTGCGTGCCCGCGGTGCCGGGCCCGTCCGCCGCCGGGTCCTGACGGCCGGTCGGCGGGCCCGGCGGCGGCGCGGCCGGTGTGCGGGTTCGTCGGGGGGCTCGGGGCGGGGACGTCCCGGATACGTACGACCGGATACGTACGACCGGGACGTTCGGCCCTCGGCAGGGGAGGGGTGCGCGGGGCAGGCTGGTCGCAGCCGCGTCTTCCGAGTGCCGGGGCGCGGCGGGCCCGGCCCGCTGTGGGGGCGAGTCGGGCCACCCGTGTGGAGCGGGGGGCGGACGTGGGGCCGCCTCCCGCGCACGCCCGCCCCCGCTCACGCGCGGCTTCGCTCAGTCCCGCCCCCGCTCACGCCGGAGGCCTTCGAGTGGACTCGAAGCTGTCCACGACACCGACGTCTTCCCAGGTCGGTGGCGTATTCTCGCCAGCTATACCCTCGGTGTATACGCCTGGTGTACGGTCCTCCCATGAGTGTTCCTTTGACCCTTCTCGGGCTGCTGGAGCGAGAGCCGAGCCATGGCTACGACCTCAAGCGCGACTACGACGCCCTCTTCGGACGGGGCAAGCCCCTGCCCTACGGCCAGGTCTACGCGACGCTCGGCCGGCTGGCCCGGGACGGCAAGGTGGTGCCCGGTGAGGCCGAGCCCGGCGACGGGCCCGAGCGCAAGCGCTACGTGATCACCGAGGCCGGTGTGACGGAGTTCGAGCACTGGCTCGTCGAGCCCGTCTCACCCGAACCCAACCTGCAGACGGTGCTGTTCACCAAGGTCGTGCTGGCCCTGATGCTCGGCCGCGACGCCGAGCTGTACCTCGACACCCAGCGCGCCGCCCACATGCGGCGGATGCGCGAACTCACCGACCTGCGCCGCAACGGCGCACTGGTCGACGCCCTGCTCGCCGACCACGGACTGTTCCACCTGGAGGCCGACTTGCGCTGGATCGACCTGACCGCCGCCCGCCTGGACGCGCTCGCCGAGGCGGTGCGGTCATGACGGCGCTGATCGAGGCCCGCGGCATCACGCTCGCCTTCGGCGAGACCCCGGCCCTGCGCGGTGCCGACCTGGTGGTGGACGCCGGCGAGGTGCTCGCCATCATGGGGCCGAGCGGCTCCGGCAAGTCGACGCTGCTGCACTGCCTGGCCGGCATCCTCGTCCCCGACGCCGGCGAGGTCCGCTTCGACGGGGAGCGCATCGACACCATGAACGAGGCCGGGCGCAGCGCCTTACGGCGTGACAGGTTCGGCTTCGTCTTCCAGTTCGGCCAGCTCGTCCCCGAGCTGACCGCCGAGGAGAACGTCGCCCTGCCCCTGCTGCTGAACGGCACCAGGCGGGCCGCCGCGCTGGCCGAGGCCCGGCCCTGGTTCGCCCGGCTCGGGCTGGACGGCATGGAGCGGCGCCGTTCCGGTGAGTTGTCGGGCGGTCAGGCGCAGCGCGTCGCCCTCGCCCGCGGCCTGGTGGCACGCCCCCGGGTGCTCTTCGCCGACGAACCGACGGGCGCGCTGGACTCGCTCACCGGCGAGCAGGTGATGGAGCTGATGGTCGGCGCCGCCCGTGAGCAGGGCACCACCGTCATCCTGGTCACCCACGAGCCGAGGGTCGCCTCCTACGCCGACCGCGAGGCGATCGTCCGGGACGGCCGGGCCACCTCGCTCCCGGCGGGTCCGGCGGCGGAGCGCGTGTCGGAACGGATCGCCTCGTGATCCACTTCGCGCTCCGGCTCGCCGTCAGCGGCGGGAAAGAGGCCCTGTTCCGGCTGGCGATGATCGCGGCGGCGGTGGCCGTCGGCGTCGGGCTGCTGCTCTCGACGTTCGCCGGGCTCAACGCCGTCGACCGCGCCAACGAGCGGCAGCTCTGGATGAACACCGGGGCCAAGGCCCGGACCGACACGGCCCAGGTGGACCCGCTCTGGTGGCACGGCCACGGCGACTACTACCAGGGCAAGACCGTCTTCGAGGCGGAGGTCGCGGCCACCGGCCCGACCTCGCCGGTCCCGCCCGGTCTGAGCAAGGTGCCGGCACCCGGCGAGTACTACGCCTCGCCGGCCCTGGCCGCGCTGCTGCGCGAGGTCCCGGCCGTCGAGCTGGCCGACCGCTTCCCGGGCCGGCCGGCCGGGCTCCTGGGTGACGAGGCCCTGCCGTCGCCGGACACCCTGTCCTTGGTCATCGGCCGCACCGTGGACGAGGTCAGGGCCGCGCCGGGGGCCGTGGCGGTGACGACCATCGCCACCGCCGTCCCGTCCGCGTGCGACGACGACTGCTACGGCCAGGGCGTGCGTGGCGACGCGATGACGCTGATCCTCTCCGTGGTGGCCGGTGCGCTGATCTTCCCGGTGCTGATCTTCATCGGCACCGCCACCCGCCTGTCCGCCGCCACCCGGGAGCAGCGCTTCGCCGCGATGCGGCTGGTGGGAGCCACGCCGCGGCAGGTGTCGGTGATCTCGGCGGTCGAGTCCACGGCGGCATCGGTGATCGGTACGGTCGTCGGCTTCGGCCTGTACGTCGCGCTGCGCCCGCTGGTCGCCACCGTGCCGTTCACCGGGGACCGGTTCTTCGCCGCCGACCTGAGCCTGGGCGCGCTCCAGGCGGCCGGGGTCGCGCTGGGGGTGCCGGTCGCGGCGGCGCTCGCCGCCCGGTTCGCGCTGCGCCGGGTCACCATCTCGCCCCTGGGCGTCACCCGCCGGGTCACCCCGCGGCCGCCGAGCGCCCGGCGGCTCGTCCCGCTGCTGCTCGGCCTCGCCGAGCTCGGCTACTTCGTCGACAACCGGCCGCCGACGACCAACGGGCAGACGGCGGCCTACCTGACCGGCTTCCTGCTGGTGATGCTGGGTCTGGTGATCGCCGGCCCGTGGCTGACCATGGCCGCCGCCCGGACGGTGGCCCGGCGCACCAGCCGCCCGGCCACGCTGATCGCGGTGCGCCGCCTGGCGGACGACCCGAAGGCGGGGTTCCGTTCGGTCGCCGGCCTGGTCCTCGCGCTGTTCGTCACCACCGCGACCGTGTGCGTCATCGGCACCATCGACGAGAACCGCGGTGCGCTGAGCGGCGATCCGGGCACCCGCAAGGCCGTGGTGCACACCCCGAGGGACTACCTGGGCCCCCTGGTGATCGACTCCGTGTCCGACAGCCTGCTGGAGCGGGCGCGGGCGGTCCCCGGCTTCCACGGGATCGCGCTGGCGCACATCGACCCGGCCGGGATCGGCAAGGACCCGGCGGACCCGGACGCGTACCCGCCCGCCCTGGTCCTCTGCTCGGAGCTGGCGCAGATCCCGGTGATCGGGCACTGCGCGCCGGGTGCGAGCGTCGCGGCCGTCCCGCTGTGGCAGTTCGTCAATCTGCAGGAGGCGGTGGGCGAGGAATGGCCCGCGGCGCCGGTCTCGGCGGCGGACGTGGCCGGGCTTCCGGTGAAGATGATCTACGCGACCACCGACGGGTCGTCCTCGGCCATGGAGCAGCTGCGGACGCTCTTCACCAAGGCCTACCCGACCCTCACGTCCCGCATGGTCGAGGACTGGGGCACCAGCGCGCAGCGGCAACTCGCGGGCTGGCGGCAGCTGGCCGACGTGGTCCTGCTGACCACCCTGCCGATCGCCGGGTGCAGCCTCGCGGTCAGTGTGGTGGCGGGCCTCTCCGACCGCCGGCGGCCGTTCGCGATGCTGCGGCTCACCGGGGCGCCGCTCGGCCTGCTGCAACGGGTGGTCGGCCTGGAGAGCGCGCTGCCGCTGCTGCTGGTGTCGGCGCTCTCGATCGGGACGGGCTTCGCGGCCTCGGCCATGTTCCTCAAGTCGCAGATGAGCTACGACCTGGTGTCGCCGGGGGCGCTGTACTACGCGCTGACCGGGCTCGGCCTGGCGGCCTCGCTCGGGATCATCGCCTCGACGCTCCCGTTGCTGAGGCGGATCACCGGCCCGGAGGCGGCCCGCAACGGCTGAACCGGACGTAGCCGCCGGGCAGGACCGCAGCCGGGTCGGAGCCGGACCGCGGCCGTCGAACCGGCTCGCGGCCGTCGAACCGGCTCGGGGCGGCCCGACCGTTCCGGCGCCGCCCCGCGACGGCTGACCGTCCTCGCGCCACGCGTACCCCGCCGACCGGCCTCAGCCGGCGACGGGGTACGCGTACGTGCCGGGCCGGAGCACCGCGGGGGCGTCCGCCAGCCAGCTGCCCAGCACCAGCGCGGACGGGTAGAACATCGGCTCGGGCAGGGCGTCGAGCGGGACGCGCTCCCATCCGCCGCAGGCGTGCGGCTCGGTGACCACCGCGGCGGCCAGGCTCGGCGGTGCGAGCACGGCCGCGGTGAGCCGGGGCCGGCCCGACTCGTGGTCGAGCAGTACGGCGAGCACCCGCATCGCGGCGGCCGGCAGCACGATGCCGGTCTCCTCGGCGAGTTCGCGCGCGGCGGCCTGCTCGAAGGACTCGCCCGGGTCGTCCACCTTGCCGCCGGGCAGGCTCCAGGTGGGCGGCTCGCCGGCGGTGATCCGGTGGCCGAGCAGCACCCGGCCGTCCCCGGTGGGCACGATGACGCCGGCGCCGATCAGCGGTGCGGTGGTCAACTCGGTTCTCCTCGCGGTGGTCTACCAGGCGGAGCGGTCGAAGTCCTTGAGGAAGCAGCCGAAAAGGTCCTCGCCCCGCTCGCCGCGGACGATCGGGTCGTAGACCCGGGCGGCGCCGTCGACCAGGTCGAGCGGGGCGTGGAAGCCCTCCTCGGCCAGCCGCATCTTGTCCGGGTGCGGGCGCTCGTCGGTGATCCAGCCGGTGTCGACGGCGGTCATCATGATGCCGTCGGTCTCGAACATCTCCTGCGCGCTGGTGCGGGTGAGCATGTTCAGCGCGGCCTTGGCCATGTTGGTGTGCGGGTGGCCGGCGCCCTTGTAGCCGCGCTGGAAGACCCCCTCCATCGCCGAGACGTTGACCACGTACTTGCGGCGGGACGCCGAGGCGGCCATCGCCGGGCGGAGCCGGCTGATCAGGATGAACGGCGCGGTGGAGTTGCAGAGCTGGACCTCCAGCAGCTCCACCGGGCCGACCTCGTTGACGGTCTGCACCCAGCTGTTGGTGGGGGCGAGGTCGGGCACCAGGCCGCCGGCGTCGATCGCGGTGCCGGCCTCGATCCGGGCGGGCGTGGCGGAGCCGGTGACCAGGGCGAGCGAGGTGACGTCCTCGGCGGAGATCCGCTCGCTCCCGCCGCTCGCCTGCGCGGGCAGCGCGGGCAGGTCGACGCTGCCGCTGCCGAAGCGGCCGATGGTGGTGGACTGCGGCAGCTCACCGGCCGGCAGCGGCGCGGACTCCGCGTTGACCAGCTCGCGGTACGACTCCGGCGGGCGGCGCACCGTCTGCGCGGCGTTGTTGATCAGGATGTCCAGCGGGCCGTCGGCGGCGACCTCGTCGGCCAGGGCCATCACCTGGGCCGGGTCGCGCAGGTCGATGCCGATGATCTTCAGACGGTGCAGCCAGTCGGCGCTGTCCGGCATCGCGGTGAAGCGGCGGATGGCGTCGTTGGGGAAGCGGGTGGTGATGGTGGTGTGCGCGCCGTCGCGGAGCAGCATCAGCGCGATGTACATACCGATCTTGGCCCGGCCGCCGGTGAGCAGCGCGCGCTTGCCGGTGAGGTCGGCGCGGGCGTCGCGGTGGGCGCGGTTCTTCACCGCGCAGTTCTGGCAGAGGTTGTGGTAGAAGGCGTCCACCTCGACGTACCGCTGCTTGCAGGTGTAGCAGGAGCGCGGGCGCTCCAGGATGCCGGCGATCTCGGTGGTGGTGACGGTGGTCAGGCCGAAGGCGCCGGCCGTCTCGTCGTCGATCCGGCTCGGCGCGCCGGTGGCGGTGCGGGCGGTGACCTCGCGGTCGTTCGCGGTCTTGCGGGCCCGGGTCTCCTGGCGGCGGCGCTGCTTGAGGGTGCGGAATATGCCGCCGACGGCCTGGCGGACGGTGATCGCGTCCGGGTGGTCGACGTGCAGCTCGTCCAGCTCGGCGATCACGTCGAGGCAGAGCCGCAGCCGCTCGGGGTCGAGGCCGGGACCGTAGTCGATCTCCCCCTCGGTGACCTCCGTGCCGCCGCCCCGCTCGATGTCCTGCTCGATGTCCACGCCCGCCGTCATGATGCCCGCTGCCGCTTTCCTGGATCGCCTCGTTTACCGCGTGAATGGTACGGGAGCGGCCCTGGCCGGGGCGAAAAGGCGGCCTTTTGGATGAACATCCATATCGAGGGGCGCTCCGTTGATCATGCGTTGTGCACTGTGCCAGCAATCGTCCTCGAACTGGCTTTTGGTCCGGGGGTAGCGGAGAATCGAACGTTGGGTGCCGGGCGCCCGAGTGCGCCCGGCGGCCTCGCCGCAACCGCACCCGAGGTGTACCTTCTCCCAGCCAGAGAGCCCTTTCTTCATGCGCTTCCTGAACGACCTCAAGCCCTCGTACGACCTTACGTACGACGACGTCTTCATGGTCCCCAGCCGTTCCGCCGTGGGCTCCCGGCAGGGTGTCGACCTCTCCTCGAACGACGGCACCGGCACCACCATCCCGCTGGTGGTGGCCAACATGACGGCCATCGCCGGCCGCCGGATGGCCGAGACCGTCGCCCGCCGCGGCGGCCTGGTCGCGATCCCGCAGGACATCCCGACCGAGGTGATCGCCGAGGTCATCGACTGGGTCAAGCAGCGCCACCTGGTGCACGACACCGCCATCACCCTGGCCCCCGGCGCCACCGTCGCCGAGGCCCTCTCGCTGCTGCACAAGCGCGCGCACGGCGCGCTGGTCGTGGTCGAGGACGGCAGGCCGATCGGCGTGGTCACCGACTCCGACTGCCAGGGCGTCGACCGCTTCACCAGCCTCGCCGACGTGATGTCGCGCGACCTGGTGCTGCTCGACGAGGGCATCGGCGCGCGCGCCGCCTTCGACAAGCTGAGCGAGGCGCACCGCAAGCTCGCCCCGGTGGTCGACGCCGAGGGCCGCCTGGTCGGCATCCTGACCCGCAAGAACGCGCTGCGCGCCACCCTCTACACCCCGGCCGTCGACGAGCGGGGCCGCCTGCGGGTCGCCGCCACCGTCGGCATCAACGGCGACGTGGCCGGCAAGGCCAAGGCCCTGATCGAGGCCGGCGCCGACGTGCTGGTGGTCGACACCGCGCACGGCCACCAGGAGTCGATGATCAGCGCGCTGCGCGCGGTGCGCGGGCTCGACCCGCGGATCCCGATCGTGGCCGGCAACGTGGTCTCCGCCGCCGGTGTCCGCGACCTGGTCGAGGCGGGTGCCGACATCCTCAAGGTCGGGGTCGGCCCCGGCGCCATGTGCACCACCCGGATGATGACCGGCGTCGGCCGCCCGCAGTTCTCCGCCGTCCTGGAGTGCGCGGCCGAGGCCCGCCGGCTCGGCAAGCACGTCTGGGCCGACGGTGGCGTCCGCCACCCGCGCGACGTCGCGATGGCGCTGGCCGCCGGCGCGTCCAATGTGATGATCGGCTCCTGGTTCGCCGGGACGTACGAGTCCCCGGGCGACCTCCAGACCACCGCCGACGGCCGCCAGTACAAGGAGAGCTTCGGCATGGCCTCGGCGCGCGCGGTGAGCAACCGCACGTCGCAGGACTCCGCCTACGACCGGGCCCGCAAGGCGCTCTTCGAGGAGGGCATCTCGCACTCGCGGATGTTCGTCGACCCGGCCCGCCCGGGCGTCGAGGACCTCATCGACTCGATCGTCGCCGGCGTGCGCAGCTCCTGCACCTACGCGGGCGCCTCCAGCCTGGAGGAGTTCCGCGAGAAGGCCGTGGTCGGCATCCAGAGCGCGGCGGGCTACGCCGAGGGCAAGCCGCTGCACTCCAGCTGGGCCTGATCGCCCGCAGGGCGTCCGTTCGTCCGGGCGTCCGACCCGCTCAACCGCCGGCCGGCCGGTTCCTCGCCTCGGGGAGCCGGCCGGCCGGCGGCCTGTCCGGGCCGAGCGGGGTGAGCAGGGCGCGGCCGAGCAGACCGACCGAGCCGTCCAGCGCGGCGGCGAGCGCCTCGGCGGCCGACGGCACGTCCCGGAGCCGCCAGAGCGCCCGGACCGTCGCCCAGGCCGCGTCCCGGGCGGCGTCGACCGACCAGGCGCCCAGCAGGTGCGTCAACGGCTCGGCCCGTTCCAGGAGGTCCGGGCCGGGCATCAGCTGCTCCCGGACGGTCGTCTCCACCCCGGCCAGCAGGCCGTTGACCCGCCGGTAGTCCTCGGCGAGCCGCTCCGGCCCGCAGCCGAGCCGGTGGCAGGTGTCGACCACGGCGAGCGGCAGGTCGTGCTGGATGTGGGCGTTCATCCCGGCCAACGCGAACTGCAGCGGATGGACCCCCCGGTGTCCGCGCAGCTCGAAGAGCGGCTCCCAGCAGGCCGGCGCGGGCCGCCCGGCCGCCACGGCGTCCACGGCCAGCAGGTAGCGCCCGGCGAACACCACGTCCAGCTCCGCCATCGCGACCGGGTCGGTGAAGTACGGGCGACCGGGGTGGGGCGGCGTGCCGCCGGGCGGGTCCGCGCGCGGGCCCGCGAGGCCGCGCCGCACGGCGTCCGTCACGGTGAGGTACATCCGGTTGAAGACCGCCACGCCGTCGTCCGGGGGCAGCCCGGCGCCGATCTCCCGCAGCCGGGCGAGCACCCCGTCGACGGTGTCCGTGCCGCCGGCCGTCGTGGTGGTCGCTGTCGTCGTGGCACCGGTCACCGAGGCCGCCGTACCGGGCATGCGTCACCCTCCGATGTCGATCGTGCACTGATCGCATCATCGTGACAGCGGCCCGGAGGAACGGCCGGTCGCCGCGCGGAGGCCACCGCGCGGCCGCTCCCGTCCCGGTCAGTCCAGCTCGTACTCCAGGACGTAGGTGTGCGCGCCCCCGTCGTCCGTCGACAGCTCGAACGTGCCGGTGATCCCCGCCAGCCCGCCGGCGCCGGTGCCCGCCACCACCCGGATCGCGAGCCGCTCGCCGTGGCTGCCCGGCGCCGCGTGCTGGAGCACGAACGAGCCCGTCCGCCCGTCCAGCTCGCCGGTGAAGTGCTCCACCGCGACGTACGCGGCCGGGCCGCCCGCGCCGTCCAGGACGGAGAGCATCCGCACCACGCTGCTGCCGGTGAGGCCGCCCGTGAAGGTCTTGGTGATCCGGACCCGGCCGAGCGTCGCCCCCGGCCGCTCGTCCGTCTCCTCCGGTTCGAAGCTGGTCAGCTCGAACGATCCGTCCGTCTTCCGGCCCATGGCACTGTCCCCTCGACGCCGTCGCCCGGCCGGCACCCCGCCGGTCGCGTCCACAGCCTGGCACGGGCCACTGACAGTCGCGCCCGGCCGGCCCGCGCGGCGCCGCGCTCTCGCGCGGTCAGTGCTCCCAGCGCAGCGCGAGCAGCGCCGCGTCGTCGGTCGGCCCGGCCACGCCGACCCAGTCGCGGACGTCGGCGAGCAGCGCGTCCAGCACGGCCCCGGGGCTCGCGGCGGGGAGCCCGGCCAGCCGCTGCGCCAACGGGTAGAACCGGTCCGCGGCGTTCCGGGCCTCCGAGACGCCGTCGGTGTAGAGCAGCAGCAGGTCCCCCGGCAGCGGGTCGAAGCCGCCCGCCCGGTAGTGCCCGCCGATCAGCCCGAGCAGGCCCAGCGGTGGGGCGTGCTGCGGCGGCGCCAGTTCGGTCACCCGCCCCGCCCGGCGCAGCAGCGGGTGCGGATGCCCGCAGTTGACGAAGCCGGCCCGCCCGCCGGAGCGCTCCACGTCCAGCAGCAGGGCGGTCGCGAACCGTTCGTTCACCGCGCGGCCCGCCAGCGCCGCGTCCAGCCGCTCCGCCACCCGGGCCAGGTCCGGTTCGGTCCGGGCCGCCTCCCGGAACGTCCCCAGCACGTCGGCGGCGGTCTCCACCGCCGGGAGCCCGTGCCCCTGGACGTCCCCCAGCAGGATCCGGATCCCGTGCGGGGTGTCCACCACCTCGTAGAGGTCCCCGCCGATCCGGGCCTCGGCCGCCGCCGCCGCGTACCGAACGGCCACCCGCAGCGGCCCGAGCCGCTCCGGCGGCGGGCGCAGCAGCGCCCGCTGCGCGGCCTCGGCCACCGTGCGGACCTGGGTCAGCTCGCGTTCCCGGGCCGACACCAGGACGACGTTGGCGGCGCTGGCCAGGGTGGCGGCCAGGACGGTGATCAGCGCGGTGAGGTGGACGGAGTTGGGCAGATGGCTGTTGCTGACCTCCAGCAGGACGACGGCGGCGGTGGCGACCGCCCCCGCGAACAGCGGCACCCGGGCCGAGCGGGTGGTCGCCCCCGCCAGCATCGGCGCCACCGCGAGTACCGGGGAGAGCGTCGTGCCCGGCCCGGTGAGCAGGTCGGCCACCACGGCCGCGACCAGCAGCAGGAAGGCGCAGCCCAGCAGCCGCCTGGTCCGCCGGGGCAGGCGCAGCGCCGGCAGCGCGTCCTTGGGGCCGTCTGCGGTCACACGTACACCTCCGCTGGGCGGGTGGGGCCCACTGTCCACTCTCCACCGGCCCGGCGGCCTCCGGCACCTCGGGCGCCCGGCGGCTCCCGGCCCGGACCGCCCCCCGCGACCCCGGTCGCCCGTGCGGCCCCGGCCGTCGCGGCGCCCCCGGTTAGGCTGGCCGCGAGATGAGACGCAAGCGCAAGGCACCGACCGCACCCCTCCCGCAGCGCCGCGGGGTGGACCCGGTGCACCTGCGGCTGCCCGCCGAGGGGTCGTGGCCGACGGTCCGCGCCTACCTGGCCGAGCGGCTGCCGACCGTCGACCCGGAGCGGATCGACGCGCTGCTGCGCGGGCGCGAGATCGTCGGGGTGGACGGCCCGATCGGGCCGGACGAGCCGTTCCGCCCGGCCGGTCACCTCTGGCTGTACCGCGACCTGCCCGCCGAGGTCCCGGTCCCGTTCGAGCTGGAGGTGCTGCACCACGACGACCACCTGGTGGTGGTCGACAAGCCGCACTTCCTGGCCACCACCCCGCGCGGCCGGCACGTCGTCGAGACGGCGCTCTCCCGGCTGCGGCACGGGCTCGACCTGCCCGCGCTCAGCCCGGCGCACCGGCTGGACCGGCTGACGGCGGGCCTGGCGATGTTCGTGGTGCGGCCCGAGGACCGGGGCGCCTACCAGACTCTCTTCCGTGACCGGCTGGTGCGCAAGGAGTACCAGGCCGTCGCGGCCCACGACCCGGGGCTCGCGCTGCCCCGCACGGTGCGCAGCCACATCGTCAAGGAGCGCGGCGTGATCGCGGCGCGGGAGCTGGACGCGCCGCCGAACAGCGAGAGCCGGATCGACCTGATCGGGCACCGCGACGGGCTGGGCCGCTACCGGCTGCGGCCGCTCAGCGGGCGCACCCATCAGCTGCGGCTGCACATGAGCGGTCTCGGGGTGCCGATCCTGGGGGATCCGGTGTACCCGGTGGTACTGCCGGAGCCGGCGCCGGACGACTTCCGCCGGCCGCTGCAACTGCTCGCCTCCGTGGTCGAGTTCACCGACCCGCTGACCGGCCGGCCGCGCCGCTTCGAGACCCGCCGCACCCTGGCCGCCTGGGCCGACCCGCAGGCCTGGGCGGACCAGCGGGCCGGCGCCGGGCCGCTCGACCGGCCCGACCCGGAGCGCGGACCGGGTCTCGCACCCGGCCTCGGTCGGGCGGTCTAGGCCGAACGGACGACCGGCCCCCCGGCCTGCGGGCCGATCCGTTCCGGACCGTGCCGGAGCGATCGTGGTGCCATGAACGCACCGCAGCACACCGCAGGATCGGCCGCCCCCGTCGCCCTGGTCACCGGCGCCTCGCGCGGCCTCGGCCGGGCCCTCGCGCGGGCCCTCGCCGCCGACGGCTGGCAGCTCGTGATCACCGCCCGGGACGCGGCCGGACTCGCCGCGGCCGAAGCCGAACTGGCCGCCGTCACCACGGTGGTCGCGCCGCCCGCCCCCGTCCCGGCCCGCCCCCGGCGCTGACCGGCCGCCGGCCGTCAGCCGGCCGTCGGTGCGAACAGCGTGCGGGCCGCGTGGTGGGTGTCGAGGTACTCGCGGACCGCGGTGATCAGGCCGTTCTCGACGGTGAAGACGCCCAGGCACTGGTTGTCGTACGCGGTCCCGTTGGCCGCCGTCCCCCGCGCGGTCCACTCGGCGACCACCTGCGGGCCGTCGGCGAGCAGCCCGGTCAGCGTCACCTCCGGCGCGCCGTCGGGCGCGAACAGGGTGCCCACCGCGCCCAGGAAGTCCTCGGCGATGGCGGCCCGGCCGCGCCACACCCGGGACAGCGGCAGGTCACCCGGGTACGACCAGGTGGCGTCCTCGGCGAACGAGGCCACCGCGGTGGGCAGATCGCCGGTGGCGATGGCGGTGACGTAGCGCTCCACGACGGCGCGGGGGGCGAGCTGGTTCACGATGGCTCCTCGGGTTCCGGTCCGGAGGCGTCGCCGGGGCTGTCGCCCGGCCGCGCTGTCCGCTGTGTCCTGTGGCCGGGTGCTCTGTCCGGCGTTGTTCCGGGCACCGCGTCGGGGTGGTGCCCCGGTGGTGCCCGGTCGTCCTGCTGAGGGCAAGTCAAGCGGCCGGCCGGCGGTGCGGGCCAACAACCGTGCGGGGACGGCGACAAGCGTCGGTTGTCGTGCCAGGCCGGGGCGGGTGCGGGGGAGGAGTGGCGGGGCCGGCGGTGGGTCACCGGGCGTCGGTGCCCGGCGGCAGCTCCAGCTCGAACCAGACCACCTTGCCGTCCCGGGTGCGGCGGCTGCCCCAGCGGTGCGCGAGCTCGTTCACCAGGTGCATGCCGCGCCCGCCCTCGTCCTCTTCCCGGGCGCGGCGGATCCGGGGCGACTCGCTGTCCCGGTCGGCGACCTCCACCGTGAGCACCCGGTTGTGGAACAGCCGCAGCTGGACGGGCGATCCGGCGTGCACCAGCGCGTTGGTGATCAGCTCGCTGGTGAGCAGCTCGGCCCAGTCGGCGAGCGCGCCGAGGCCCCACCCGGTCAGCGTCTCCCGGGTGAAGCGGCGCGAGTGCGCGACCATCGCGTGGTCGTCGCTGAGCGAGAGGGTGGCGATCCGGTCGTTGCCGGTCGGCAGGGCCTGCGCCAGGATGATCGCGATGTCGTCCTCGCTGGTGCGGCCGGTGAGTTCGGCCAGCACGGCGTCGCAGGTCTGCTCCAGCGAGCGGCGCCGGTCGGCGACGGTCCGGCAGAGCAGGTCCAGGCCCTGGTCGATGTCCCGGCCCCGGCGCTCGACCAGGCCGTCCGTGTAGAGCGCCAGGATGCCGTTCTCCGGAAGGGTGAACTCGACGCTCTCGAAGGGGACTCCGCCGACGCCGAGGGGTGCGCCCGGGGGCAGTTCGATCAGCCGGGCCCGGCCGTCGGAGTCGGCCACCACCGGCGGCAGGTGGCCGGCGCAGGCGGCGGTGCAGCGCCGGTCCACCGGGTCGTAGATCACGCAGACGCAGGTGGCGAACTGGCCCTCGCCGATCCCCGAGGTGGCCTCGTCCAGCCGGTGCATCACCCGCTCCGGGTCGAGGTCGAGCGTGATCAGCGTCCTTGCCACGGTGCGGAGCTGGCCCATGGTGGCGGCGGCGCGAATACCGTGGCCCATTACGTCGCCGACCACCAGGGCGACCCGGCCGGAGGAGAGCGGGACGATGTCGAACCAGTCGCCGCCGACCTCGCTGACCACGCTGCTGGGCAGGTAGCGGTAGGCGATCTCCAGGCCGATCGTGCGGTGGATCTCCTGCGGCAGCAGGCTGCGCTGCAGGGTGAGCGCGGTGTCCCGTTCGCGGCGGTAGAGCCGGGCGTTGTCCATCGCGAGCGCCGTCCGCGCGGCCAGCTCCTCGGCCAGCGCCCGGTCCGCCGGCCCGTACGGCAGCGGGTTGCGGGTCCGCAGGAACTCCGCGCCGCCCAGCACCATCCCGCGGGCCAGCAGCGGCACCATCAGGTAGGAGTGCACCCCGGCGTCGAGGCCCGGCTGCACCCGGTCCGGCGAGGCCACGATCCGGCGCAGCGCGGCCTCGTCGACCTCCGAGATCAGGATCGAGCGGCCGGTGCGCAGGCTCTGCGCGTACACCTGCGCGGACTGCGAGGTGGCGCCCACCTGGTCGGCGGCGGCCGACATGGTGCCGTCCGCGCCGACCTCGCCGACGGCGACCGCCCGCATCAGGACCGAGCCGTCGTCCGGCACCGGGCTCGGCTCCTCGCCGCCGAGCACCACGTCGCGCAGGTCGACGGTGACGAAGTCGGCGAAGCGCGGGACCACCACCGCCACCAACTCCTCGGCGGTGCGGTGCAGATCGAGCGTGGTGCCGATCCGGTTGCTCGCCTCGTTGAGCAACGAGAGCCGCTGCTGGGCCGCCCACGCCTCGTCCAGGGCGCGCTGGCGGGCGTCGGCCGCGTCGCGCTCCCGGGTGAACAGCAGCGCGTTGTCGATCGAGACGGCCGCCCGCACCGCCAACTCCCCGGCCAGCGCCAGGTCGTCGTCCTCGTAGGGGTGCTCGACCACCGTCCGGTAGAAGGCGGCGACGCCGACCGGCGAGCCGCGGGCGATCAGCGGCACCACCATGAACGAGCGGACGTTCTGCTCCTGCACGGCCGCCGTGCGGACGGGGTCGTCGGCGAACCAGGCCATCCCCTCCTCGTCCATCCGCGGCACCAGCACCGGCTTGCGGTGGGCGAGGCTCCAGGCGTACGGCGAGCCGGGCCGGAACCGCTGCACCCCGCCGGTGCGGTCGATCGGCGCCAGCGTCGAGCCGCGCGCCGAGTGGAACGCCATCCGGCGCAGCACGGCGGACCCGTCCGCCGGGGTGCGGACCTCGCGCTCGCCGCGCACCAGGTCGTCCAGCACCTCCACCACCACGGTGTCGGCCAGCCGGGGCGTCGCGACCTCGGCCAGCTCCTGCGCGGTCTGGGCGAGATCGAGGGTGGTGCCGATCCGCGCCGAGGCGACGTTGACCAGCGCCAGCCGCTCCTGCGCGGCCTTCGCCTCACGCAGTGCCTGTTGGCGGGCGAGGACGGTCTGGTGCTGGCGCAGGTAGAGCCGGGCGTTGTCGATGGCGACGGCGGCCCGTGAGGCCAGTTCGTCGCCGAGCGTGATGTCCGCCTCGGCGAAGGACTCCCGCTCGCCGCGCCGCGAGTACACCACCATGCCGAGGGTGGTGCCGCGCGCCACCAGGGGGGTGATCCGCACCGAGCGGGGCCGGTCGCCGAGGTAGGCCTGGCGGCGGCTCTCGGTGATCGCCGAACTCAGCGGCGGCAGCTCCCAGGACGGCACCACCACCGTCCGGCCGGTCGCCAGCGCGCGCCCGTACGGCGAGTCCGGCGCCAGCTCGTACACCGCGTCCACCGGCAGCGCGTCGGCCGGGTAGAGCGGGTCGGTGGTGGCGAGCGCCAGCCGGCGCACCAGGTGCGGGACGGTCGGGTCGAGCGGTTCCACGGTGCGCCCGGCGGCCAGCGCCTCCAGGGCGAACACCCCGCTGATGTCGGCGACCCTGGGCACCATGGCGTCGGCCAGCTCCCGGGCGGTCTGCCGCAGGTCCAGGGTGGTGCCGATGGACGCGGTGGCGTCGACCAGCAGCGCCAGCCGCTCCTGCGCGCGGGCGGCGCGGGCGTCCGCGCGGAAGCGCTCGGTGATGTCGATGACCGTCGAACTGACCCCGAGGACCTCCCCGCCCGGGTCCTCCAGCCGGAAGTAGGAGGCGGACCAGGCGTGGTCGTGCGCCGGGTCGGCGGGGGTGCGGCCGTGCGAGCGGGTGTCCACGACGGGCTCGCCGCTCTCCAGCACCTGCCGCATCACCGCCTCGCTCTCGGCGCCGTTGATGCCGGGCAGCAGCTCGGTGAGGCGGTGGCCCAGGTGCGCGTCGGCGGGCAGGCCGTTGACCCGGGCCAGCGCGTCGTTCAGCCGGACGAAGGCCAGCCGGGAGTCGTACACGGCCATGCCGACGGGGGACTGCGTGAAGAAGCCGTTCAGGATGGCGAGGTCCGCCTGGATCCGGCGCAGCGTCGTCACGTCGGACGCGACGGCCAGCACCAGCGGGCTGCCGCCGGGGCCGGAGATCGGGTGGGTGCGGAACTCCAGGTTGACGTAGTGGCCATCGCGGTGTTTCACCGGGAAGACGCCCGACCAGCCGCGGCCGTCCACGATGTCCTGGAAGAGCCCCAGCACCTCGGGCCGCTGGTCGTCGGTGGCCAGCAACTGCGCGGCCAGCGAGCCGATCGCCTCTTCGGCGCTGTAGCCGAGCAGTGCCTCGGCGTCGCTGCTCCAGTGCAGGATCCGCCCGTCCGCCTCGATCAGGGTGGTCGCGATCGGGACCATCAGCAGGGCGTCCTGACGCGACCCCCCGGCACCCGGCTGCCCCGGGCTCGGACCCCCGGACCCGCCGGTATCACGCTGCTCGTTCACCATGGCCAGAGAACCGCCCGGAGATCGTTTCTGCCAGCCCTGCCATCTTCCCACGCACCCCCCGCGTACCGCGCGTTTCGCCCACCGGCCCCGCGGCCGCCGCCGCGGCCCGGGCGGGTGGGGAACCCGGCCCGGCGGTCCGGTCAGTCCAGTGCCTCCAGGACGGTGGCGTTGGCCAGGCCGCCGGCCTCGCACATGGTCTGCAGCGCGTAGCGCGCCCCGCGCCGGCGCATCGCGTGCACCAGCGTGGTCATCAGCCGGGTGCCGCTCGCCCCGAGCGGGTGGCCCAGGGCGATCGCGCCGCCCTGGACGTTCAGCCTGGCCGGGTCGGCGCCGGTCTCCCGGAGCCAGGCCAGCACCACCGAGGCGAAGGCCTCGTTCACCTCGAACAGGTCGATGTCCGCCAGCGAGAGCCCGGACCGCCGCAGCACCTTCTCGGTGGCGGGGAGCACGCCGGTGAGCATCAGGAGCGGGTCGGAGCCGGTCACCGCGAAGGAGTGCAGCCGGGCCAGCGGGCGCAGCCCCAGCCGGGCGGCCGTCTCGCTGCTGGTGATCAGCACCGCCGAGGCGCCGTCGTTGATCGGACTGCTGTTGCCGGCCGTCACCGACCACGCGATCTGCGGGTACCGCGCGCTCATGGCGGGGTCGGTGAAGGAGGGCCGGAGCCCGGCCAGCGCCTCGGGCGTGCTGCCCGGACGCACCGACTCGTCCGTCGCGACGATCCCGCCGGGGGTCGGCACCGGGGCCAGCTCGGCCTCGAACCAGCCGGCGGCGTGCGCGTGCGCGGCCTTGGCGTGCGAGTCGAGGGCGAAGGCGTCCATCGCCTCACGCGCGATGGACCACTTGGCGGCGATCAGCTCGGCGCTGACGCCCTGCGGGATCGGCCCGCCGGGATAGCGGGCGGCGATCGCGGCGCTGAACGGGTCCGCGCCGGGCGGGACGTTGGACCACATCGGCACCCGGCTCATCGACTCGATGCCGCACGCCACCACCAGGTCGTACGCCCCCGCGATCACGCCTTGCGCGGCGAAGTGGACGGCCTGCTGGGAGGAGCCGCACTGCCGGTCCACGGTGGTCGCCGGGACGGACTCCGGCAGGCCGGCCGCCAGCCAGGCGTAGCGCGTGGTGTTCATGGCCTGCTCGCCGACCTGGTCGACGCAGCCGCCGATCACGTCGTCGACCAGGGCGGGGTCGATGCCGCTGCGCCCGATCAGGGCGCGAAGGGTGTGCGCGAGCAGCTCCACCGGGTGGACGGCCGAGAGCGAGCCTCCCGGTTTGCCCTTGCCGATGGGGGTGCGGACGGCTTCGACGATTACGGCGTCACGCATGACGGCCGCCTTCCTCTGGGGGAGCCCCGGGCGGTCGGGCCCGGGGCAGGAGGGTAGGTGGGGAGGCAAACCCACTATAGGGGAGTGGGTTTGGAAATCCAACTATTAAGCCTCCGGTCCGTCCTCCGCCGTGCCCCGCCGTCTGCCGGAGCGACCCGCCCCGGTCGAGCCCGCGCCCTGGGTTACGGCCTCCGGTCGGCGTCGGCGCGCCGACGCCGACCGGCGACGCCGGTCAGGCGTTCTGCAGGGCGCGCAGTAGGGCGATGCCTCCGGGGTCGACCGAGCGGCGGGTGTTGGCCAGGGCTATGACGCCCACCTGCTTCTCCGGGTCGAACGCGACGAAGGAGCGGAAGCCCCCCGTCCCACCGTTGTGCCAGATCTGCAGGTGGCCGCCCTGCCGCGGGTGCAGCCGGTGGCCGAGCCAGCCGAGGTGCGCCCAGGCGAAGGGGTTGACCTTGTGCGTCGTCTGCCGGGTGAGGGCGATCGCGGGTGCCAGGGGCGAGTCGTCGTCCGTGCCCGAGGCCAGTTGGGCCCGCAGCAGCACCACGAGGTCGGCGGCGGTCGAGCGGAGCCCGCCGGCGCCGGCGAGGCCGGCCAACTGCCACCCGGGTACCGGCCGGCGCCCGGGGGAGTGCCCCTGGGCGAGCCTGGCCGCCCGCTCCTCGTCGACGGCGATCACCGTGTCCACGAGCCCGAGCGGCTCGCAGATCTCCCGGGTCACCAGATCCTCGTACCCGGTGCCGGCCCGGTGGGCCAGCGCCAGGCCGAGCAGCCCGGCGCCGAGGTTGGAGTAGCGGAAGCCGCGCCCGGGCACCGCGCGCAGCCTCGTCCGGCCGAGCCCGGCGAGCAGCACGGCGTCGGTGCAGTGGCGGTACGGGTCCGGCTTGTTCGGGCGGAGCAGGGCCGGCAGCATCATCCCGGCGGGCAGCCGGGGCAGGCCGGAGGTGTGGGTGGCGAGGTGCCGGAGCGCGATCGGCGTACCGCGCCTGGCCGGGACGCTCGCGCCGGGCGGCAGCGCGCCCGCGAGGAGGTCGGCCAGCGGCTCGTCGAGCCCGGCCGTGCCGGCGAGGGCCAGCCGTGCCAGCGCGAGCGAGGTGAACACCTTGGTCACCGAACCGATGTCGAACAGCGTCCGCGGGCCGGGTGTGCCGCCGGCCCGGTCGGCGGTGGTGCTCCCGGCGCCGCGGATCTCCACCGCGCCGCCGGCCAGCCCGGCGACCACCACGCCGACCTGCTGGGCCGCGAGCCGGTCGGCGGTCTGCTGGACAAGGCTGCCAAGGTCGTTCATGGCTTCGAGCGTAGGGGGCCGCCGGCGCCCGGTCGTCCGCCGTGGCGATGATTCCGGCCCCCGCCGGTCCTCCGGCAGGCGTACGCCCCGCTGCTCCCCGTGGTGTGCCGGGGGAGCGGCGGGGCGTACCGGGGTGGCCTCACCCCTGGCGCCGCGTCAGCAGCTCAGGTTGGAGCCCGGGACGGTCCCGAGGATCTGGGTGAAGGACTGGTAGGCGTTGATCCGGCTCTGCACCTGCGCGGGGTTGCCGCCGTTGCACTCCAGCGAGCCGTTGATGCTGCGGATCGTCTCGCCGAAGCCGTACCCGTTGACGATGGCGTTGTGCGGCGTCATGGTGCCCGGGCCGTTCTGGGTGTTCCAATACCAGAGCGCGGTCTTCCAGGCCACCGCCGGGTCGGTCTGCACCAGGTTGGGGTTGTGCAGCAGGTCGATGCCCAGGGCGTCGCCGGCGGCCTTGTAGTTGAAGTTCCAGCTCAGCTGGATCGGGCCGCGCCCGTAGTACGCGGACTGCCCGGCCGGGCAGCCGTACGACTGCGAAGTGTCGCAGTAGTGCGGGTAGTTGGCGGTGTTCTGCTCGACCACGTAGACCAGTCCGCCGGTCTCGTGGTTCACATTGGCGAGGAAGGCCGCGGCCTCCTGCTTGCGGACGGTGTCGCTGCCGGTGTTGGCGAAGCCGGGGTAGGCGCCGAGCGCGTCGAGCAGGCCCTGGTAGGTGTAGAAGGAGTTCCGGTTCGGGAACATCTGGTTGAACTGCGCCTGGCTGACCGGGAATCCGCCGGGGTTCGCGGTCGTGGTCGGCGTGGGGGTCGGGGTCGTCGGGCCGCAGGTGTACGGCTCCCAGTACCAGGTGCTGATCACCGGGTCGTAGCCCGGGTTGTCGTGGGTGGCCCGGTAGAGCCCGCCGTTGGTGTAGCGGACGACGGTGCCGGTGGTGTAGGTGCGGCCGGCCGCCCAGTCCGGGTAGACGCAGCTTCCGGAGGTCGGCGTCGGGTCGGTCGGGCCGCCGCCGCAGGTGCCCTGGTCGGCCCAGACGCCGGTGCCGGCGGTGCTCGGGGTCTCGTTCTGGGTCCACCACTTGGCGGACCAGTTGTGCCCGCCGTAGGAGGCGGAGGCGCCGCCGGTGTACGCGGTGGACGCGTTCCACGGGGTGGCGCAGGCCGCCGCGTTGGCCGCCGCGGCGGGCAGCAGTAGGACGACGGCCAGCGCCGTGACCATCGCGGAGAGCAGTGCGAGCAGACGTTTCGTTGACACTTGATCACCCCTTGTGCGGTGGGGGCCGCACGGTCGTGGAGGGAGGTGGGTGGTGACGGGGAGTCCGGCCCCGCGTGGGGGCGGCGCGTCGTGGGGGACGGGCCGGCCGGGGTGCGTGCGGGTCGACCGGGGTGCGGGCCGGTGCGGTCCGTGCGGGGTTGACCCCAGACTCAAGCGGAATGGTCTATACCTGTCAAGGGGGTGATGGCCCGCCGGGTCGAATTCGGCCGGAATCGGACGGCGCCGATCGGTCTGCGAGGATGGCGCGATGGAAGAGACCTCCGGGCCGGCCACCCCGCCCGGCCCCGGCGCGCCGATCAGGTCGGGTATCCCCGAACACGGCCGGGTGCCCAAGTACTACGCCGTCAAGGGCCGGCTGGAGGAGCTGATCGACGAGCTCGGCGAGGGCGGCGTGCTGCCGACCGAGCGTGAACTCGCGGCCCGCTTCGAGGTGGCCCGGGAGACCCTCCGGCAGGCCCTGCGCGACCTGCTGATCCAGGGGCGGGTCCGCCGGCGCGGGCGCAGCACCGTGGTCGCCGGGCCGAAGCTGGAGCAGCCGCTCTCACTGGCCAGCTACACCGAGGGCGTCCGCCGCCAGGGCAGCGTCCCCGGCCGCAACCTGATCGGGCTGGAGCAGTTCGCCGCCGATCCGCTGCTCGCCGGCCAGTTGGCCGTCGCCGTGGGCGAGCGGGTCTGGCACCTGGAGCGGGTGCTGCTCGCGGACGGCGAGCGGGTCGGCCTGGAGAGCACCTATCTGGCGGTGGCCCGGGTGCCCGCGCTGGACCGGGAGTTCGACCCCGGAGCGTCCTTCTACGCCTTCCTCCGGGAGAAGGCCGGCATCGAGTTCGGCGCGGCCGACGAGCGGATCGAGACGGTGCTCGCCTCCCCGCGCGAGGCCCTGCTGATCGGCACCCCGCCCGCCCTGCCGATGCTGCTGCTCCACCGGCTGACCCGGGACGCGGCCGGTGCCCCGCTGGAACGGGTGCGCTCGCTCTACCGGGGCGACCGGTTCAGCTTCACGACCCGGCTGGCAGCCGACTGACGGCCCGGGCCCCGGGCGTCGCCTCCGGCCGTCGCCCCGGCCGGAGCCCCGCGAATGACGGCCGGGGCCCCCGGCCCGGCCCCTACGGCCCGGACGCGGCGAGCGCGGCCCGCAGCCGGTCGGCGACCGCCGCCGCGTCCGCTTCGTCCGGGTACGTCCCGCGCGGCCAGAAGAAGCCGCGCAACCCGTCCTTCGGATTGCGCGGCACCACGTGCACGTGCAGATGCGGTACCGACTGGCTGATCCGGTTGTTCGCCGCGACGAAACTGCCGGCCGCCCCCAGCCCGCGCTCCACGGCGGCGGACAGCCGCCGCACCCGCAGGAAGAACGGGCCCACCTGCGCCGCCGGCAGGTCCGCCAGCGTCGGGTGGTGGGCGCGCGGCACGACCAGCACATGACCGGGGAAGAGCGGCCGGCGGTCCAGGAAGGCCACCGCCACCTCGTCGTCCAGGACGAGGTGGGCCGGCTCCTCGTGCGCCACCACCGCGCAGAAGACGCAGTCCATCCGTCCATTCAAACCACCGTCCGCCGGCCCGGCACCCCCACGGGCCCCGCGCCGCGCCGCGTCACCCGTCCGGCCGTCGACCGGGTGCGGTGGCCGGGCGCGCGGGCGCACGGTGCTGGAGGGGCGCACCCCGCGTCCCGTCGAGGACGAGGAGGTGGCCCGGATGTCGGGCAAGTTCGAGGTCTACGAGGACGCCGGGGGCAAGTACCGGTTCCGGCTCAAGGCGGGCAACGGCGAGATCGTCGCCACCGGTCAGGGCTACGCGAGCAAGGAGGCGGCCCACAAGGGCGTCGACGCCGTCCGGCGGGCGGCCGCCGACGCGAGCGTGGTGGACGTCAAGGCCGCGGCCTGAGACCGGTCCGCGCCGGCAGGCGGCGCACCGGCCCTCCGGGGTCGGTCCGCCGCGCCGGGAGGTCCGCGCCGGGAGGCCCGCCGCGCGGGGGCCGCTATTCGTACCGGTGGAGCAGGGCCTCCCGCTCGGCCTGTTCGATCATCTCGATGGTCAGCGCGGGATCCCGCAGGTGGGAGAGGGTGACCTCGGCCGAGCTGGGCTGCTCGTCCTTGCCGAGCCAGTTCTCCGGCTTCCACGCCGAGCCGCGCAGGAACGCCTTCGGGCAGTGCGCGTACACCTCCTCGACCGCCACCACGATCGCGCTGCGCGGCGGCTTGCCGACCGCCGTCAGCTGCTCCAGCAGCCGCGGGTCGGTGGAGACGCAGGCCCGCCCGTTGACCCGGAGCGTGGTGTCCCGGCCCGGCACCACGAAGATCAGCCCGACCTGGCCGGTCTCGATGATGTTGTGCAGGGTGTCCAGCCGCTTGTTCCCGGTGGCGTCCGGGATCGCCAGGGTGCGCTCGTCCAGGACCGACACCAGCCCGGCCGGACCGCCGCGCGGCGACACGTCGCACCGCCCGGCCGCGTCCGCGCTCGCCACGAAGACCAGCGAGGAGCAGGCGATCAGCTTCCGTGCCACCTCGTGGAGGTGATCCACCTGCTTGCGCCGCGCGTGGTCACCGGGCTGCTCGTAGATCTCCCGCAGCTCGGCCGCGGCGCGGACCGCGGTCGCGTCGAGCGCCGCGAACAGGCTCCCGGGGGGCGTGGGTCCGGAGCTTGACGACAGGGCAGTTTCCGGTGTGGTGGTCATACCGGAAATCTAGCGAAGCCGTTTCCGCGGCCGGGCCGGTGGCTCTCACCGAGCTGCCGTCCAGCGCTCCCCACCAGCGCTTTTGCGCAGATAATGGGGGGCAGGGCCTTTCGCGGGAGGTGGTGGACGTGATCGTCAGGATCTGGGCCGGGCAGGTCATGGCCGGGCGCGTCGAAGAGTTCTGCGCGGTGCTGGCCACGGAGGTGATCCCCGAACTCGGGCGGACCGACGGCTGTCTGGGCGGCGAGCTGCTGCGCTCGGTGACCGAGGAGGGGCACCGGGTGCTGGTGGTGAGCCGCTGGCGGGACGAGGAGGCCCTGCGCGGGTACGCGGGGCCGATGTGGCGGATCAGGCCGGTCTGGTCGGAGGGCGAGCTGCGCTACCTCGCGCACCCGCCCGAGGTCAGCCACTTCACGCTGGTCCCGGCCCACTGAGCCGGGCGCGGGCGCGGCCGGCCCGAAGGCGCCGGGCCGGTCGGTGTCACACCCGGGCGAGGAGCGCGGGCCGGTCGGCGTCACACCGCGATCGGCACCGGGTGGACCTCGTCCGCCGGGTGGCCGGTGCGCTCGTGGACGCGCTGCACGGCCTCCTTCGACGGCGCCTCGGAGAGGCAGTACACCGTGCCCGACTCGGGGTCGGCCCAGGCCTGCTCGAAGTGCACGCCCTCCTCGCCCTCGATCGCCAGATCGGCCTGGTGGGCCATCCGCAGCTGTTCACCGGTGATTCCGGTCATGCCGTGGTGGACGTCCATGAACTTGGCCATCGTCCTCGCACCTCCAGGAGTCGCGGCCGGCCGGTGTCGGCCGTGTACCACCAGCCTGCGCCCGCCGCACCCCGGCCCGCCACCGGGCGGCCCGAGGGCCCGCCGCCCGCCGTCGCACGCACCCGCGCGCACCCCCGGGCATTCCCGCCCCCCGCGTGAAACAGGCCACAGCCGAAGCCTCTCCCTCGCCCTGTGCGGACCGTGGCACAATGACGTCAGTAGTAGCAGTGACGTTCAGCGCACTCCGGGGTCGGTGAAAATCCGAACCGGCGGTTACAGTCCGCGACCCGTCCGCAGCCAGCGGCCGGTTGACCAGGTGAAATTCCTGGACCGACGGTTAAAGTCCGGATGGGAGGCGTGCGCGGCGGACGAAGAGCAGTGCCCGTGGTCCCCCGGTGGACCTCGGGGAGGTGTGCGACGGGAGAGTCCTCTCCCGGCGGTTCGCGGCAACCCGGCGACGGGTCCTGCCGTTGGCCCGCGCACCCGTGCCCGTCCGTGTCCTCTCCCGTGCCGCCCCGGAGTCCGCGCCCCTAAGCGCGAGGAGAACCCGGGTGTTCACCGGCATCATCGAAGAGCTCGGCGAGGTCGTGTCGATCGAGGAGATCGGCAACTCCTCGCGAATCCGCCTGCGCGGCCCGGTGGTCTGTCAGGACACGCGCCACGGCGACTCCATCGCGGTCAACGGCGTCTGCCTGACCGTGGTCGACTCCCCTGAGCAACTGGCCGCCGGCACCGCCGAGTTCAGCGCCGACGTGATGGCCGAGACGCTCCACCGCTCCAGCCTGGGTGAGCTCGCGCCCGGCTCCCGGGTCAACCTGGAGCGCGCGATGGCACTCGGCGCCCGGCTCGGCGGGCACCTCGTCCAGGGCCATGTCGACGCGACCGGCACCCTGGTGGGCCGCGAGCCCGGCGAGCGCGACGCCGCCGGCGAACTCCGGTGGGAGGTACTGCGCTTCTCGCTGCCCGCCGCCATCTCCCGCTACCTGGTGGAGAAGGGGTCGATCACCGTCGACGGCGTCAGCCTGACCGTCGTCGAGGCCGCCCGCGACAGCTTCACCGTCAGCCTCATCCCGGCCACCCTCGCGCTGACCACGCTCGGCACGAAGGCCGTCGGCGAGAGCGTCAACCTGGAGGTCGACGTCCTCGCCAAGTACGTGGAGCGGCTGCTCGACTCCCGCGCCCTGCCGTCGACGACCGCCGGAGAAGCCCAGTGAACTGGCTCAGTGGAGAAGCGTTCACCGTCTTCGGTGAGCACGTGAAGTGGGCCGACATGATCGGCAACCTGCTCGGCCTGCTCGGCCTGGCGCTCGGCTGGCGCCGCTCGGTGTGGAGCTGGCCGGTGCAGCTGCTGTCCGGTGCCGTGCTCATCACGGCCTACCTGAACGGCCACGTCCCCGGCCTGATCGGCAAGCAGCTGATCGTGGTCGCCACGGCGGCCTGGGGCTGGACGCGGTGGCGGCGCGGCCGGCGGGGCGCGGACGGGATCGCCGTCCGGTTCGCGAGCTGGCCCGAGCGGGCCGCCCTGGTGGTCGGCACCGCGCTCGGCACCAGTGCGCTGGCCTGGCTGTTCCTGGCCAACCCCAGCCTGTCCTGGAGTCCTTGGTCGGACGCCTACATCTTCGTCGGCACGCTGGCGGCGATGGTCGCCCAGGCCCGCGGCTGGGTGGAGTTCTGGTTCGCCTGGATCGCCGTCGACGTGGTCGGCGTCCCGCTCGCCTTCAACAGCGGCTACTCCTTCTCCGGCCTCACCTACTCCATCTACTTCGTCCTGGTACTGCTCGGCCTGCGTTCCTGGTGGCTGAGCACCCGTGAGCCGCGCCCCACGTCCGCCACCGTCCCCCAGGGAGCCACGGCATGACCACCGACCAGACCGACGACCTCGACCTCGCGCTCGACCCCGTCGAGCGGGCCGTCGCCGACATCGCGCTCGGCCGCGCCGTGATCGTGGTCGACGACGAGGACCGCGAGAACGAGGGCGACATCGTCTTCGCCGCCTCCGCGGCCACCCCCGAGCTGATGGCCTTCACCATCCGGTACAGCTCCGGCGTGATCTGCGCCCCGATGACCGGCGCGGAGCTGGACCGGCTCAAGCTGCCCCCGATGACCCAGGTCAACGAGGACCGCAAGGGCACCGCGTACACCGTCTCGGTCGACGCCCGCGACGGGGTCGACACCGGCATCTCGGCGGCCGACCGGGCCCGGACCGTCCGGCTGCTCTCCAGCGCCGGCACCGGGGCCGGCGACCTCACCCGCCCCGGGCACGTCTTCCCGCTGCGGGCCGTCGAGGGCGGCGTGCTCGTCCGCCCCGGCCACACCGAGGCCGCGGTCGACCTGGCCCGGCTGGCCGGGCTGGCACCGGCCGGCGCCATCGCCGAGGTGGTCAACGACGACGGCACCATGGCCCGGCTGCCCGAACTGGTCGCCTTCGCCCGGGAGCACGGACTGGCGATCATCTCCATCGAGGACCTGATCGCCTACCGCCGGCGCACCGAGCTCCACGTGGACCGGGCCGCCGTCACCGCGCTGCCCACCGCGTACGGGGAGTTCACCGCGATCGGCTACCGGGGCACCATCGACGGCGTGGAGCACCTCGCGCTGGTCGCCGGCGGGCTGGACGCCGACGGGCGCCTGCCCGACGGCGAGGACGTGCTGGTGCGGGTCCACTCCGAGTGCCTCACCGGTGACGTGTTCGGCTCGCTGCGCTGCGACTGCGGCCCGCAGCTGGAGGCCTCGCTGGGCAAGGTGGCCGAGGCCGGCCGCGGCGTCGTCCTCTACCTGCGCGGTCACGAGGGCCGGGGCATCGGCCTCGCCCACAAGCTGCGCGCCTACGCGCTCCAGGAGCAGGGCCGCGACACCGTCGACGCCAACCTCGACCTCGGTCTGCCCGCCGACGCCCGCGACTACAGCATCGGCGCCCAGATGCTCGGCGACCTCGGCGTCCGCTCGCTCACCCTGCTCACCAACAACCCGGAGAAGCTCGCCGCGCTCACCGAGCACGGCCTCAAGGTCAAGGGCCGTGAGCCGGTCGAGACCCCGGCCGGCGAGCACAACCTGCGCTACCTGCGGACCAAGCGCGACCGGATGGGCCACGACCTGCCCGGCCTCGGCTCCTGAGACCCACCTCCGTCCCGACCGACCCCCGAAAGAGGAACAGCACATGAGCGGCCACGGAGCCCCCGAGCTGACCATCGACAACGCCGCCGGCCTCAAGGTCGCCGTGATCGCCGCCCAGTGGCACGAGCAGGTGATGAACGGCCTGCTGGACGGCGCCCACCGCGCCCTCAAGGAGCTCGGCATCGACGGGCCGACCGTGCTGCGGGTGCCCGGCACCTTCGAACTGCCGGTCGCCGCCAAGCGCCTCGCGGACCGCGGCTACGACGCCGTGATCGCGCTCGGCGTGGTCGTCCGCGGTGGCACCCCGCACTTCGACTACGTCTGCCAGGCCGCCACCGCCGGTCTCACCCAGGTCAGCGTCGACACCGGTGTCCCGGTCGGCTTCGGCGTCCTGACCTGCGACGACGAGCAGCAGGCACTGGACCGCGCGGGCCTGCCGGGCTCCGCCGAGGACAAGGGGCACGAGGCCGTCACGGCGGCCGTCGCCACCGCCGTCGTCCTCAGGTCGCTCGCCTGAGCCCGGCACCCGCCCGCCGGCACGGTCCCGGGCCGTGGACGTCCAAACGACTGTCCACGGTCCGGGACCGTTTACCGCCCGTAAGCCCGCACGCCGTAAGGTGAGTCCATCATGGCTTCGAAGACATTCGAGGAGCTCTTCACCGAGCTCCAGCAGAAGGCCGCCACCGGCGACCCCTCGTCCTCCCGTACCGCGCAGCTCGTCCAGCAGGGCGTCCATGCGATCGGCAAGAAGGTCGTCGAGGAGGCCGCCGAGGTCTGGATGGCCGCCGAGTTCCAGTCGGACGAGCAGACCGCCGAGGAGATCTCCCAGCTCCTGTACCACCTTCAGGTGATGATGGTCGCCCGCGGGCTGACGCTCGACGACGTCTACAAGTACCTCTGAACCGGTCCGAAACAGCACACCCCCCTCCCAACAGGTAAGGAACCGACCTCCATGCTGCGCATCGCCGTCCCCAACAAGGGTTCGCTCTCGGGTCCCGCGGCGGAGATGCTCCATGAGGCCGGTTACCGCCAGCGCAAGGACCCCAAGGAGCTCGTGCTCGTCGACCCGAACAACGAGGTCGAGTTCTTCTTCCTGCGCCCGCGCGACATCGCGGTGTACGTCGGCTCCGGCCGGCTGGACGTCGGCATCACCGGCCGCGACCTGCTGCTGGACTCGCACTCCAACGCCGAGGAGGTGCTGGCCCTCGGGTTCGGCGGCTCCACCTTCCGCTTCGCCCGCCCGGAGGGCGTGGACGTGAAGGACGTGCAGGGCCTGGAGGGGCTGCGGATCGCCACCTCGTACACCGGCCTGGTGGAGCAGCACCTGGCCGACCACGGCATCAAGGCCACCGTGACCAAGCTGGACGGCGCGGTGGAGACCGCGGTGCAGCTGGGCGTGGCCGATGTGATCGCCGACGTGGTGGAGACCGGCACCAGCCTGCGCAACGCCGGGCTGGAGGTCTTCGGCGAGCCGATCCTGATCTCGGACGCCGTGGTGATCCGCCCGAAGGGCGCCGGGGAGGACGCGGGTGTCGACCAGTTCCTGCGCCGGCTCCAGGGTGTCCTGGTGGCCCGCCGCTACGTGCTGATGGACTACGACATCCGGGCCGAGAGCGTGGGCGCCGCCGTCGCGCTGACCCCCGGCCTGGAGTCGCCGACCGTCTCCCCGCTGCACACCGAGGGCTGGGTGGCCGTCCGCTCGATGGTGCTCCGCAAGGAGGCCCAGCGGATCATGGACGACCTCTGGGGCATCGGGGCCCGGGCCATCCTGGTCACCAACATCCACGCCTGCCGGCTCTGAACCACCGCGGGTGAAGCCGCGGAGGTAAGCAGCGGTTCAATGGGGCGGGGGCGCCGGTCGGCGCCCCCGCCCTTTCGCCGACAGCGGCCGGTTCGCTGACGGCAGCCGGCGGTTGCCGGTACCCGCCCCGACTGGAAGACCCCGGAGACCCACGTGACCACCCCCGCCGAGTTCCCCGTCACCTGGGCCCCGCGCCGCACCCGGGCCGTGCTGCTGCCGGTCTGCGCGCTGCTGGTGGTGATGTTCGTCGCGATCGCCGTCGCGCTCCCCGCCAGCTGGCAGTTCAACGACCGGCTCATGATGGTGCTCAGCGGCGTGCTCTTCGCCGGCGTCGGCCTGATGCTGGCCCGGCCCCGGGTGAGCGCCGACGCCGAGGGCGTCACCGTGGTGAACTTCGTCCGCCGCCGCCGGCTGGCCTGGGCCGAGATCGTCCGGGTCAACTTCCGCCAGGGCGACCCGTGGGCGACCCTCGACCTGGCCGACGGCACCTCGCTGGCCGTGGTCGGCATCCAGTCCGGGCTCGGCAAGGCGCAGGCGATCGCGGACGCCCGGGCGCTGCGCGACCTGGCCGAGCGCCGCGGCCGCTGACCCCCGCCGGGCAGCCCGGGACCGCCCCCGGACCCGCCCCCGGACCCGCCCCTGAGCGGGTCCGAACGGGGGGCCGACAGTCGCACGGGTATCGTCTACGCTGGTAAAAAGCAGGGCAAAGCCATGCCATTTGACAGCGGGCCCTGCCGGAAACGACTTGAGGAGTGACTCCCCCCGTCCATGGACGATCCGTCCGGTAGTACCTGCGCCGCCCGACTTCCCCACCCCGGAAGGCAGGCGGCACTGTGATCACCGCCTGGCTGCTGCTGCTCGCGGCGTTCCTGCTCATCCTCGCCAACGGCCTGTTCGTGGCCGCCGAGTTCGCCTTCGTGACCGTCGAGCGCGGCGCGGTGGAGCGCTCCGCCGAAGCCGGCGACGCCAAGTCCGGCCGGGTCGCCCGGGCCCTGCGGCACCTCTCCTTCGAGCTCTCCGGCGCCCAGCTCGGCATCACCGTCACCTCGCTGGTGGTCGGCATGCTCGCCGAGCCGGCCCTCTCCGTCCTGCTGAAGCCCGTGTTCACCGCCGTCGGCCTGCCCGACGGGGCGGCCCGCGGCGTCGCGGTGATCGTCGGCCTGCTGCTGGCCACCGTGGTGCAGATGGTGATCGGCGAACTCGTCCCGAAGAACTGGGCGATCTCCCGGCCGCTCCAGGTCGCCCGCTCGGTGGCCTCCCCGCACATGGCGTTCTCACGCGCCTGCCGCCCGCTGATCAGCTTCCTGAACGGCTCGGCGGACCGCACCGTCCGTGCCTTCGGCATCGAGCCGCAGGAGGAGCTGGGCCACGCCCGGACCCCCGCCGAGCTGGGCTCGCTCGCCCGGCACTCCGCCCGGGCCGGCGTGATGGACGAGGAGTCGGCCACCCTCTTCGTGCGCACCCTCGGCCTCGGTGACCTCACCGCCGAGTCGGTGATGACCCCGCGCATCGACGTCGCCGCCCTCCAGCGCGACGCCAGCGCCGCCGACGTGCTCAACCTCACCCGGGCCACCGGCCTCTCCCGCTTCCCGGTCTACACCGACAGCCTGGACGAGGTCACCGGTACCGTCACGCTCAAGGACGCCCTCGCGGTGCCGCCCGCCCGGCGCGGGCTGGTCAGGGTCGGCGACCTCGCGGTGCCGCCGCTGCTGGTGCCGGAGACGCTCCCCGCCGAGCGCCTGCTCGACCGGCTGCGCCGGCTCCAGCCGATGGCCATCGTGGTCGACGAGTACGGCGGCACCGCCGGTGTCGTCACCGTCGAGGACATCGTCGAGGAGCTCGTCGGCGAGGTGCAGGACGAGCACGACCCGGCCGACACCCCCGAGCTGCTCCCGCTCCCGCCGGTCCACGGGCTGCCCGTCTGGGCCGCCGACGGCCGGGCCCGGCTCGACCAGCTGGAGTCCATCGGCCTGCACGCTCCCGACGGCCCGTACGAGACCCTGGCCGGTCTCGTCTCGGACCTGCTCGGCAGGCTGCCCGTGCCGGGCGAGCAGGCCGAACTGCCCGGCTGGCGGTTGACCGTCGAGGCGGTGGACCGCCACCGCACCAGCCGGGTGCGGGTGGAACGCACGACCGGGCGCGCGCGCCCCGGTGACGAGGACGGGACCCGATGACCGCGCTCCAACTGGCCGTGGCCCTCCTGCTCCTGCTCGGAAACGCGTTCTTCGTCGGCGCCGAGTTCGCCGTCATCTCGGTCCGCCGCAGCCAGATCGAACCGCTCGCCGAAGCCGGCAACAAGCGGGCCCGCACCGTGCTGCACGCGCTCTCCAACGTCTCCGCGATGCTCGCCGCCGCCCAGCTCGGCATCACCGTCTGCTCGCTGGGCCTGGGCGCGCTCGCCGAGCCGACCATCGCCCATCTGCTGGAGGGCCCGTTCCACGCGCTCGGCGTGCCCGCCGGCCTGATGCACCCGCTCTCGTACGGGATCTCGCTGGCCGTGGTGGTCTTCCTGCACATGGTGATGGGCGAGATGGTGCCGAAGAACATGGCGCTGGCCGGTCCGGAGAAGGCCGCGCTCTGGCTCGGCCCGCCGCTGGACCGCCTCGCCCGCTGGCTCACGCCGGTGATCGTCTTCCTGAACGCCTTCGCGAACGCCGTGCTCAGGCTGTTCAAGGTCGAGTCCAAGGACGAGGTGGAGTCGGTCTTCACCACCGAGCAGCTGATGTACCTGCTGCTCGACTCACGGGACGCCGGCCTGCTCGACGAAGGCCGCCAGGAGCGACTGGAGGACGCCCTGGAGCTGGGCCGGCGCCCGGTCACCGAGGTGCTGCTCAGGCCCGAGCAGCTCGTCACCGTGGACACCAAGGTGACCGCCGCCCAGGTCGAGGAGCTGGCGCTGCGCACCGGCTTCTCCCGCTTCCCGGTCACCGACGGCGACCCGGCCGCCCACGGCTACCTGGGCTACCTGCACCTCAAGGACATCCTGGACGTCGAGGACCAGGCGGCGCCCGTCCCGGCCCGCCTCTGGCGCCCGATCACCGTGGTGCGCGGCACGCTCCCGCTGGACGACGCGCTCGGCGCGATGCGCCGGGCCGCCTGCCATCTGGCCGCCGTGCTCGACCAGGACGGGCGCACGCTCGGCGTGGTGACGCTGGAGGACGTGGTGGAGGAGCTGGTCGGCGAGGTGCACGACCCGGACCACCGCTCCGCCGCCTGACGTCCGAAGGCCGGTACGTCGGTACGTCGGTACGTCGGTACGTCGGCCGGGCCCGGACTGTTGTCCGGGCCCGGCCGTTCTGCTGCCGGCGAATCCGCTGTGAGCGTGCGACGGTTCCCGGAACGCCGTCCGCTGGGCAGGGTGGTCGGCATGAGACTGCTGCTGCTGGGTGGGACGGAGTTCGTCGGTCGGGCCGTGACCGAGGAGGCGCCGGCACGGGGGTGGGAGGTGACGGTCTTCCACCGGGGGACGCACGCGCCGCCGGCCGGCGTGCGGGCCCTGCACGGGGACCGGACGGCCGGCGGCGGCCTGGCCGCGCTCGCCGAGGGGGAGTGGGACGCGGTCGTGGACACCTGGTCCGGCGCGCCCTCGGCGGTGCGCGACAGCGCCCGGCTGCTGGCGGCCCGGGTCGGCCGCTACGCCTATGTGTCGAGCCGCTCGGTGTACGCGTACCCGACCCCGGCCGGGGCGGACGAGAGCGCGCCGGTGGTCGAGGGCTCGCCGGACGCCGGCGACGTCCCGTACCCGCAGGCCAAGCGCGGCGGCGAGCTGGCCCTGCTGGACGCCTTCGACGACCGGGCGCTGCTGGTCCGCGCCGGGCTGATCCTCGGCCCCTACGAGAACGTCGGCCGGCTGCCCTGGTGGCTCGGCAGGATCGCCCGCGGCGGCCCGGTGCTCGCGCCCGGCCCGCGTGACCTGCCGGTGCGGTACATCGACGCCCGGGACCTCGCGGGCTGGACGCTCGACGCCCTGGTGGCGGGCCTCGGCGGCGCGTACGACCTGGTGAGCCCGCAGGGGCACGCCACCATGGGCGAGCTGCTGGCGGCCTGCGTCCGGGCCACCGGCTCGGACGCGCGGCTGCGCTGGACGGAGCCCGGCCCGATCCTGGCGGCCGGCATCGAACCGTGGAGCGACCTGCCGGTCTGGGTCCCGCCGGGCGAGCTGCACGCGACCGTGCACGGCTCCGACGTGGGCCGGGCGGTCGCCGCCGGGCTGCGCTGCCGGCCGGTCGCGGAGACGGTCGCGGACACCTGGGCCTGGCTGCGGTCCATCGGCGGCACGGCCCCGCAGCGTCCGGACCGGCCGGTGGTCGGCCTGGACGCGGAGCGGGAGGCCAAGCTGCTCGGGGCCTGAGCCCCGGAGCGACGGCCGGGCCCGCCGGCCCGGGGCCGGCCGCCGAGGCCGCCCCGGTCGTCGGTCAGCCCCGGCCGTCGATCAGCTCGCCGTAGGCCTGCACGAGGTCCGGCAGCCGCAGGGTCGCCAGGTCCTCGCGGCCCGGCGGCTCGCGCAGCAGCGAGAGCCGCAGGTCCCGGTAGGCGCAGGACTTCTCGTACAGGGTGCGGATGAACCGCCCGTTGCCCAGGTCGTCGATCCAGCCCTCGCGGACCACGTGGGTGCAGATGCTGGCCAGCTCCTCGGCGGCGTCCTCGTCCCAGCCGTCGCCGTCCCGGTCGGCCAGCGCGGCACCGATCGCGGTGAGCTCGCCGGGGCGGTAGCTGGGGAAGTCGACCCGGGTGGTGAAGCGGGAGTTGAGGCCGGGGTTGGTGGCGAGCAGCCGGTTCATGCCCTCCGGGTAGCCGGCCAGGATCACCACCAGCCGGTCGCGGTTGTCCTCGGCCCGCTTGAGCAGCACCTGCAGCGCCTCGTCGCCGTAGGCGTCGCCCTTGCTGTAGCCGGAGTTGGAGAGGCTGTAGGCCTCGTCGATGAAGAGCACGCCGTCCAGCGCGGAGTCGATCAGCTCATTCGCCTTGACGGCCGTCTGGCCGAGGAACTCGCCCACCAGGTCGGCCCGCTGGGCCTCGACCAGGTGATCCCCGGAGAGCAGCCCGAGGGCGTGGAAGACCCGCCCGAGGATGCGTGCCACGGTGGTCTTGCCGGTGCCGGAGGGGCCGGAGAAGACGAAGTGCCGTTTGGGCGGCTGGACCGGCAGCCCCTGCGCCGCCCGCAGCCGGGACATCCGCAGCTGCGCGGAGAGGGCCCGGACCTGCCGCTTGACCGGCTCCAGTCCGACCATCCGGGAGAGTTCGGCCAGCGCCGCGTCCAACTCCCGCTCGCTGCCGCTGCGTCCGGCGGGGGCGGAGCCGCCGTCCGCCGATCTGGTCAGGGCCTCGCCCCGGACCGGTATCGCCGTCCCGGCCGAGGCGACGGGGGCCGGCGGTGGCACCGGTGAGCCGGAGCGCTCGCCGGCGGGCAGCGGCGGCCCGGCCTCCCGGTCGGCCGCCACCCCCTCGCCCGGCGGCACCGGCGCGGCCGGCCCACCGGTCCCGGCCGGGAGGGCCCCGGCCTGCGACGGCTCGGACTGGTACGGCTCGGACTGGTAGGGCTCACCGGCGAACGCCTCGGAGGGGAACGCCTCGGGCTGGAACGCCTCGCCCGGATACGGCTCGGCCGGGAACCCGCCGGATTCGAGGCCCGCGACCTCGCACCCCGAGGCCTCCAGCGACGCCGGGTCCAGCCCCGCCTCCTCGGCGCCCACCGTGTCCAGGCCCAACGACAGGGCGTCGAAGCCGTCTTCGGCACCCGCCGGCCGGCCGGCCTCGCGGCCGAGGCCGCCGACCGCGTCCAGCAGCGCGTCGACCACACCGTCCTCGGCGGAGATCGCGGCGAGCCGGGTCGCGGTGTCCATGAAGGCCGGATCGGCCCGGTGCACCGCCCGGTAGAGCGGCAGCGCGGCGGCGCTGCGCCCGGCCCCCTCGTAGGCCCGGGCCAGCCAGTACCGCAGCTCCTTGCGCTGCGGCTGCTCGGAGCGGCAGCGGGCGAGCGAGGCGGCGAGCGGGGCCTGGGCCTGGGCGCACATGTCCAGCCGGACCCGCGCCATGCCGGCGAAGAGCCCGGCCTCGATACCGAGCAGCGGGTCGTCCAGCAGCCGGTCGGTGTCCCGGATCAACTGCTCCCAGTCCTTGAGCAGATAGGAGCGGCAGGCGTGCAGGAAGCGCGCCGAAGGGTCCTCCTCCGGGATCGGGCACTGCTCCAACGCCTTGTCCAGCGCGGCCAGATGACGGCCGTCCAGCCAGTGCGAGGCGTGTGCGAGTGCCAGGTCGCGGCCGTCCTCCAGGACGGGCTGCACCCACCAGCCCAGCCAGTACCAGGAGCTGAGCGGGCGCCGGTGGAGCCGGCGCTGTTCGCCGAACCGATTCCGGTGGCGGTACATCGCGAGCAGCGCGCCGGAGGTGTCGCTGCGCAGCGCGTGCAGGCCGAGCCAGGCGTCGGCCATCCCCGGGTCCAGCCGCACGGCCGCGCGGAACTCCTCCTCCGCGCGGGCGTACGCGCCCGCCGTGTACGCGTCCATGGCGCGCAGCCAGGCGCGGTCGGCGAGCCGGTTCGGAGCCGGGCCGCCTGCGGTGTTGCCGTCGGAACTGTCCACCGTCGTCACTCACGCCCCCCGCGTGTGCCTCGGGGCTCGGTCGGCGATTCGTCGTGCGGAGAAGCCGGCCGGTCGTCGATAGCCCCCGGGGCGCATCTGCGCCTCCAGGAATCGTACCGGCGCGGCGCTGATCCGGAAGAGTGCCGCACGGAGTCAAATGTGATCGGACGCGCGGTGGTTGGGCGCCGGTGCGGATCCGGCGGGGCCGCGGGGCCGGTGTCGGCGGGCTCCGGGCGGCGGGAGGGGACGGCATCCCCGGCTCACGGGGGAACAAGCCGGGGATGCCGAGTCCGATGTTGCGCGATCAACGACTTCGGCAACTGAGGAGAACGTAAGTCCTGGCGATACCGCAGGTCAAGGGCTTGTTGAAGGTTCACCGACGGTGTCCGGCGAGATCCGTCCGGTCACTCCGTCCACGGTCGTGGTGGCGTACGGGCGGCTGGGGTCGGCCGCGAAATGTGCCGATTCGGCCCGTGCCCAGCCGGCCCAGAACTCCGCCAGCCCCGGTCCGTCCCGTTCCTCGCCGCGCCGCCGGGCGTCCTCGGCCGCCAGCTCCATCCAGATCAGCCGGGCCAGCCGCGGCCGCACCGCCCGCCGCCCGGCGCCGACCCCCTCGATCAGCACCACCGGGGCGAGCGGTACCGCCGCGGTGCCGGCGAAGCGGCCCAGCGTCCAGTCGTAGACCCGGTACGCGGTGTCCCGGCCGGCGGCCAGCGGGTCGAGCACCTGCGCGCGCAGCCGCTCCGTCCAGCCGAACGGCTCGGCGTGCGTGGCCAGGTCGTCCAGGTGGACCACCGGCGCACCCCCGAGGGCGGCGGCCAGCCGGCCGGCGAAGGTGGTCTTGCCGGACCCCGCGTGCCCGTCCACCGCGACCAGCCGGACCGGGCCGCAGGACGGCTCCAGCGCGCGCAGCCCGGCGGCGAGCGCGGTGAGCGCTCCCGGGGCGTCGTAGGGCCCCCGCGCGCCGTCCGGGCCGGGTGCCGCGTCCCGCGGACGGGCTGTCGCGCCGCGCGGGCCGGGCGCGGTCCGCGCCCCGCCGGCGGCGGGGGCCGTCAGGTCGCCCGGAGGGGTGCTGGGGGTTTCGGAAGAGGCCACATCGGCAACCCTACGGTGGCCCGCACGCCAGGACGGACCGTGTTTCCCCGCAGCTCGTGACGGCAGCGCCGTGATCGGGCATACTCACTTCGCCACGCTTGTGAACGGCCGTTCACCGCAACCCGGTGCCGGTCGGGCCGACCTGCCACACCCGCGTCGGGCCCGCCACACCAGGGTCCGGTGCCCGAACGAGGAGGCGACCGCCGCCATGACCCCGTCCCCCGCGAACGCCGTGGAACGCCAGCTGCCGACCGAGGAGGCCCGCGAACTGCTGAGCCTCACCCGGGACCTGGTCCAGCGCGAGATCCAGCCGCGGGCCGCGGAGGACGAGGCCGCCGGCCGCTTCCCGCGGGAGATCTTCCGCACCCTCGGCGAGGCCGGCCTGCTCTCCCTCCCGTACGAGGAGAAGTACGGCGGCGGCGACCAGCCGTACGAGGTCTACCTGCAGGTCCTGGAGGAGCTCGCGGGCGCCTGGCTGGCGGTCGGCCTCGGCGTCAGCGTGCACACGCTGTCCTGCCACGCCCTGGCCGGCTTCGGCAGCGACGAGCAGCGCGCCGCCTGGCTGCCCGGCATGCTCGCCGGCGACCAGCTCGGCGCCTACTGCCTCTCGGAGCCGCAGTCCGGCTCGGACGCCGCCGCGCTGCGCACCCGTGCCGACCTGGACGGCGGGGAGTACGTGATCAGCGGCACCAAGGCGTGGATCACGCACGGCGGGGAGGCCGACTTCTACAGCGCCCTGGTGCGCACCGGCGAGCCCGGTCCGCGCGGCATCAGCTGCCTGCTGGTGCCCGCCGGGGTGGCCGGCCTGTCGGCCGCGCCGCCGGAGCACAAGATGGGCATGCGCTCCTCGCCGACCGCGCAGCTGCACTTCGACGGCGTCCGGGTCGACCGCGGGCGGCTGATCGGCACCGAGGGCCAGGGCTTCCAGATCGCGCTCGCCGCCCTGGACTCCGGCCGGCTCGGCATCGCCGCCTGCGCGATCGGGGTCGCCCAGGCCGCGCTCGACCTCGCGGTCGACTACGCCGGCACCCGCCGCCAGTTCGGCCGGCCGATCGCCGACTTCCAGGGGCTGTCCTTCATGCTCGCCGACATGGCCACCCAGATAGAGGCCGGGCGGGCGCTCTACCTGGCCGCCGCGCGCCTGCGCGACGCCGGCCGGCCGTTCTCCAAGCACGCGGCGATGGCCAAGCTGTTCTGCACCGACGCGGCGATGCGGGTGACCACCGACGCCGTCCAGGTGCTCGGCGGCTACGGCTACACGCAGGACTTCCCGGCCGAGCGCTACATGCGCGAGGCGAAGGTGCTGCAGATCGTCGAGGGCACCAACCAGATCCAGCGCCTGGTGATCGGCCGCCACCTCACCGCGCGCTGACGGCCCCCGAAAACGGCCTCCGGGCGTCACTCCAGGGTGCGGAGTGGCGCCCGGAGGCATGCTCCGGGCCGGCGCCGGGCCCGGGGCCGACCGAGAACTGACGGTCGGTCAACTCCCGGCCCGGCGGCCGCCGTCAGCGCCGGACGAGCCGGCTGCGCTGCTGCGGGATGGCCGGCGCGGGCGCCGTCTGCACCGGGCGGTGCGCCACGGCGTGGGAGAACGGCTGGGTGCGCCAGTCGAGTTCGGACGGAAGGGCCAGCAGTGCCTCCAGGCCCGCCGCCTCGGCGTCCTCCGCCGACTCCACGTCCGCCAGGTCGTCCGTCGGCGCGCCCGAACCCGGGCAGAGCGCGGGCGAGAAGGGGTGCCAGGCGGTCGGCAGCACGGCGTGCTGCGGCAGCCGCTCCTCGTCGCCCACCAGGGCGATCGGGCGGCGGCACTCGGGGCAGTGCACCCGGAAGATCTCCCAGGTCTCGCCCTCGCCCGGATCCACCCCCGGCGCGAGCTCGTGGGGGACCGCGAGGTCCTCGCGGCCGGTCATATCGTGGGTGTCGTCGGCGCTCAGCGAATGCTGGTCAGTTGCACGCATGGTGATCCCCCTCGGATCGGGCCCGGCGTGGTCGCCCGGGGCCACAACCAGCACTTCCCGCCGATACGGACTCATAACCCTGCAGGCCGGTGCACGGTGATGCACCGGGTGTGTCCTTCGCCACATTCGCCCGGCATGTGCCCGCCCGGCACCCCGTACGACCGCGAGTGACACCGTGCGCGCCCTCGGTGGCGCGGCGCGCGCCCCCGACCGGGTAGGTTTGCGCCTTGTGGAGGATCTCGACCAACGCATCGTTCAGCTGCTCCTGGAGGACGGCCGGATGAGCTACACGGACCTGGGCAAGGCCACCGGCCTGTCCACCTCGGCGGTGCACCAGCGAGTGCGCCGCCTGGAGCAGCGCGGCGTGATCCGCGGCTACACCGCGATCGTCGACCCCGACGCGGTCGAGCTGGCGCTGACCGCGTTCATCTCGGTCAAGCCGTTCGACCCCAGCGCGCCCGACGACACCCCCGAGCGCCTCGCCGGGCTGCCCGAGATCGAGGCCTGCCACAGCGTCGCCGGGGACGAGAACTACATCCTCAAGGTCCGCGTCGGCGCCCCCGGCGACCTGGAGGACCTGCTGGCCCGGATCCGCAGCGCGGCCGGCGTCTCCACCCGCACCACCGTCGTGCTCTCGACGCCCTACGAGGCGAGGCCCCCGAAGCTCTGACCGTGCCCCCGGGAGGTGCAGACTTGGCGCCATGACCGAACGCACCCTCCCTCCTGGCCCGCCCTCGGGCAGGAGGGGCCCACGAACCGTCCTGCTGCGCGGCGGCGCCGTCTACAGCCCCGCCGACCCCTTCGCCACCGCGATGCTCGTCGAGGGCGAGCACGTCGCCTGGGTGGGCAGTGACGGCGCCGCCGAGGCGTACACCGACTCCGCCGACGAGATCGTGGAGCTCGACGGCGCCCTGGTCACCCCGGCCTTCGTCGACGCCCATGTGCACGCCACCGCCACCGGACTGGCGCTCACCGGTCTCGACCTCACCGGTCTGCCCTCGCTCGCCGCCGCGCTGGACGCCGTCGCCGCCTTCGTGGCGGCCCGGCCCGAGCCGGGCGGCGTGCTCATCGGCCACGGCTGGGACGAGAGCGGCTGGCCCGAGGGCCGCCCGCCGACCCTCGCAGAGCTGGACGCGGCCGCCGGGGGCGCCGCCCTCTACCTCTCCCGCACCGACGTGCACTCCGCGCTGGCCACCACCGCGCTGCGCGCGCTCACCGCCGGCCTCGCGGACCGGCCCGGCTTCGCCCCCACCGGCCCGCTCACCCGCGACGCCCACCACGCCGTGCGGCAGACCGCGCTCTCCCGCCTCACCCCCGAGCAGCGCCGGCGCGCCCAGCGCGCGACCCTGGCCCGGGCCGCCGAGCTCGGGATCGGCGCGCTGCACGAGTGCGCCGGCCCGGAGATCTCCTCGGAGCAGGACCTGGCCGCCCTGCTGGCCCTCGCCGCCGACGGCGAGGGCCCCGAAGTGTTCGGCTACTGGGGTGAGTTGGGCGGCGTCGAGACGGCCCGCCGGCTCGGTGCGGTGGGCGTCGGCGGGGACCTCTTCGTCGACGGCGCGATCGGCTCGCACACCGCCTGCCTGCACAGCCCGTACGCCGACGCCGACCACACCGGCACCTCCTACCTGAGCGCCGAGCAGGTCGCGGACCACGTCGCGGCCTGCACCGAGGCCGGGCTGCAGGCCGGCTTCCACGCCATCGGCGACGCCGCCGTCGCGGCCGTCATCGCCGGCGTCCGGGCAGCCGGCGAGCGGGTCGGCGCCAACCGCGTCAAGGCGCTGCGCCACCGCGTGGAGCACGCCGAGGCCCTGGACGGGGCGTCCGTCGCGGCCTTCGCCGAACTCGGCCTCACCGCCTCCGTGCAGCCCGCCTTCGACGCCGCCTGGGGCGGTCCGGACGGCATGTACGTCCAGCGGCTCGGCGCCGAGCGCGCCGCGGCGCTCAACCCCTTCGCCGGGCTGCTGCGGGCCGGCGTCCCGCTGGCCTTCGGCTCGGACGCCCCGGTCACCCCGCTCGACCCCTGGGGCACCGTCCGGGCGGCGGCCTTCCACCGGACCCTCGACCACCGGATCTCGGCCCGCGCCGCCTTCACCGCCCACACCCGCGGCGGCTGGCGGGCGATCGGCCGCGACCACGACGGGGTCCTGGTGCCCGGCGCGATCGCCAGCTACGCGGTCTGGGCCGCCGACGACCTCGTCGTGCAGGCCCCCGACTCCCGGGTGGCCGGCTGGTCCACCGACCCGCGCTCCGGCACCCCGGGGCTGCCGGACCTCACCCCGGGTCGCCCGCTCCCGGTCTGCCTGCGCACCGTGGTCCGCGGCCGGACCGTCCACGAGGCCGCGCCGGACCGCGAGGCCGCGCGCTGAACCCCGGCTCCGCGCGCCGGACCGCGGGCGCGCGGCGCGGCTCCGGGGCCGCGCGCCGGATCCGGGCGAGCGGGCCGGCCCGCTCCGCGTAGGTTGACCGGCATGAGTGATCATCCGCTGGTGCCCGCCGACTTCGCCGTCCCCCGCGCCCTCGCCGCCGAGGGGTTCCGCCTGGAACCCCTCGGCGAGCAGCACAACGCCTCCGACCTGGCGGCCTGGACGTCGAGCGTCGACCACATCCACGCCACCCCGGGCTGGACCGGCAGCTGGCCGCCCGCCGAGGGCATGACGCCGGAGCGGAACCTCGCCGACCTGCGCCGGCACGCCGCCGACTTCGAGTACCGCCGCGCGTTCACCTACACCGTGCTGGAGAGCCCCGGGGACGCCGTCGTCGGCTGCGTCTACATCCACCCGGACCGCGAGGACCCGGCCACCACCGCGGTCAGCTCCTGGGTCCGGGCCGACCGCGCCGAACTGGACGCCCCGCTGTACCGCGCCGTGTCGGCCTGGCTGGCCGCCGACTGGCCGCTGCGCACGGTCCGCCACAGCCCGCGCTGACACCGCGCTCCCGGGGCCGGGAACCCGCTGATCGGCGGGCCACCCGGCCTCACGCGCGGCGCCCGTTCCGGGGTACCGTCTTCGCACAGCGTCCGAACTCAACGGACGGTGAAGAACGCGCGAACGGACCGACAAGCGCGGACAGCCCGACCAGGAAGAATGGTGCGCCGGTGGCACTGCCCGTCACACAGGAGCGGCCGGACGCCCTCCCCGAGGCGTCCGTGACGCCCGCCGCCCCCGGCCGCGCCGCCCGCGCCCTCACCAAGGTCCGGTCCGGGCTGCCCCGCACCGGGCTGGCCGTGCTCGCCGGGCTGCTGCTCGCCCTCTCGTTCCCGCCGTTCGACCTCTGGCCGCTCTCGCTGGTCGGCGTCGCCGCGCTCTCGCTGCTCACCCAGGGCCGCACCGCCCGGCAGGCCGCCTGGACGGGCTTCGCCTTCGGCCTGCCGTTCTTCCTGCTGCTGCTCAGCTGGCTGCGGGTGGTCGGCTGGGACGCCACCGTCGGTCTCTCCGTGATCGAGGCGCTCTTCCTGGCGGCCCTCGGCTCCGGTCTCGCGCTCACCTCCCGGCTGCCCGGCCGGCCGCTCTGGGCGGCCTGCCTCTGGGTGACCCAGGAGTGGGCCCGCGACCGGCTGCCGCTCGGCGGCTTCCCGTGGGGCCGTCTCGCCTTCGCCAACACGGCCACCCCGTTCACCCCGCTCGCCGCGATCGGCGGCGCCCCGCTGGTGACCTTCGCGGTCGCGCTGGCCGGCGCCCTGCTGGCCTGGGCGGCACTGCGGCTGCGCGGGCCCCGCCGGGCTCCCCGGGCCGCCGTGCTGGCCGCGTCGGGCGCCGTCGCGGCCATGCTGGCCGGCTACCTGGTCCCGGTGCCGACCGCGCCCGCCGACACCGTGAAGGTCGCCCTGATCCAGGGCAACGTGCCCAACCCGGGCATGGACTTCCTCGGCCGGCCGATGATGGTCCTCAACAACCACGCCGCCGCCACCGAGAAGCTCGCCGCCGACATCAAGGCCGGAAAGGTGGAGAAGCCGGACATCGTGATCTGGCCGGAGAACTCCTCCGACCTCGACCCGTTCAGCGACCCGCTCGCCTACCGGCGCATCGACGAGGCCGTGAAGGCGGTCGGCGTGCCCACCCTGGTCGGCACCCTGGTCGACGGCCCGGACGAGCAGCACGTCCAGAACGAGGGCATCGTCTGGGACCCGAAGACCGGCCCCGGTGCCTCCTACACCAAGCAGCACCCCGTCCCGTTCGGCGAGTACGTGCCGTTCCGCGACCAGCTCTCCAAGGTGATCACCCGGCTCCAGCGGGTCGCGCGGGACTTCTACCCCGGTGACCACAACGGCGTCATGCAGCTGGGACCGGCCAGGATCGGCGACGTCATCTGCTTCGAGGTGGCGTACGACGAGATCGTCCGGGACACCGTCGACAAGGGCGCCCGGGTGCTCGTCGTCCAGACCAACAACGCGACCTACGCCAAGACCGGCCAGCCCGAGCAGCAGCTCGCGATGTCCCGGCTGCGCGCCGTCGAGCACGGCCGGGCCGTGCTGATCGCCGCCACCAGCGGGATCAGCGCCGTGATCGCCCCCGACGGCTCGGTGGTCCAGCGCACCGAGGAGCTGACCGCCGCCGAGCTGTCCGCCGTCGTCCCGCTGCGCGACGGCACCACGGTGGCGGACCGGGTGGGCGCCGTGCCCGAGTGGACGCTGGCCGTCGCGGGCCTGCTGGCCTGCGGGGCGGCCGTCCTGATCGGCCGCAGGAGGGCCACCCGCCCGCTCTCCTCCGAGTCCTCCTGACCCGGCGCCGACGGTCGGCGGGCGCCGCTGACCCGGCGCCCCGGCTCCGGGCGGGGTCGGAACACCGGCCGTCGGCGGATCGTTGGACCAGGTGGTGCCGTAGCCGGCCCGGACCTCCCGTGCGGCGCGCAGAGCACCGCTATGGAGTGGATTCGTACCGTGACCCAGCAAGCTACCCCTGCCCCTCAGGCCCGGCGCGGAAAGCTCCGCCGGGTGCTTCCGCTGGTGGTCACCGCCTGGCTGGTGCTGGAGATCTGGCTGCTGGTCCAGGTGGGCTCGTGGCTGGGCGGCCTGACCGTGGTGCTGCTGCTGATCGCCGGCGCGGTGATCGGCGGCTCGCTGATCAAGCGCGCGGGGCTGAAGGCGTTCTCCGCGGCGATCGACCAGAGCCGGGACCCGAAGTCGCAGCAGCCGCAGACCGGCACCAGCCTGACCGTGCTGGCCGGTCTGCTGCTGATGCTGCCGGGCTTCCTGTCGGACGCGCTGGCGCTGACCCTGCTCTTCCCGCCGACCAGGGCCCTGTGGCGGGCGGCCGGACGCCGGTTCGCGGACAAGGCGCTGCGCAGCACCGCCGGCGTCGGCGCCGATCCGCTCGCGGACGCGGTGCGGTTGCAGGAGCAGCTGCGCATCCACCGCCCGGACGGCAAGGTGATCCAGGGCGAGGTGGTCGAGCCGGGCGCCGGCCCGCAGGGCCCGGACACCACCTACCGGCCGCCGCTGAAGGGCTGACCGCCGAAGGGCCGAACGCGCGGAGCCCGCGGCCGTCCGGGGCACGGATGCCCCGGACGGCCGCGGGCTCCGTCGGCCCGGGTGCCGGGTACCTCACCCGGACAGCGCGAAAGGGACCCTGGGGGCCAGGGTCCCTTTTCGCGTGCTCCCGCCGGGGCGGGAGCGGGGTCAGGCGCTCTTGCGGGTGTCCCGCGGGTGTACCGCGAGGTTCATCCCTCCGGAGCGGAGCACGGCCAGCCGCTCGGCCAGCACCTCCTCCAGCTCCTCGCGCGTGCGGCGCTCCATCAGCATGTCCCAATGGGTACGCGTGGGCTTGGTCTTCTTCTCCTCAGGTTCGTCACCGTCGAGGAGTACTGCTTCCTGGCCGCAGAAGCGGCATTCCCAGGCCGAGGGGATCTCCGCCTCGACCGAGAAAGGAACCTCGAATCGGTGTCCGTTCTGACATGCGTACTCGACGGTCTGGCGGGGAGCCAGATCGATACCACGGTCGGTCTCGTAGCTAGTGGCCCCGAGTCGCGTGCCGCGGAGAGCTCGCTCGCTCATGAATCGTGCCTCCCGGGCTTATGGCCCACAGGACTAGTGGTCGCTGTTCTTCGTCGTTCGGTCAACGCTCGGCTTCCGACGAAGATTCCCGTCCCGGGACATGCGTCGTCTGTCGTGCCGCCCCTGTTTGTACCCATCGGCGCCCGATTTGTCACATCTGGCCGCGGATATCACCTCAGGTGTCACCTATTTCACATACGGTGATCGGTCGGCCTTTCCGTCATGAGCCTACCGGGGCGGGTTGCGACGCCGTGCGCCGCCCCGCCCCGTCGCCCCCGTTCAGGCCAGTGGGCGGAACCGCAGGGCGGGGTGTTCCTTGCCGAGGTCGACCGGCCGCGGCGGCTCGGCCGGTGCCGCCGGCGGCGGGCCGGCCGGGCGTGGCGGGACGTCGACCGGTGCGGCCGCCTCGGTCCGGGTGTCGCGGTGCGGGAGCAGGGCGATCACCGCCTCGCGCAGCTGGGCCGGGGCCTCCTCGTCCAGCGGGTCGACGGTGGCGGGCACCTGGAGGCGGACCGGGGCGCCGGTGCCGACCCGGGCGTAGCCGCGGCCGGCGGGGGCATGCGCGGCGGGCACGATGTCCAGCGGCGCGCCGAGCGCGGCGTAGCCCTCCTCGGGGCCGGTCGGGCCGAGCAGGACGCGGGCCCGGGTGGTGGCCCGGACGGTCGGGGTGATCCGGTCCCGGGCCTCGATGTCGTCGGCGATCACCACGGTGACCCGGGCGGCCCGGCCGTGCCGCAGGGGGAGCTCCAGCAGGTCCTGCGGGTCCGGCCGGCCCTCGGCGTGGGCCAGCTCGCTCAGCTCGGTCGGGTGGTCGAGCAGCAGCCAGAGCGGGCGGGTGACGTCCTCGGGCGGCGCCGTCCCCGCGTGCCGGGCGGCGTTCAGCGCGGTCAGCCGGCGCTCGGTCTCCTGGGCGGCCCACTCCAGCGCGGCCAGCGCGCCGTGCAGGCTGGTCTCCACGGTGTGCACGCCGGGCCGGTTGACCAGGCAGGCGTGCTCGCCGGTGCCGGCGCCGTCGATCACCACCAGGTCCCCGAAGGGCAGTGCCTGGAGCGCGACGGAGCGGATCAGGCTGGAGGTGCCGTAGCCGGTCACGCCGAGGGCCAGCAGGTGCGGCTCGCCCGAGCGGGGGCCGGTGCGCCAGACCACCGGGGGCTGCTGGGTGATCGTGCCGCCCTGGCCCACCGGGATCGTCCGGGCGCTGCCGTCCTCGTCGGTGAAGCCCAGCACGATCTCGCCGGGCGTGGTCACGAAGCGCTGGGCCGCGATGTCGGTGGCCAGCGGGGCCAGCGCGGCGATCCGCAGCCGGTTGGACTCCTCGTCCCAGTCGAAGCGGTACTCCCGGGCGCGGCCGGCCTTGCCCTGGACGACCTGCTCGATCCGGGCCCGGGCGGCCGGTTCGGTGTCGGTGAAGTAGGCCGGGTAGACCAGCTCCAGCCGGGCGAGCCGCCCCTCGCCGTCGAACTCCCAGGAGCCGAAGACGTCCTTGTAGGCACCCTCGTGGTGGTAGAGCGGGGCGAGGTCGTCCGGCCCGGTCAGGTACGGGGTCAGCGCGGCGTACAGGGCGGTGAGCTTGACGTCGGCGACGTCCGGCTCGGGCGGGGCAGCGGGGGCCTTGGGGGAGCGCCCGTTCCAGGCGGCGCTGGCCATCAGGGCCACCAGGGCGAAGAGCAGCCCGTGCGGGAGCAGGTAGATGCCCAGCAGCATGGCGGCGACCAGGAAGACCGTCGGCCCGCGCCGCTCCTTCGGGGTGGCCTGCCAGCGGCTCTTGGCCCAGGCGACGTGGTGGCGCATTCCGCGCCCGATGACGGTCAGCGGCGCGAACATGTCGGAGGCGTGGTCGCCGGCCGTGCGGGCGAGGTCGCGGCCCTTGGTGAGGTGGCGGTTGAGCGGCATTCCTTGGCTCCCCGGGCGAGTGGGACGGTCGGGTGAGGGGGTCGGCGTCGGGTGAACGACGGGGCCCGGGGCGGTGGGATCCGCGCCCGGGCCCGTACGGGGGAGTGGCCGGGCTAGAACTTCAGGCCGCCGAGCAGGCTGGCCAGGCTGGCGCCGCCCGCGGTGATGCTCGGAGCGATCGAGGAACCGGCGATATAGAAGCCGAGGAGGGCGCAGACGATGGCGTGGGAGACCTTTAGTCCGTCCCTGCGGAAGAAGAGAAAGGCGATGGTGCCGAACAGGACGATGCCGGAAATCGAGAGGATCACGGTCTGCTCCTCGGGGAGGGGGACAGGGACAGTGTCACGGAATGTGCCCTAATCGTGACAAAAAGTAATAGATGATGGAACGGTGCAAATGGGTGGTTTTCTCGGCCAATACCCACCTGTGCGTCGGGTGGGGGTATGCGAACCGCCCGGAACGGGGGCCGGGCGGCCCGGTGTACCGGCGCGGCGAGGTATTCCCCGGGGGCGGGCGGGAGGCTTCCGGGGGGGCCGGGAAGTTCGCTCGAACGGCCGCGAAACCTTCCCGGCCGCGTGTCGTGCGGGGGAATGCCGCGATCCGTCCGGCGTCCGCAGGCCGGACGCGCGCTGGATCGTCCGCGCACCGGGCCGCTACGGTGCGGTACGCGCGACCGACACACCGAGAAGCTCCCGGGCGAGGCCCGGGGGCGACCGAGCCCAGGAGAGGCCCGCCATGACCGACGCCGCCAGCCAGCAGCCCGCCGACGCCCCGGACACCGAGGTGATCGAGCTGGCCGGGAAGCTCTTCGACGCGGCCCGGGCCGGTGACACCGACACCCTCGCCGCCTACGTCGACGCCGGAGCGCCCGCCAACCTCACCAACGACCGCGGCGACACCCTGCTGATGCTCGCCGCCTATCACGGCCACGCCGCCACCGTCACCGCCCTGGTGGCCCGCGGCGCCGACCCGAACCGGGCCAACGACCGGGGGCAGACCCCGCTGGCCGGCGCCGTCTTCAAGGGCGCCGAGGACGTGCTCACCGCCCTGCTGGCCGGCGGCGCCGACCCGACGGCCGGTACGCCGTCCGCCGTCGACACCGCCCGGATGTTCGGCAAGGAGGAGCTGGTCGCCCGGTTCGAGAACCGCTGACCCGAGGTCGTAGGCTTTTCAACCATGGAGAGCATCACCGGGACCGCCGGCGCGCGGGACAGCAAGGGCGACAGCATCGAGATCCGGATCACCGGCTACGGCCACCCGGACGCCCAGCGACTCTCGGCGGAGGTGCAGGAGGAGTACGTCCGCCGCTACGGCGAGGGCGACCTCACGCAGCTGCACCCCGACGACTTCGAGCCGCCGGCGGGCCTGTTCCTGATCGCCTACCTCGACGGTGAGCCGGTGGCCTGCGGCGGCTGGCGGGCCAAGCGGGCCGACCCGCACGGGCTGCGGGACGGCGACGCGGAGCTGAAGCGGATGTTCGTCGTCCCCGGCGCGCGCGGGCGGGGCCTCGCCCGGACGGTGCTGCGCCGGCTGGAGCGGACCGCCGTCGAGGCCGGCCGGACCAGGTTCGTGCTGGAGACCGGCACCGAGCAGCCCGAGGCGGTCGCGCTCTACGGGTCCGAGGGCTACGACCCGATCCAGAAGTTCGGCATCTACCGCGACCACCCGCAGAGCATCTGCCTCGGCAAGGAGTTCGACGGCGTGCCCGCCGTCTGACCGGGCGCCCGCTGGGTAGGCTCCCGGCGGACCGGTGGCCGAGCGGGCGGGGGCAGGCATGGACGACCAGCCGGGGCGGGCCGCCGCCCCCCGCCCGCCGGCCGGGTTCGCCGCCCCCGGCGGGGAGTTGGAGCGGCTGGTGACGGCCGGGCTGCGTCGCGTCGGGGCGGGCGGGGTCTGGGCCGTCGGTGACGCCGGGGGCGTGGTCGGGCGCGGCGGTGCCGGGGTGCTCGGCCAAGGCCGTTACGGCGGGCTGGAGATGGCGGCCGACACGCTCTTCGACCTCGCCAGCCTCACCAAGATCATCGCGCTGTGGCCCTGTGCCGGCGCCCTGTGGCAGGCCGGCCGGCTGCCGCTCGACCGCCCGCTCGCCGCGTCCTGGCCGCGGGCCGCCGGGCAGCCGACCGGCAGCGTGACGGTCCGTCAACTCCTCACCCACACGGCGGGAATGCCGCTGCGCACCGAGTTCGAGCGGCGCTACGGCCGGGACCGGGAGTCGATCCGGTCCGGTATCCTCGCCGCCCCGCTGCACCGCGCGCCCGGGACCGCCGTCGAGTACACCGACCGGGCGGCCGTGCTGCTCGGCGACCTGGTCGAGCACCTGGCCGGGGCTCCGCTGGACGTGCTCGCCGAGCGGGAGGTCTGGCGCCCGCTCGGGATGACCGACACCCGGTACGGCCCGCTCGGCCCGGTGGAGACCGCCCGCACCGCGCCCACCGAGTACGACGAAGCCGTCGGGGCCCACCTGCGCGGGGTGGTGCACGACCCCTCGGCGCGGCTGCTCGGCGGAGTCTCCGGCAACGCGGGCGCCTTCTCCACCGCCCGCGACCTCGAACGCTTTCTCACCGCGCTGCTCGACCCGCCGCCCGCACTGCCCTGGGCCGGGCCCTGGACCGCCGAGTCGCTGCGCGAACAGACCGGCGGACTCACCCCCGCGCGCGGGCTGTCCTGGCTCTGTGCCCCCGGCACCGACCCCGCCGAGGGCACCTTCGTCCACTACGGCTTCACCGGCACCGGGATCTGGGTCTCCCGCCGGCTCGGCCGCTGGGCGCTGCTGCTCACCAACAAGGTGCACTACGGCCGCGAGATCCAACCGCTCACCGACCTGCGCAACGCCTTCCGCCGGGCGGTGTTCGGGTAGCCGGCGCGTCCGCGGGCGCGCCGGCCGCCACCGCGCGGGCTCAGAGGAGGGTGCTCCAGTAGGACCAGAACCGGTTCAGGATCAGCAGCGCGATCACGGCGGCCCACAGCACCGGCGGCGCCCAGTGGTAGCGGGCGGCCTCGCGGACCACCGGACGCCACCGGGGGCCGACCGGGATCACGCCGGACCGCAGGTTGTGCAGCGTGGTGTACCAGAACAGCGGCACCACCGTCGCCCAGACCACCATGCAGTACGGGCAGAGCGCGCCGATGTCGTACAGCGCCTGGTCGATCAGCCAGTGCACGAACACGACGCCGGCCAGGGTGCCCGCCTGCAGGCCCAGCCAGAACCAGCGGCGGTAGGCGGCGCCCGCCAGCAGCCCGGCGCCGACCGCCGCCAGGGCGCCGAAGGCGGCCAGGCCGAGCAGCGGGTTCGGGAAGCCGAGGACCTCCGCCTGTTCGGTGCGCATCACCGAACCGCAGCTGATCACCGGGTTGATGTTGCAACTGGGAACGTAGGACGGGTTCTCCAGGATGCGGAGCTTGTCGAAGGTCAGGACGGCCGAGGCGGCCAGTCCGAGGAGTCCGCCGAGGAGCAGGAACAGGGCGAACGCCCGGCCCGCGCCGATCGGCGGACGGCCCGGCGGGGCGGCGGCGGTGGAGGCGGGGCGGGGCGGGTTCACGGCAGTCGGGGCGGTCATGGCAGAGCACTCCGGTGGGTGTGAAGGGCCGGCCCGGCCGGGTGGTCGGCCGGGCCGGTGGTGCTCACTACAGGCCCGCGGCCTGCTTCACCTGGGCGGTGAACTGCTCCGGCGTCACCGCGTTCTTCCCCGCGAACAGGGTGATCGGCTTGCCGTCCAGCTTGACCGTCGGCGTGCCCGTCACCCCGCTGTCGTCGAAGGCGTCCGCGACCTTCTTCGCCCACGGCCCGTACGTGCGCTCGGTGACCGCCTTGACGAAGGCGTCCGTCTTCAGACCGGGCACCTGGCCGGCCAGGTCCAACAGGTGGTTGACGTCGCCGAAGCCGTCCTCGCGCTCGTCCGGCTGGTTGGCGTACAGCACGTCGTGGAACTGCTTGAACTTGTCGACGCCCTCGTTGAGGGCCGCGCCGACCGCGGCGAGCGCGGTGCGCGAGCCCTTGCCGCCGAGGTTCTTGTCGAGGAACGCGGCCAGGTGGTACTCCACCTTGACCGTGCCGTCGTCCGCCAGCTTCCGGACGGTGTCGCCGTTGGTGGCCTCGAAGGTCTTGCAGACCGGGCAGCGGAAGTCCTCGAACACCTGCAGGGTGTGGGCGGCGTCCGGCTTGCCGTACACGATCACGGTGCCGTCCGGGCCGGTGGTGTTGGCGGGGACGACCAGGGCGGTCGGGTCGGCGGCGGCGGACGCGGCGGACGCGTTGTCGCCGCCCGCCGCGTTGATCGCCAGCGCCGTGCCGCCGGCCAGGGCGAGGACCGCGACGATCGAGACGCCGACGACGATCCGCTGCCGGCGCTTGGCGGCGAGCCGCTCGCGCTGCTGCGCCTCCTGGATCCGCTCACGGGCGCTGACGCGCTGGGACTGCTTGCGGCCGGGCTGCTGTTCGGTGGGCTGGGCCATGGTGGGTCAACTCCTGTACACGGCGCGCGAACGCGCGCGGGGTGCCCGGCTCGGCGGCGGCGCGGGGCGCCGCGGGCGCGAGGGGGCTCGGGTCGGTGAACGCGGGAGTCGGGCGCGCTGCCTGCGGGCGCCGGGCGGAGCCGGGCGCCGGGGTGTCCGGGCGGGTGGGGCCGGTCGGACGGGCGCGGAGCCGGTCGGACGGGCGCGGAGCCGGTCGGACGGGCGCGGAGCCGGGAGTCAGCAGGCAGGCGCGAAGGCCGGCGGACCGCGCCGCGGCGCGGGGCTGAGCACCACGGCCTCACGGCGCGGCCGGGGGCGGTCCGAGACCGGCAGCGGCACCCGCCGCACCGGCCGGGCCGGCGCCGGCGCCAGCAGCAGGAACAGCGCGCGCAGCGGGGCCGCGACCGACTGGCGCAGCACGCGCAGGGCCCGGGCCAGGCCGGACAGGGCGGCATCGCCCAGCCGCAGCCAGGTGGCGGCGGCCAGCGCGACCAGCAGGTGGACCAGCAGGACCAGCAGTTGGGTGGCGGCGGGCGCGACCGGCCCGGTGTGCCCCAGCGGCCCCGAGAACAGCGAGCCGTCCACCGAGCCGCCGCCGCAGACCAGCAGGTTCATGCCGCGGGCGGGGGAGTGCCCGGCCCCGAGGACCGGGCCGCAGCCGGCCTGGCCCAGGTTGAAGGTCGTGTTGAGCAGCAGTTCGACCGGGACCAGCACGGCCGAGATGTGCAGCAGCCGCCGTTCCCCGCCGGCCAGCGCGGTGGCGACCAGGAAGACGACGGCGGTCGCGGCGGCCACCAGACCGAGCGGCAGCGGGCGACCGGTGATGACGACCTGCCCCAGCGCGGACAGCGGCACGGCGAGCGCGGTGAACACCGCGGCCCGCAGGGCCCTGGTCGCGGGGGTGGATGTCGTCATGCCCCGGAGTATGCCACGACGCTTACACCCGGCACGAGGGTGCGTCGGCGGGTGACCGGCGACAGTCGAACTGATTGCCCGCCATCGGTCGTTCGTTCGCGGTACGGGGGTGGCGAGTTCACCGGCGGGATGGGTTTGGGCGGGGGAGGCGGGGTGAGAGGGGGTCAGGGGCTGCCGCCGGAGGCGGAGGTGATCCGACAATCGGCCGATGGACCACGCCAGCGGCTCGGCGCACCCGCGTCCGCCCGCAGCCTCCGCGGCGCACCTCCCCGGGCTCGCCCCGGCGCAGGGCCCGGCCCACGGCCCGGCCCGGCCGTCGCCGGCGGTGCCGCTGCCTTGGCCTCCCGCGCCTCCCGCGCCGCCCGCGCCGCCCACGCTGCCCTCGGTTCCCGAACTGCCATGGCCGCCGGTGCCTCCCGCGCCGCCGTCCGTCCATCCGCCGCCGACGCACTGTCCGGTACCGGTACCGGTACCCACGGCCGCGCCCACGCCGACGGCCGCCGCGTCAGTGCCCTCGGCGCCGGGCTCCCCTTCGGCCCCGCCGGCCGCCCCGACCCGGTCCGCGGCACCCGGGCCGGCGGCGTCGCCGCACCCGTCCGCGTCCTCGTCCGCCCCGCTCCTCGGACCGGTCCGGTCCCCGGCAGCCGCCCCGGCCGTCGCTCCGCACCCCGCGACCGCCCCGGCCGTCATCCCGGCCCCGCATCCGCCGCCAGCGGTCCCCACCGCGGCCCCCAGCCCGGTCGCGACGACCGCGCTCGTCGGCGCACCCCCGCCGCCACCCCCGGCCGGTGGGCCGCCGCCCGCGCTCGAACCGGCCGTCTGGGCCACCGTCGTCATCCTCGCCGTCCTGGTCCCGGCCGCGCTGGCCGCGGTCCTCGGCCACCATCCGACCTCCAGGAGCCGCAGGTGAACCCTGGCCCCCTGCTCAGCGCCGCCGCCGCCGTGACGGTCGCCGTCACGGCCCTCGCCGTCGCTCACCGGCTGCGCCCCGCCCTCCCGGAGGGGGAGGAGCCGCCCGAGCCGCACCCCGCCCTCGCCAGCATCGGCTCCGGACTGCTCTCCGGGTTCGTCCTGCTCACCGGCTTCCTGGTCGCCACCGGTTGGGCGGCCCGCACCACCGGGGTGGTCCCGCCCGGCGGCCTCTACATCGCGGACCTGGCCGCCGGTACCGCCGTCCTCCTCTTCCCCTCGCTCTCCGGGCTGCCGTTCACCGCGCGGCACGCCACCGCGGTCTGCTTCTTCGCCGCCCTGGTCGGCTACACGATGTCGCTGGCGCTCCAGCTGAGGCCCTGATTCCGGTCCGGCCGGATGCCGGCCCCGGGAGGGCAGGGGCCCGGCCCGCCCGGGGCCGGCGGGCTAGCCTGGAAGGCGTCCCGCAGGCCCCGAGGCGAAGGGGTGAACGCGTATGGCCGCAGATGCCGGCACGGTGGGCGCGGTGGTGCTCGACCGGATCGGGGAGCAGGCCGCGGTGCTCGCCGGCCTGGACGACGCCGTGCGGGCGGACGAACCGGACGCCGTGCACCGGATGCGGGTCGCCTGCCGCCGGCTGCGCAGCGCGCTGCGGACGTACCGGCGGCTGTTCGCACCCGGGGCGACCGACGAGCTGGTGGCCGAGCTGCGCTGGCTCGGGGCGGCCCTCGGCCGGGCCCGGGACCGCGAGGTGCTGGGCGAGCGGCTGGCGGCGCGGGCCCGGGAGCTGCCGGAGCCGTGCGGGCCGGAGCGGCTCGCCCAGCGGCTGGAGCGGTGGGCGCGGGCCGAGTACCGCAGGGTCCGGCCGGAGGTCGTCGCGGCGCTGGACAGCGCTCGCCGGCGGGCCCTGGCGGACGGCCTGGCCGCGCTGCTCGCCGATCCGCCGCTGCGCGGGCGGGCCGGGCGGGCCGCCGTGCCGGAACTGGCCCGGGTGGCGGCCCGGGAGCAGCGGCGGACGGCGGAGCGGATCCGGTCGGCGACGGCCGCCGGTCCGGGGCGGGCGGCGGCGCTGCACGAGGCGCGGAAGGCGGCCAAGCGGGCTCGCTACGCGGGGGAGACGGCCGAGCCGGTGGCCGGTCGGGCGGCGCGGCGGTACGTCGAGCGGATGAAGGCCGCCCAGGAGGTGCTCGGGGAGCATCAGGACGCGGTGGTGGCGGCGGCCGCGTTGCGGGAGCGGGCGGCCGGCTCCGGCGAGGTGTTCGGGTACGGCGTGTTGTACGGGCTGGAGCTGGCGGCCGCCGGGGCGGCGCGGGCGGAGCTCCCGGCGGTGTGGGCGCGGGCGTCCGGCCGCGAGCTGGCCCGCTTCGCCTGATCACCCGTCGGAGCGCGGGCGGTTCGGTGACGCGGTCGCGGCCGGTTCGGTGGCCCGGCGAGAAACCGGCCGTCCGTCCCGGGCGGGAACCGGCCGGACGTCCGGTAGGTGCCGGACCGCCCGGTGCGGCGGTCACCGGAAGGTCCGGTCCCACGGCGCCGGGCGGTCCGCCGGTTTCACTTCTGACGATGCGTCAACTGTGCCATGAGCGTGAGGACGGCGAAGCCCAGGATGACGGCGAGCCCGGGGTAGAACATCGACAGCTCGGTGCCCGGCATGATGACCGCGGTGACGACGGCGAGGCCGAAGGCGCCGCCGACCTGCAGCGAGCTGTTGAGCAGCCCGGCCGCGAGCCCCTGCTCCTCGTCCGCGATCCCGTTGGTGCCGGCCACCATCAGCGTCGCGATGCTGAGCGCGAACCCCACGCCCCACAGCACCGACGCGGGCAGCAGGATCCGCCAGAGGTCCGGCTCGGGGCCGATGAAGAGCATCAGCAGGTAGCAGGGGAGGAACGCCACCAGCCCGACCATCAGCACCTTGGTCACGCCGAACCGCTCCATCAGGGCGCCGAGCTTGGGGCCGATGATGACCACCATGAGGCCGGCCGGCAGCAGGACCAGGGCCATCTGCCAGGGCTTCCAGCCCTGGAGGTCCTGCAGGTAGAGCGCGAGCAGGAACTGGAAGCCCATCGCGCCGCCGTACAGCAGCGCGATGCTGATGTTGGCGCTCACCAGGCTGCGGTTGCGGAAGATGTCGAGCCGGATCAGCGGGTCCTTCACGCTGCGCTCGATGATCAGGAAGGCGGCCAACAGGGCGGCGGAGAGGGCGAATCCGCCGATCGTCCGCAGCGAGCTCCAGCCGGCCTCGGGGGCGGAGGTCACGGTGAAGACCAGCAGCAGCGTGCCGGTGAGCAGGGTCGCGGCGCCCCCGATGTCGAGGCGCGGCCGCTCGGTGCGCGGCGGGTCCGGCGGCAGGAAGCGCAGCGCGCCGATGAGCAGCAGGATGGAGAGCGGGATCGGCAGGATGAAGATGGACCGCCAGTTCAGGGCGGCGAGCATGCCGCCGACCAGCAGGCCGGAGGAGTAGCCGGAGGCCTCGAAGACGTTGAAGATGCCGAACGCCTTGTTGCGCTGCGGGCCTTCGGGGAACGTCGTGGTCAGCAGCGACATCGCGGCCGGGGCCGCGAAGCCCGCCGCCATGCCCTTGACGAAGCGGGAGACGATCAGCAGCATCGAGCTGTCGGCGAGCGCGCCGAACAGCGAGACGACCGCGAAGGCCGCCATGGCGATCACCAGGACCCGCCGCCGGCCGAACAGGTCGGCGACCCGGCCGCCCAGCAGCAGGAAGCTGCCGAAGGCCAGGATGTAGGCGCCGACCAGCCACTGCGCGGTGGCCGCGGTCATCCCGAGTTCGTTCTGGATCTCGGGGATCGTCACCACGATCATCGAGACGTCGAGCCCGTCGAGCAGGATCACGCCGCTGAAGATCAGCAGCGACACCCATAACCGTGCCGACCAGCGCAGGGAGTCCTGCTGGACCTCGGGTGCTGCCGTCTCGGGCGTTGCCTCGGATGCTGCCAAGGCGTCGCCTCCCGTCCGGTGTTCACTCGGAGCCGAGCTGCCTGACATGGGCACGTCCCTCCCACTAGAATGATCTTGAGCGCGCTCAATCCGCGTCCGCGATAATTGTGTGCGCGCTATATTGCATAAGCTTGATGCTGCCCTAAGTAACCAGACCTTCGCAAGGCGAACACGGCAAGCGTGTCAACTACCGCTCTCCGGACCGCGCCGGCCGGTCGGGGGAGGCGTCGTCCGGCCGCGTCGCACGAGCCGGGGCCGCGGCGGCCCCGTCCCGCCGTGCCGCCCCGTCGGCACTGCCCGGCCGCCAACAAGACCGCAGGCGAAGGACTTTGCGCCCGCCCGGGAGAACTCGGAGTGCGGCGGCCGGCAAACGGCCGACCTGACAGATCGTCGTTCGTTTGTTCAGGAACCCGGTTCGGCTCTGGTTAGCATCGGGGCACGAACTCGGAGCGACGGACGGATCGTCCGGGAGAAGAGTGTGCCGTCGTCGGCGTGCAGGCCGACGAGCACCGGTCCTTCGAATTCCAGCCACAACAGTCTGCCAGCGATGCGATGCGGAGACCCAGAATGCGGCTTGCGCAAACGTTAGCAAATGTCATGCGGCGCCACACGGATCGCCCCGCAATCGGCGAACGCGCGAAGGAGTTCGTGCGGGACGCCGACACCGGCCGCGTTTCGCTCCGTCTCCTGACGCACTACGAAACGACCAGCTACAGCGAACTCTGGGGGCGGGTCCGCGCGGTGGCCGCGGAATGGCACCGCCACCCGGACCATCCCGTGACGCCGGGCGAACGGATCGCCCTCCTCGGCTTCGCCAGCGGCGACTACGCGGTGGTCGACCTGGCCTGCAACTACCTCGGCGTGGTCAGCGTTCCGCTGCAGACCAGCGCCCCGCTCCCGCAACTCGTCTCGATCGTCGAGGAGACCGAGCCCTTCGTCGTCGCGGCCAGCATCGAGCGGCTGCACGTCGCCGTCGACCTGCTGCTGGCGAACTCCTCGGCCCGCCGACTCGTGGTCTTCGACTACCACCCCGAGGTCAGCGACCAGTTCGAGAAGTTCACCGCCGCCCGGGAGCGCCTCGCGCAGGCCGGCCGCGAGGTGGCCGTCGACACCCTGGCGGACGTCGTCGGCCGCGGGTCCGCGCTGCCCGAGGCGCCGTTGTTCGTACCCGAGGACGACGACGACCCGCTGGCCATGCTCATCTACACCTCGGGCAGTACCGGGACGCCCAAGGGCGCGATGTACACCGACCGGCTGCTGAGCGCGATGTGGGGCGGTGCCTGGTCGAAGCTGTTCTCCGACATTCTCGCGATCAATATCAACTACATGCCGATGAGCCATGTCGCCGGACACTCGTCGCTGAAGAACACCCTCGCCCGCAGCGGGATCAGCTACTTCACGGCGAGCAGCGACATGTCGACCTTCTTCGAGGACATCGCGCTGGTCCGGCCCACCGAACTGTCGCTGGTGCCGCGGGTCTGCGAAATGCTCTACCAGAAGTACCAGAGCGAGCTCGACCGGCGGGTGCTCGCCGGCGCCGACCGGCGGACGGTCGAGGCGGACGTCCTGGCCGAGATGCGGGAGAAGCTCCTGGGCGGCCGGCTGGCCTGGGCCAGTTGCGGCTCCGCCCCGCTCTCCGCCGAACTGCGGGTCTTCGTCGAGGCGCTGCTGGGCTTCGAGCTGACCATCATCTACGGCTCCACCGAGGCCGCCGCCGTCTCGGTCGACGACAAGCTGCTCCGCCCGCCGGTGATCGACTACAAGCTGGCCGACGTGCCCGAACTCGGCTACTACCGGACCGACTCGCCGCACCCGCGGGGGGAGTTGCTGCTCAAGTCCGAGGCGATCGTGCCCGGGTACTACAAGCAGCCCGAGCTGTCGGCGGAGATCATCGACGAGGACGGCTTCTACCGGACGGGCGACATCGTCGCGGAGCTCGGGCCGGACCGCTTCACCATCCTGGACCGCCGCAAGAGCGTGCTGAAGCTCTCCCAGGGCGAGTTCGTGGCCACCGCCCGACTGGAGTCCGAGTTCGCGGCCAGCCCGCTGGTCCGGCAGATCTTCGTGTACGGCAACAGCGAGCGGTCCTATCTGCTGGCCGTGGTGGTGCCCACGCCGGCCGCCCTCGAACAGTTCGGCGACGAGCAGGAGCGCCTCCGCCAGCTGCTGAGCGAATCGTTTCAGCAGATCGCCAGGGAAGCCGGGCTGAACTCCTACGAGATACCGCGCGACGTCCTGATCGAGACCGAGCCGTTCAACCAGGCGAACGGCCTGCTCTCGGACCACCGCAAGCTGCTGCGCCCCCGGCTCCAGGAGCGGTACGGCAGGCAGCTGGAGGAGCTGTACGCCGACATCTCCGCCCGGGAGAGCCGGGAACTGCTGGAGCTGCGCCGCACGGGCGCCGACCGGCCGGTGCTGGAGACGGTCCAGCGGGCGACCCGGGCACTGCTCGCGGGCTCCGCCGTCGAGGTCGGCCCGGCCGCGCACTTCCGGGACGTCGGCGGGGACTCGCTGACCGCCGTCTCCTTCTCCAACCTGCTCCACGACATCTTCGGCGTGCGCGTCCCCGTCGACACCGTGATCAGCCCGGCCTACGACCTCCAACAGCTGGCCGGCTACATCGAGACCAAGCGCGCCACGGGCCCGCACGGGACCACCTTCGCGTCGGTGCACGGCGAGGACGGCGCCCGGGTGTACGCCAAGGACCTGACGCTGGACAAGTTCCTCGACACCCGGACGATCGCCGACGCCCGCACCCTGGCACGGCCGGCCGGCGAACCCCGGACGGTGCTGCTGACCGGCGCGAGCGGCTACCTCGGCCACTTCCTCTGCCTGGAGTGGCTGGAGCGGCTGGCCCCGCTCGGCGGGACGCTGATCTGCGTCGTGCGCGGACGGGACGCCGACGCGGCCCGCGAGCGCCTCGACGAGTCCTTCGTCAGCGGGGACGAGGACCTGGTGCGCCGCTACCGGGAGCTCGCCGACGGGCATCTGGAAGTCCTGGCGGGCGACATCGCGGAGCCGCGGCTGGGCCTGGACGACACGACCTGGAAGCGGCTCTCCGACGAGGTGGACGTGATCGTCCACGCCGGCGCCCTGGTGAACCACGTCCTCCCGTACAACCACTTGTTCGAGGCCAACGTGGTGGGGACGGCCGAGCTGATCCGGCTGGGGCTCACCGGCCGGATCAAGCCCTTCACCTACATCTCCAGCGTGGCCGTCGCCACCTCCCGGGCCGGGCAGGCCCTGGACGAGGACTCCGACGTCCGGACCGCCCTGCCCGTCCAGCAGACCGACGAGGGCTACGCCGGCGGCTACGCGACGAGCAAGTGGGCCGGCGAGGTGCTGCTCCGCGAGGCGCACGACCAGTGCGGGCTCCCGGTCACCACGTTCCGGTCGAACATGATCCTCGCGCACAGCCGCTACGTCGGGCAGCTGAACGTCCCGGACCAGTTCACCCGGCTGCTGCTCAGCGTCATCGCCACCGGCATCGCGCCGCACTCGTTCTACCGCACCGACGACGGGGGCCACCGCCGGCGGGCGCACTACGACGGACTGCCGGTGGACTTCACCGCCGCCGCCGTCGTGACCCTGGGCGGGCGGAGCGCCGAGGGCTACCGGACCTTCAGCCTGGTCAACCCGAACGACGACGGCATCTCCCTCGACAGCTTCGTGGACTGGCTGGCCGAGGCGGGGCACCGGATCGAGCGGGTCGCCGACTACGACGACTGGTTCGTCCGGTTCGAGGCCGCGCTGCGGGCGCTGCCCGAGGGGCAGCGCCAGCACTCGGCGCTGCCGCTCGTCCACGCGTTCCGGCAGCCGGAGGACGCGGTGCCCGGCTCGGTCATCCCCTCCGACCGCTTCCGGGCCGCCGTCCGGGAGGGCGGGATCGGGACGGCGCGGGACATCCCGCGGCTGTCGTCGGCCTTCATCGCCAAGTACGCCGCCGACCTGAAGCTGCTCGGCGAGCGCCTCGGTTGGTGAGTCCGCGGTGGCGGCGGGCGGCGGCCGTGTGACGCCGCCGCGCCGCCCCCGCGGCCCGGGGCGGTCCGGAGCCGGACGGGCCCGGGCACAGCAACGAACCATGCTCATCGGACATCGACACCTGGAGAAGAGAACCATGGAGCAGACATCCGAGAAGTTCGAGGAGCGCTACGACCTCGGACGCCGTCTCGTCGAGCAGCTGGGCACCGACGGGACCGAGCCCACCACGTTCGAACTGCTCGGCCTGGAATGGGACTTGATCCCGGGTACCTACGAGCCGCGGCAGGGCACCGGCACCGAGTGGTACACCGGCGCCATCCCCTACCCCGAGGGCGGCAGCTTCCTGGAGATCGGCTGCGGGGCCGGCGTCACCGCGGTCTGGGCGGCCCTGCGGGGCTGTGCCCGGGTGACCGCCACCGACATCACCGACACCGCGGTCGACAGCGCGGCCCGCAACGCCGAACGGCACGGCGTCGGCGACCGGGTGCGGGTGCTGCGCAGCGACGTGTTCGACGCGCTCGACCCCGAGGAGCGCTTCGACACCGTGTTCTGGAACTGCAGCGTCTTCGAGGCCCCCAAGGACTTCGAGTTCACCCAGGACGTCGAGTGGGCGATCTTCGACCGCGGGTACAGCGCCCTCGGCCGCTACCTCGCCCAGGTGCACGACCGGCTGCTGCCCGGCGGCCGGGCCCTGGTGACCTTCAACAGCTTCGGCGACGCCGGCCGGCAGGCCCAGCTCGCCGCCGAGACCGGCACCTCGCTGACGATGCTGGGCAGTGCGGACCGGCAGCTGGCGGGGGTGGACGTCACCTACAAGCTCTTCGAGATCCGCCCGCTCGGGCGCTGACCGCGCGCGTTCGAGGCGGCGGAACCCCTGTACACCCGGTCGCCCGGAGGGCCGGCCCGCATCGTCGGGCCGGCCCTCCGGGCGACGTCGCTTGCGGCGCCGGGCCCGCCCGGGGCCCGGCCCGGAGCCGCCCGCCGCCCGCCGCCGGCTCCGGGGCCGGAATATTCCGGCGGCACGCGCATTCCGGCGGACCGTCGAAGGGCTCGAACGGACGGGCGGGCAATTCGATCCCGATCGCGCTCCGGATCATTACGTTCTGTACATGGGGAGTTGCAGACGTGATAGAATCCGACCCCGTGCATGTGAATGCGCGCAGGTCGTTCGGGCCGGGGGCGGCGGCCCCGGCAGCAGCTTTCTCCGGGTGCCGATCCAGGCCGATCCGGACCGGGCACGATCCACCCCGGCGCACGTTCTGCCGGGCATGATCCGGCCGGGCCGCGTGACGGCTGCCGGAATCAGCGCCTCCATTGTCGCCCCGCGGCGTACTTCCGTGCGTTTCACCCGTCGCTCACCACTTTTCCGGAGCGCTCCCATGGCCAAGCAGAATCGTGCCGTCCGCACACGGCAGGAACTGATCCGTTCTGCCGCAGAGACCTTCGCCCGATCCGGATTCGCGGAATCCTCCATTACGCAGATCTGCGTCCGGGCCGGTCTCAGCCACGGTGCGCTGCACTTCCACTTCGGGAACAAGCGGGCGCTCGGGGAGGCGGTCGAATCGGCCGCCGCGGAAACCCTGCTGCACATCACCGGCAACATTCCCCTGCGGCACCCCGCACCACTCCAGCTGCTCGTCGACACCTCGCACACCCTGGCCCAGCGGCTCTCCCAAGACGCCGTGTTGCGGGCGGGGTTCTGTCTCGGCAGCGACGCGACCTGGCCGGGCGGCGCGAACCTGTGGCAGCAGTGGCAGGACTGGGTCCAGCTGATGCTGACCGTCGCCCGGGCGCAGGGCAGTCTGGCCGCCGACATCGTGCTCGACGAGGCCGTGGCCGCCATCACGGCCGTCATCGCCGGCCTGGAGGTGCTGGGGCGGCGCGATCCCCAGTGGCACTCGCGTCAGGCGGTCGCGCCGTTCTGGCGGCTGATGCTGCCGCAGCTCGCGACGCCGGAGGTGCGGGCCGGGATCGACCCGGAGGGCAGCTGTCCGGAGCCCCCGGGGGCGGGGGAGCGGCCGCGGGACGCGGACTGGTCCGACGGTGGCGGCCGGGAGGCCTCGCAGCCCTGCGGCGCGCTGTCGTGCTGCTGACGGCCGGGCCGGGCCCGGCGGCGGTGGCGCCGTGGCGCCGGTCCGCACCCGGGCCCGGCCCGGGCGGGGCCTGACCGGCAGACCGGACGTCCGTCCCGGTCCTTCCGGCCGCCACCGGCACCCCCCGCGCCCGCCGGCCGCCCCCGCCGGCCGGTCAGGCGGGCCGCTCGCGCCGGTTGGCCAGCGCGACGACCGCGTGGGCGGCCGAGGCCAGCGTGACGTGACGGTGCCAGCCGCTGAACGAGCGCCCGGTGAAGTCGCGGATGCCCACCCGGTCCGCGATCTCCGTGAAGTCCCGGTCGACCTTCCCGGTGAGCCGGCTGAGCCGGACCAGGGTCGCCGGAGACACGGCGGTCAGGTTGGTCAGCCACAGCTCCGCCGGCCAGTGCCCGCCCTCCTCGCCGATGCCCAGCAGCAGGAGCTCCCCGCCCGCCGCGGCCGGCCCGGCGCCCGCCGCGGCCGGAGAGGCCGGAGAGGCCGGGGAGACCGACGGCAGACCGACGCGGATGGTCGCGGCCAGACCCGCCCGTGCCGCGGACTGCGGCCCGTGCTCCTTCCCCGGGACGGGCCGGCGCATGTCCTTGGCCAGGCTCATGATGCGGTGGGCCGGCAGCGGCCTGCTCCCGGAGCCGGGCAGGACCGAGTCCAGGACGGCGAGCCGGAGGTCGCCGCCGACCCGGGCGAGCAGCGGCACACCGTGCGCGTTGAGCTTCCCGAAGATCGTCATGGCCTGTGACTCGCCGATGTCGAGGACCACGGGCCGCACCGGCAGACCCCACCCCGTGGTGGTCTCCAGGCAGGCCTCGATCATGCCCTCGCCCAGGGTCTCCACGCCGACCCCGTCCGGGATCGACACCTGACTGCGCCGCAGATCGTCCGTGAGCCAGACCTCGGGCAGGTGGAGACGCCAGTTCACCGGGGTGCTCAGCTCCTCCGAGGCCGCCCAGACGCCGATCGCGTGCTGGGCGTTCAGCACCTGCCCCAGGGTGGGGAAGAAGTGCCGCTCCACGCCGACCGAGTGCCGGCCGGTCTTGGGGATGATCATCGGCTGCACCACCCATGCCTGCGGGGCGGCCGCGCCGACCAGATAGTGGGCCAGGGCCCGGCGGATGGGCACCCAGTCCCAGGTGGAACTGCAGATGAAGTGATGCAGGTTCTGCTCCGACGCCGGCTTGCCGAGCAGTGCCGCGATGTTCCGGATCGACTTGCGCCCCTCCGTCTCCAGCAGGCCGCGCAGGTACTGCATGCCCTTTCTGCACTGGTCGCTGCGGGAGAGCGAGGTGAAGAGGATCGAGCAGAGGTCGGTGAGCAGGACGTCGTGGGAGCCGGGCGGGAACGGTGTGCGGGCGTGCGGCACCGGGCCCGTCCCGGACGACCCGGCTGCCACCGCCGGTTCTTCGGCGGCGGTCGAGGGCTCTTCGGGCCCCGGCCGGGGCGGTGACGCGTCGCGGGTGGCGAGGGTGCCCGCCGGTGCCGGACGCGCCTGGGGCGGACGCGACGCGGTGCCGGTGGACGGACCGGCCGAGCCGGGCGCGGTGGTGCTCGGGGCGGCCGGCGGGAATCCGGCGGGGCTCGCGGTACGGGCGGAGGGCTTCGACCGGTCGTTGTCGCCGACCGGAGCCTTGACGTGCCGTCGCTGTGCCAACGTCTGAGTGCTCAAGTCGTCTCCGTTGTCGTGGTCTTCGGGGGGAGCGCGCCGGACCGCGGTGGCGGGGTCCGGGCTCGCGAGGTGACCGGGCCGGGGTGCGCGGGGGCGTGGCCGGAACGGCTCCGTCCGGCCCCGCGGGGCATGCCTGGTCACCGGTCGGGCCGGCTGGGGGAGCGGTGGGGCCGGGCCGGAAACGGGACGGGAGCCCGGACCGGCCGTCGCCGGGGGGCTTGTCCCGCGGGCGACGGGTCGGCCGCCGGAGGGTGCGGGGTGCCGACCTCCTCAGCGCCGGAGTCGACGGGCCCGGCGGTTGAGCGGTGGTCGATCAGGGCGGGCGGAGAACGGGCTCCTGAGCGGACGCCCATCCTGTATCGGTGAGGCGGGCCGACGGCTGCCGGCAGTGCGGTGCCGGGAAGGTCGGGTGAGGGTCAACTCCACGGTACGCACTCCTGTTCCGAGATCGGTGGCGGCCATCAGGGCCTGGCGCGCTGCTCCATGACAGTAAGGAGCGAACGGGGCCGATGCCATCGCATGCGGAGCGAGAGTGTCACATTACCGGACAGTAGTCCTGTGAAGTCGAAAGCGGCCGGGTCAGCCGCCGGTGCGGCCGCCGCGCGTCACCGGCCCCCGTGACTCCAGGGTGGCGATCAGATGGGCGACCGAGGCCAGCGTGATGTGCCGGTGCCAACCCGGGAACGACCGCCCGCCGAAGTCCCGCACCCCCACGCGCTCGGAGATCGCGGTGAAGTCCCGCAGCACGACGCCCGGAAGCCGGGTGAGCCGCAGCGCGGTGAGGACGGAGGGCGCGTCGGCGTTGGTGAGCCACAGCCGCCGGCGCGGGCGCCCGACCGGACGCCACTCGCCCAGCAGCAGCATCCGCTCACCGCGTGACAGCGAGGTCACCACGGGGATCGCCACCGCCGTGGTGGGTCCGTCGCCCGGATTGACCTGCCGGCGCAACCGCGGCAGGGACTCGGCGAGTTCGCCCGCCGTCCGCTCCCGGCCGCTGTAGCTGGGCAGTTCGGTCCGGTCGAGCCACAGCTGCGCCTGCGGACCGACCCGCACCACGAACGCGACCCCCATCGACGCGAGGAAGCGCGCGACCGAGACGGCGTCCACCTCCGCGACGTCCACCACGACCGGGCCGCGCAGCACGCCGATCTCCTGGACGTTGGCCACCGCCGTCCGGACGCAGTCCTCGATGGTGGCGACCGCGGCGTCGGCGGGAACGCTCGCCCGCTCCCGCAGGGGGTCGGCCAGCCAGCGGGCGGACAGCCGCAACTGCCAGTCGACGGGGACCGCGGAATGCCCGGAGGCCAGCCAGACCCCCACCGCGTGCTGCCCGTTGACGATCCGCCCCAGGGGCAGGACCTGCTGGTCGATGCCGACCGAATGGGATCCGGCCTTGGGTATCAGGATCGGCCTGACCACCCAGGCCTGTGGCGCCAGCGTCCGCTGCACCTGGTGGGCGAGGGCGTGCCGCACCGGCATCCACTCCCAGGGGGAGGCGCTGATGAAGTGGTGGACACTCTGCTGCGCCGCGACGCCGTCGAACTGCGCCGCGATGCCGCGTAAGGTCTTGCGCCCCTCCAGTGCCAGCAGGCCCCGGACGTACTGCTCCGCCTTGAGCCGCTGCCCGCTGCGCCGCAGCGAGCCGAACAGCCGGGCGCTGAGCTCGGGGTCGAGCGCCGTCGCGGGGGCCGATTCCTCGGTCGTGCCGACAGATTGGTGCAGGTGTCGCATGGTTGATCCCCCTGTGGTCCGCCACCCCAGCCGCCCGGACGGACCACCGCCCCGCATCGGTGGCGCCCGGTTCGAACTCCCAAAAGAGGACTGCTGTCCTGTTCTATTTTATACAGGCTGGTGTGGGTGGTGGCTGCCCTGTCGCGCGGCGGAACCGCCGTGGTCCTCCGCGCGGATCCCGTGCCGGCCGGCCGGCCGGCCGGCACGGTGCCCGGCCGCCGGGGCGGCCCGGAGGCGGCCGCGCCCATCCGGTTCGGCCCGCCGGTTCGGCCCGCCGGACTCGGCGCACGGGACTCAGCCCACCGGTGACGGCGCCTCGGGCCGGCCGGCCTCCTCCAGGAGGCGCTTCGCGCGATAGGGCGAGGAGTCCAGCCGGGCCAGTACGCCGGGGCTGGCGATATTGGGCAGGACGAGCGCGAACAGGTTCGAGATCTCCTGGGAGAGCGTGTGCTCCGGCAGGGTCTCGGTGATCAGCTGGACCCCGGTCCACGCCCCGACGAACAGCCGCGCGGTCTCCGCGGGGTCGACGTGGGCGAGCAGCTCACCACGCTCCTTCGCCTCGGTGAGCACCTCCTGCCCGACCTCGATCCAGTCGGGCCACCGAGTGCCGAACAGGCCACGGGACTTGACGTCCACGGAGAGCCGGATCGCGGCGCTCAGCATCGGCTCCCGGGGGAGCCGGTGGGCGAGCAGGAGGGCGAGGTCCACCCACTCCTGCAGCTTGAAGGCCTGTGGGGCGAGCCCCTCCATGGTCACCGCCTCGGCCAGCACGCCGCGGGCCAGCTGCTCCTTGGTGGTGAAGTGGAAATAGAGCCCACCGCGGGTGAGTTGGATCCGTTCGATGAGGCCGCCGATGGTGGTGGCGTCGTACCCGAGCTCGTTGAACATCTCGGCCGCGGCCTCGAGGATCACTCGGCGGGTGTGGATCGCGCGCTCCTGCCTTGACACTTTATGCCTCCACTGCATTCTCTTTACCATTGCTTGAACTAGACTTGCTCGCGGTTCGAAACCGACCGGAGAACCGGTACTTGAATAGCACAGTCCGCTGAGCTGTGCTGACCCGTCAGACCAAGGGGGGGCCTTGCAAGACGTCACTCTCGCACCACGTTCATCCACTCCTTCGCCGACTCTCGTCGGCGCCTACGCACACCTTCGGCGCGAAACCTCCATCCTGGTCACCGGCTGGGAGCGGCTGGGGGCCGACGAGTTCGCGCTGGACGTCAGATGGCCGGCCGTCCAGCTGGACCTGCCGTACGACCTGCGGATACTCGCCCAGACCATCCGGCAGAGCGGCCTGGTCGTCGCGCACGCCGAGTACGACGTACCGCTGGACCACCAAACCGTGCTGAGCACCCTGGACTTCACGATCGACCCGGACTTCCGGGTGCCACGCGGCCGCAGCGCCACGCTGGACGTGCGGGTCACGGTGTCGGCCGCCGGCCGGGGCCGACGGTCGGTCAGTTCGCTGCGGATGGGCATCCTGGTCCGGTGCGACGGCGCCGAGGTGGCCCGGGCGGACTCCGAGTTCGGCTGGATCTCGCCCGCGGCCTACCGGCGGGTGCGAGGTGACGGTCTCGGGGTCGGCTGGGGCGCCTGGTCGTTACCGGAGCCGATATCCGCCGACCACGTGGGCCGGCTCCGGGCCACCGAGGTGGCCCTCGCGCCGGGCGACCGGCCGCACCGCTGGCTGCTGCGCAACGACCCGGCCAACCACCTGCTCTTCGACCACCCGGTGGACCACGTCCCGGGCCTGGCGCTGCTGGAGGCGGCGGCCCAGGCCGCCCAGGCCCTGCAGGGACCGGTGTCCTTCCTGCCCGCCGGTGTCGCCACCAGCTACCGACGCTACGTCGAGTTCGACCGGCCGTGCTGGATCGAGGCCGAGTGGGCGCCGGCCGGCCACCCCGCGCTGTCGGCCGTCCGGGTCACGGGCACCCAGGACGGGGAGCCGGCCTTCCGGGTCGAGTTCAACGGGGTGCGGCGGTGACCGGGCCGCCGCCGGCCCGTCGCGGGCGGTTCACTGGTTGACGAAGCCGCCGTCGACCGGCAGGACCGTGCCGGTCAGGAAGGGGCAGCGGTCGCTCAGAAGCCAGGCCGCCGCCTCCGCGATCTCCTCCGGAGCCGCCGTGCGCCCCTGCGGCGTCAGCGAGTTGGCCAGATCTTCGAGGCCCGGATTGCGGCCGAACCAGTCGGCCGTGATCTCGCTGCGGGTGGTTCCGGGGGCGACCGCGTTGACCCGGATGCCCTGCTTGGCGTACTCGTCGGCGGCGGCCCTGGTGAAGCCGATGACCGCGTGCTTGGAGGCGATGTAGGGGGCGGCGGTGGGAATCGCCACCAGGCCGCCCACGCTGCTGTTGTTGACGATGCTGCCCCGGCCGTGCTCCAGCATCGCCGCTATCTCGTACCGCAGGCAGTTGAAGACGCCGCGCACATTGGTGTCCATGACGGTGTCGTAGACGTCGTCCGCCATCAGATGCAGCGGGGTGCGGTCGCCGCCGATCCCCGCGTTGTTGAAGGCCGAGTCGAGCCGCCCGTACTCGGCCACCGCGAAATCGACCGCCCTGGCGGCGTCCCCCGCGACGGAGACGTCGCCCACCACGTACGCGGCGCGGGCCCCCTTGTCCCGCAGTTCGGCGGTCAGCGCGGCCAGTCGTTCCTCCCGGCGGGCGGTGAGGACCACGGTGGCGCCCTCCCGTGCGAACACGCGGGCCGCCGCCGCGCCGATGCCGCTGCTCGCGCCGGTGATGAGGACGACTTTGCCGGAGAGGAGATCGTTATCCATGACCGCAGTCTCGCAGGCCGTCGCCCGAGAGGCATGAACTTCGCCTGTCTCCCTACTGCCACGGTGATATGACGGCACGTCAGTGAGGAGGCACGGGGGTCGTCGGGCCGTCCGGGCCCGCCGCCGCCGGTCGGCGGTGCTTCGTGCCCGCGACGACCTGATGGACTATTCGTCACCTGACGAACTACGGGTCACCTGACGAACTGCCGGTCACCTGACGAAGTGCGGTGACGAACGTTGGCGGTATCTCCTTTCTGTTACATGATTTAGGCCGTTGCGGGGGGTCGCCGACGGTTCGGCGCCGATCGTTCGGGGCGCCGCGGTTCAGCCCGTCTTCTCCGCCCGCCGCTTCCGTGTTCCAACGACGTTCACGCAGGACGAACGAGGAGATCCCCGGCTCCGCCGACACTGCGGCGACTGCCGGCCCTGGTCCGCGTGGACGCGATTTCCGGCTCTGTTGACAGTTGCGCGAAATGCCCGCCTGCTCGGCCGTGGGGCGAACTGCGCCCATCGCCCGTTCGCGATTTGGAGAAATCGGTGGAAAGTACTCTGCTCGATATCCGACTGGAAAGCGCGTTGCAGCAGCCGCCCTGGGAAGACGCGGCACTGGTCCGGCAGGTCCGGAAGGAACTGGCGACCCGCCCCGCACTCGTCGAAGCCGAGGACGTCCGCACGCTGCGCGCGCTGCTGGCCCGGGTCGCCGCGGGCGAGGCCCATGTGGTGCAGGCGGGCGACTGCGCGGAGGACCCGGCCGAGTGCACCCCCGGCTACGTCGCGCGCAAGGTCGGCGTGCTCGACCTGCTCGCGGGCGCGCTCCAACTGGACACCTGCAAGCCGGTGGTCCGCGCCGGCCGGATCGCCGGACAGTTCGCCAAGCCCCGTTCCCGTCCCACCGAGCGGGTCGGCGATGTCGAACTGCCGGTGTACCGGGGGCACATGGTCAACAGTCCGGAGGCCGACCCCGAGCTGCGGCGCCCCGACCCGTTGCGACTGCTGACGGGCTATCAGACCGCCTACGACGTCATGGGGCACCTGGGCTGGCGCAGCCGCGGCGGGCCGCTCGCCGTCGGATCGCCCGTCTGGACGAGCCACGAGGCGTTGCTGCTCGACTACGAGGTCCCCATGCTGCGCCGGGACGACGAGGGGCGGCTGCTGCTCGCCTCCACGCACTGGCCCTGGATCGGCGAGCGCACCCGGCAGGTCGACGGGGCGCACGTCACGCTGCTCGCCGAGGTGGTCAACCCGGTGGCCTGCAAGGTCGGCCCGACGATGGCGGTCGACGAACTGCTGGCCCTGTGCGAGCGGCTCGACCCCCGGCGGGAGCCGGGCCGGCTCACCCTGATCGCCCGGATGGGCGCCGAGGCGGTGGCCGAGCGGCTGCCCGCCCTCGTCGCCGCCGTCCGCGGCGCGGGGCACCCGGTGATCTGGCTCACCGACCCGATGCACGGCAACACCGTCAGTACCCCGGACGGACTCAAGACCCGTTTCGTGCAGACGATCTCCCACGAGGTCAGGGAGTTCCAGCACGCGGTCCGCGGCGCGGGCGGCACGGCGGGCGGACTCCACCTGGAGACCACCCCGGACGACGTGACCGAATGCGTCCACAGCGAGGCCCGGATCGACGAGGTCGGGGCCACGTACACGAGCTTCTGCGACCCCCGGCTCAACCCGGGCCAGGCCCTCGCCGTGGTGTCGGCCTGGTGGCTGACCGGCCGGTCGGCCCCGGTGGGCGCGGCCGGGGTCCAGGGCTGACCCCCGGCCCCGGCCCGGCTCCCGCCGTCGCGGAGCGGAACCGGACCCGGCCCGGCACCACGGCACCACCGCCCCCCGGCGACCGTGGTGCCGGGCCGTCCCACCACGCACCGGCGCCACCACGCACCGGCGCCGGCGTGGCCGGCCGCACCGACGCGGCCGGCCACGCCGGCGATTCGACCCAGCAGATCCAGGAGAGGAAGGCCATGGCGGGCATACCCCCCATCGCGCCGTACCCGATGCCGACCGCGGCCGACCTGCCCGGCAACACCGCCCGGTGGACCGTGGACCCGGACCGGGCGGTGCTGCTCGTGCACGACATGCAGCGGTACTTCCTGCGGCCGTTCCCCGAGCAAATCCGTGACCAACTCGTCGGCAACGCCGCCCGGTTGCGTGAGCGCAGCGCCGCGCTGGGCATTCCGGTGGCCTACACGGCGCAGCCCGGCGGCATGACCGAGGAGCAGCGCGGCCTGCTCAAGGACTTCTGGGGACCGGGCATGCGGGTGGACCCGGTCGACCGGCAGGTCGTGGAGCCGCTCGAACCGGCCCCGGACGACTGGGTGTTCACCAAGTGGCGCTACAGCGCCTTCTTCCGCTCCGGCCTGCTGGAGCGGATGCGCGAGCGTGGCCGCGACCAGCTCGTGGTCTGCGGTGTGTACGCCCATGTCGGCGTGCTGATGAGCGCGGTCGAGGCGTTCACCAACGACATCCAGCCGTTCCTGGTGGCCGACGCCGTGGCGGACTTCTCCGAGGAGTACCACCGGCTGGCCCTCGACTACGCGGCGCAGCGCTGCGCCGTGGTGGTCACCACCGACGAAGTCCTCGCCGGGCTGCGGCCGTCCGCCGTCGCGGCCGGTGGTGTCCGGGAGGCCGGCGCATGACCGGGGCCGGGGCGTCGGCGCCGCTCGCCGTGGATCTGCTGGACCGTGTCCTCGCGCCGCGGCCGCCCGCCTTCGCGCTCATCCACCGCCCGGAGTCGACCGGACCGGACGCCCTGGACGTGTTGGTCGGTACGGTGTCGACGCCGGGGACGCTGGCCGATCTCCCCGTGCCCGACGGGGCCGCGGCCGGCGACGGCGCGCGCCACGAGGTGCTGGCGATCGTCCCCTACCGGCAGATCGCCGAACGCGGTTTCGCCTGCGCCGACGACGGCGAACCCCTGATCGCGATGACCGTCACCGGGCAGGGCGTCCTGCCGTTGGACGAGGTGCTGCGGCGGCTCCCGGACGTGCCGATCACGCTGGCCGACGGGCACTTCGACGTGGACGACCAGGCCTACGCCGACACGGTGCGCAGGGTCGTCGCCGACGAGATCGGCCGCGGCGAGGGTGCGAACTTCGTCATCAAGCGCTCGTTCCTCGCCGACATCACCGGCTACACGACGCACAGCGCGCTGTCGTTCTTCCGCCGGCTCGTGCGGGGCGAGTCGGGCGCCTACTGGACCTTCATCGTCCACACCGGGGCCCGTACCTTCGTCGGCGCCACCCCCGAGCGGCACCTCAGCCTCTCCGGCGGCGACGCCGTGATGAACCCGATCAGCGGCACCTACCGCTACCCGCCCTCGGGCCCCACGCTGCCGCAGGTGATGGACTTCCTCGCCGACCGCAAGGAGGCCGACGAGCTGTACATGGTCGTCGACGAGGAACTCAAGATGATGGCCCGGATCTGCGGGACGGGCGGCCGGGTGGTCGGCCCGTACCTCAAGGAGATGGCCCGGCTCGCGCACACCGAGTACTTCATCGAGGGGCGCACCGACCGCGACCCGCGCGAGATCCTGCGCGAGACGCTGTTCGCCCCGACCGTCACCGGCAGCCCGCTGGAGAGCGCCTGCCGGGTCATCCACCGCTACGAGCCGCAGGGGCGCGGCTACTACAGCGGGGTGGTGGCCCTGATCGGGCGCGACGAGCACGGCGGCTCGGCCCTCGACTCGTCGATCCTGATCCGGACCGCCGACATCGACGACCGGGGGCGGGTGCGGATCGGGGTGGGTGCCACGCTGGTGCGCCACTCCGACCCCGACCAGGAGGTGGCCGAGACCAGGGCGAAGGCGGCCGGGCTGCTCGCGGCCCTCCAGGCGGACGGTCCGGCCCCGGCCCCGGCCGCGAACGCCGCGGGCGGGCTCGGTGCGCACCCCGACGTCCTGGCCGCGCTGGAGCGGCGCAACGCGACCGTCGCCGGGTTCTGGCTGGCGCCGGACGCGGCGCGGGCCCGGCCGGAGCCCGTCCTGGCCGGCCGCCGGGTGCTGGTGGTGGACGCGGAGGACACCTTCACCGCGATGATCGACCACCAACTCCGCTCTCTGGGGCTCGATGTGACGGTACGTCGGTTTGACGAGCCGTACACGCCGGACGGGTACGACCTGGTCGTGATGGGTCCTGGCCCGGGAGACCCGCGCGAGGCGGAGCACCCCAAGATCGCTCAGCTGCGGTCGACGATCGACGGGCTGCTCCAGGAGCGGCGGCCGTTCTTCGCGGTCTGCCTCAGCCATCAGGTGCTCGGCCTGCGGCTCGGCCTCCCCCTGGTCCGCCGGGAGGCGCCGAACCAGGGCGTGCAGCGCGAGATCGACCTCTTCGGGGCCCGGGAGCGGGTGGGCTTCTACAACACCTTCGCCGCCCGCAGCGTCGAGGCCAAGGTCGAGTGCGAGGGCGTGGGCCTGGTGGAGGTGAGCCGGGACGCGGAGAGCGGCGAGGTGCACGCGCTGCGCGGGCCGCACTTCGCCTCGCTGCAGTTCCACGCCGAGTCGATCCTCACCGAGGACGGCGTCCGGCTGGTGGGCGGGCTGCTGACCGAGGTGCTGGCCGGGTGAGGACCGGAGCGGCCCGCCCCGCCCGGTGCTCAGCCGGCCGGGGCCGGCCGCTCCGGGCGCGGGTCCAGGCCGGCCGAGCGGGCGGCCGTGCGGAGCAGTCCGCGCAGCATGCCGGGGTTCAGCCGGCCGGTGTTCGTGTTGCGCGGGCTGACGTGATAGCACCCGTACAGCTCCAGCGGCGGCCCGCCGTCGGCGGCCGGCAGGGTCACGTGGGCGCCGTGCCCGAAGACCGGGCGGGGCCGGGGCAGCTGCCAGCCGGCGGCGGCGACCGCCGGGAGCAGCGCCTGCCAGGCGAACCCGCCGAGCGCGACGACGGTCCGGACCGTCGGCCGCAGCAGCGCCAGCTCACGGGTGATCCACGGACGGCAGGTGTCCCGTTCGGCGGTGGTCGGCTTGTTGTCGGGCGGCGCGCAGCGGACCGGGTCGGTGATCCGGACGCCGTGCAGCCGAAGGCCGTCCCCGTGCCGGACGGACTCCGCCCGATTGGCCAGGCCCAGCTCGTACAGCGCGGCGTAGAGCAGGTCGCCGGACGGGTCACCGGTGAAGATCCGGCCGGTGCGGTTGCCGCCGTGCGCGGCGGGGGCGAGGCCGACCAGGACCAGCGGCGCGTCGGGCGGGCCGAAGCCGGGGATCGGCCGGCCCCAGTAGTCCCAGTCCAGGTACGCGCGGCGCTTGGTCCGGGCGGTCTCCTCGCGCCACGCGACCAGGCGGGGGCAGGCCCGGCAGTGGGTGACGACGCGGTCCAGCGCGGGGAGCGCGCCCGCGCGGGCGGCGGCCGCGGCCGGGTGGCGCGGGTCCGCCGGGTCGGTGGCCGGGCCTTCGTCGGCGGGCTGGGGCATGAGGACGATCCTAGGGGCGGCGGGCGGCGGGCGGCCGTTCCGGCGGCGCCTTCGCAGGCGTAGCGTGGAACCGGCTGCTCCGGCGGCCCCCGGCCGGGCCGGGGCGGCGACCGCCGGCGCGGTGGTGCGCGCGAGGAGACCGCGATGCTGATATTCGATGCGGTGCTGGCGGCTGTCGGACTGGTGGCCGTGTGGGCCGGGCTGAGCGTCCGGGTCGTGCAGCAGTTCCAGCGGGGCGTGGTGTTCCGCTTCGGCCGGGTGCGCGAGCAGGTCCAGGGCCCCGGGCTGGTGCGGCTGATGCCGGTCGCGGACCGGCTGCGCAAGGTGAACGTCCAGATCGTGACGATGCCGATCCCCGCCCAGGAGGGCATCACCCGGGACAACGTGACCGTCCGGGTGGACGCGGTCGTCTACTTCCGGGTGGAGGACCCGGTGAAGGCGACCGTCAACGTGCAGGACTACAGCTTCGCCATCTCGCAGGTCGCCCAGACCTCGCTGCGGTCGATCATCGGCAAGAGCGAGCTGGACGACCTGCTGGCCAACCGCGAGCCGATCAACCAGGGCCTGGAGCTGATGATCGACAGCCCGGCGCTGGGCTGGGGCATCGAGATCGACCGGGTCGAGATCAAGGACGTGGCCCTGCCGGAGTCGATGAAGCGCTCGATGTCCCGGCAGGCGGAGGCCGAGCGGGAGCGCCGGGCGAGGATCATCACGGCGGACGGCGAGTACCAGGCCTCGGCGCGGCTGTCGGAGGCCGCGGCGGTGATGAGCGCGACCCCGGCGGCGCTCCAGCTGCGCCTGCTGCAGACCGTGGTGGAGGTGGCGGCGGAGAAGAACTCGACGCTGGTGCTGCCGTTCCCGGTGGAGCTGCTGCGGTTCCTGGACAGCGCGGTGGAGGCGAACCGGAGGACGGCGGGCGGCGGCGGCGAGCAGGCGGACGCCCCGCCGGTGGTCGAGCCGCCGAAGCCGGCCGAGGTGGAGCAACTCGAACTGCCCCCGCTGGAGAACCTGCTGGAGCACTCGCCGCTGGACGGTCCGGCCACGGGGGCGGACGGGGCCGCCCGCGCCGGGCAGGCCCCGGTGGCGGTGCCCCCGGGCCCGGACCACGATGGAGGGACGGGAGTGGCAGGCACGTCAGGAGGCCGATCATGACCAGAGCCAGCGACATCATGCACGCGGGTGCGGAGTGCGTCGGCGAGCACGAGACCCTCGCCGCCGCCGCCCGGATCATGCGCGAACGCGATGTCGGCGCACTGCCGATCTGCGGTGAGCGGCAGAAGCTGCTCGGCATCGTGACCGACCGGGACATCGTGCTGAAGTGCGTCGCCGAGGGCCGCGACCCCGAACAGGTGACGGCGGGCGAGATCGCCCAGGGCCGCCCGATGACGGTGGAGGCGGACGAGGACGCCGAGCAGGTGCTGCGGATGATGGAGCAGTACCGGGTGCGCCGGCTGCCGGTGATCAACCACCCGGAGCACGAGGTGGTCGGGATGATCAGCGAGGCGGACATCGCGCGCGGCCTGCCGCAGGCCCGCCTGGCGGAGTTCGTCTCGGCGGTCTGCGCGGAGGAGCCGCCGCGGTCGACGGAGGTGCAGGAGCCGCAGACGGCCTAGCGTCGCCGGGCCGGGGCCTGCCGGACCGCGGTGGTTCGGATCCCGGGACCGCTCAGGATCCCTCCCGCAGGGCCCGCTGCAGCAGTTCGGCGAGGTGGAGGGCCTGGCGGCCCTCGGCGAGGTGGGCGATCTGGGTGCGGCAGCTGAAGCCGTCGGCCAGGATCACGGTGTCCTGGCCGGCCGCGCGCACCGCGGGCAGCAGGACCCGTTCGGCGATCGTCACGGACACCTCGAAGTGGCCCCGCTCGAAGCCGAAGTTGCCGGCCAGGCCGCAGCACCCGGAGTCGAGTACCTGGTTGCGCAGGCCGGTGCGGGCCTCCACCCGCCGGTCGGCGGCAGTACCGAGGACGGCGTGCTGGTGGCAGTGGGTCTGGGTGACGGCGTCGACCGGGAGCCGGGGGAGCGGGGCGTCCGGCGCGTACCGGTCGATGAACTCCGCGAAGGTGCGGGTCCGTTCGGCGAGCGGTCGGCCTTCGGCGCCGAGCAGCCGGGGCAGGTCCTCGCGCAGGGTGGCGGTGCAGCTCGGGTCCATGCCGACCACCGGGGTGTCGGCGGGCAGGCCGGTGCCGGCGAGCGCCCGCAGGCTGCGCCGCATCACCCGCCGGGCGGTGCCGAGCTGGCCGGTCGAGTACCAGGTGAGCCCGCAGCAGACCGGTCCGGCCGGCAGCCGGACGTCGAAGCCCAGGTGGGTCAGCACCTCGACGGCGGCGCGCAGGACGTTCGGCTGCAGGTGCTCGGAGAAGGTGTCGGGCCAGAGCAGGACGGGCCGGGCGCCCGCCGGGGCGGGGTGCGCGGCGCGGTGGCGGCGGTACCAGCGGGTGAAGGTCTCGGGCGGGAACACCGGGACCGGCCGCCGCCGGTCGACCCCGCCGAGCCGCTTCAGCGGGCCGGCGGCGGGTGAGCGGGCGATCAGGTTGGCCGCGCCGGGGGCGAGCGCGACGGCCCGCAGCCAGAGCGGCAGCCACCCCAGCGAGTAGTGCGGGAGCGGCCTGGGGCGGCGCCGGTGGTGCTGGTAAAGGAACTCGGCCTTGTAGGTGGCCATGTCGACGTGGACCGGGCAGTCGCCGGCGCAGCCCTTGCAGCCGAGGCAGAGGTCCAGCGACTCCCGGACCTCCGGCGAGCGCCAGCCGTCCGGGATCAGCTCGCCGCGCAGCATCTCGGCGAGCAGTCTGGCCCGGCCCCGGGTGGAGTGGCGCTCCTCGCCGGTGGCCATGTAGCTCGGGCACATCACCCCGGTGTCGGGGTCCACGCACTTGGCCACCCCGACGCAGCGGTGCACGGCCTTGGCCAGGCTGCCGTCGTCCTGGTCGTACGGCAGGGCGAGCGGCAGCGCGCGGACCGGTCCGGCCAGGCGCAGGTCGGCGTCGAGCGGGCGCGGGTCCACCAGGGCGCCCGGGTTGAGCAGGTTCTCCGGGTCCCAGATCCGCTTGAACCCGCCGAAGAGCGCGATGATCCCGGGCGGGTACATCCGGGGCAGCAGCTCGGCGCGGGCCTGCCCGTCGCCGTGCTCGCCGGAGAGCGACCCCCCGTACGAGACCACGAGGTCGGCGGCCTGCTCCAGGAACTCCCGGAACACCGCCGGCCCGTGCGGCGCGGTGAGCGGGAAGTCGATCCGCAGATGGACGCAGCCCTCGCCGAAGTGCCCGTACGGGACGCCGCGCAGGTGGTGCCGGCGCAGCAGCGCCCGCAGGTCGCGCAGGTAGTCGCCGAGCCGCTCCGGCGGGACGGCCGAGTCCTCCCAGCCGGGCCAGGCCTCGCCGCCCCCGGGCAGCCGGGTGACGATCCCGGCGCCGGCCTCGCGCACGCCCCAGAGCTGGCGCCGCTCGCCCGGGTCGGTGACGACGGCGGCGGTGGCGGAGCGCTCCCGCCGGACGGCGTCGGCGAGTCGCCGGGCCGCGTCGAGTGCCTCGGCGGGCGTCGCGCCGCCGGCTTCCAGGAAGAGCCAGCAGGCCCCCTCGGGCAGCCGGTCCAGCGCGGGCGGGCGCGGCCCGGCCGCGAGCAGCGCCTCGATCAGGTCGGCGGCCATCCCCTCGACGGTCAGCGGGCGCAGCGGCAGCAGCGCGGGTACGGCGTCGGCGGCGGCCGTCTCGTCCGGGTAGCCGGCCACCACCAGGGCGCGGGCGGGCGGGTCCTCGACCAGCCGGACGGTGGCGCCGAGCAGCAGGGCGCAGGTGCCCTCGGTACCGGTGAGCGCCCGGGCGAGGTGGTGGCCGCGCTCGGGCAGCAGGGCGTCCAGCGGGTAGCCGGAGGTGCGGCGCGGCAGGTCCGGCATGCCCTGGCGGATCACCGCGAGGTTGCGCTCGGTGAACTCCTGCAGTTCTCGGTGGAGTTGGCCGGCGCGGCCGGGCAGTGCGCGCAGTGCCGCGCGTTCGGCGGGCCCGAGCGGGCCGCCGACGGTGAGCTCGGTGCCGTCCGCGAGCAGCAGGTCGAGGGATTCCACGTTGTCGGAGGTGCGCCCCCAGACCACCGAGTGGGCGCCGCAGGAGTCGTTCCCGATCATGCCACCGAGGGTGCACCGGCTGTGCGTGGACGGGTCCGGCCCGAACCGCAGTCCGTGCGGGCGGGCGGCCCGCTGGAGGTGGTCGAGCACGGCTCCCGGTTCGACCCGGGCGGTGCGGCGGTCCGGGTCCACGTCGAGCACCGCGCCCAAGTGGCGCCGGAAGTCCAGGACGACCGCGCCGGGGCCGATCGCCTGCCCGCCGATGCTGGTGCCGGCGCCGCGCGGCACCACCGGCACCCCGTACTGGCGGCAGAGCGCCATCGCCGTCCGCACGTCGTCCAGGTCGGCCGGTTTGACCACCCCGAGCGGCGGGTGACGGTAGTTGGACGCGTCGTGGCTGTAGACGGTGCGTTCGGCGGCGTCGAAGCGGACCTCGCCGCGCAGGGTGGCGGCGAGCTCCCGGGCGAGGTCGGCGCCGGGGGCGGCGGACGGTCGGCTCACGTGGGTCCTCCCGGGGGGCGGGCTGGCGTACCGCGGCCGATCATTCCAGCCGGACGCCGCGCCCGGTACGGGCCACCCCGGTGGGCGGCCGGCGGACTGCCGGCCGCCCCGGGCGGCTGCCCGCCGCAGGCCTGCCGCCCGTCGCCCGCCGTCAGGCCGGGGTCCGGCGCCGGGCCGACCCGGTGAGCGTGCCCTTGGCGATGTGCGAGAGCTTGGCCATCTCGAAGGCCGGGTAGGCGCCCCCGGCCAGCAGCGAGAACTTCACGCCCTCCCGGCCGCCGGGCCGCCGGTGCCCGGCCGGCTGGAAGCGGCGGTGGTGCTCGGCGGCGCGGTGGAAGAACTGCGGCCGCTCGGCCCGTGCCACGCACCCGGCCAGGTCGAACACGAACAGGTAGTGCCGGATCATCCGGGTGAACAGGGCGTCCCGGGCGGCCTCCAGCTCAGGCTGCCAGGCCGCCACCTCGTCGAGCAGGGCGAAGCTCCGCTCGTACTGGTCGAAGATGTCGAACTGGCTGCTGCCGGGCGAGCCGGCCGGGTGGACGGTCTCCCGGCGCCGCAGCTGGACGCAGGCGCGCGGCAGTACCGCGATCCGTCCGGCGGTGAGCACGGCCCGGTGCACGGCCGGGATCTCCTCGTAGCGCCCGTCCGGGAAGGTGATCGCGCGGTCCTGCCAGAAGTCCCGCCGCAGCAGCCGGTCCCAGATCAGCGCGGGTGCGCCGAGCAGACCGGGCCGGCCGGCCGCCCCGGTCACCTCGGGCCCGGCCCCGGCCAGCAGCGCCTCCGCCCCGCCCGGCCAGTCCCGCCCGCCGTGCCGCCGGGTGTGCCCGAACAGCAGCACGTCCACCGGCCCGGTCTGCGCCAGCCGGTCGGCGAGCGACTGCAGTCCGTCCCGGGGCAGCAGGTGGTCGGCGTCCAGGAAGAGCAGGTACTCGCCGGCGGCCCGGGCGGCGCCCGCGTCGCGGCTGACGCCCACGCCGACGGCGGCGTTGAGGTGCAGCGCCGAGACGCGCGGGTGGCGTGCGGCGTAGGCGTCGGCGAGGTCGGCCGGGGAGTCGGGGGACCGGTCCGCGACCAGGATGACCTCGAAGTCGCGGAAGGACTGCGCGAGGAGCGAGTCCAGGCATTCCGTCAGCTGTTTCTGCTGGTCGTAGGCGGGGAGCACGACGCTGATCAGGGGTGAGGGCATGAGGCCGGAGCGTAGGAGCGCACGCGGAAGGTGGCAAAGCGCTGACGGCCTGTAATTCTGATCAATCCGCGTCAAATCGTACGGGCGTGCGCCATATCTTCACCCGTCATGCCGGACGTGTACACGTCGGCAGCGCACCGGGGTCGGCGGCGCCGACCAGCCGGCCCGCGGCCAGGTCGCCGCGGCCGGCTCGGGGCGGAGCGGGTGTCAGCGGCCGCTGTCCGGCCGCCGGAGCAGGAGGGTCACCGCGACGGCGGCCGGCGCCGCGGTGACCGCCGTCGCGGTGACCCTGGTGAGGTGCGTGCCGTCGACGAACGCGGCCCGGGCGCGCCCGGCCACCGGACCGCCGAGGTGGCCGGCGGCGGCCAGCGACGGGCGGGCCGCGTCGGCCACCCGCGGCGGCAGGCCCGTGACGTCGCGGGTGCTCCGGTAACCGGCGCCGCGCAGGACCGGGCCGCCGGGGTACTGGTCGGCGAGGTGGTCCAGCGCGAGGTGATCGACCGGATCGCCACCCGGATCGGCGGTGCGGACGCCCGTCGGCGGGCCTGCGAGTTCGCCTCCCACCTGGGGGCCTGAGCATGGCCCGGTAGGTGTTGCGCCTGGAACCGGTCGCTTCGCTCCCGACCGATGACATCGCCCGGCGCTACCTCCCGGCGCTGCGCCACGCCCTGCGGGGGCGGCCCGTTCCGCCGTCTGCGGCCCGGGCGCCGGGACGGCCCCGGAACTCCTGGGGCGGAACGGCCGGGGACCCCGCGCGGGCGCTGCCGTGCGGGGCCCTTGGAGCCGGTGCCGGGGTCGGTTCAGCGTCCGGCGCTACCTCCCGGCGCTGCGCCACGCCCTGCGGGGGCGGCCCGGGAACCCCTGGGGTGGAACGGCCGGGGAACCCCGCGCGGGCGCTGCCGTGCGGGGTCCTCGGTGCCGGTGGCGGGGTCGGCTCAGTACCAGTGGTGGGTCTGCCAGAACGACCAGGCGCCGCAGGGGCTGCCGTAACGGGAGTTCATGTAGTCCAGGCCCCACGTGATCTGGGTGGCGGGGTTGGTGCGCCAGTCGGAGCCGGCGGAGGCCATCTTGGAGCCGGGGAGGGCCTGGACCAGGCCGTAGGCACCGGAGGAGGCGTTGACGGCGAGGTGGTTCCAGCTGCTCTCGCGCGACACGATGTTGCTGAAGCACTGCAGCTGGCCGGCCGGCACGATCTGGGCGGCGATCTCGCGGGGGCTGCCGGAGTACGCGGGCTTGGCGTTGAGCGCGGCGCGCTCCTGGGAGCGGGAGGCGGCGGCCTCCGCGTCGGCCTTGGCCTTGGCGTCCGCCTGGGCCTTCGCGTCGGCCTCGGCCTGCGCCTGGGCGGCGGCCTGGGCCTGCGCGGCGGCGTCTGCTTCGGCCTGCGCCTGCGCCTGGGCGGCGGCAGCGGCGGCGTCGGCTGCGGCCGCGTCGGCCTGGGCGGCCACCGGCTGCCCGTCCACGGAGACCCCGGCCACCGGAGCGGCCGCCTCGGCGACGTTGCCGCCGCTCTGCGGGACGGCGAGGGCGGCGGTGGCCGCACCCGCCACCACGAGGGTGGTGATACCGGTGATCAGCGAGTTGCGGCGGGCATGGCTGAGCTGCATGGAGCGGACGATCCTTTTCCGTCGGGGGCGGTGCCGCGGGCACGGGGCCGGCGGCACGGGGGCACGGGCGGACAGGGCCCGCGATGCCGTCCGGGACGGCCATGGCACCCCGGCCGTGACGGCGGGGCGGGCGGGGTGCGCGGCGGACGGACCGGTCCGCGCTGCCTGGCGACTGGCCATTCTTCGCAGAGCCCGGCGCGGGCGGCAAAGGCAACCACTACTACGGCGGGTAGTCGGTGGGGCGGCGGAAACGGCGAAGCGCCCGACCGTGGCCGGGCGCTTCGAGGGGAGGTGTCCGATCCGGACGACGGACGGGTGCTCGCCCGCCCGTCCGTCGGAGAAAGAGGTGAATCGGCCCGGTGGCCTGCGTTCTTCGGGGTGCGGGCCGTCGGCGCCCGCCCCGTCGGCCGGGCCCCGCGCCGCCTCCCCACCGGCCGGCGGGGTGTCGCCGGCGCGCCGACAACTATCGAGGGCAGTAGCGGCGTGGAGTCGTGTGGGCGGCCTCACAGCACGGCCGCCCGAGGGCGACCCGCCGTGACCGGGCGGTCACGGCCGCAGTACTCGGGCCCTCAACGGGAGGAGTACGGGTTCTGCCCGGCGCCCGCCCCGCCGCCGTACGGCCCGGCCGTGTCCTGGCCGGCCGCGAAGGAGCCCGCCGCGTACGGGTTCCCCGGCACCGGCCGCCGCCCGCCGTACCCGGGCACCTCGGGGACGCCCTCCCCGGCGGGTGCCGCGTCCGGCTCGTCCGTCTCGCCGTCGGTGTCCTCCACCGGCACCAGGTCGCGGGCCAGCAGGGTGGCGCCCGCCACCGCGCCGGGCATCGCGAGCACGGTCACCAGCGGGACCAGGAAGGCCAGGATCAGCGGTACGCCGAACCCGAAGGCGAGCCCCAGCCGGGCGCGCAGCAGCCGGATCCGTTCGCGCTGCGGCACTCCGCGCCGCTGCAGGGCCACCGCCGTCAGCTCGACGGTGAGGAAGAACCCGGACACCAGGAAGCCGGCCACCGGTACCAGCGTCTGCCCGACCACCGGGATGAACCCGCAGCCGAACAGCAGGACGCCGAACCCGGCCACCCGGACGAGGACGTGGAGGCTGTCCCGGGCCGAGACCACCAGCTCGCGCCAGAGCGGGACCTCCGGCGGGGTGGGCGCCCCGCCCTCGGTCTCGTCGACCGTCTCGCAGAGCGACTCGTAGAACGGCTGGCCGACCAGCAGCGTGACCGCGGTGAAGGTGATCACGGAGATCAGCAGCCCGCCGCCGAAGACGATCGCGGCGAGCGCGGTGCGCAGCAGCCCCTGCCAGGGCGAGCCCCAGCCGTCGGCGAACGGCGTGGCCCACCGCGCGAGGTCCTCCGACCAGCCGCCGAGGAACACCAGCGCCACCACGTACCCGACCAGGGTGATGAGCGCGGGGATCATCCCGAACGCCCACCAGCGGCCGTGCCGGCCCACCCACTTCTGGCCCTTGGCCAGGTACCCCAACCCCGCTGCAAGATCTCGCATAGGGGGAAAGGGTAGGGGCTGGCCGTCAGCGGGTCATCCCGGTCCCGTCCCGGTCCGGCACCGGCGGTGGGGCCCGGGGGCGGCCCGGGCCCGGAGACGGCGCCGGGCCCGGGAGCCTCCGCAACGGCTCCCGGGCCCGGTGTGCGGGCGGCGTGCCCGGATCAGGCAGCCGGTGCCACCGCCGCAGCCCGTCGCCTGCGGCCCACCACGGCCGATGCCGTCAGCACGATGGCTGCGGCGACCAGCGACAGGTACATCTGCTTGCGCCCGTCGGCGTCCGTGAACATGTACGCCATCACGAAGCCGATCATGCCGATCGCGGTCCAGGTGAGGTACGGGTACAGCCACATCCGGACGGTCAGGCGCTCGGGCGACTCGCGCTCGATGATCTTGCGCATCTTCAGCTGGGAGAAGCAGATCACAAGCCAGACGAAGAGCGCCACCGCGCCGGAGGAGTTGAGCAGGAAGGAGAACACGGTGTCGGGGGAGGTGTAGTTGAAGAACACCGCCACGAAGCCGAAGACCACCGAGACGAGGATCGCGATCCGCGGCACTCCGCGCTTGGTCACCGAGGCGAAGGCCTTGGGGGCGTCGCCGCGCTGGCCGAGCGAGAAGGCCATCCGGGAGGCGGTGTACATCCCCGAGTTGAGGCAGGAGAGCACGGCGGTCAGCACGATCACGTCCATCACCTGGCCGGCGCCCGGGATGCCGACGTGCTCCAGCACGGCCACGTAGGGGCTGCCCTTGACGGCCGCGGAGTCCCACGGCAGCAGGGTCACGACCAGCAGGATCGAGCCCAGGTAGAAGATCCCGATGCGCCAGATCACGCTGTTGGTGGCCTTGCTGACCGCCTTCTCCGGGTCCTCCGACTCGCCGGCGGCCAGGGTGACGATCTCGCTGCCCATGAAGGCGAAGACGACCGTGAGCATGCCGGTGAAGACCGCGCCCACACCGTGCGGCAGGAAGCCTCCGTGGCCGGTCAGGTTCTCGGTGCCGACCGCGTGGGTGCCGGGCAGCAGCCCGAACGCGGCCAGCGTGCCGATCACCAGGAAGGCGGCGATCGCCACCACCTTGATGCCGGCGAACCAGAACTCGAACTCGCCGTAGGAGGCCACCGAGAAGAGGTTGGTGGCGGTCAGCACCGCCATCACGATCAGGGCGAACGCCCACTGCGGCACGCCGGGGACCCAGTTGTTGAGGATCTTCGCGCCGGCGGTGGCCTCGACGGCCAGCACCACGACCCAGAAGAACCAGTACAGCCAGCCGATGGAGAAGCCGGCCCAGCGGCCGAGGGCCCGGTCCGCGTACGCCGAGAACGATCCGCTCTGCGGGTCGGCCGCGGCCATCTCGCCGAGCATCCGCATCACCAGGACGACGAGCACGCCGGCCAGGGTGTAGGAGAGCAGGATGCCGGGGCCGGTGGCCGCGATGCCCGCGCCGGAGCCGACGAACAGCCCGGCGCCGATCACACCGCCGATCGCGATCATCGACAGGTGGCGGTTCTTGAGCCCGGCCTTCAGGTGCCCGTCGGCGCCGTGACCGTGGTGGAGCTGCTGCTGCGGAGCGGCATCGGACGGCGGCGAGCCGGCCGAGGTGGTGGTTTCCGCACTCATCGAGGGTGCCCTGTGCCTTTCCAGCGCGGCTGCCCCTCGGCTCGTTCGCCGGAGGGTGGGGGGACGGACCCGCGCATTGCGGTGCAACTTAACTTCTCCCTACGAGTATCGGAACAAGGCCTCGGGAACTGTCCGCTCAGCGGACACAAAGTGCCAGGTCAGCACAGGTGAAGTGGGTCGGCTGAAAGCTCAAATCTGACGCATCGCCAGCCGCCCCGGGCGGCTCGGGGGCCGTCGTCGGAGCTCCTTGGGCGGCCGTTCATACTGGCGGCGTGATGATCGTCCTCCTGGTGCTCGGTCTGCTCGCCGTCCTCGCCGTCCTGGCCCTCGCGCACTGGTACCTCTGGCGGCGCCTGGTGCGCGACGTCTCCGCTCCGGGCGGGTGGTGGCGCCGGACGGGCACCGCCCTGGCCGTCGTCCTGCCGCTGCTCTCGGTGGGCGCGCTGGTCGGCGGGCGGGCGTTCCCGCTGGCCGTCGAGCGCTGGCTGGCCTGGCCGGGCTACCTCTGGCTGGCGGTGCTGCTCTACCTGCTGATGGCGCTGGCGGTCGGCGAGGCCCTCCGGCCGCTGCTGCTTCGGCTGCCGCGCCCGAGGGCCGCGACCCCGCCGGAGCCGGTGCCGGGCGCCGTCGCTGCCGCTGCCGGGGACGACGCCGCGGCGCCCGGCGAGGAGACCCCGACCCCGCCGCCGTCCGCCTCGCCGCCGCCCGCCGTGCCCTCGCCCGCGCGACGGCTCTTCGTCGCCCGGACGCTCGCGATCGGCGCCTCCGGCGCTGCCGCCGCCGTGGTCGGCACGGGCGCCTACGGGGTGCTGCGCGGGCCGCGCCTGAAGCAGGTCACCGTTCCGCTGGCGAAGCTGCCCGCCCGGGCGCACGGCTACCGGATCGCGGTGGTCAGCGACATCCACCTCGGGCCGATCCTCGGGCGGGACCACACCCGGCGGATCGTCGACACGATCAACGCCGCCCAGCCCGACCTGATCACGATCGTCGGCGACCTGGTCGACGGCTCGGTGGCCGAACTCGGCAGTGCCGCGGAGCCGTTGGCGGGGCTCCGGGCACGCGACGGCGCCTACTTCGTCACCGGCAACCACGAGTACTTCTCCGGTGCCGCGCCCTGGGTGGACTTCGTCCGCGAGCTGGGGGTCCACCCGTTGCAGAACGCCCGGGTGGAGCTCGCGGGCTTCGACCTGGCCGGGGTGAACGACCTCGCCGGCCGCACCGAGGGCGACGGCCCGGACTTCGACCGGGCGCTCGGCGACCGCGACCGGGCCCGCACCTCGGTGCTGCTCTCGCACCAGCCGGTCACCGTCCACGATGCCGTCCGGCACGGCGTCGACCTCCAGCTCTCCGGCCACACCCACGGCGGCCAGCTCTGGCCCGGCAACTACCTGGCCGAACTGGCCAACCCCACCGTCGCCGGCCTGGAGCGCTACGGCGACACCCAGCTCTACGTGACCCGTGGCGCGGGGGCCTGGGGTCCGCCGGTGCGGGTCGGCGCGCCGTCCGACATCACCATCGTCACGCTGGCCTCGCTCCAGGCCTGACCGCCCGCCGCCCGCCGCCCGGGCCCGCGCGGGCGGCCCTCAGACCTGCTCGCCCTCGCCCTCGGTGTCGATGTGCGGCAGCACCCGGTCCAGGAAGCGGGGCGTCCACCAGGCGGCCGGCCCGAGCAGGGTCATCACGGCCGGTACCAGGAGCAGCCGCACCACGGTGGCGTCGATCAGCACGCTGACGGCCAGCCCGAGGCCCATCATCTTGATCACGATGTTGTCGCTCACGATGAAGGCGGCGAACACGCTGACCATGATGAGCGCCGCGCAGCTGATCACCCGGGCCGTGATCTCCAGGGCGTGGGCGACGCTGCCCCGGCTGTCCCCGGTGCGCAGCCAGGCCTCGTGCACCCGGGAGAGCAGGAAGATCTCGTAGTCCATGCTGAGGCCGAAGACGATGGCGAACATCATCATCGGGACGTAGCTCTCGATCGGCACCGTCCCGGAGACCCCCAGGGCGGGCCCGCCCCAGCCCCACTGGAAGACCGCCACCAGGACGCCGTAGGAGGCGGCGATGGAGATCAGGTTGAGGACGGCGGCCTTCACCGCGATCAGCAGGCCCCGGAAGACCAGCAGGATGATCAGGAAGGCCAGGCCGACCACCACGGCGATGATCGGCAACAGCCGGGCGGCGACGATGTCGCCGAACTCGACCTGGGCGGCCGTCGTGCCGGTCACGTAGGCGGTGGCACCGGTCCCGGCCACGGCCTGCGGCAGCACGGTGCCGGAGAGCCGGCCGACCAACTGGGTGGTCTGCTCGTCCTGCGGGCGCTGGGCGGGCGTGACGGTGTTGTACAGCACGTCACCGTCGGAGCTGGTCTGGAGCGGGGTGACGCCGGCGGTGTCGGACGTCCCGGCCAGGGCCTGCTGCACCGAGCTCTGCACCGCTGGCCGGGCGTCGGCCGGGACGGCGCTCTGGTCGACGACCACGGTGATCGGGCCGTTCGAGCCCGGGCCGAAGGCGTCGGACATCAGGTCGAAGGCGCGCCGGTCGGTGAAGGTGGTCGGGTCGGCCCCGTCGTCGATGTGGCCGAGCTGGATGGAGAGGAGCGGGACGGCCAGGATGCCGACGACGACCACCCCGGCGGTCAGGAACCACCACGGGCGGCGCTCCACCCGCTGGGCGTAGCGGTGCCACGTCCCGGTGATCTCCTCCCCGGGCGCCACCCCGGTCTCGGCGATCGGCCGGTGTACCGTCCAGCGGTCCATCCGGCGCCCGATCAGGCCCATCAGCGCGGGGAGCAGGGTGAGGGCCGCGAGGACGGCCGAGATCACCGTGACCCCGGCGGCGGCGCCGAGCTTGGCGATGAAGTTGACCCGCGAGACGACCAGACCGGCCAGGGCGATGACCACGGTGCAGCCGGAGACCAGCACCGCCCGGCCGCTGGTCGCCACGGCGTGGCCGGCGGCGGAGACCGGATCCTTGCCGTCCATCAGGCTCTGCCGGTGCCGGGTGAGCAGGAAGAGCGCGTAGTCGATGCCGACACCGATACCGATCATGGTGGCCAGGGTCGGGGCCACCGTGGCGAAGGTGGTGGCCGCCGCCAGTAGGCCGAGCACCCCGAGGCCGACCACGGCGCCGATCAGGGCGGTGACCAGCGGCAGGCCGGCCGCGATCACGCTCCCGAAGCCGATCAGCAGCACGACGATCGCGACCCCGAAGCCGATCAGCTCGCTGAGCCGGTCGTCGGGCGCCGGGCGGGCCAGCTCGCCGAGCGGGCCGCCGTACTCGACCTCCACCCCGGCCTCCCGCAGCGGGGCGACGGCCGCGTCCACGCCGTCGAGGTAGTCGTCGCCGAGGGTCGTCGGGTTCACGTCGAAGCGGACGGTGATGTAGCCGGTGAGGCCGTCGGCCGAGAGCGGGCCGCCGGGCGGGGACGGCTGGCCGGCGGGCGGCAGCGGGCCCTGCGCGGACTGCACGTGGGGTAGTTGGCGCAGCGAGCCGACCGCCTGGTCGATCTGGTCCGGGAAGCCGGCCAGCGGCTGGGCGTCGTGGAGCACCACCTGCGCGCTGGTGCCGCCGACCGACGGCTCGTGCGCCTGGAGGACGGTGCGGCCCTCCTGCGCCTGGGTGTTCGAGAGCGAGAAGTCGTCCGAGAACGTCCCGCCGACCGCGCGGTCGATCAGCTGGACGCCGGCCACCGCGACCAGCCAGACCACGATCACCAGGACCGAGTGGCGCGCGCACCACTCGCCGAGTCTGCGCAGGGAGCCGCGCCGGGGCGGTCGCGGGGGCCGGGCGGGGCCGGGGACGCGGGCGGGGCCGCCCGGGGACGGGGGCATGAACGCTCCTGGGGGCCGGAGGTGACGCTCTGTCACGCTTGCTCGGGCGAGACCGCGGAGTCCCGATGCTAGGGAGCGGAGCCGGGTGTCCCGGTCCGATCCCCGGGTGACACGCCCCGGGTGCCTCCGTTCGGCGGGTCGGCCCGGGCCGACCCGGGCACGGCGACCGGGCGCAGCTCCAGCAGGACGACCCGCCCGTCCGCCGGCCGCCCGGTCAGGCGGGCGGCCAGGATCCGCGGGATGTCGCTCTCCTGCGAGTACCCGGGCACCACCGTGACCTCCGCCCGCCGCACCCCGGGCTCCCCGGCCACGGCGTAGGCCACGGCGTAGGTGGTGCGCTCCGGCGGCGGGGGCGCGTCCGTCCCCGGCATGGCGCCACCTCCTCGTTCCGTCGCCCATTGTCCGCCGGTGCGGCCCGCCGGTGCGGCCGGACGGGTCCGGAGCGGGATCGTGTGGCCGATCGGGGTGAATCCGGGCAGAGTGGGAAATCTCCGGTAGGGGGAACGTCCGGGAAGGGGCGACACCCCATGCAGACCACCTGGAAGGGGACGATCAGCTTCGGGCTGGTCAGCATCCCCGTCCACCTGTACTCCGCCACCCAGGAGCACGACCTCCCGCTGCACCAGGTGCACGCGAAGGACGGCGGGCGGGTGCGGATGAAGCGGTACTGCGAGCAGGAGGGGAAGGAAGTCCCCTACGCGGAGATCGCCAAGGGCTACGAGTCGCCCGACGGGCGTACCGTCACCCTCACCGACGAGGACCTCGCCGACCTGCCGCTGCCCAGCAAGAAGGTCATCGACGTGCTGGCGTTCGTGGACGCCGCCGAGATCGACCCGCTGATGTTCTCCAAGGCGTACTACGTCGGCGTCGCCGACAAGGCCGCCGCCAAGCCGTACGCGCTGCTGCGCGACGCGCTCACCGCGTCCGGCCAGATCGCGGTCACCAAGATCGCGCTGCGCACCAGGGAGTCCCCGGCGGTGCTGCGGGTGCACGACGGGACGCTGGTGCTGCAGACCTGCATCTGGCCCGACGAGGTCCGGTCGGCGGACGGGATCGCGCCCGAGGGGGAGGTGACCGTGCGGCCCCAGGAGCTGAAGATGGCGCGCTCGCTGATGGACACGCTCTCGGAGGACTTCGACCTCTCCCAGCTCCACGACGACTACCAGCGGGCGCTGCAGCAGGTCGTCGAGGCCCGGATCCAGGGTGTCGAGGTGCCCCACGAGGAGGAGCCCGGCGAGGCGCCGGACAACGTCATCGACCTGATGGCGGCCCTGCGCAGCAGCCTCAAGGAGGCCAAGGGCGGGCACCGCGGCCGCCGGGCCGCGCCGGAGAGCGAGGAGGAAGCCACCGCGGAAGCCGCGGCGGAGCCGGCGGCGCGGGACGAGCCGGCCGTCGAGGAGAAGCCGGCGCCCCGCAAGCGCGCGCCCGCCAAGAAGGCGGCGGCCGGGAAGGCCGCGGCCGGCCAGGGCGCCGCCGCGCGGACCGCGGGCGGTACGGCCAAGTCGGCCGGTACCGCCAAGAAGACCCCCAGCAGGAAGTCCGCAGCTCCCCGCAAGGCCTCGTGAGCTGATCACCGGCAGTCCCCGACGTCCGGAGGCGATCCCAGATGGACCTACTGACCTACAAGGCGCTCGACACCGGCCCCGAGGCGCCGAAGCACCCGAGCCTCGCCCACCGCGCCTGGCACGGCCTGCTCGGCCTCGGCCCGACGGCGGTGATCCTGCTGCTCGCGTTCTCGCTCGGCCTCGGCGCCGTCGGCTCCCAGGTCAGCTCACTGCCGTGGCTGATCATCTTCAGCATCGTGTGGGGCATCACCCTGATCGCGCTCTGCGGGATGATCGCGCGCTGGCTGACGCCCGGCCAGGGCAAGCACCGGATGGCGGCCTGACCCGGCCGGGGCGGACGGCGCCGGACCCCGGTCCGGCGCCGTCCGACGGCTCAGGCCACCCAGACGGTGGTGACGTTGCAGAACTCCCGGATCCCGTGGTCGCTCAGCTCCCGCCCGAAGCCCGAGCGCTTGACGCCGCCGAACGGCAGGGCCGGGTGCGAGGCGGTCATCCCGTTGAAGAACACCCCGCCGGCCTGGATGTCCCGGACGAAGCGCTCCTGCTCGGCCGGGTCGGTGGTCCAGACGTTGGAGCTGAGCCCGAACGGTGTGTCGTTGGCCCGCGCCACCGCCTCGTCCAGGTCGGCGACCTCGTAGACGGTGGCGACCGGGCCGAAGGTCTCCTCCAGGTGGATCCGCATCGCCGGGGTGATGCCGGTCAGCACCGTCGGCTCGTAGAACCAGCCGTCCTCCCGGCCCTCGGGGCGCCGGCCGCCGCACTCCACCCGGGCCCCGTGCGCCCGGGCGTCCTCGACCAGCTCCACCAGGTCCTCCCGCCCCTGGCTGCTGGCCAGCGGGCCGACCTCGGTGGCCTCGTCCATCGGATCGCCGACCGTCAGCGCCCGCATCGCCGCGGTGAACGCCTCGGTGAACGGCCGGTACACGGCGGTGTGCACGATGAAGCGCTTGGCGGCGATGCAGGACTGCCCGTTGTTCTGCACCCGGGCCCGGACGGCGGTGGCCACGGCGGCGTCCAGATCGGCGCTCGGCAGGACCACGAACGGGTCGCTGCCGCCCAGCTCCAGGACGGCCTTCTTCACCTCGTCGGCGGCCGCGGCCGCCACCGCCCGCCCGGCGGGCTCGCTGCCGGTCAGCGTCACGGCGGCCACCCGGGGGTCGCGCACGATGCCCTCGACCGCGCCCGAGCCGATCAGCAGCGTCTGGAAGCAGCCCTCCGGGAAGCCGGCCCGGCGGAACAGCTCCTCCAGGGCCACCGCCGTGCGCGGCACGTTGGACGCGTGCTTCAGCAGACCGACGTTGCCCGCCATCAGGGCGGGGGCCGCGAACCGCACCACCTGCCAGAACGGGAAGTTCCACGGCATCACCGCCAGCACCGGTCCGATCGGGCGGTAGCGGACGTAGGCCCGGGCGGCGCCGGAGTCGGCGACGTCGGCCGGGGAGGGGTGTTCGTCGGCGAGCAGGGCCTCGGCGTTCTCGGCGTACCAGCGCATCGCCTTCGCGCACTTGGCGGCCTCGGCGCGGGCGGCCGCCAGCGGCTTGCCCATCTCCAGGGTCATCGTGCGGGCGATGTCCTCCCGGTCCTCGTCCAGCAGGTCGGCGGCGCGGCGCAGCAGCTCCGCGCGGTACGCGAAGGACGTGGTGCGGTAGGCCTGGAACGCCGCCTCGGCGCGGGCCAGCCGCTGCTCGATGCCGGCGGCGTCCAGCGCCTCGAAGGTCTCCAGGGTCTCGCCGGTCGCGGGGTTGACGCTTGCGATGGCCATGCGGTGGGCTCCCAGGTGTCCGTGGGGGGTTGCTCCGGAGTCGTCGCTCCACCCTCGCCGACACCCCGCCCCGAGCGCACCACCCCCGCCCGGCGTGTTTCGCCGGCGGCCGGCCGCCCGGGCCTCAGTCCGGCAGCGACTCCGCCCGCGCCGCGGTCTCGCGGGCGCGGGCGCCCGCCCTGGTCCGGCCGGCCGTGACCAGCCGGTTCGGGAACCGGTGGAGGTACTCCGCCTCCAGTTGCCCGGTCCGCAGGGTGTGCCGCTTCAGGGCGTCGTCCGACCCGTACAGGAACGTCTCGTGCCTGGTCCGGTGCAGCTGCTCCAGCTCGTGCAGCAGCGTGTCGTTGCCCAGCGCGTGCGGGGAGATGCCCTCGGGCCTGTTGTGCGGAGCGTCGTCGGGGTGCCGCATGTCCACTACCTCCTCGGCACGGGCCCCCCATTGACCGGTGCCCGGTCGTCGCCGCCGGTACACCCGGGAGCGGCGCGCCGGCGGCGCCGGCGCGAAGGCCCGTACGGGCAGTGTCGTCGCCCCCGGGGGCTTTCGCCAGGCGGTGCGGAGCCGTCGTCGCGGACGGTGCGCGCACGGCCCTCGGTCGTGGCGGGCGGCCGGGCGGATCGTACGATGACTATCTCGACGCACCTTTCCTTTCCCTCCCCAGAGCTCGGAACGATCACCCATGCCGCTCCCCAAAGCCGAACTCCACCTGCACATCGAAGGCACGCTGGAGCCCGAACTCGCCTTCGCGCTCGCCCGGCGCAACGGTGTGACGCTCCCGTACGCCGACACCGGGGAGCTGCGCCGCGCGTACTCCTTCAGCGACCTGCAGTCCTTCCTGGACCTGTACTACGCGCTGATGGCGGTACTGCGCACCGAGCAGGACTTCGCGGACCTCGCCGACGCCTACCTGGCCCGGGCCGCGGCGCAGGGGGTGCGGCACGCCGAGATCTTCTTCGACCCGCAGGCGCACACCGCGCGCGGGGTGCCGCTCGACGTGGTGGTCGAGGGCCTCGGCCGGGCGCTGGACCGGAGCGAGGAGCGGCACGGGATCAGCACCCGGCTGATCATGTGCTTCCTGCGGGACGAGTCCGCCGAGTCCGCGCTGGAGACCTTCGAGGCCGCCCGGCCCCACTTCGGCCGGATCACCGGGATCGGGCTCGACTCGGCCGAGGTCGGCCACCCGCCGGCCAAGTTCCGCGAGGTCTACCGCCGCGCCGCCGAGGCCGGTCTGCACCGGGTCGCCCACGCGGGGGAGGAGGGCCCGGCCTCGTACATCACCGAGGCCCTGGACGTCCTCGGCGTCGAGCGGATCGACCACGGGCTGCGCTGCCTGGAGGACCCGGCGCTGGTCGACCGCCTGGTCCGCGAACGGATCCCGCTCACCCTCTGCCCGCTGTCCAACGTGCGTCTGCGCTGCGTCGACACCCTGGCCGACCACCCGCTGCGCGCCATGCTCGCGGCCGGCCTGCTGGTCACCGTCAACTCCGACGACCCCGCCTACTTCGGCGGCTACGTCGACGACAACTTCCGCGCCGTCGAGCAGGCCCTCGCGCTCGCCCCCGAGACGCTGCGCCTGCTGGCCGCCAACTCCTTCCACGCCTCCTTCCTGGCCGAGGACCGCCGGGCGGCCCTGCTGGCGGAGGTGGCCGCCTACGTGTTCGAGCCCGCCGTCGTGTGACCCGCGCCGGAGGTGTCCGCCCGCCGCTCCCCGGCCCGGTCGTGGCGCAGCTGGACGACGCCGTTGGGGAAGTGTCCCGGTCGGCGTGGCGCAGCGTGCGGGAGAAGACCGTCTTCGGCATCGTGCGCCGGATCCCGGCGAACTCCTTCACCGCCGGGCTGCTCGCCGGGTCGCGGTCGGCGGTGGGCCAGAAGCCGGCCATCAGCTCGTGGGTGACCCGGCCGCTGACGAAACCGCCCATCCGGGCGAGTTCCCGGTTGAGGGCGGCGTGCAGTTCCTCGTCCACCCGGTGCCGGCCGATGTCGCGGTCCGGGCCCTCGAGGTAGCCGTCGAGGGAGATCGACATCAAGAGGATGATCTTGCGCATGGCGCCCCACCTGCGTGAACGCCGGCTCCGGGCCGCGTCGGGCCCGGAGCCGGCGGGGGGATCAGACCAGAGTGCTCCAGTAGTACCAGAACCGGTTGAGGACCAGCAGCGCGATCACCGCGTACCAGAGCGCCGGCACCACCCAGTGGTAGCGGGCGGCCTCGCGCACCACCGGGCGCAGGGCGCGCGGGGTCGGGATCACACCGGTGCGCAGATTGTGCAGGGTGGTGTACCAGAACAGCGGGATCATCGTCGCCCAGACCACCATGCAGTACGGGCAGAGGGCGCCGATCCGGTACAGCGCCTGGTACATCAGCCAGGTCACGAAGCCGATCCCGAACAGCGTCCCGGCCTGGAGGCCGAGCCAGAACCAGCGCCGGTAGGTGGCCCCCGCCAGCAGGCCGGCGCCGATCGTGACCACCACGGCGAAGCCGGCCAGGCCCAGCAGCGAGTTGGGGAAGCCGAAGGCCTCGGCCTGGTCGCTGCGCATGATCGAGCCGCAGCTGATGATCGGGTTGATGTTGCAGTTGGGGACGTACGACGGGTCCTTCAGCAGCCGGATCTTGTCCAGCGTCAGGACGGCCGAGGCGAAGATCCCGATCGCCCCGCCGATCAGCAGCAGGAGGGCGAAGGGCCTGCTCGCCCCGTGTCCGCGGGCGGGTGCGGCGGCCGTGCCGTCGGGCGTCACCCGGTCACCTGCTTGACCATCGCGGTGAACCGCTCGGGTGTGACGGGCGCGCCGTTCGCGAAGACGTCCAGCTTGGTGCCGTCCAGCTTCACCGTCGGGGTGCCGCTGACGCCGCTCTTGTCGAAGGCCTTGTTCACCTGGTTGGCCCACGGGGTGTAGGTGCCCTCCTGGACGGCCTTCACGAAGGCGTCGGTCTTCAGGCCCGGGACCTGTCCGGCCAGGTCGAGCAGCCGGTTCACATCGGCGAAGCCGTCGTTGCGCTCGTCGGGCTGGTTGGCGTACAGGACGTCGTGGAACTGCTTGAACTTGTCCACGCCCTCGTTGAGCGCCGCGCCGGCGGCGGCCAGCGCGGTGCGCGAGCCCTTGCCGCCCAGGCCCTGGTCCAGGAAGGTCGCCAGGTGGTACTCGATCTTGTAGGTGCCGGCGTCGGCGAGCTGCTGGATGGTCTTGCCGTTGGTCGTCTCCAGCTGCTCGCAGTACGGGCAGCGGAAGTCCTCGTAGATCTCCAGGGTGTGCGGCGCGTCGGCCTTGCCGTAGGTGATCACGGTGCCGTCGGCGCCGCCCGCGTTGGCGGGGGTGACCAGCGGTCCGGCAGCGGCGGCGTCACCGGAGCCGGTGGAGCCGCCGACGGCGAAGGCCACGCCCGCCACCAGGGCGAGCACGGCGGCGGAGGCGGCGCCGACGACGGTCCGGCGGCGGATCCGGGCCGACCGCTCGGCCCGCTCGCGCTCCTCGCGCATCCGGTCGGTGGCGGCGCGCCGGGCGGCGTTCCTGGTGGTCCGGGCAGTGCTGGGCTGGGGCTTCTTGCTCATGGCGGGGTGTCGTCCTGTGCTCTCGGTCGGTTGGACGGGCGGGCGCGCACGGGCGCGCGGCGAGAACGACCGGCGGAGAAAGCGGGGAGGGGATTCTCAGCGGGCCGGGACGGGCACCGGAGGCCCGCGGCGGACGGCGGGGCTGAGCAGCACGTCCTCGACGGGGACGCGGACCCGGCTGGCGCGCGGGAAGGGCATCCGCACCACCGGGCGGGCCGGGACGGGCGCGGCGAGCAGCGCCGGCCAGCGGCCGGCGGCGGCCGGGAAGCGCTGCGCGAAGTCGCCGAGCACCCGCGCGGCGCGGGCCAGGCCGCTCAGCGCGGCGTCGGCGCGGCGCAGCCAGAAGGCGGCGGCCAGCGCGATCGCGCAGTGCAGCGCCAGCAGCGTCAGCAGGGCGGCGGACCGGGAGAGCCCGTGGCCCAGCAGGACTCCGCCGAGCGAGCCGCCGCCGCACAGCAGGGGCTCGAAGCCGCGGGCGTAGCCGGGCGGCAGCGACGGACAGGTGCTCTGGGCGAACTCGAACAAGGCGCTCAGGCCCAGCTCCAGCGGCAGGAACACCGCCGCGATCGCCGGGTAGCCGCGCTCGGACCCGGCGAGGACGAACGCCACCGCGAAGACGGCGCCGCCGGCCAGGGCCAGCGTGCCGAGCGGCAGCGGGCGCCCGGTGACCAGCACCTGGCCGAGCCCGGCGAGCAGCACGACCAGCGCGGCGAAGATCGCCGCGCGAAGCGTCCTGGGGGCCGGGCCGGTACTCATGGCATCCGAGTCTGCCACAGGTTGAATGGTGGACGACCGGGCCGACGGAATCCTGTGAAGATCCTCACGACCGTTCTGAGCTGGGCTTGTTCGCTTCTTGTCCGGCGGCGCCGGCCGGTGGTCCGGAGTGCTCGCCCCGGGCGGCGGCCGTCCGGGCCTCGACGATCTCCCGGAAGAGCTCCAGATCGGCGCGGACCGACCGCTCGATCGCCCCGGCCTGGGCGAAGCCGCGCGGCCCGCCGAACACCTGCTGCACCGTCTCCGGGTCGTACTCGACGCGGATCTGCAGCCGGGTGTGGCTCCCGTCGAGCGGGAGCAGCGCGAACGCGCCGTTCAGCCGCGCGCCGTCCAGCGTCCGCCAGGCCATCACCCGGCCCCGGCCCCGGTCGGTGATCTCGGTCTCCACGTCCCGCTCGGCGCCGTCGACCTCCACTCCGAGGTGGGCGAGGTTGCTGCCGTGCGGGTACGCGCTGCGCACCCCGCCCACGAACCGCGGGTAGTCGTGGACCCGGTGCAGTTGCTCCCAGGCCGCCAGCACCGGGGCGTCGATGTCGATCTGCTCCTCCAGCGTGCTCATGACGGGACCGGACCTCCTGTGGTCGGCTCACTGCGGTGGTGCGTGGACACCTCCAGCCTGCGCCCGGCGGCCGCCGGCGGGCAACGAGGGCGCCGCGCCGGGGGGCCGACGGGGCCGGGGCGGCCGGACCGGCGGGCGGCCGCCGGCGGACTGCGCGAGACTGGGCGCATGCCGGAGCTGCCCGAGGTCGAGGCCCTCAGCGCCTTCCTGTCCGAGCGGCTGACCGGGCGGGTGATCGCCCGGGTGCAGCCGGTGGCCATCAGCGCGCTCAAGACCTACGACCCGCCGGTCACGGCGCTGGAGGGGCGGACGGTCGGCCCGGTCACCCGGCACGGGAAGTTCCTGGACATCGAGGCCGGCGGCCTGCACCTGGTGGTCCACCTGGCCCGGGCCGGCTGGCTCCGCTGGAAGGACAGCCTGCCGCCCGAGCCCCCGCGCCCGGGCGGGCGGAACCCGCTGGCCCTGCGGGTGCGGCTGGACGGCCCCGCCGGGGACGGCTTCGACCTCACCGAGGCGGGCACCAAGAAGGGGCTCGCGGTGTACGTGGTCACGGACCCGGCCGACGTCCCCGGTGTCGCCCGGCTCGGCCCGGACCCGCTGGACCCGGGCTTCACCCTGGCGGACTTCACCGCCCTGCTGAGCGGCGAGCGGCGCCGGCTGAAGGGCGTGCTGCGCGACCAGACCGTGCTGGCCGGGGTCGGCAACGCCTACTCGGACGAGGTGCTGCACGCGGCGCGGATGTCCCCGTACAAGCTCGCGTCGAGCCTGACGGAGGCGGAGACGGCCCAGCTGTACGAGGCGCTCGGCGCCACCCTGCGCGCGGCGGTGGAGCGGTCGCGCGGGCTGGCGGCGGGGGACCTGAAGGCGGAGAAGAAGCTCGGCCTGCGGGTACACGGCCGGGCCGGACAGCCGTGCCCGGTCTGCGGGGACACCGTGCGCGAGGTGTCGTTCGCCGACTCCTCGCTGCAGTACTGCCCCACCTGCCAGACCGGCGGCAAGCCGCTCGCCGACCGGCGGCTCTCGCGGCTGCTGAAGTGACCCGCCCCGGGGCGGCCGGCGGACCGCGCCGCCCCGGGAGCACCGACGGACGCCGGGCTACAGCTTCCGGGCGACGCCGCCCCAGTAGTAGGCGGCGGTCGGGTCGGCCGGCGGCTCGCCGTCCGGGCGCCAGGCCATCACGGGGGCGACGCCGGGCTCGATCAGCTCCCAGCCGTCGAAGAACCCGGCGACCTCCTCGCGGGTGCGCGGGACGAGGGTCATCCCGCCCGCCCGGGCCGCCTCGGCGACCTTGGCGACGCTCTCCGGGTCGAAGTCCTGGGTGGGGTGGGTGAGCGCGAGGCAGCTCCCGCTGGGCAGCGCGTCGCGCAGCGCGGCGACCTTGGCCCACGGGTCGTCCTCGTCCGCGACCAGCATCAGGACGGCGATCATCAGCAGGCCGACCGGCCGGTCGAGGTCCAGCGTGGAGGTGAGCGCCGGGTCGCCGAGCAACTCGGCGGGCTTGCCCAGGTCGGCGTGGATGTAGGTGGTGCGGCTGGCCGGCGTGGAGACCATCAGCGCGCGGGCGTGGGCCAGCACGATCGGGTCGTTGTCGACGTAGACCACCCGGGTGTCCGGGCTGACCGCCTCGGCGATCTCGTGGGTGTTGGGCGAGGTGGGGATGCCGGTGCCGAGATCGAGGAACTGGTGGATGCCCTGTTCCCGGGCCAGGTAGCGGACGGCGCGGCCCTGGAACGCGCGGTTCTCCTTGGCCATCGCCTTCACGCTGGGGACGGCCTGCTCGATGGCCTGTCCCATGGCGCGGTCCGGCGGGAAGTTGGTCTTTCCGCCCAGCCAGTAGTCGTACACGCGTGCGGAGTGCGGAGCGCTGGTGTCGACGCCGAAGCGTTCCCACTGGCTCAGCTCGACGGCGTCGTCCTGGGGCTGGTCGGAGAAGTCCTGACTTGTCGTCATGGCCACGTCCTCTGAAGACAGATCATCACACTGGGGAGGTCAGCGTAGCGGTCCAGGTGGGGCGGCTGTCGCCCGGTCCGCCGGACCGGGGTGGAACTGGGCCGTCGGAGTGGTGCTGGGGGCCGTCGGAGTTGCCGGTGGGAGGCGGGGCGGTTCGCGGGGGAAGCATTGATCATGCTGTCTGATCGTCAGATTACTTCGCGTAGATTACTGCTGGTCGCGGCCGGGATGTCACTGCTCGGGGTCGCCGGCTGCCGGGAGTCGCAGGGGGTGGACGGCGGGGCCGCCGCACCCGGTGCCGAGGCGGCCGGCGCGCCGTCGGACGGGCCCGCCGCCGCGCCCGCGTCCGCCACCGCGGCCCCGTTGGCTCCGTCGGCTCCGCCTTCCGCGGCTCCGTCCCGTGCCCCGTCCGCCACCGCCTCCGCTACCGCCACCGCCTCGGCGCCCGCCGCCCCCGCCGCCTCCGGCTCGCCGGTGGCCGCGCCCCGGAAGCTGACGGCCGCCGAGAGCAAACCGGTGTACGAACTCGACGCCGAGCGGAAGGTGGTGGCCCTCACCATCGACGACGGGCCGGACCCGCGCCACACCCCGACCGTGCTGGCCCTCCTGGAGCAGCACGGGATCAGGGCGACCTTCTTCCTGATCGGCGAGAACGCCGTCGAACACCCCGACCTGGTCCGGGAGATCGCCGCCCGGGGCCACCACATCGCCAACCACACCTGGACCCATCCGGACCTGCGCGGTCTCTCCGATGCCAAGATCAGGGACGAGCTGGAGCGGACCTCGGAGCTGCTGAACAAGACCACCGGCAAGCCGCCGACCTGGTTCCGCGCGCCGGGGGGTGACTGGTCGACGGCGTCGCTCAAGATCGCCGCCGACCTCGGGATGCGGAACATGGCCTGGTCGGTGGATCCGCGCGACTGGGCCAGGCCGGGGACCAGCGTGATCACCGACCGGATCCTGAAGGACGTTCGGCCGGGCTCGATCGTGCTCAACCACGACGGCGGCGGGGACCGTTCGCAGACGGTGGCCGCGCTGAAGACGTACCTGCCGGTGCTGATCGACTCGGGGTACCGGTTCACCGCGCCCCCGGGGTGAGCGGCGGCCGGCGGACCCGGGGTTGGAGGTAGCGGCTTTTCGCCCTAAACCACTCGAAAGGGTGGATTGGAAGAACCGTTTCTGCGATTTTGCGGCCTCTAGGGTGATAACGCATCAATTCCCCAGGTACCACCGAGTACCGCCCTGAAAGGGCCCACCCCCATGCGTCTGCGCAACACCGTGCTCGCCGCCGCCAGTGCGATCGCCCTCGTCCTCGCCGTGCCGACCTCCGCCGGTGCCGCCACTGGTGACTTCCTCTACAAGGTCGGGCCCGGCGTCCCGGCCGGCATCGCCGACCCGGTGAGCGGTGAGTGCGTCAACCTCCTCGGGGCCACCGAGAAGGATCCGGCGTTCGCGCCGGAGAACTTCACCACCTCGACCGCCACCGTCTTCCTCGACTTCGATTGCAATGGAGACGTCTTCCGCGTGATGAACCCGGGCACGAAGCTCGGCAACCGGCTCAAGCTGCGCTCCGTGGTGTTCTCCTGAGGTGAGCAATTCCGTCGAAGTGCGGGACAGTTCGGCGATTGGTTGAGACCATTCCGGTGAACCGGCACCGGGAGCGGCCTTGCTGACACGAATCGCCGGGCTGTCCGCCCGGGTCCGCGGACCGCTGATCGTCCTCGCCGTGCTGCTGCTCGCCGCCGCGGGCCTCGGCCTCCACCGGGTGCTCGGGCCGGAGGACACCGCCGCCGCCCGGCCGCCCGCCGGGCCGCGCACCGCCGACCGGATCGTCCCCGCGCCGCTCGCCGCCACCGCCGGTCCGGGCCCCGGCTACCGCCTCTCCGAACGGACCGCGGTGCGGGTCGGTGATGTTGGGGAGCAGGGTGCCGAGGTCCGGCGGATCGCCGAGCAGCTGGCCGGCGAGCTGCGGCGGCCGACCGGGTACCCGTTCAAGGTGACGGAGGACGGGCCCGCCGACGGCATCCGGCTCCAACTCGACCCCGCGCTGCCGGCCGAGACCGGCGCCGAGGGGTACCGGCTGACCTCGGACGCCGAGGGCGTCCGGATCACCGCCCGCACCCCGGCGGGGCTCTACCGGGGTGGCCAGACGCTCCGTCAGCTGCTGCCGCCGCGGATCGAGAGCCGGGCCCCGGTGGCCGACGGGCCGCCGTGGTCGGTCGCCGCCGTGGCCGTCGAGGACCGTCCGCGCTACGCCTACCGGGGCGCGATGCTCGATGTGGCGCGGCACTTCTTCACCGTGGCCGAGGTCGAGGGGTACATCGACCGGCTGGCCCTGTACAAGATCAACTACCTGCATCTGCACCTGAGTGACGACCAGGGCTGGCGGATCGAGATCCCCGGCCGGCCCGCGCTCACCGCCGTCGGCGCGAGCAGCGAGGTCGGCGGTACGCCCGGCGGCTTCTACACCGCCGCCGACTACCGGGAGATCGTCCGGTACGCCCAGGAGCGCTACCTCACCGTCGTCCCCGAGATCGACCTGCCCGGGCACAGCAACGCGATCCTCGCCTCCTACCCCGAGCTGAACTGCACCGGCAGCGCGCGGCCCTGGCCGTACACCGGGACCGAGGTCGGCTTCAGTACGGTCTGCCCCACCGGGGAGGCGGTGTTCGCCTTCACCGGTGAGGTGATCGCCGAGCTCGCCCGGCTCACCCCCGGCCCGTACCTGCACATCGGCGGCGACGAGGTGCGGGCGGTGCCGCCCGAGGCCTACCGGGACTTCGTCCGACGGGTCGGTGCCCAGGTGCTCGCGGCCGGGAAGACGCCGGTCGGCTGGAACCAGACCGCGCCGGCCGCCGGACCGGGCGGGGTCGGGCTGCTGCAGTACTGGGACGGCAAGGGCCGCGACCAGGACGTCCGGGACGCGATCGGGCGCGGGGTGAAGGTGATCATGTCCCCGGCGGGCCGGAGCTACCTCGACATGAAGTACGAGGCCTCGTACCCGCTCGGACTGCGCTGGGCCGGCACGATCGACGTCCGGTCCGCCTACTCCTGGGACCCGGACACCCTGGTCGACCTGCCGGCCGGCTCCGTCCTCGGGGTGGAGGCGCCGCTCTGGACCGAGACCCTGGACACCCCGGAGCGGCTCGACCTGATGCTGCTGCCGAGGCTGCCGGCGCTGGCCGAACTCGGCTGGTCGCCGGAGGCGGGCCACGACTGGGCGGGGTTCCGGCAGCGGCTCGCCGAGGAGGGGGCCCGCTGGACGGCCGCCGGCTTCGGCTACGAGAAGCGGTCCGAGATCCCCTGGCCGGCGCGGTAGCGCCGTCGGGCGGCCGTTCGTTCGGGCCTGGGGGATCGGAGCCGGGCGGCGTAGCGTGACGAGAGGGGAGTTCGCGTCGGCTTCGACGGCGGAGGAGGAACGATGTCCGCACCGACACTCGACCCGGTGGAACAAGAGGAGTTCGCGGGTCGCATCCTGCAGGTGATGAACGACGGCTGCCTGGGATTCATGGTCAGTATCGGCCACCAGACCGAGCTCTTCGACACCATGGCGGGCCTCGCCCCGTCGACCAGTGAGGAGATCGCCCGCGCCGCCGGGCTGAACGAGCGCTACGTCCGGGAGTGGCTGGGCGGCATGGTGGTCGGCGGGATCGTCGGCTACGACCCGGAGCACGCCACCTACACGCTGCCGCCGGAGCACGCCGCCTCGCTCACCAGGGTGGCCGGACCGGACAACATGGCCGGGCTGACGCAGTACCTCGGCCTGATGGGCGAGGTCGAGCAGCAGGTCGTGGAGGCCTTCCGCCGGGGCGGCGGGGTGCCCTACTCGGCGTACCCGCGGTTCCAGGCCCTGCAGGCCGAGGAGTCGGCGCGGGTCTACGACCTGGCCCTGGTGGAGGCGATCATCCCGCTGGTGCCCGGACTGACCGAGCGGCTGGACGCCGGGATCGACACGCTCGACATCGGCACCGGGCAGGGGCACGCCGTCAACCTGCTCGCCCGGGCCTTCCCGACGAGCCGGTGCGCCGGTGTCGACATCTCCGAGACCGGCATCGCCGCGGCCCGGGCGGAAGCCGCCGGGCTGGGCCTGGACAACGCCCGCTTCGACGTCGCCGACTCGGCCGACCTCACCGGCTCCTACGACCTGATCACCGCCTTCGACGTGATCCACGACCTGGCCCGGCCGGACCGGACGCTGGCCGCCGTGGCCGGCGCGCTGCGGCCGGACGGCGTCTTCCTGATGGGCGACATCGCCGCCAGCAGCCGGCTGGAGGAGAACATCGACCACCCGCTGGCCCCGGCGCTGTACGCGCTGTCCACCTTCTACTGCATGACGGTCTCGCTCGGCGAGGGCGGTGCGGGGCTGGGGACGGTCTGGGGCGAGCAGACGGCCCGCCGGATGCTGGCCGAGGCCGGATTCGGCGCGGTGGAGACCAAGCGGGTCGAGGGGGACGTGCTCAATCTGTACTACGTGGTGCGGCCGGCCGGGGGCGACGCGTAGCGGGTACCGGCCGAGGGGCGCGGGGCCGGGGGATCGGGGGTGGCCGGGGCCTGCGGTCGGACGTAGGTTCGAAGAGTCCGAGTGAAGGAGGGCGGCGATGACCGGCAACGGCTACGCACACCCCGAGGCGCTGGTTCCCACCGAATGGCTCGCCCAGCACCTCGACGACGGCACGATCCGCGTGGTCGAGGTGGACGAGGACACCGCGGCGTACGAGCGGGGGCACATCCCGGGCGCGGTCGGCTGGAACTGGACCACCGACCTGCACAGCCGGGTGGGCCGCGACTACGCCGACCGCGAGGGCGTGCAGCGGCTGCTGCGCGCGGCCGGGGTGGAGGACGACACCACCGTGGTGCTGTACGGCGGCAACAACAACTGGTTCGCCGCCTACGCCTACTGGCTGCTGCGACTGCGCGGCTACGGGCCGGTGCGGCTGCTGGACGGCGGGCGGAAGAAGTGGGAGCTGGAGGAACGCGAGCTCAGCGGGGAGGTGATGGACTACCAGCACAGCGGCCTGCTGCTGGGCGGGCCCGAACACCCCGAGGTGCGGGCGCTGCGCGACGAGGTGCTGGCCAAGGCCGAGGTGTTCGCCAAGCCCGGCTCCGACGCCGTCCTGGTGGACGTCCGCTCGCCGGCCGAGTACCGGGGCGAGACGCTGGCCCCGTCGCACCTGCCGCAGGAGCAGGCCCAGGTGCCCGGGCACATCCCCGGCGCGGTGAACATCCCCTGGTCACAGGCGGCCAACGACGACGGCACCTTCCGGTCCGCGGAGGAGCTGCGCGCGCTCTACGACGGGCAGGGCGTGGCGCAGGAGCGCGAGGTGATCGCGTACTGCCGGATCGGGGAGCGCTCGGCCCACACCTGGTTCGCGCTGACCGAGCTGCTCGGGTACCCGCACGTCAAGAACTACGACGGCTCGTGGACGGAGTACGGCTCGCTGGTGCGGGCGCCGGTGGCGCTGGGGGCGTGAGGTGAGGACACCGGGGGGCGGGGAGGGGCGTTCCGCCGGGTGAGGGGCCGTGACGGGTGACGGGTGCGCGGCGGCGCCATTTCGGCTCGTTTCTTCTCATGAACATTTCATCCTGAAGGAGTGGGTCCGGGCTCACCGGGACAGGGATCGATGCGACCCACTGTCCCAGTGACCCTGGAGGACCACCGTGCGCAAGAGGCTGATCGTCTCTGCCGCCGCCGGCGCGCTCGCCCTGCTGCTGACCGTCCCCGCCTCCGCCGCCCAGGGCGGCCCCGGCGCGGCCGGCATCGGCGACACCTACTACCCGAACGCCGGCAACGGCGGATACAACGTCTCGCACTACGACATCCGCCTCAAATACCAGCCCGCGACCGACGACCTGGAAGGCACCGCCACCATCCTCGCCACCACGACCCAGGACCTCACCCGGTTCAACCTGGACTTCGTGCTCGGCGTCAAGGAGGTGCTGGTCAACGGACGCGCCGCCGCCTTCGCCGCCACCGGCGAGTCCGAGCTGGAGATCACCCCCGCCCGGCCGCTCGCCAAGGGCAGCCCGGTGACCGTCGTGGTCCGCTACGCGGACAAGCCGGGCGCGGTGGAGCGCGGCGGCTTCTCCGCCTGGCTGCGCACCCCCGACGGCGGCGTCGCCGCCAACGAGCCGGAGAGCGCGCCCTGGTGGTTCCCGAGCAATGACCACCCCACCGACAAGGCCACCTTCGACGTCTCCGTCCTGGTGCCCGACGGCACCCAGGCGATCAGCAACGGCCTGCTGACCGGCCAGAGCTCCCGGGCCGGCTGGACGCGCTACAACTGGCGCCAGACCAAGCCGCAGGCCACCTATCTGGCCACCCTGGCGATCGGCAAGTTCGACATCAGGACCGACACCACGCCCGGCGGGCTGCCGGTCGTCACCGCCTACAGCAAGGACCTCGGCGCGAACGACGGCGCGGCACGGGCCAGCGTCGAGCGGACCGGAGAGCTGGTGGACTGGCTGAGCGGCTACTTCGGTGCGTACCCGTTCGACTCGATCGGCGGCTACGTCCCCAATGTGACCACCGGCTACGCGCTGGAGACCCAGACCCAGATCTTCTACAGCCCGGCGCAGTTCTCCCGCGGCTCCAACACCGCCGTCGTCGTCCACGAGCTGGCGCACCAGTGGTACGGCGACAGCGTCTCCGTCCAGCGCTGGAGCGACATCTGGCTCAACGAGGGCTTCGCCCGCTACGCGCAGTGGCTCTGGTCCGAGCACGAGGACGAGGGCACCGCGCAGGAACTCGCCGACTACGTCTACTCCTCCTACCCGGCCGACAACGCCTTCTGGAGCGTCAAGCCGGGCGACCCCGGCCCGGATCACCAGTTCGCCGGAGCCGTCTACGACCGGGGCGCGGTGGCCATCCAGGCGTTGCGCAACGCCGTCGGCGACGAGACGTTCTTCCGGATCCTGAAGGGCTGGCCGACCGAGCGCCGCTACGGCAACGCCAGCATCCCGCAGTTCCAGGCGTACGCCGAGCGGATCTCCGGCAAGCCGCTCGGGGAGCTCTTCCACACCTGGCTGTTCACCGACTCGAAGCCGGCGCTCTCCTCGGCCGGCGTTCCGGCGGCGCCGTCGGCCGGGGCGGGTGCGCCGGCCCTGGCGCAGACCGCCGGGGCGCAGCCGCGGGAGCCGAAGTCCTGGAAGAAGATCCAGGAGACCAACTCGGTGCACGACCAGGGGCACTGACGCCCCGGTCCGGCCGGCCGCGTGGAGCGGCCGGCCGGACCGGCGGGCGCTTGCCGCTCAGGAGCTGGGCGCGGCCACGGCCCGGGACTCGGCGAGGGCCCGGGCCTCGGTGAGGATCAGGGCCTCGACGCCGTAGAGGAAGCGCTCCATCGCGGGGCGGGGGAGCACCGAGCTGTCCGCCGTCATCGCGAGCCGGAGCGCGTCCGCGGTCTGGAGGGCGTCCAGGGCGTAGGAGAGGCCGGGGCGCGGTGCGAACTCCACCGGCCAGGTGAGGGTGGTCTCCTTGGGGTCGGGCTCGGTACCGGAGTCCGTGCCGGGCTCGGGGTCGGCCCCGGGGTCGGAGCCGGCGAGCGCCGACGGGAGCAGGTCGCGGGTGTCGTTGAAGACGCAGGACCGGTCGGCGAGCGGGCCGTGCTCGGCGGTCAGCCGGGTGATCTCCTCGTCCAGCAGGCGCTTGTTGTAGTAGGCGTGCCGGTAGGTGGCGATCGAGGCGGCGTGGGTGCGGCGGACGGCGTCGCCGAAGTCCCCGTCGGCGTCGGGCAGATGGAACAGGCCGTCGCCGGCCACCACACTGACGGCGGCCGCCAGCCCGGGCAGGAAGCGGTTGTTGACGATGACCTGGAGCACCGCGTCCGGGGACCCGGAGAGCCGCGCGGTCATCACCGCCACCGCCGCGAGGAGCACCGAGGAGGTGCTCGCCCGGTGCGCGGCCGCGACCGGCTCGATCGCCCGGAGCAGGGCCGGGGAGCTGAGCACGGCGTTCGGGAACGGTCTCGGCCCGTCGTCCGGGACGGGCGGGAAGAGGCGCGGCGGCCCCAGTCGCAGCTTGCGCACCACATGGGCGCGGGCGTTCACGTCGCGCCGCAGGCCGCGCGGGGAGTTCTGGAACTCCGCCTCCTCAAGCGGTTGCTGGGAGCCGCGAGCGGTACTGATCGACTCGACGGACGCGCCCAGGGCCAGTTCGGTGAGGTCCATCACCAGCAGGCCCATGCCCGCGCCGTCCAGTGCCGAGTGCGACAGCACGAGCGCCATGTGCCGCACCAGCCCACCCGCCTCGACCAGGCCGACGCGCAGCGGCCACTGGGTGGCACAGTCGAACGGCAGTGCCGCCAACTCGTCGTGCAGCTCGGCGCCGACCTTGCCCGGGGTGGTGCCGTCACCGTCACAGTGGCGGATGTGCACGGTCAGCCGGCCGTCCGGGTCGACGGTCTGCCGCAGCCGGCCCCGGTCGTCCAGGGCGAGCCGGGTGTGCAGGGAGTCGTGCAGGTGGAGCAGGCCCTCCAGGGCGTCCAGGACGACCGGCACCGGCAGGCCCGGGTCCAGGGGGGCGGAGGCCGTGATGTTGTAGCGCGGCGCATCGGCCGGCGCCAGCCGGCTCACGGCGTCCCAGATGGCCTGCTGGCCCCAGGTCGCCGGCCCGGTGCCGGACCGGCCGGCCGAGAGGACGATCTCCAGTTGCTGACTCGTGGTCACCGTGTGCTCTCCGTCGTGGGGTTCCGGACGCGGCGGCGCGTGGGGTGGGGGTGATCCGGGTGCTCTGCGGGGCGGGGTGGGACGGTCGGTGCGGTGGGAACGCGTGTGCGGCCCAGGCACGAGTGTGGCGTACCGCCCAGGTGGCGTCGAGCCCTCGGCCGGGCCGGCCGGACCTCGCCGTCCGTAGCGGCCGGCGACGACGGCCGTGGACGGGTGCGGTCAGGCGCGGGTGGCGGTGACGAGGTGGTAGTCGAGCAGGCCGTTCTGCCAGGCGGCGAGGAAGTGGCGTGACCAGTGGCCGGGCGGGACGGTGTCCGTCAGGTAGCGGTCCAGGCCCGGCCAGACGGCGGTGCCGATCGACTCGCCGGTGACGTCGGTGAAGCCGGCGTCCGTGAGGTCGGTGAGGAAGCCGGCGAGCGGGTGGGCGACGTCGAGGCCGTCGGCGAAGCTGCCGAGCAGGATGCTCAGCCGCTCGGCGACCTCGGGGCCGGAGCTGAAGAAGGTGGTCACGGTGAGGCGGCCGCCGGGGCGCAGGACCCGGGCCGACTCGCGGGCGAAGCCGGTCAGTTCGCGGAAGTGCTGGGCCGCCTCCACGGAGTAGAGGCCGTCCAGGGCGGTATCGGGGAAGGGGAGGTCGTCGGCCGCGCCCAGGCTGTAGGCGAGGCGGTCGGGGAAGGTCGCCAGCGCCTTGGCGTTGACCGCGCGGGCGCGTTCGACCTGGTCCGGGTGGATGTCCACGCCCGTCACCGCGGCGAACCGGAACTCGCAGAGCGCGAGCGCCGCGCCGAGGCCCCGCCCGCACCCCACCTCGGCCAGCCGCAGCCGCTCGGTGGGGGCGGGGAAGGTGCGCAGCACCCGGCGGTAGAGGTCCTCCTGACTGCGGATCCGGTCCTCGGGGGTGGGCGCGTCGGTGTCGATGCCGCTCCAGTCGCCGAAGTTGATGAATCCGCCCGCGAAACTGGGCGCCTGACTCAGGTCGTCGACGCCGTACGTCCGTCGTACGGTCGCGGGAATGCGGTTCTGGTCCATCGGCTGCTCGGCTTCCTCGTGTGGCGCGGCCCGGCCCTCGGGCGCGTGTGGCACGTACCCGAACCGGTGCGTGTCCGAACGCATTCCGCGGTGAATGAGGCCTGCGGGGGACGGCGGTGGACGGCGTGTTGACGCGGTCGGGGGCACTGGGGGCAACGGGGTGCGGCGCACCCGCCGCTCGGGTGCGGGGGCGCCGCCGGAAATCGGGTGGACAGCGGGGGCCGGATGGGACTGGATGGGAGCGGGGCCCGGACGGGGTGCCCGTGTGACCGTCCGACCAGGGAGAAGACCGGGATGACCACCGAACGGATCGCGCCGCCGCTGACCGGGGGCGAGCGCGAGATGCTGCGCGCCTTCCTGGACTTCCACCGGGCGACCCTGGCGATGAAGTGCGAGGGGCTGACCGAGGAGCAGCTGAGGCTGCGGTCGAGCCCGCCGTCCACGCTGAGCCTGCTCGGGCTGGTGCGGCACATGGCCGAGGTGGAGCGGACGTGGTTCCGCCGGGTGATCGGCAAGGAGGACGTTCCGCTCGTCTGGTCGCCGGACGGGGACTTCCAGGTCGCCTACGACGCGGGCGACGCCGACCGGGGCGAGGCGTTCGCGGCCTGGGCGGCCGAGGTCGAGCACGCCCGGCGGATCGAGCGGGCGGCGCCGTCACTGGACGTCACGGGCCACATGCCGAAGTGGGGCGAGGACGTGTCGCTGCGCCTGGTGATGCTGCACCTGATCCACGAGTACGCCCGGCACAACGGCCACGCCGACTTCCTGCGCGAGGCGATCGACGGCTCGGTGGGGGCGTAGCCGCGGGCGCGGATGAACGCCGCACGGGGTGACAGCCGTTCTCGTTCACATGACGGTGATGATGACCGAGCCTGCCGCCGGCATGCTTGCGGGCATGGTGGAGATGGCGGACGAGCCGGAGATCCGGGAGCTGATCGCCTCCTGGCTGGCCGCGGAGCCCCAGGTGGAGGCGCCGACGGGCGGGCCGGGGAGCGGCGGCGGGCTGCCGGCGCCGGCGGCCGGCGGCCGGGAGGTCGCGGCGGCGGCCCGGCGGCTGGCCCTGCGCGGGCTGGACGGCTCGCGGCTGCCGGCGGTGCCGGAGGGGCTGCGGCTGGTCGCCGAGGCCCTGGTGGTGGACGAGCACCCGTCCGCGTCCGGCTGGACACCGCTGGAGCGGGCCGAGGCGGTGGAGTGGGTGGCGCTGCTGGTCCACCGGTTCGGCGAGGACGGCGTCCAGGAGCTGGCCGCCGACCTGGGCGGGCCCCCGGAGGCCGGTGTCCCGGGGTCCGGAGTCCCGGAGGCCGGTTAGGGAGCGTATTTGGTCGTGATCAAGGGGTCTTGGTGAGGTCTTTGATCCAGATCATCGAGGCGCGGAGGTGGAGGCCGGCGAGGTAGCTCTCG
>NZ_JBIVVS010000009.1:0-286019 GCF_044768625.1 Kitasatospora sp. NPDC091207
CGGTTGGTGTCGGCGCGGGCGCGGTTGATGGACGCGTTGCCGGCGGGTGGGGTGATGGTGGCCCTGGAGGCGGCGGAGCACGAGGTCGTCCCGCTGCTCGCCGGCCTGGACAGCACGGGGATCGCGGCGGTCAACTCGCCGACCTCGCTGGTGGTGTCCGGCTCTGAGGACGAGGTCCGCAAGGTGGTGGAGGCACTTCCCGGTCGTCGGACGAAGCGGCTCGATGTGAGTCACGCCTTCCACTCCCCGTTGATGGCGCCGATGTTGGCGGAGTTCCATACGGTGGTGGCGGGTCTGGCCTTCCACCCGCCCCGCCTCCCGGTGGTCTCGACGGTCACCGGACGTCCGGTCGACGAGGAGTGGTGCGACCCGCGGTACTGGGTCGACCATGTCGCCCGTACGGTCCGTTTCGCCGACGCCGTCGCCGTGGCCGAGACGGAGAGTTGGGTCGAGCTGGGCCCCGATGCCGTCCTCGCGACCCTCGTCGACAACGGCATGCCGATGCTGCGTGCGGACCGTCCGGAGTGCCGGCAGGCGGTGACGGCCCTTGCGCACGCCTTCGTGCACGGTGCCGACGCCGACTGGGCGGCCCTGTTCGCGGGCCAGGAGCCGCGGCGGGTCGAGCTGCCGACGTATGCCTTCCAGCGCGAGCGCTACTGGCTGGAGCCGACGGTCGAGGGTGACGTGGCCTCCGCCGGACTGTCCGCCACCGGACACCCGCTGCTCGCCGCCGCGGTGGAACTCCCCGAGGAAGGCGCGGTGTTGACCGGCCGGATCTCGCTCGGCACCCACCCCTGGCTGGCCGACCACACGATCGGCGGCGCGGTCGTGCTGCCCGGTTCCCTCCTGCTCGACCTGGTGATCGCCGCCGGTGACCGGGTGGGCGCGCCCCGGGTGACGCAGGCCGCCGCCACGGTGCCGCTCGCCCTGCCGGAGCAGGGCGGGGTGCGGGTGCAGGTGGTCGTCGGGGCGGCGGACGAGGCCGGACTGCGTCCGGTCGTCGTCCGGTCGTGCCCGGACTCGGGCGACGGGGAGGCGTGGACCGTGCATCTGACGGCCGCCGTCGGCGCCGAGCGGGCGCCGGACGGTCCGGTGCGCTGGCAGCCGGGTGCGGAGCTGTCCCCGGAGACGGTGGTGGAACGGATCGCCGACCAGGGCTTCGCGTACGGGCCGGCCTTCCCGGGGCCGCGGCGGGTCTGGCAGCAGGAGGACCGGGTGTGGGCCGAGGTCGACCTGGCCGAACCCGGCGCGTTCGTGCTGCACCCGGGACTGTTCGACGGGGCGGTCCGGGCGTGGACCGCCGCCCAGGACGCGCCGGGGCCGCTGGTCCCGGTGGCCTGGACGGATGTGCGGGTGCACGCGGCCGGGGTCACCGCCGTCCGGGCCGTGATCGGCCGCGTGGACCCGGATGTGGACGCGGACGCGGGGACGGCGCGGGACGCCGGGACCGACCGCGACGGGGACACCGTGTCCGTGGTCCTGACCGACCACGACGGGACGGTGGTCGCCTCGGCCGGGTCGGTGCGGCTCGCGGCCCCGCCGTCGGCCGGTCGGCGCACGGGGCCGGACGCCCTGTTCCGGCTGGCGTGGCAGCCCGCCGGCACCACCGCTCCGGCAGACCCGTCCGACTGGGCGGTCCTCGGTGACCGGCCGGCGGGGGCGACCGGCATCCGCGGGTTCGCCGGTCTCGGCGCGCTGCTCGGCGCGGTCGACGCCGGCGCCGGGGTGCCGTCGGTGGTGCTGGCCCGGGTGGCGGCGCCCGCCGGCGCCCTGGCCGCCGGGGACGTGCCGGCCGCCGCCCACGCGGTGGTCCGCGAGACGCTGGAGCTCGTCCAGGCGTGGCTGGCCGAGGAGCGGTTCGCCGACTCCCGGCTGGTGTTCGTCTGCCCGGGGGCGACCGACGGCCGTGACCCGGTGGCCGCCGCCGCGTGGGGCCTGATCCGCTCGGCGCGGTCGGAGCACCCGGGGCGGTTCGGCCTGCTGGACGCGGACCTGGACCGGGCGGCGGACGTCGCCGCCCTGGCAGGGGCCGCGTTCGGGGAGGAGACCGAGGCGGCCGTCCGGGACGGCGCACTGCTGGTGCCGAGGCTTACCCCGGCACACCCGGCACACCCGGCGGAACAGGTCGCGGGGCAGCCGTCCCTGACCCTGGACCCGACGGGCACGGTGCTGGTCGCGGGCGCCACCGGGGTGCTGGGCCGTCTGGTGGCCCGGCACCTGGTGACGGCCCACGGCGCCCGCCGGCTGCTGCTGGTCAGCCGGAGCGGTCCGAACGCCGAGGGCGCCGAGGAACTGCGGGCCGAGCTGACCGGGCTGGGGGCCGAGGTCGACCTCACGGCCTGTGACGCCGCCGACCGGGACGCGCTGGCCGCGCTGCTGGCCGGGATCCCGGCCGAGCACCCGCTGACGGCGGTCGTCCACACGGCGGGTGTGCTCGACGACAGCCTGATCACCTCGATGACGGCCGAGCAGGTGGCCGGCGTGCTGCGCCCCAAGGTGGACGCGGCCTGGCACCTGCACGAGCTGACCCGCTCGGCGGACCTCTCCGCCTTCGTGCTCTACTCCTCGGCCAGCGGTGTGCTGGGCGGGGTCGGCCAGGCCAACTACGCGGCGGCCAACGCCTTCCTGGACGCGCTCGCCGCGTACCGGGCCGCGCGCGGTCTGCCCGCGACCTCGCTGGCCTGGGGCCTGTGGGCGGACGCGAGCGCGATGACCGGGCACCTCTCGGAGGTCGACCTGCGTCGGCTGGCCCGGGGCGGACTGGTGCCGTTGACCGCCCAGGACGGCATGGCGCTGTTCGACGAGGCCGTCGGCACCGGCGAGCCGCTGCTCGCGGCGGTCCGCTGGGACGTGGGCGCGCTGCGCTCGCAGGGGGCGGCGCTGCCGTCGGTCCTGCGAGGCCTGGTCCGGGGCACGGCGGCCGGTCGCCGCCAGGCCTCGGCCGGCCGGGCCGGGGCGCTGCTGGAGCGGCTCGCCGCGGTCGGTGACGCCGAGCGCGACCGGATCCTGCTGGACGCGGTGCGGGAGGCGATCGCGACCGTGCTCGGGCACGACGGCACGCAGCGCGTCCAGCCGGACCGGGTGCTCTCGGAGCTGGGGTTCGACTCGCTGACCGCGGTCGAACTGCGCAACCGGCTCGGCCTGGTCACCGGGTTGCGGCTCCCCACGGCGCTGGTCTTCGACCACCCGACGGCCGGGGCGATCGCCGCCCACCTGGCCGAGCGCCTGGTCCTGCCCGGCACGCAGGACCGCCCGGTCGCCGGTGTCGGCGAGGAACTGGACCGGCTGGAGGCCGCGCTGGCCGCCTCCTCGGTGACGGGGCCGGACGGCCGGACGGTCGCGAACAGGCTGGAGACGCTGCTCGCCCGGTGGCGGGACGCCATGGCCCGCCCCGAGGAGGCGGCGGACTCGGAGCGGATCGCGAGCGTCTCGGTCGACGAGCTGTTCGACATCATCGACGCCGAACTCGACCCCCAGTGACCGATCCGGTGGGCAACCGGGACACCGGGTCGGTGGCCGACCCGCACACGACGCTGCACAGAAGGGAACGACAGGTGTCGGAGCCGGAGCAGGGCAGGCCGGAGCAGAGCAGGCCGGAGCAGGAGAGGCCGGGCCAGGACAGGACGAAGGACCGGCCGGAGCAGGACAAGGTCGTCGAGTACCTGCGGCGGGTCACCGCCGACCTCAAGCGGTCGCGCCAGCGGGTGCGCGAGCTGGAGGACCGCGAGCACGAGCCGATCGCGATCGTCGGCATGGCCTGCCGCTATCCCGGCGGGGTCCGCTCGCCGGAGGACCTCTGGCGGCTGGTCGACGGCGGGCGCGACGCGATGGCGGAGTTCCCCAGAGACCGCGGCTGGCCGGCCGACCTCTACCACCCGGACCCGGACCACCCGGGCACCAGCTACGCGCGGGCGGGCGGATTCCTCTACGAGGCACCGGAGTTCGACGCCGGCTTCTTCGACATCTCGCCGCGCGAGGCGCTCGCCATGGACCCCCAGCAGCGTCAGCTGCTGGAGACCGCCTGGACGGTCGCGGAGGGTGCCGGGATCGACCCGCTGGCGCTGCGCGGCACCGACACCGGGGTGTTCGTCGGGGCCATGTACCAGAACTACGCGCTACGGCAGAGCACGGTGCCCGAGGAGGTGGCGGGCTATCTGATCAGCGGCAGCGCCGACAGTGTCGTCTCCGGCCGGATCTCCTACGCCCTGGGGCTGGTGGGGCCGGCGGTCACCGTCGACACGGCCTGCTCCTCCTCGCTGGTGGCGATCCATCTGGCCGCCCAGGCCCTGCGGGCCGGCGAGTGCTCGCTGGCCATGGCGGGTGGCGTGACGGTGATGTCCACGCCCACGCTGTTCCTGGAGTTCTCCCGCCAGCGCGGGCTGGCCGCCGACGGCCGCTGCAAGTCGTTCGCGGCGGCGGCCGACGGGACGGGCTGGTCCGAGGGGGTCGGCCTGGTCCTGCTGGAGCGGCTGTCCGAGGCGCGGCGCCACGGTCACCGGGTGCTCGCGGTGCTGCGCGGCAGCGCGGTGAACCAGGACGGTGCCAGCAACGGGCTGACCGCGCCGAACGGGCCGTCCCAGCGCCGGGTGATCCAGCGGGCCCTGGCCAACGCGCGGCTGACCACGCAGGACGTGGACCTGCTGGAGGCGCACGGCACCGGTACCCGGCTGGGCGACCCGATCGAGGCGGAGGCGCTGCTGGACACCTACGGCCGGGACCGGGCGGACGGCCCGCCGCTGTACCTGGGGTCGGTGAAGTCGAACATCGGCCACACCCAGGCCGCCGCCGGGGTCGCCGGGGTGATCAAGGCGGTGATGGCGATGCGGCACGGGGTGCTGCCCCGGACGCTGCACGTGGACGCGCCGTCGCCGCACGTGGACTGGGCCTCCGGCGCGGTGTCGCTGCTGTCCGAACCGGTGGTGTGGCCCGAGACGGGGCGGCCGCGCCGGGCGGCGGTGTCGGCGTTCGGGATCAGCGGCACCAACGCGCACCTGGTGCTGGAGCAGGCCCCGGTGGTGGAGGAGCCGGCCGACCCGGCGCCGGCCGGCCGGTCGGTGGCGGGCGGGACGCTGCCCTGGGTGGTGTCCGGGCGCGGTCCCGAGGCGCTGCGCACCCAGGCCGGCCGGCTCGCCGAGTTCCTGACGGCCGGCACCGGCACCGGCACCGGGGCGGGGGCGGGTACCGGGAACGGCCCCGACCCGGCCGACGTCGCGTGGTCGCTGGCCACCACCCGCCCGGCCCTGGAGGACCGTGCCGTGGTGCTGGGCGACAGCTCGTCGGAGCTGCTCGCCGGGCTGCGGGCGGTCGCGTCCGGTGCGGCCCACCCCGCCGTCGTGCGGGCCGGGGACGGGACCGGGACGGGCCGCGGTGTGGCGTTCCTGTTCACCGGGCAGGGCGCCCAGCGGGCCGGCATGGGGGCCGGGGCGGCCGAGGCGTTCCCGGTGTTCGCGGCGGCACTCGACGAGGTGTGCGCGGAGTTCGATCCGCTCCTGGGCGTCCCGCTGCGCGAGGCGATGGCCACCGGGACCGCCGCGGACGGCCGGTCGCTGGACCGTACCGACCTGGCCCAGCCGGCGCTGTTCGCCCTCCAGGTCGCGCTGGTCCGGCTGGCGGGGTCGTGGGGCGTCCGGCCGGCGGCGGTGGCCGGGCACTCGATCGGCGAGCTGACGGCCGCGCACGTCGCGGGCGTCTGGTCGCTCCCCGACGCCTGCGCCGTGGTCGCGGCCCGTGGCCGGCTGATGCAGGCACTGCCGGCCGGCGGCGCGATGCTCGCCGTGCAGGCCGGCCCGGAGCAGGTGCTGGGCTGGGTGGCCGCGCAGGAGGCCCGTACTCCCGGACAGGTGGCGGTCGCCGCGGTCAACGGCCCGGACTCGGTGGTGGTGTCCGGCCGGGCGGACGCGGTCGAGGAGGTCGGCCGGGCGGCCCGGGCGGCCGGCTGCCGGGTCAAGGCGCTCACGGTGAGCCACGCCTTCCACTCGCCGCTGATGCGGCCGATGCTCGGCGCGTTCGCCGAGGTACTGGCGGGGGTGTCCACCCGGTCACCCGGGCTGCCCGGGGTCGCCGCGGTGACCGGCGGGTGGAGCGACGCGGCGTCCTGGGGCTCGGCCGCCTACTGGGTGGACCAGGTCTGTGCGCCGGTGCGCTTCGCGGACGTGACGGCCGTCCTGCTCGCGGACGGGTTCGACACCTGCCTGGAGGCCGGACCGGACGGGGTGCTGTCCGCGATGGTCACCGAGTCCGTCGCGGCCGGCCGGGCGGGCGGGGCGGCGCAGGCCGACCGGGACGCCCGGGACGACCGGCCGCGCGCCCCGCTGGCCGTGCCGCTGCTGCGGCGGGGCCGCTCGGAGCGCGGCGCCGCGCTGGCGGCCGCCGCCGCCCTGTTCACCGCCGGGGTCCCGGTCGACTGGGCCGGGGTCGTCGCGGCCGGGGTCGACGGCAGCCCCCGGCGGGTGGACCTGCCGACGTACGCGTTCCGGTCCGACCGGTACTGGCTGTCCCAGGAGGACGCCGTCGAGGCCGGGGCGGACCGGACCGGGCAGGCCGACCCGGAGTTCTGGCGGCTGGTGGAACGGGGCGACCTCGAAGGGCTCACCGCCGCGCTGGAGCTGCCGGGCGATGTACCGCTGAGCCGGGCCCTGCCCGCGCTGTCCTCCCGGCACCGCTCGCAGCGGGCCGGCGAACAGGCGGCCGACTGGCTCTACCGCACGCGCTGGCAGCGGCTGCCCGAGGCCCGCCCGGCCGCGACCCCGACCGCCACCCCGGGCGGCAACTGGCTGGTCGTCGTCCCGGAGGGCGAGGACGAGCGGCAGTGGGCGGACCAGGTGGTCGGGACACTGCGCGGGCACGTCGAACCGCTGGTCGTCCCGGTGGCCGGGCGGGCGGAGCTCGCCGACCGGATCCGCACCGCCCTCGGCGCCGGCCCCGCCGACGCCCTCGGCGGTTCCCCCGCCCCCGGCCGGGCCCTGGCCGGCGTGCTCTGCCTGGCCGGCGTCGACGAGCGGCCGGACCCGGACCACCCGGAGATCACCCGCGGCCTGGCCGGTGCCCTCGCGGTGCTCCAGAGCGCCGCGGACCTCGGCCTCGCCGTCCCGCTGTGGACGGCGACCAGGGACGCCGTGCCGGCGACACCGGAGGACGGCCTCGGCGGCTACGCCCAGGCCCCGCTGTGGGGGCTCGGCCGAGTGGCACGGCTGGAACAGCCGCTGACCTGGGGCGGCCTGGTCGATCTGCCGGCCGTGCCGGACGAGTGGACCGGCGCCCGGCTCGCCGGGCTGCTCACCGGGGCGGCGGGGGAGGACCAGGCGGCGATCCGCGGCGCCGCCGTGTTCGTCCCCCGGCTGGTCCGCTCCCGGCCCGGGCCGACCCCGCCGCGCTGGCGGCCGACCGGTACCGTCCTGGTGACCGGCGGGACGGGCGCGCTGGGCGCCGAGGTCGCCCGCTGGCTCGCCCGGGAGGGCGCCGGACACCTGGTGCTGACCGGCCGCCGGGGGCCCGACGCGCCGGGCGCCGGGGCACTGGCCGCCGAACTGGCCGCGCTGGGCGCCGAGGTGAGCATCGAGGCCTGCGACGTGGCGGACCGGGCGGCGCTCGCCGCGCTGCTGGCCGCCCTGCCGGCCCCGGTCACGGCCGTGGTGCACGCCGCCGGGGTGCTCGACGACGGTGTGCTGACCGCGCTGACCCCCGGGCGGCTCGCCGAGGTGGCCCGCGCGAAGGCCGCCGCCGCGCTGAACCTGCACGAAGTGACCCTCGGGACCGAGCTGTCGGCGTTCGTCCTCTTCTCCTCCGTCGCCGGGACGCTGGGCAGCGCGGGCCAGGGCAACTACGCGGCGGCCAACGCCTTCCTGGACGCCCTCGCCGAGCGTCGGGTGCGGGAGGGCCTGCCCGCCACCTCGATCGCGTGGGGGCCGTGGGCCGGGGCGGGGATGGCCTCGGGCGACGGTGCCCGGCAGAAGCTGGCCCGGCTCGCGGTCGAGCCGATGGCCACCGGGCCCGCCCTCGCGGCGCTGGGCGCGGCCGTGGGCGGCGGCGCCGGCACCGCCGTGGTCGCCGACGTCCGCTGGGCGCGCCTGGCCGCCGGCGGAACGCCGGTGCCGCCGCTGCTCGCCGACCTGCCGGAGGCCCGGCCGGAGCCGGGCCCGGGGGCCGCGACGGCCGTACCCGGGAGCGCCGCGCACGGGCTCGCCACCCTGCCGCCGGCCCAACGCGAACGCGCCCTGCGGGACTTGGTGGCGGCCACGACGGCGCAGGTGCTGGGCCACCGGGACGCGGTCGCGGTCGTCGCCGACAAGCCCTTCCGTGAACTCGGCCTCGACTCGCTCACGGCGGTCGAGCTGCGCAACGCGCTGGGCACCGGCCTCGGTCTCACCCTGGCCCCCACCCTCGCCTTCGACCACCCGAGCCCGCAGGCACTCGCCGCCCATCTGGGCGCCCTGCTGCGCGAGGACGCGGAGAACCACGAGGCCCCGGCGAAGCGGAGCGACCGGGCGGACCGCGCGGCCTCCGCGACCGGGGACGGCACCGAGGCCGACCCCGACACCGACCCCGTCGCGATCGTCTCGATGGACTGCCGTTTCCCCGGCGGTGTCGCCGGCCCGGAGGACTTCTGGGAGCTGCTGCGCACCGGCCGCGACGCGGTGTCGGCCTTCCCGGCCGACCGGGGCTGGGACCTGGCCGCCCTCTACGACCCGGACCCGGACCGCCCCGGCACCAGCTACACCCGCCACGGCGCCTTCCTCGACCGTCCCGACCGCTTCGACGCGGCGTTCTTCGGGATCGGCGCGCGCGAGGCGGCGGCGATGGACCCGCAGCAGCGACTGCTGCTGGAGATCGCCTGGCAGGCGGTGGAACGCGCCGGCCTGGACCCGCTCGCCCTGCGGGAGAGCCGGACCGGGGTGTTCATCGGCACCAACGGGCAGGACTACCTGTCCTTCGTCCGGGAGATCCCGGAGGGCCTGGACGGCTACCTGGGCACCGGCAACGCCGCCAGCGTGCTGTCCGGCCGGCTCGCCTACACCCTGGGCCTGCGCGGCCCGGCGATCACGGTGGACACCGCGTGCTCCTCCTCCCTGGTGGCGCTGCACCTCGCCGCCCGGTCGCTGCGTCAGGGCGAGTGCTCGCTGGCCCTGGTCGGCGGGGCCACGGTGATGGCGGGACCGGGCGTGTTCGTCGACTTCAGCCGCCAGCGCGGGCTGGCCGAGGACGGCCGCTGCAAGCCGTTCGCCGCGGGCGCCGACGGCACCGGCTGGGGCGAGGGCGCCGGCGTCCTGGTGCTGGAGCGGCTCTCCGACGCGCGCCGCCACGGTCACCCGGTGCTCGCGGTGCTGCGCGGCAGCGCGGTGAACCAGGACGGTGCCAGCAACGGCCTGACCGCGCCGAACGGGCCCGCCCAGCAGCGGGTGATCGGCGAGGCGCTGGCCGACGCCGGCCTGACACCGGCCGAGGTCGACGCGGTGGAGGCGCACGGCACCGGTACCCGGCTGGGCGACCCGATCGAGGCGCAGGCCCTGCTGGCCGCCTACGGGCAGGACCGGCCGGCCGAGCGGCCGCTGTACCTGGGGTCGGTGAAGTCGAACATCGGCCACACCCAGGCCGCCGCCGGTCTCGCCGGGCTGATCAAGATGGTGCTGGCGATGCGGCACGGGGTGCTGCCCCGGACGCTGCACGTGGACGCGCCGTCGCCGCACGTCGACTGGGCCTCGGGCGCGGTGTCGCTGGTGACCGAACCGGTGGTGTGGCCGGAGACCGGGCGGCCGCGCCGGGCCGGGGTGTCCTCCTTCGGCGTCAGCGGTACCAACGCGCACGCGATCATCGAGCAGGCCCCCGAGCCCGCGCCCGCCCCCGAGCCCGCGGCGGACCTCGCTGCCGAACCCGCCGTCGAACCCGCCGCCGTCGCGCCGCTGCCGGCGGCCGCACCGGCCCCGCTCGCGCTGCCGGTGTCCGCCCGGGGAGCGGACGCGCTGCGCGCCCAGGCCCGCGCCCTGCGCGCCCACCTCGGCGCGCACCCCGACCAGACACTGGCCGACCTCGGCTGGTCCCTGGCCACCGGCCGGGCCGCGCTGACCCACCGGGCGGTCGTCCTCGCCGAGGACCGGGCCGGGTTCGACGCGGGCCTCGCCGCCCTCGCGGCCGGCCGGCCGGTGCCGGAGGTGATCACCGGACGGGTGGCCGCCGACGGCGCGGTGGCCTTCCTCTTCACCGGTCAGGGCAGTCAGCGTCCGGGCATGGGAGGGGAGTTGTACGCGTCGTCCGCCGCCTTCCGGGAGGCCTTCGACGCGGTCTGCGACGGACTGGAACCGCGGCTCGGCCACTCCGTCCGGGGCGTGCTGCACGCCGCCCCCGGATCGGCCGAGGCCGCCCTGCTCGACCGGACCGGTCACGCCCAGGCGGCGCTGTTCGCCCTGGAGGTCGGGCTGTTCCGCCTCCTGGAGAGCCGGGGCCTGGTGCCGGACGTGGTGGCCGGGCACTCGATCGGCGAGCTCGCCGCCGCCCATGTGGCCGGGGTGTTCGACCTCGCCGACGCCACCGCGCTGGTCGCGGCCCGCGCCCGGCTGATGGAGGCGCTGCCGCCGGGCGGCGCGATGACGGCCGTCGAGGCCGGGCCGGAGGAGGTGGCGGAGCTCGTCGCGGAGCGTGCCGACCGGCTCTCGGTCGCGGCGGTCAACGGCCCGACCGCCACCGTGCTCTCCGGCGACGAGGACGCCGTGCACGAGGTCGCCGCCGTGCTGGCCGCCCGGGGTCGCCGGACCAAGCGACTCCGGGTCAGCCACGCCTTCCACTCCCCGCACATGGCGGGCATGCTGGCGGCGTTCCGTGCCGAGGCCGAGCGGATCGGCTACCACCCGCCGAGGATCCCGCTGGTCTCCAACCTGACCGGTGCCCTGGCCGATCCGGCCGAGGTGGCCGGCGCGGACTACTGGGTGCGGCACGTCCGGGAGCCGGTGCGGTTCGCCGACGGCATCCGGACGCTCGAACGGCGCGGGGTGCGCACCTTCGTCGAACTCGGGCCGGACGCGGTCCTGGCCGCGATGACCCAGGACTGCCTCACCGACCCCGGGGCCGCCGCGGCCGTCCCGCTGCTGCGCGCCGACCGCCCGGACGGCGCCGCGCTGACGGCCGCGCTGGCCCGCCTCCAGGTGCGCGGACTGCCGGTGGACCTGACCGCCCCGGACGGCGGCGGCCGCCGGGTCGACCTGCCGGTGTACCAGTTCCAGGGCCGGAGCCACTGGCTGTCGGGGACACGCTCCGCCGCCGGCCCGTCCACGGCCGCCACCGCTGCCGGGCAGGACGCCTTCGTGGGGCAGGACGCCTTCGCCGGGCAGGACCCGGACGGGAAGCCGGACGGGAAGCCGGACGAGGCCGAGACCGGGAGCGAGGCGCTGCGCCGACGGCTTCGCGAGGCCCCGCCCGCGTCCCGGACGGCCCTGCTGACCGAGGTGGTGCTCGGCCAGGTCGCCGCCGTGCTCGGCGACCCGGACGAGCCCGCCGGGCCGGCGGACACCTTCACCGAGCTCGGGCTCAACTCGCTGGGCGCGGCCGAGCTGCGCACCCGGCTGCATGAGGCGACCGGCGTCCGGCTCGCCCCGTCGGCGGTCGCCGAGCGCCCGACCGGCGCGGCGCTGGCCGCCCTGCTGGCCGAGCGGATCGTCGACGCGCCCCCGGCCGGGGCCGCCGCCACGCCCGTCACGGCCGAGCCGTCCGCGGGGCCGCCGGCGACCCCGCTGGTGACGCTGTTCCGGCAGGCCAGCCTGGCCGGCCGGGCCGGTGACGGGCTGCGGCTGCTCGCCGCCGCCGCCCACCTGCGGGACGCACCGGAGGCGACGGCGCCCGCACCCCGCCGGTCCCGCTTCGCCGCCGGCCCGGCCGGACCGCCGCTGGTCTGCTTCCCCTCGCTGGTGGCACCCGCGCACGCCTACCAGTACGCCCGGTTCGCCACCGCGTTCCGGGGGCACCGGGGCCTGACGGTGCTCGCACCGTCCGGGTACGCGGCGGGCGAGGCGCTGCCCCGCACCCTGGCGGAGTTCGTCGACCGCCAGACGGCCGCCGTCCGCGCCGACCACGGTGACCGACCCGTCGTCCTGGTCGGCTACTCCTCGGGCGGCTGGGTCGCGCACGCCGTCGCCGAGGCGCTGGCGCGGGGCGGGGCGGCCCCGGCCGCCGTGGTCCTGCTCGACAGTCACCTGCCGGGCAGCCCGGGGCTCACCGCCCTGGAGTCGACGCTGTTCACCGCCCTGGCGGACCGCGCCGAGCTGGTGGAGGCGACCACGGACGCCGGACTGGGCGCGATGGGCCGTCACTTCGACCTGTTCCGCGACTGGCGGCCGGGCCCGGTGGCGAGCCCGACCCTGCTCGTCCGGGCGACCGAGCCCCTCCCCGGCACCCCGGCCGGCCCCGCCGTCCCCGCGGCGTCCTGGCCCACCCGGCACACGACGCTCGACGTGCCGGCGGATCACCTGACCATCATCGGAGACTCCGGACCCTCGACCGGCCACGCGGTCGAGTCGTGGCTGTCCGGAGCGGTACCGGAGGCAGCAGCATGACCACCGAATCCACCTCGGCCGACACCGTGTTCGGCCCGACGTTCACGCAGAACCCCTACCCCTCCTACGACGTCCTGCGCACCGAGGCGCCGGTCGGCCGGCACGTGGTGAAGACGCTCGCCTCCGAGGTCAACGCCTGGGTGGTGACCCGGCACGAGGACGTCCGGATGCTGCTGGCCGACCAGTCGCTGTCCAAGGACGCGCTCGGCCTGCCCCGGATCATCGAGCGGCACGCCCTGCACCCCGACGGCTCGGCCGGCAGCAACCCGCGCAGCATGCTCTTCAGCGACCCGCCGGACCACACCCGGCTGCGCAGGATCGTCTCCAAGGCGTTCACCATGCGCCGGGTCGAGCGACTGCGGCCCTGGATCGAGCAGTTGGCCGACGACCTGGTCGACGGGATCGTGCCGGACGCGGAGTTCGACCTGGTCGAACAGGTCGCGCTGGCCTTCCCCATCTATGTGATCGGTGCCCTGCTCGGTGTGCCGGTGGCCGACTTCGACGACCTCCGCCGCTGGAACGGCGTGCTCACCAGCGTCCGGTCCACCGCCGCGGAGAAGCGGGAGGCGATCGGGCTGGCCTACGGGCACCTGGCGGCGGTCGTCGAGGCCAAGCGCACGGATCCCGCCGACGACCTGGTGAGCGCGCTCATCGAGGCCGAGGACGACGGCAACCGGCTGGACGGCGGTGAACTGCTCTCCAGCCTGTTCCTGCTGATGAACGCCGGCTACGAGACGACCGCGAACATGATCAGCAGCGGCGTGCTCGCCCTGATCCAGCACCCCGAGCAACTGGGCCGACTGCGGGCCGAGCCCACCCTGCTGCCGGGCGCCGTCGAGGAGTTCCTGCGCTACGAGAGCCCGTTGAACCTCGCCACCATTCGGTGGACGACCCGCCCGGTCCAGGTGGGCGAGGTGACCATCCCGGCGGACGAGATCGTCTTCGTGTCGCTCTGCGCCGCCAACCGGGACCCCGCCGTCTTCGACGACCCCCACCGGCTGGACGTGGGGCGCGGCAGGAACCCGCACCTGTCCTTCGGTCACGGCATCCACCACTGCATCGGCGCCCCGCTGGCCCGGCTGGAGGGCGAGGCCCTGTTCGGCCGGCTGCTGCGCCGCTTCCCCCGCTGGGAGCTCGCCGTGCCGGCCGACCGGCTGGTCTGGCGGCACAGCCTCCAGTTCCGCGGCCTGGAGAGCCTGCCGGTCCGGATGTCCTGACCGGCACCCGTGCGGCCCGGCCGCACCCCGGACCGGCGAAACCGAACCACCGAAACCGAACCACCGAAACCGAACCACCGAAACCGCTCCTGCGAACCGACCCGGAGAACCGACCGGGAGAGATGAGATCACGATGACCGACAACACAGTGGCCGGCGCGGCCGTCGGCGAGGGCAAGGTCGCGGCCTTCTTCGACGCCTGCGCCCGGGACGCCTTCGACGAGGCGGTCGCCTGCTTCGCCGAGGGCGGGGTCTGGAGCGTCGCCGAGGGCCCGGAGCCCGGGACCAGCTACCGGCGCGACGAGATCCGGGCGTACCTGGTGGACCTGGTCAAGAAGCGCGAGGAGTTCGGCGACCAGGGGATCGCGCTGGTCTTCGAGCCGGCCGTGGTGGCCGGGGACCGGCAGATCATCGAGTTCACCCTGCGCGACGCCACCGGCCGGGTGCTGGACCGGGGCGTGGACCTCTTCACGCTGAAGGACGGCCTGATCCTCGTCAAGGACGTCTTCCGCAAGGCCTGACCCCGTGGCTTGAGCGCCGCGACCCGAGATCCGCGACCCACCACCCCCACCACCCCCACAACCCGCGATGACCGCCGGACCGCCCGGCACCCCTACCGAAGGAACGATGGACATGTTCGAGCACCTCAGTGAGCACCTGGTCACTTTCGCCAACGACATCGAGTTCGAGGACCCGAAGGTCGGCCAGAGCGGCACCTACACGGCGGAGCTGCGTGATCCGTCCGGTGCCGCGATCGGTACGGTCGAGGGCTTCTACAAGATCGTCACGCGCCGCGAGGCCGACGACGAGCTGATGACCTGCATCACCGAGAAGATCGCGCTGGCCGACGGCGACGTGCACGTCGAGGCCTGGGCCCGGTTCAGCAACCTGGTGTCGGGCGAGTGGCTGTACTGCCCGGCCGTCGGCGTGAGCGGCCGCTACGCCGGCCGGACCGGGGTCCGGCAGTGGCGCCCGGTCGACCCCGGCAAGGTCGCCGAGGCCAAGCTGGTCTTCTTCTCGACCCTGCTCTCCTGACCGGGCGCATGGACGCGACTCGGGACCAGGCCGGCTCCGCGGACGCCGCGGGCTCCACAGGTTCAGCGGACCTCGCGGAACCGGCGGACCTCGCGGACTTCGCGGGCAAGGTCGTACTGATCACCGGCGGGGGCGGCGGAATCGGTTCCGCCGCCGCCCGGCGGTTCACCGCCCGGGGCGGGCAGGTCGTGCTGGCGGACATCGACCGGGCGCGCGGCGAGGCGGTCGCCCGGGAGACCGGTGCCCTGTTCGTGCCGGCCGACACGTCGGACCTGGCCGACAACGAGCGGCTGGTGCGGGCCGCCGTCGACCGGTTCGGCGGCCTGGACATCGTCTGGCTCAACTCCGGTGTGCTCGCAGGGAGTTCGATCGGCGACGGGTTCGACGGCGCGGCGTACCGGCGGCTGCTGGCGGTCAACATCGACTCGGTGGTCTACGGGGTGCAGGCCTCGCTGCCGGCGCTGCGGGCCCGTGGCGGGGGTTCGGTCGTCGTCACCGCCAGCACCACCGGCCTGCGCCCTTCGCCGGACGTGTTCTACGCGGCCTCCAAGCACGCCGTGGTGGGGCTGGTCCGGTCGCTGGCGCCGGCCCTCGCCGGGGACGGCATCACCGTCAACGTGCTCTGCCCGGGCGCGGTCGAGACGCCGCTGATCGCCGGGCGTCTCGCCGCCTGGCGGGCCGCCGGGGTGGCGGTGGCCGCGCCGGACCTGGTGGTGGACGCGATGGCCGTGGCGGTGCGGGACGGGCGGACCGGGCAGGCGTGGGTGGTCGCGGCGGACACCGGCATCACCCGCTTCGAGTTCGCCGATCTGGTCGTCGCCGGGGAACACCGGTTGCGCTTCGCCGGCGGCCGGGTGACCAGTACCACCACCCCACCGGACGATCACCCGGCCATCCCGCCCCGGTGACCCGCGCCGGGCCGGGGCCACCGGCCCCGGCCCCGGCCCCACCAGCAATCACGAGGAGGACCGCATGCTGTCCGTCAAGGCCGCCGTCGCCCGAGGCAAGGGCGGCCCGTTCACCATCGAGGACGTCCTGCTGGAGCCACCCCGGGCCGACGAGGTGCTGGTCCGGCTGGTCGCCACCGGCCTGTGCCACACCGATCTGCTGGCCCTGGACCAGATCCTCCCGCCGGGCCTGCCCGCCGTCCTCGGGCACGAGGGCAGCGGCGTGGTGGTGGCCGTCGGCGCGGGGGTGACCTCGGTCGCCCCCGGTGACCCGGTCGTGCTGGCCCCGATGAGCTGCGGCTCCTGCCGTCCCTGTCTCACCGGCCACCCGATGCACTGCGTCGCCTTCCTGCCGCTCAACCTGCGCGGCCGGCGGGCGGACGGCTCGACCGCCTACCGGGACGCGCACGGCGCCGAGATCAACGGGCACTTCTTCGGCCAGTCCTCCTTCGCGGACCACGTCGTCGCCCACTGGCGCAGCGTCGTGAAGGTCCGCGCGGACGCGCCGTTGGAGCTGCTCGGCCCGCTGGGCTGCGGGCTGCAGACCGGTGCCGGCGCGGTGCTCGGGGTGTTCGCGGCCCCGCCCGGCAGCAGCCTCGTGGTGTTCGGCGCCGGGCCGGTGGGGCTGGCGGCCGTGATGGCGGCCAGGATCGCCGGCTGCTCACGGATCGTCGCCGTCGACCTCCACCGCGCCCGGTTGGACCTCGCGCTCGAACTCGGGGCCACCGACGTGTTCGACGGCGCCCAGGACGGCGTGGCGGCCGCCGTGGTCCGGCTCAGCGGGGGCGGCGTCGACTTCGCGCTGGACGCGGTGGGCCTGCCGCGGACCGGTCGGGCCGCGGTCGAGTCGCTCGCGGTCGGCGGTACGGCCGGCATCGTCGGGTCGGCCGGCACCGGCCAGGACCTCTCCGTCGGGCTGGTCCAGCTGCTGGGCCGCACCGTGAAGGGCATCCTCCAGGGCGACAGCGTCCCGCAGCTGCTGATCCCGCGGCTGCTGGACTTCTTCCTGGCGGGCCGGTTCCCACTGGACCGGCTGGTCCGGCCGTACCCGCTGGCCGAGATCAACCGCGCGGTCGCCGACGCGGTCGCCGGAACGGCCGTCAAACCGGTGCTGATGCACGACACGGCACCCGTCTGAGGCACCCCGCCGGTGCGCGGCGCGGCTCCCCGGCTCCACCGGGGGCCCGCCCGCACCGGCGGGTCAGCCGGCGTCCGGCCGGTGGGTCCGGGCGAAGGCCCGCGCGTCCCAGTCGCCGCCCAGCTCCGGTGCCAGCGAGGCGGCGGCCAGTGCGGCGAAGTCCGCGGCGGTGCCCGCGCGCTCCGGCAGGGCGCCGAGCAGCGGGGCGCCCGCCGACCGCGGCAGGTCGGCGAGGTTGCAGCGCTCGGCGAGGCCGGGCCGGCGCGGCCAGGAGCCGATGACCACCCCGGCCAGCGGCAGCCCGCGCGCCCGGAGCGCCTCGGCCGTGAGCGCGACGATGTTGAGCGTGCCCAGGCCGGCCGAGGCCACCAGCAGCACCTCCGCCGCCAGTCCGGCCCCGAGCACCGCCCGCGCCTGGTCCGCCAGCGTCCGGCCCTCGTCGTCGTAACGCACCAGCAGCCCGCCGGCGCCCTCGACCAGGACCAGGTCGTGCGTGCCGGCCAGCTCCGCGACCTCGGCCGCCACCTCGGCGGGCGAGACCGGGGGCAGCCCGGCGCGCCGGGCCGCGGTGTCCGGCGCCAGCGGCTCCGGGTACCGGGCCAGTTCCCGGGTGGTGAGCGCGCCCGCCAGCCGCCGGACGTCGTCGACGTCGCCCGGTTCGCCGGCGGCCAGGCCGGTCTGGCCCGGCTTCAGCACCGCGACCCGCGAGCCGCTCCGCAGCGCCGCCGAGGCGAGCGCCGCCGTGGCGACGGTCTTGCCGACCTCGGTGTTGGTGCCCGTGACGAACAGGATCCGCGCGCTCATCCGGCCACCGCCGCCGCCGTCACGGCCGCGGCGATCCGCGCCACGTCGTCGTCCCCGGTCACGAAGGGCGGCATCGTGTAGATGAGGTCCCGGAACGGCCGCAGCCAGACCCCCTCCCGGGCGGCGGCCCCGGTGGCCGCCGCGACGTCCACCGGGTGGTCGAGCTGCACCACGCCGATCGCGCCCTGCACCCGCACGTCCAGGACTCCGGGCAGTTCGGCGGTGTCCGCCAGGCCGTCCCGCAGCCCGGTCCCGATCCGCTTCACCTCGACCTGCCAGTCCTGGCCGAGCAGCAGGTCGATCGACGCGTTGGCGACCGCCGAGGCCAGCGGGTTGCCCATGAACGTGGGCCCGTGCGCCAGCACCGGCATCTCGCCCCGGCTGATGCCGTCCGCGATCTCGGCGGTGCAGAGCGTGGCCGCCATGGTCAGGTAGCCGCCGGTCATCGCCTTGCCCAGGCACATCACGTCCGGCGAGACGCCCGCGTGGTCGGCCGCGAACAGCGCGCCGCTGCGCCCGAAGCCGGTGGCGATCTCGTCGAAGACGAGCAGGACCCCGTGCCGGTCGCAGAGTTCGCGCAGCATCCGCAGGTAGGCGGGGGAGTGGAACCGCATGCCGCCCGCGCCCTGCACCACCGGCTCGACGATCACCGCGGCCAGTTCACCCGCGTGGCGCTCCATCAGCGCGTCGAACTCCGCCGCGTAGCCGGCGTCCAACGGGGCGTCGAAGCCGGCCGGCGGCTGCGGTGCGAAGAGCTGGCCGGGCAGCACACCGCCCCACAGGTGGTGCATGCCGCCCTGCGGGTCGCAGACCGACATCGGGTGGAAGGTGTCCCCGTGGTAGCCGCCGCGCCAGGTGAGCAGCCGTTTCTTGGCGGGCTGCCCGACGGACTGCCAGTACTGCAGGCACATCTTCATGGCGACCTCGACCGCCACCGAGCCGGAGTCGGCCAGGAAGACGTGCCGCAGCGGCTCCGGCGTGATCTCCACCAGCCGGGCGGCCAGCCGTACGGCGGGCTCGTGGGTGAGCCCGCCGAACATCACATGGCTCATCCGGCCCAGCTGGTCGCGCACCGCCTCGTCCAGTACCGGGTGCCCGTAGCCGTGGATCGCCGCCCACCAGGACGACATCCCGTCGACCAGCTCGCGCCGGCCCGCGACGGGCTCGGCGAGCCGCAGCCGGACCCCGGACGCCGATTCGACGACGTAGGGGGTGGCGGTGCCGGGCATCGGACCGTACGGGTGCCAGACGTGCGCCCGGTCGAGGGCGAGGAGGGTGTCGGTGGGCAGCTGAGCCATGGGGAGTCTTTCGCTGGGGACGGTCAGGCGTTGGGTGCCAGTTCGGTACCGGCACCGCGCCGGCGGACCCGGACGAGGTCGCTGCGCGACCCGTCGTCGGTCACCCCGGGCTCGGCCCCGGCATCGACCCCGGCCTCGGCGTCGGCCCCGGTCTCCTCGACGGCCGGGGCGCCGTGCCCGCCGCACGGCCCGCAGCCGCCGCCCGTCCCGCAGGCGCCACCCTCGGCGGCGGCGGCGATGTCGGCCCGGTGCCGGGGCAGGGTGGCCTCGCCGGCCCCCTCCACCTCGAAGCCCGCGTCCTTGATCATGTCGAGGTCGGCCTGGCCGGCCTGGCCCTCGCTGGTCAGGTAGTCGCCCAGGAAGATCGAGTTGGCGACGTGCAGGCCCAGCGGCTGCAGCGAGCGCAGGTGGACCTCGCGCCCGCCCGCGATCCGTACCTCCACGTCGGGGCAGACGAAGCGGACCATCGCCAGGATCCGCAGGCAGCGCTGCGGGGTGAGGTTCCACTCCTTGGCCAGCGGGGTGCCCTCGAAGGGGATGAGGAAGTTGACCGGCACCGAGTCCGAACCCAGCTCGCGCAGCGCGAAGACCACGTCCACCAGGTCCCCGTCGCTCTCGCCCATGCCCGCGATCAGGCCGGAGCAGGCGGACAGGCCCGCGCCGTGCGCCTTCTGCACGGTGTCCACCCGGTCCGCGTAGGTGTGGGTGGTGGTGATGTCGCCGTAGGTGCCCTCGGAGGTGTTCAGGTTGTGGTTGTACGCGTCGGCGCCGGCCGCCTTCAGCCGCTCGGCCTGGTTGTCGGAGAGCAGGCCGAGGCAGGCGCAGATCTCGACGGCCGGGTCGGCGTCCTTGATGGCCGAGATGGTGTCGGCCACCCGGTCGATGTCACGGTCCGTCGGGCCGCGGCCGCTGGCCACCAGGCAGACCCGCTTGGCGCCGCCGGCGACGCCCGCCTTCGCCGCCTCGGCGGCCTGGTCCGGCTTCAGCCAGGTGTACTTGAGGATCTCGGCCTTGGAGCCCAGCCGCTGCGAACAGTACGAGCAGTCCTCCGGGCAGAGCCCGCTCTTCAGGTTCACCAGGTAGTTGAGCTTGACCCGGCGGCCGAACCACTGCCGGCGCACCCGCCCGGCGGCCGCGACCACGTCCAGCAGCTCGTCGTCGGTGGTGGCGAGGACGGCCAGCGCCTCCTCGCGGGTGGGGATTTCCCCGCGCAGGCCCTTGGCGGTGAGGGTATCGAGCAGATCCATGAGGCTGATCCTGCCTGCTGGCCGTCCGGCGACGCCAGAGGAAACCCACCAGAAGATCCCCGGGAGGATGTGCGAGTTGTCACAGTGTCACAGCTCACGGTAGTGGTGCAGGTCACGTCCCCGGCGGCGGGTATTACCGGCCGGTAGCACGCGGGTTCGTCAACGGCCCGCCCCCGTGATCTCCACCACCCGCGCACTGCTTAGAATCTGCGCCATGACCACGCAGGGGGAGCGGACCCCGTCATCGGGTGACCAGGAACAGCACGAAGCCACCCAGGGGGCCGGGGCCTACCGGCGGCCGGCCGGCCGGATCGGCGCCCGCCGGGTCGTGGGCTGGATCGTGGTGGTCGGTGTGGTGGCCGCCGGCGGCTGGATCATCACCCGTCCGACACCCGGCGACTGGATACCCGGGCTCGGCCCGGCCAGCAGGGACGCCGCCAGTACCCCGCCCGTGGTCGGCAGCCCGCCGCCGCGCGCCGCGACCGACCCCGAGGGCCTCAACGTCGACATCCTCTTCCCCGCCCAGCGGGTGATCGAGGTCGGTGGGTACAAGGGCAGGCGCTCCGGCGTCCGGCAGGGCGAGAACTGCTCCGAGACCCTCCAGGACCGCACCCAGGACCTCCTGCGCGACAGCGGCTGCCAGGCCTACCTCGCCGTCAGCTTCGCCGGCCAGGAGAAGCCGGTGCTCAGCAGCGTCACCCTGCTGCGCTTCGCCGACCAGGCCGCCGCCGACCGGGCCGCCGAGGCGCTGCGGGCCAAGCCGGGCGCGATCGCCTTCATCCTCCAGGACGCCTCCACCGCCCCCGCCCAGCCCGCCGGCACCGCCAAGCCCGGCTCGGAGCCCCGCGTCGCGGCGGTCGGCCACTACGTGACGGTCACCAGCTCACGGCCCGTCGAGCCGCACGGCCCCTCGCCCGCCGCCACGGCCGCCCCCACCACCCCGGTCGGCGTGCCGTCCACCCCGCCGCCCGGCGGTGAGCAGGTGCTCGACGAGGCCACCCGGGCGATCTCCTACTCGGCCGGCGCGCCCTTCATCTGGATGTGACGCGGCGGCGGGGCCCACCGTCCGTGAGCCCCGCCGCCGCGTCACCGGCCCGGGCCGGCAGGCCGCTCAGCCGGTCAGCCGTCCAGCCGGTCCACCGCGGTGACCCGCAGGACCGCCCGGCCCTCCTCGTCGGAGCCGTACAGGTCGACCTCGGCGCTGATGCCCCAGTCGTGGTCGCCCGCCGGGTCGTCGAAGATCTGCCGGACCTTCCAGGAGGAGTCCTCCTCCTCGATCAGCAGCATCTTCGGGCCGCGCGCGTCCGGGCCGGTCCCCAGGTCGTCGTACTCGTCCCAGTACCCGTCCATCGCGTCCGCCCAGCGGTCCGCGTTCCAGCCGTACTCGCCGTCCAGCTCGCCGAGGGCGCCGTAGTGCTCCAGCGCGGCCAGCTCGACCCGACGGAACAGCTCGTTGCGCACCAGCACCCGGAACGCCCGCGCGTTCGCCGTCACCGGCGCCGGCTTGTCGTCCAGGGCGACCTCCGGGGCCTGCGGGTCGGCCGGGTTGGCCAGCTGCTCCCACTCGTCCAGCAGACTGGAGTCGACCTGGCGGACCAGTTCGCCGAGCCAGGCGATGACGTCCTTGAGGTCGTCGGTCTTGAGGTCGTCGGGGACGGTCTGCTCCAGTGCCTTGAACGCACCGGCCAGGTAGCGCAGCACGATGCCCTCGGTGCGCGCCAGGTCGTAGTGGCCGACGTAGTCCGTGAAGGTCATCGCCCGCTCGTACAGGTCGCGGACCACGGACTTCGGCCGCAGCTCGTGGTCGCCGATCCACGGGTGCGCCCGGCGGTACACCTCGTAGGCGTGGGTGAGCAGCTCCTCCAGCGGCTTCGGGTAGGTGATCTCCTGGAGCCGCTCCATCCGCTCCTCGTACTCGATGCCGTCGCGCTTCATCTCGCCGATGGCCTCGCCGCGCGCCTTGTTCTGCTGCGAGGCGAGGATCTGGCGGGGGTCGTCGAGGGTCGCCTCGACCACCGACACGACGTCCATCGCGTACGAGGGGGAGGTCGGGTCGAGCAGCTCGAAGGCGGCCAGCGCGAAGGTGGAGAGCGGCTGGTTGAGCGCGAAGTTCTCCTGGAGGTCGAGGGTGAGCCGCACGATCCGGCCCTCCGCGTCCGGTTCCGGCAGCCGCTCCACGATGCCGCCCTCCAGCAGCGAGCGGTAGATGGCGATCGCGGTGCGGATGTGCCGGCGCTGCGCGCCGCGCTCCTCGTGGTTGTCGGTGAGCAGCTTGCGCATCGCCTCGAAGGCGTTGCCCGGCCGGCCGATCACCGACAGCAGCATCGCGTGGCTCACCCTGAAGCGGGAGACCAGCTGCTCGGGGTCGGCGGCGATCAGACGCTCGAAGGTCTCCTCGGACCAGCCGACGAAGCCCTCCGGCGCCTTCTTGCGGACGATCTTGCGCTTCTTCTTCGGGTCGTCGCCCGCCTTGGCGACGGCCCTGTCGTTCTCGATCACGTGCTCCGGCGCCTGCGCGACGACCTGGCCGACGGTGTCGAACCCGGCCCGCCCGGCCCGCCCGGCGATCTGGTGGAACTCCCGGGCGCGCAGCACCCGCACCCGGACGCCGTCGTACTTGGACAGCGCGGTGAACAGCACCGTGCGGATCGGCACGTTGACGCCCACGCCGAGCGTGTCGGTGCCGCAGATCACCTTCAACAGCCCTGCCTGGGCGAGGCGTTCGACCAGCCGGCGGTACTTGGGCAGCATGCCCGCGTGGTGCACGCCGATCCCGTGCCGGACGAACCGGGACAGGTTGCGGCCGAACTTGGTGGTGAAGCGGAAGTTGCCGATCAGGTCGGCGATGGCGTCCTTCTCCGCCTTGGAGCACATGTTGATGCTCATCAGCGACTGGGCCCGCTCCACCGCCTCCTTCTGCGTGAAGTGCACCACGTAGACCGGGGCCTGACCGGTCTTCAGCAGCTCTTCCAGGGTGTCGTGCATGGTGGTGCGGCGGTACTCGTAGAAGAGCGGGACGGGCCGGGTCGCCGAGCGGACCACGGTGGTCGGCCGGCCGGTGCGGCGGGTCAGGTCCTCCTCGAAGCGGCGGACGTCGCCGAGTGTGGCGGACATCAGCAGGAACTGCACCTGCGGGAGTTCGAGGATCGGGATCTGCCAGGCCCAGCCGCGGTCCGGCTCCGCGTAGAAGTGGAACTCGTCCATCACGACCTGGCCGACGTCGGCCCGGGCGCCGTCCCGCAGCGCGATCTGCGCCAGCACCTCGGCGGTGCAGCAGATGATCGGCGCGGTCGGGTTCACGCTCGCGTCGCCGGTCATCATGCCGACCTGCTCGGTGCCGAACATCTTGCACAGGTCGAAGAACTTCTCCGAGACCAGCGCCTTGATCGGCGCGGTGTAGAAGGTCCGCTTGCCCTCCGCCAGCGCCGCGAAGTGCGCGCCCGCCGCGACCAGGCTCTTGCCGGAGCCGGTCGGCGTCGCCAGGATCACGTTGTTCCCCGACACCAGCTCGATCAGCGCCTCCTCCTGCGCCGGGTACAGCGTGATCCCGCGCTCCTCCGCCCAGGCGGCGAACGTCTCGTACAGCGCGTCGGGGGTGGCGGGCTTCGGCATCAGATCAAGGAGGGTCACCCGGCTATCTTGCCTGCTCGCGTACACCCCGGGCAAAGCCCGGGGCTAGATCGGCGGCACCGGGGGCGTCTGGGCGGCGAGCTGCGGGGCATTGGCGCACGACTGCTGCCGGACGATCTCCCGGGCGGTCCGCAGAGCGACCCCGATCCGGACCCGGTACACGTCGGCGCGCGGGGCGCCGGCGATCGTGGCGTCGCCCGAGACGATGAGGTCGCGATAGACGAATCCGCTCGTCGGGTCTGCCGGGTCCTCGCAACGGAACAGCAGCTGCGTCGTTCCGTCGTGGAAGAGCCAGCCCTGTGCCCCGGCTCCGAAGTCGAGCGGCACCGGGCGGGTCTGTGGTGAGCCGCCGGCCTCGGTCCGGGTCTTCGCCTCCCGGAACTTCTCGTCCCGTTCCTGGACGTCGACCTGGAGAGCTGTCCGGCGCTTGCCGCCGGACAGCCAGCTGATGCCGCAGCCGGTGTTCGAGCGGGTGTTCGCGAGCGTGCCGACGGTGGTGTCGGCGGCCTTGCCGTCCTCGCCCACCAGCGTTCTGATCTCGTGCTGGCCCAGCACGGACCAGCAGCCACTCGCCGGCACCTCGACCGTGTGCCACGGCTGCCAGAGCCAGAGGCCGCCGCCCGCGCCGGCGGCCAGCACCGCCGCGGCGACGGCGAGGGGCAGGACGCGGGGGCGGGGTCGCCGGGCCGCCCGCTCAGCCATGAGCCTGCTCCTTGGAGAGGTCCGGCACGGTCGGTGCCTCAGCGGGCAGCTGCACCTGGTTGCTGCACCCGTACTCGGCCGCGGCCGTTCTGGCGATCTTGAGCGCGATGTCCGCGTAGGCCTGACGGGTGCGGGCGGCGGAGGCCCCGGGGACCTCGCCGCCACTGACCTTCACGCCGAAGTAGGGTGCCGTGTCGGCGGGCCGGCCAGGGGGTGTCACGAAGTCGCACCGCACGTAGAGCCGAACGTTCGGACCGGAGTACCGCTCATTGCCGGTCCAGGCCACTGCCCCCGGCCCGAAGTCCAGCGGCGCCAACGGCCCCCGGCCGGCGGCCACGGAGCGGTCGGCGTCCACCCCGTCGTAGGCGGGCCGGACGCTGACGTGGAGCAGGTCGTGCTTGTCCCAGTGGACGGTACAGCTGTCGCTGCGGATCAACGCCTCGTCCGGGCCGGCGGGCGTGGCGATCCGGGCGAAGCTGCGGCTCTCGTACGCCTTCCCGTCCGGCCCGGCCAGTGGCCGCAGATCCGCCGGGCCGAGCACGGTCCAGCAGGCGCTGGCGGGCAGCTCCACCGACTGCCACGGCTTCCAGGCCCAGAGTCCGCCGGCGACCGCGGCGGCCACGACGGCGGCGACGGCCCCGTGCCATGGCTTGACCGGCAGCCGCCGTCGCGGCGGATCGTCGGGGGAGCGGGGGATGATGTGGGCGACGTCAACCATGATTCACCGTTTCCCGGTACATGCCCGCACCCAGGCTGTACCCGATCTGGAACTCGCCGGCCGCGTGCGGGGCGATGTCCTCGATGTATTTGGGGTCCAGTCCCGCCGCGGCGCCGGCCTCGCGAACCGCGGCGTCGGCGGCGTCCATCGCGGGCTGCCGGGCCTTTCCGCCGGCGCCGGCCGCCTCCTGGCTGGCCTCGTTGCTGGTATCCACCTTGTAGCTCTCGGCGACGTGCTCGATGATCTTGTCGACGGTGAAGTTCGCCGCGGCGCCGACTCCGGGGGTCGCCTCCAGGGCCTTTCCTCCGGTGAGCTCCCAGACCTTGCCGGCCCATCCGGCCTTCTGGTCGACGGCGTCGTTGTACTCCTTGTCGGTCGCGGTGTGGGTCTCGTACACCTCGTCCACCCGTGAGCTGGTGATGATCCCGCTGACGATCCCGCCCGGCCTGGTGACGTTCTCGATGGCCGCCGTCAGGTCCCCGTGGCTGCCGGCATGGTTGATCACATCAGCGATCTGAGCCGTGGTGTAGGCCTGTTGCGCGTTGGCGATCGCGGCGTACGCCTCCGGGTTGCGGCCGAGGGTCGCGAGCAGGTGCTGGGTGGCGTTCTGGTCGAGCGCGACCGGCACCCCGCCCGTGGAGAGGGGGGTCTTCGTCCCGCCGAGCGAGTGCTGGACATCGCCCATGTAGGAGGCGGTCATGTTGCCCAGGCTGCCGTTCATGTCGCCGAACAGGGCCTTCTCCCCGTAGAGCAGGTCCTTGCCGTCCTCGCCGCCGAACTTGCTGACGACCCTGTCCATGAGACCCCCCATCTCCTTGGTGTGCTGCGGGAGCGGCCCGTCCGCGTCGTCGTACGCCCGGCCCGTGGTGGCCGCCTCCAGGGCGTGGCCGAGGGCGCCGACCTCGAAGGCGTCGGCGGTGCCCGGGTTGGGGCGCAGCGGGTAGGGCATGTCGCGCAGCAGGGAGCGTTCGCCGCTGTCGGTGAGCAGCTCGAAGTACCTGTTCTCCCCGCCGTGGCTCTTCACCGTGCCGTCCGGGTTGTACGTGGTCGGCGGGTCGCTGAAGAACTTGGTGGCCGCCTCGGGGCTGTGGCCGAGCGCCTCCAGGACGGAGGACATCGGGTTGAAGCCGTGGACGTTGCCGTCCTTGTCCGGCACGCCGGTGAACTGGAACTCCTGGAACGGCGAGCCGTGCATCGCCGCCACGGCGTCCCAGCGGCCCGGGTTCTCGCTGGTCAGCTGGGTGACGTGCTCGGCGATCGGGTTGATGAAGTGCGGGTCGTAGTCGCCGTGCCGCAGGATGTTGCCGAGGATCTGGTAGCCGTACGGGCTGGACTTCGGGTTGGCCCTGGGGTCGAGCGGGATCTGCTCGCCGCCGGCCTTGCGCAGGCGCTGCTCCCAGTCGTCGCCGACGTGGGGCTGCTTCGTGCTGTCGGTGGCGGTGGCCAGGGTGAGGCCGAGGCCGTCCTGGATGCCCTTGACGGCGTCCTTGCGGGCCGGGCTGTTGGCGAAGTCGCCGCTCTGCGCCATCGCGCCGTAGGAGGCGAGGAAGGTCGCCGGGTCCTGTCCGCCGTAGAACGCGGCGGCGAAGCGCGGGTCGCCGCCGTGGTGCTGGAGCAGGGTCTGGAGCTGGGCGAGCTGGGCGTCGGTGGCCTTGGAGCCGAGGCTGAGGATCTGCGAGGCCTGCTTGGCCTCGGCCTCGGCGAGGCTGCCGACCGGGGCGCTGTTGAAGGTGGTGGCGTCGGTGCCGGTGTCGCCGGCCAGAGCGGCGGTGGCCGCGGTGTCGGCCTCGGTGGCGCGGTCGAGGGCCTTGCCGATCTCCTCGGCGGTGGCCTGGGCGTCGGACTGCCGGCTCTTGGCGTAGTCCGGGTCCTTCTTGTCCGCCGGGTCGGTGGCGGGCGGCCAGTGCACGCTGCCCCCGGCGTCGACGGTGAGGCCCTTGTCCCCGGCGTGCTGGACGGCGGTCTGCAGGTCCTTCTTGGCGGCCGCGAACTCGTCGTGCGCCTCGCGCAGGGTGCGCGCGATGGCGGAGGCCTCTTCGAAGGCGGCGTGGATCTGGTCGCGGGTGCGGGTGAGTGATCCGGCGGCCGCGTCGGCGCTGGGGCCGTGCCAACCGGACTGCTGGACGGGGCCGATGACCTCGTTCTGCATCCTGGTCGAGAGGTCCCATGCGCGGACCATGGCCTCGAAGTCGCCGGCGGCTCCGTTGAGCGCGGCGAGGTCGAGGTGCTGGAGCTGGCTGAACGTCACCATGGTGGTCTGGATCTTCCCCCGGGCCTCAGTCGTGCTGCTGAGCGAACTGGCTGTGGATCGAGGCTTCGGTGGCCTCGTAGTTCTGCGCGGTGGTCTGCAGGTTCCGGCTGATCGTGCCGACGGCCAGTTCCAGCGTGTGGGTCTGTCCCTGCCAGACGCTCCAGGCGTTGTTGAGCCCGGCGCAGAGGTCGAATCCCATCAGCGAGGAGACCGCGCTGTTGACGTGCTCCCAGGGCCGGCCGCATTCGGTGCGGACGGAGCCCTGGAGGGCGGCGGCGTTGTTGCCGGCCGTCCGGAGCAGGCCGGGGTTGGTGGTGACGGTCTGCCCGCCACCGCCCGCCGCCACGGTGACCGGGGCCGTGGTGCCGGCGGCCGTCGCGGCGAGGTCCGGGAACTGCTTCTTCGCGTCCGCGGTCAGGTTGCCCGAGCTGTCGAACAGCCACGGATTCATTCGGCGTTCGAATTCCAAGTCCGCCATCTGCGTCGTCCCCCCATGTCAGATCGCTCGGGGAGCGTAACCGATCGAGCGGATGGTCGATAATCCTTGGGAAAGCCTTGGGGTTCTTTGCGAAATCATGGCAATTCATACGAAGGAATGGCTTTATTGATATGAATTCCAGCTGAACGGAACATGAATGGCGCATCGAACATGTGCCGTTCCGCACATTGCCCGTCCCGCGCCCGCCGTGCCAGAGTGCCGGACATGGCCCACCGCACCGCGTCCGAACCGCCCGTCCTCACCTCGACGGCCGCCCTCGCCCCCGGCGCCGTCTTCGATTGGCTCGACGAGACGGCCGAACTGCGCGCCCGGGCGGGCCTCACCCGCACGCTGCGCAGCCGGCCCGCCGAGGACGCGGTGCTCGACCTCGCGGGCAACGACTACCTCGGGCTGACCCGCCACCCGGCCGTCACCCGGGCCGCCGCCGACGCCGCGCTGCGCTGGGGCGGCGGCGCCACCGGCTCCCGGCTGGTCACCGGCACCACCGCCCTGCACACCGAACTGGAGGGTGAGCTGGCCGAGTTCTGCGGGGTGGAGGCCGCGCTGGTGTTCTCCTCCGGCTACACCGCCAACCTGGCCGCGCTGACCGCGCTCACCGACCCGGACACCCTGATCGTCTCCGACGCCTACAACCACGCCTCACTGATCGACGGCTGCCGGCTCGCCCGGGGCGATGTCCACCGCGCCCCGCACAGCGACCCGGACGCCGTCCGCGCCGCCCTCGCCGGGCGCGACCACCGGCGGGCGCTGGTGGTCACCGACTCCGTCTTCTCCGTCGACGGCAACGCCGCCCCGCTGACCGGTCTCTCCGCCGCGGCCCGCGCCCACGGCGCCGCCCTGCTGGTGGACGACGCGCACGGGCTGGGCGTCCTGGGCCCCGGCGGTGCCGGCGCCCTGGCCGCCGCCGGCCTGGCGGGCGAACCGGACACCGTCGCCACCGTCACCCTCTCCAAGTCGCTCGGCTCCCAGGGCGGCGCGGTGCTCGGCCCGCGCCGGGTGATCCGCCACCTCACCGAGACCGCCCGCACCTTCATCTTCGACACCGGCCTGGCCCCGGCCGCCGCGGGCGCCGCCCTCGGCGCGCTGCGCCTGCTGCGGGCCGAGCCGCACCGCGCCGAGCGCGCCCGCGAGGTCGCCCGCTCCCTCGCCGACCGGCTCACCGCCGCCGGGCTGCACGCCTCCGACCCGGACGCGGCCGTGGTCTCGGTCCGCGCGCCGGGCCCCGAGGCCGCCGTCGCCTGGGCGGCCGACTGCCGCCGGGCCGGTCTCGCCGTCGGCTGCTTCCGCCCGCCCTCCGTCCCGGACGGCATCTCGCGGCTGCGGCTTACCGCGCGGGGCGACCTGACGGACACCCAGATCACCGACGCGGTAAGGATCATCGCCGCGCTCGCCCCGGCGGGCGCGCACACCGCCTGACCGCACGCCGCTGACCGCACGCCGGTCCGACCGCGTTCCGTCCGACCGCGCACCGCCGGGTGCCGAACCGGGCGGCCCGTCCGTGCGTCCCTGCAACCGGGGCGACGGACGGGGCGGGGATGGATCCGGACGTTCGGCGGGCGCTGGTCAAGGCGCTGACGATCGTGGCGGCGGTACTGGCACTGCTCGGGGTGGGCGGCTGGGGCGCGGTGACGGCGGGTGAGAGGCTCGGGTACGCGGCCGGTTGGACCGGTACGCCCGGCGTGCTGGTCGCCGACCGGTGCCTGCGCAGCGACTCCGCCGAGGCCGTCCCCACCGAGACCGGCGACTGCCGGGGCACCTTCTTCCCCGACGGCGGCGGCCTCCCCACCGAGCACGCCAGGATCGACTGGAGGGTGGACACCCACACCCGGGTCCGGGTCTCCTGCGAGGACGGCGAGTGCCGGCTCGCGGGCACGGTCGGGCTGTTCAAGTGGTTGAGCCTCTTCCTGTTCGCCCTGACCGCGATCGCCCTCGGAGCCTGCCTGGCCGCCCGACTGTCGCGGTCCCTGCTCCCGTGGAGGTGGCTGGTGCCGGCACTGGCGATCCTCACCGGCGCCCTGCTCACGGGCGCCTTCGCCTTCCTCCTCGGCGGCCTCGCCGCGGGCTGACCCCCTGGTGCACTCCAAGAGCAGCCCGGGCCGCCCGACGGGCTTGCCGCACAGGACGTCGGACCGGCCGACGTCCTGTGCGGCGGGCGAGCTCAGAGCCCCGCCAGCTCCAGCAGGAACGCCGTCTCCGCGTCCTGCCGCCCCGCCGCCGTGCGCGGGGCGGCGACGATCACGGCGAGCGTCCGGCACCAGGCCAGGACCCGGGCCGGATCGGCGCCCGGGACGAGTGCGCTCAGGCCGGCGATCCGCCGCTCCAGGGCGGCCCGGTCGGTCACGCCGTCGAGTACCCAGTCCACCAGGTCGAAGTCCGGATCCCCGAGCGACGGCCGGGGGTCGATCGCCACCGGCCCGGCCGGGCCGTCCATGACGTTGGCCGGGTGGAGGTCCCCGTGTACCAGCGCCACCGGTCCGCCCGCCGCCAGCTCCCGGGCGGCGGCCCGTGCCCCGGGCGGCACCGCGCCGGGTGCCCGCCGCTCGGTGAGGTCGAAGAGGAACTCCACCCGGTCACCGAGCGGCCCCAGGGCGAGCCCGTCCACCGGAACCGACCGCAGGGCGCCGAGCAGCGGCGCCACCTCCGCCGGGTGCCAGGTTCGCCGGCGCAGCGTCACCCCGGGCGCGACGTCCGCCAGCAGCAGGGCGTTCGCCGCCGCGTCCGTCTCCAGGAGCCGGACGACGCACGGCAGTCCCGCCCAGGCCCGCAGCGCCGTCGCCTCCTGCGCGGCCACCTCGGGATCGGGTGTCAGCTTCAGCCAGACGGTGGCGCCGTCGCCGCGTTCGCAGCGGAACACCCGCGACGTCCCGCCGCCGCCGGCCGCGCGGACCGTCAGGCCCCAGCGCCGGGCCAGGTCGTCCACCAGCGCCGGCAGCGCCGCGCACCAGGCCTCGGCCGCCGGGCCGAAGCGGACCGTCAGCCGGTCCTGGACCTCGGCCGGTACGGTCACCAGGTCGCGCGGAACCGTCTCGTCCCCGGTCACGGCTGCCCCAGCACCAGCAGTGCCTCCGCGCCGACCGGGCGGAAGCCGGCAGCCTGGAAGGCCCGCACGCTGGTCGCGTTGCCGGGCGCCTGCTGCGACCAGATCCACTCGCCCTCCGGCAGCAGATGCCGGGCGCTCGCCGCGAGCGCGCGCCCCAGGCCCCGGCCGCGCGCCTGCGGATCCACCTCGATCGCGCACTCCCACCGCCCGGCCACCCCGCGCCCGAGCACCAGGACCCCGCCGTCGACCGTGAACACCCGGACGTCCTCCCGGTAGCGCAGGGCGCGCACCACCCGGGGGTGCTCACGGTCGCGGACCTCGGCCAGGGGCAGCGGCGGGCTGCCGGGCAGCCGGCCGGCCACGGTCATCAGGTCGATGTTGTTGACCACCCGGCCGGTCCGCTCGGCGAACGCGGTCAGGAAGGGCGGGCAGAGCGGCGCGGCCAGCGGGTCGCTCGGCACCGCGGCCAGCACCTCGTGCACCCAGGCCGGGTCCTCGTCGGTGAAGACCACGGCGTGCGCGGAGAACGACAGCACCCCGGCCTCGCGCGCCGACGGCTGCGGCACCACCGTCACCGACCCGTCCGAGGGCGGGAAGAGCCCGCCCGCCGCGTCGGCCAGGATCTCCCGCAACCCGCGCTCGCCCACCCCGCACCCCTCCACCCGTGAAGCTTCTCGCTCGAAGGGCGCCAGCCTATGTGATCATCGGCCGGCCGCTCCGGCCCGGTCCCGCCCCGGCACGCTCCGGCCCGGTCCCGCCCCCGTCACGCCTTCCGCGCCCGGCTCGGCTGCACCCTGCTCGGCTCGCCGGGAGCCTTCGGGTGGTCCGGCGGGTACGGCAGCTCACCGAGGCCCTCGTCCCGCAGCTGCCGCTCGTACAGCTCCAGCAGCCCGTCCAGCCGGTACGCCTCGTCGTCCATCTCCGCCTGCAGATCGCCGAGTTCGGCGAGCCGCAGCGGTACCGTCCGCAGGTCGAAGTCCTCCGGGGCGGCGTCGTCCAGCTCCTCCCAGCGCAGTGGTGTCGAGGCGGTCGCCCGGGGACGGGCGCGCAGCGAGTAGGCGGAGGCGATGGTCCGGTCCCGGGCCATCTGGTTGTAGTCGACGAAGATCCGCTCGCCGCGCTCCTCCTTCCACCACGCCGTGGTCACCCGGCCCGGCATCCGCTGCTCCAGCACCCGGCCGAGCGCGATCACCGCGTGCCGGCCGTCGGTGAACGTCCACCGCGGTTCCAGCGGCACGTAGACGTGCACCCCGCGCCCGCCGGAGGTCTTCGGCCAGCCGCGCAGCCCGTGCTCGTCGAGCAGCGCGCGGAGCTCGTGGGCGGCCGTCGCGGCGTCGTGGAAGTCGGTGCCCGGCTGCGGGTCGAGGTCGATCCGCAGCTCGTCGATGTGGTCGGTGTCGGAGCGGCGCACCGGCCAGGGGTGGAACGTCAGGCAGCCCAGATTGGCCGCCCAGAGCACGGCGGCCGGCTCGGTCGGGCAGATCTCGTCGGCGGACCGCCCGCTCGGGAAGTTGATCCGGGCCGTCGGCAGCCACTCCGGCAGGCCCTTGGGCGCCCGCTTCTGGTAGAAGAACTCGCCCTCGACCCCGTCCGGGAAGCGCTGCAGCGTGGTCGGCCGGTCCCGCAGCCCGCGCAGCACCCCGTCCGCGACGGCCAGGTAGTACTGCGCGACGTCCAGCTTGGTGAAGCCGCGCTCGGGGTAGTACACCTTGTCCGGATTCGACAGCCGGACGCTGCGCCCGGCGACATCCAGTTCCACGGCTGAGCCCATGCCTCTCACGCTAGACGCGCTCCGCCCGGCGCGCGCCCCGGAACGGTTGGCGCGAGGATCGGAGCCATGGACCTGCCCGTGATGCCGCCGGTGGCGCCGATGCTCGCCAAGTCGGTGGCCAAGATCCCGCCGGGAATGCAGTACGAGGCGAAGTGGGACGGCTTCCGCACCGTCGTCTTCCGCGACGGCGACGAGGTCGAGCTCGGCAGCCGCACCGGAAAGCCGCTGACCAGGTACTTCCCCGAACTGGTGGAGGCCCTGAAGCGGGAGCTGCCGCCGCGCTGCGTGCTGGACGGCGAGGTGGTGATCGCCCGGGACGGCCGGCTGCGGTTCGAGGAGCTGCTGGAGCGGATCCATCCGGCGGCCAGCCGGGTGCGGATGCTGGCCGAGCGCACCCCCGCCTCCTTCGTGGCCTTCGACCTGCTCGCGCTCGACGACGTCTCGCTGCTCGACGCGCCGCTCTCGGTGCGGCGCCCGGCCCTGGAGACGACGCTCGCCGACGCCGCCGACCCGGTCTTCACCGCCCCCGCCTCCACCGACCGCGACCTCGCGCAGAGCTGGTTCGCCGAGTACGAGGGGGCCGGACTGGACGGTGTGGTGGCCAAGCCGCTGGACCAGCCCTACCGGCCGGGGGAGCGGACCATGTTCAAGATCAAGCACGAGCGCACCGCCGACTGCGTGGTGGCCGGCTACCGCGAGCACAAGAGCGGCCCGGTGGTCGGCTCGCTGCTGCTCGGCATCAACGACGCCGAGGGGCGGCTGCAGCACGTCGGAGTCTGCGCCGCCTTCTCGATGGCCCGGCGGCGTGAACTCGTCGAGGAACTCGCGCCGTTGCGGATGACCGACGTCGCGGCCCACCCGTGGGGCGGCTGGGCGGACGAGGCCGCCCACGCCGACGCCCGGCTGCCCGGCGCGGTCAGCCGCTGGACCGGCGGCAAGGACCTCTCCTGGGTCGCGCTGCGCCCCGAGCGGGTGGTCGAGGTGGCGTACGACCACATGGAGGGCACCCGGTTCCGGCACACCGCCCAGTTCCGCCGCTGGCGCCCGGACCGCACCCCGGAGAGCTGCACCTACGGGCAGCTGGAGGAGCCGGTCTCCTACGACCTGGCCCGGGTGCTGGGGGGCTGACCGGCCGGCCGGTCCGCCGCCCGGGGAGCGGGTCGCTCCCCGGGCGGCGGTGCCGCGGCGTTCGATGCTCCTGGTGGTCCCGCTTCCCGGCGGGCCGGTCAGGCCACCGAGGCGGACGGCGAGGAGCTCCCGGCCGCGGGCGGGAACGAGTAGACGTTCCCCGGCGAGACGATCTCGGTGATCGCCTTGGCGAAGAGCGTCGACGGTTCCTCGCCCTGGGACGAGATGTCGGTGTTCAGCAGCACCGCGAGGGTGGCCTGCGCCGACGGCAGGTAGACCACCGCGCTCTGGTACCCCGGCAGCGAGCCGTTGTGCCCGATCCACCCGTGGTTGACGAACAGCCCGAGCCCGTAGCCGACGCCCGGCAGCGGCGAGGGCGGCGTCACCAGCCGCTGGGCCTGGGTGGCCGGTGTGAGCAGCGTGCCGGTGGCCAGGACCTTCGCCCACTTCTGCATGTCGGCCAGGTCGGAGATGACCGCGCCCGCCGCCCAGGCCCAGGACGGGTTCCAGTCGGTGGCGTCCGCGATCGTGCCGTCCGGGGTCTGGTCGGTGTAGCCGCGCGCGTGCGGCTGCGGGAACGCGGCGTCGGTCGGGAAGACCGTCCGGCCCAACCCGGCCGGGTCGAACACCTGTTGCTTCAGGAAGACGTCGAGCGGCTGCCCGGCGAGCTTCTCCACCACCAGGCCGATCAGCACGGTGTTGGTGTTGCTGTACTCGAACTCGGTGCCCGGGGCGAAGTCCGCGGGGTGTTTGAAGGCGTACCCCAGCAACTGCTGCGGGGTGAAGACCTGTTGGGGATTGTTGATGACCGCCTGCTGGAAGTCCGGGTCCGCCGTGTAGTTGAAGAGGCCGCTGCGCATGTCGGCGAGCTGGCGCAGGGTGATCACGTCCCCGCCGGGCACGCCCGCGATGTACGTGCCGACCGGGTCGTCCAGACCGGCCTTGCCCTGGTCGACCAACCGCAGCAGCCCGGTGACGGTGAAGGTCTTGGTCTCGCTGCCGATCCGCATGTTCAGCCCGGTGACCATCGGTGTGCCGGCGACCTTGTCGGAGACGCCGAAGGCCTTCAGGTAGGCACCGTCGGGCGTGGTCAGCGCGACCATCACGCCGGGCACGGAGGCCTCGCTCAACACCCGCTGCACCGCCGAGTCCAGCCGCGCGGTGACGTCCGGGGTGAGGGCCACCACGGTGCCGCCGGAGGAGGGCGAGGAGCCGGACGCGCTCGCGCCCGGCGTGCCCGAGCCGCTCGGCGACCCGCTCGGCGATCCGCTCGACGGGCCGCTCGACGGGCCGGGGGTGGTGGCCGACGGGCTGAGCGCGGCCGGCACCGCCGTGATCGCTCCGGCGGCCGGCGCGTCGGACGCCGCCCCGCCGGAGCAGCCGGCGGCGGCCAGCAGACCGGTCAGGGCCAGTGCCGCGGTGGCCGCCCGCCCGTACCGGCGGGGCCGTGGGGCGAGCGGCCGTCGTGTCTTCGTCATGATCGAGGCGCCTCTCTGGGCCGAACGGCCCCGGAGCGGCGCTCCACGAGGCCATGGGGGGAGCGATCGCCACGGTATGCGCGCCGTGACCGGCCCGCGCGCGGGCCGCCGCGCCGCTGGCCCGAACGGCCCCACCCCCGGCCGCCCCGCGCGGTCCCGGCGCGCGCCCGCGCGCCCGGACGGCGGCCCGCCGGGTCCGACCGGCTCCCCGCTCCCCGGGGTGCCGGGCCCGGCCCGAGTACGCCCCGGGCGCTGCGCCGAACGGGTGGCCACCGGCACGCCGCGACGGCCGCCGGGCCCGGCTCGGGCACGATCGTTCAGCCCAGCTGTGGCGCCCGTTAAGAATTCCTCGATGGACCGCACCCCCTCCCACCAGGCAGATTGCTCCATGCCAGGTGCGAGGGGGCAGGAGCAGCCACCCCGCCGGGCCCCGTCGGCCTGCCCACACCAGGCCGCCCCACCATGCGTCAGGAGCCGCCGCAGTGAAGGCACTCGTCAAGCAGAAGGCCGAGCCGGGACTCTGGCTGATGGACGTCCCGAAGCCTGCCATCGGCCCCGGCGAGGTGCTGATCAAGGTGCTGCGCACCGGCATCTGCGGCACCGACCTGCACATCCGCAAGTGGGACGGCTGGGCGCAGCAGACCATCCGGACCCCGCTCGTGCTCGGCCACGAGTTCGTCGGCGAGGTGGCCGAGATCGGCGCGGCCGTCGCGGACATCTCGGTCGGCGACCTGGTCAGCGGCGAGGGCCACCTGGTCTGCGGCAAGTGCCGCAACTGTCTGGCCGGCCGCCGCCACCTCTGCCGCAACACCGTCGGCCTCGGGGTCGGCCGCGACGGCGCCTTCGCCGAGTACGTCGCCCTGCCCGCCTCCAACGTCTGGGTGCACCGGGTCCCGGTGGACCTCGACGTCGCGGCGATCTTCGACCCCTTCGGCAACGCCGTGCACACCGCGCTGTCCTTCCCGCTGGTCGGCGAGGACGTGCTGATCACCGGTGCCGGCCCGATCGGCATCATGGCCGCCGCCGTCGCCAAGCACGCCGGCGCCCGCAACGTGATGATCACCGACGTCTCGCCGTACCGCCTCGACCTGGCCCGTGAGGTCGGTGTGACGCTCGCCCTCAACGTGGCCGAGCACACCATCGAGGAGGGCCAGCAGAAGCTCGGCCTGCGCGAGGGCTTCGACGTCGGCCTGGAGATGTCCGGCCGCCCCGAGGCGATGCAGTCGATGATCGCCAACATGACCCACGGCGGGAAGATCGCCATGCTCGGGCTGCCCGCCGAGCAGTTCCCCGTCGACTGGGCCTCGGTCGTCACGTCGATGATCACCATCAAGGGCATCTACGGCCGCGAGATGTTCGAGACCTGGTACGCGATGTCCGTCCTGCTGGAGGGCGGGCTCGACCTCAGCCCCGTGATCACCGGCCGCTACGCCGCCGCGGACTACGAGGCCGCCTTCGACGAGGCCGCGAGCGGCCGCTGCGGCAAGATCATCCTCGACTGGACCGTCTGAGACCGTCTGACCCCCTCTAGGGAGACACCGTGTTCGACAACGTGCGCGACGACCTGGCCGCCACCCTCGACGAGATCCGCGAGGCCGGCCTCTTCAAGCCCGAGCGGGTGATCGGCTCCCCGCAGAGCGCCGCCGTCACCGTCACCGCCGGCGGGCGGCCCGGAGAGGTGCTGAACTTCTGCGCCAACAACTACCTCGGCCTCGCGGACCACCCCGAGGTGCTCACCGCCGCCAAGGACGCGCTGGACCGCTGGGGCTACGGCATGGCCTCGGTCCGCTTCATCTGCGGCACCCAGGACGTGCACAAGGAGCTGGAGGACCGCCTGTCCGGGTTCCTCGGCCAGGAGGACACGATCCTCTACTCCTCCTGCTTCGACGCCAACGGCGGGGTCTTCGAGACCCTGCTCGACGAGCGCGACGCCGTCATCTCCGACGCCCTGAACCACGCGAGCATCATCGACGGCATCCGCCTCTGCAAGGCCCGCCGGCTGCGCTACGCCAACCGCGACCTGGCCGACCTGGAGCAGCAGCTCAAGGAGGCCCAGGGCGCCCGCCGCCGACTGGTCGTCACCGACGGCGTCTTCTCGATGGACGGCTACGTGGCCCCGCTGCGCGAGATCTGCGACCTGGCCGAGCGCTACGACGCCATGGTCATGGTCGACGACTCGCACGCGGTCGGCTTCGTCGGCCCGAACGGGCGCGGCACCCCGGAGCTGCACGGTGTGATGGACCGCGTCGACATCATCACCGGCACCCTCGGCAAGGCCCTCGGCGGCGCCTCCGGCGGCTACGTCGCGGCGCGGCGCGAGATCGTCGCGCTGCTGCGCCAGCGCTCGCGGCCCTACCTGTTCTCCAACTCGCTCGCCCCGGTGATCGCCGCCGCCTCGCTGAAGGTGCTCGACCTGGTCGAGCGCTCGACCGAGCTGCGCGAGAAGCTGGCCGCCAACACGGCGCTGTTCCGGTCGAGGATGACCGAGGCCGGCTTCGAGATCCTGCCCGGCGACCACCCGATCGCTCCGGTCATGATCGGCGACGCGGCCAAGGCCGGCCGGCTCGCCGAGCTGCTGCTGGAGCGCGGCGTGTACGTGATCGGCTTCTCCTTCCCGGTCGTGCCGCACGGCGCGGCCCGGATCCGGGTGCAGCTGTCCGCCGCGCACTCCACCGAGGACGTCGAGCGCGCCGTCGCGGCCTTCGTCGACGCGCGCGCCGCACTGGGGGAGTAGCCCCGTCGGGCGCCCGCGCCCAGGAGCCGGGACCGGGTGCCCGGCCCGATGACCCGGACCGCGTCCCCGGCCCGAGCACCCCGGTGCTCCCGGGCCGCCCCGAGGACCGCCCGTGGCACGTCCGCTCGGAACCGGACGTGCCACGGGCACCCGGACCGCCGTGCGGCGGGGGCCGGCCCGGACCGCCTCCCCCGCACGGCACACCACCACAGACCAACTGCCCCACCCTCCCGCCCCGGAGCGGGACGTCGGCCCGGCCGATGTCCCGCTCCGGGGTTTCGGTCGAGGAGGGGCCTCCAGCGGCACACGGCCGCGGCGGTCCGGCGACGGGACGCGCGGAGCGGGACGGTGCCCGGGCCGCAGGACCGTCGGCACACGGCCGCCGGGACCCCTCCCGGCCGTGCCCGGCCCGACCGGTCAGGAGGTGTGGTCGGGCCAGGGGACGTCGGTGGCGACGGCGGCGGTGTAGTCGACGCCCGGCACGGCGAATCCGTACAGGCGGTGGACTTCGTCCCGGAACCAGCCGAGGTCGGCGAGGCCGGCGATGCTGTCGGTGGTGGCGGCCGCCCAGCGTTCGGCGACGGCCGCCTGGACGCCGTCGGTGAGTTCCCAGGTGTCCAGGCGGATCCGGCCTTCGTCGTCCGGCGCGAGCGGGGCCGCGCCGGTGAGCTGGTCCCACAGGGCGGCGAGCTGGTGGACCGGCGGCACCAGGCCCGTGCCGAGGACGCCGCGCAGCAGGCCGGTGTAGAGGCCGATGCCCGGGATGGCGGTGGAGGACTGCGTGACGGCGGCGCCGTTGACGGAGGTCAGGGCCCGCCCGCCCACCGTCCTGGCGAGTCGCGCGTCCAGGGTGCGGGCGGTGGCCTCCAGGTGGGCCTTGGCCACGCCGATGGTGCCCTGCCGGTAGATCGCCGCCGTCAGCGGCGATCCGATGTACGACAGCGCGGCGGTGGTGAAGCCCTCGCCGAGCAGGCCCCGGCCGGCGAGGTGGTCGATCCAGCGTTCCCAGTCCGCACCGCCCATCACGGCCACGGTCTGCTCCACGTCGTCACCCTCGGCCGGCCCGGTCTCGACCTCGCGGACCTCGGGAACGCCCTGGCCGTCGAAGAGGAGGGTCTTGGTGCGGTTCGCCCGGCCGATCGGCTTGAGGACGGAGGAGTGGGTGAGGCCGGTGTCGGGATCGGTGCGCCGGGGCGCGGCCACCGAGTAGATCAGGTAGTCCAGCCTGCCGCCGAAGCGCTGCTCGACGAGGTCGGCGACCTGGTCCTTCATCGCGTCGGAGAACGCGTCGCCGTTGAGGAAGACCAGATCCCGCCCGGCGGTGCGGGCCAGCTCGGCGGTGGCCGCGGTGCGGTACCAGCCCGCCGTCGCGGTCCGCCGTTCGGTGGGGGCCTTCTCGAAGGAGACCATGACGCCCCGGATGCCGGCGCGCTTGAGTCCGGCGAGCGTGGCCGCCAGGCCGTACCCGGCCGAGGAGCCGATGACCAGGGCCACCGGCCCGGCACCCTCCGGTGCGTCGGCGGGGTCGGGGCAGGCCTGCCACATGTCCGTCACCGACTGCTCGCAGCCCGCCGGGTGGGAGTCGAGGAAGAGGAAGCCCCGGTTGCGGGGGGTGAGAACGCGCTCGGTCACGGGTGCGGTCCTTGGGTCGGCCGGGGACAGGGACGCGGCGACCGGTCGGGCCACCGCGTCCCGCAAGTCTGCGACAGCGCGGACACGGGCAGTGGCACCGCCGGGGACAATGATCATGAGCCGGCCTTGGAGTGTTTCCACCATGCCCGCCGTGCTTCCGCTGCCGTTCCGGGCGGGCTTCCGGACGCGCTCCCGCCGCCGGTCGCGCCGTGCCGTCCCGGCGGCCGGTCCTCCGGTGGTCCGGCGCCCTGCGGCACGCTGGCAGAATTGGCGTGTGATCGACGCACGACGGCTGCGGACCCTGCGGGCCGTGGCGGACCACCGCACCGTGACCGCCGCGGCGGCCGCCCTCTACCTCACCCCCTCGGCGGTGTCCCAGCAGCTGGCCGCGCTGGAGCAGGAGACCGGGCACCACCTGCTCGCCCGTGAGGGCCGGGGGGTGCGGCTCACCGCGGCCGGCGAGATCCTGCTCGGGCACGCCGACGCCGTCCTCGCCCAACTGGAGCGGGCCGAGGCCGATCTCGCCGCCTACAGTGCCGGTGTGGCCGGCGAGGTCACCGTGGCCTCCTTCGCCACCGGGATCTCCCTGGTGCTGGCGCCCGCCATCGGCACGCTCGCCGACAAGGCGCCCGGGGTCCGGCTGAAGGTGCTGGACGCGGAGGGCGACGCCAGCCTGCCGATGGTCCTGGACGGGCGCGCCGACCTGGCGGTGGCCGTCGAGTACCGGGGTGCGCCGCGGGCCGACGACGCCCGGCTCACCCGGGTACCGCTGTACGCCGAGCCGTTCGAGGCGGTGCTGCCGCTCGGCCACCCGCTCGCCGCCGGCGCGGGCCCGATCGCCGTCGCCGACCTGGCCGACGAGCCGTGGATCGGGCCCTACCCGGGCAATCCGTGTCACGACGTGGTGCTGCTGGCCTGCGAGTACGCCGGGTTCCAGCCGCGCCTGGTGCACTCCTCGGACGACTTCCGCGCTGTCGTCGCCCTCGCCTCGGCCGGTGCGGGGGTGGCCCTGGTACCGCGCTCCGCGCTGCTCGGGGTGGAGCTCGGCCGGGTCGCGGTGCGGCCGGTGGACAGCGCTCTCGCCACCCGGCGGGTCTTCGCCGCCGTCCGGGCGGGCGGGGACGGCCACCCGCTGATCCGCCCGGTGCTGGCGGCCCTCACCGAGGTGGCCGCGGCCGCCGGCTGAGCGGGCCCGCCCGAGAGCCGCGACGGCGGCCGCCCCTGGGGACGGCCGCCGCCGATGCTGCTCCGGGCGTGCTACGCGGCCAGGTCGACGCGCCTCGACCCGCCGCGGCGGGGGCCGTTGCCACCCTGCGACGTACGGCCCTGCGACGTGCCGCCCTGGCCGCCGGCTGAGCGGGCCCGCCCGAGAGCCGCGGCGGCGGCCGCCCCTGGGGACGGCCGCCGCCGATGCTGCTCCGGGCGTGCTACGCGGCCAGGTCGACGCGCCTCGGCCCGCCGCGGCGGGGGCCGTTGCCGCCCTGCGACGTACGGCCCTGCGACGTGCCACCCTGCGACGTCCGGCTCTGCGACGTACGGTCCGAGGATCCGGGGCGGCCGCGGCGGTTGCGACCCGCCGAGCCACCGCGACGGGGCCGCTCGACCACGGGGTCGGCGATCACGACCGGCACGCCGGTGGGCACGCGGGCGCCGGTGATCCGAGCGAGCTCGGGGTCGGTGGGGTGGACCCGGGTGGCCTCGGGGGTGATCCCGGCGGTGGCCATCATGCGGGCCGTCTCACGGCGCTGGTTGGGCAGCACGAGCGTGACGACGGTCCCGGACTCGCCCGCCCGGGCGGTGCGGCCGCCGCGGTGGAGGTAGTCCTTGTGGTCGGTCGGCGGGTCCAGGTTGACGACCAGGTCGAGGCCGTCGACGTGGATGCCCCGGGCCGCGACGTTGGTCGCGATCAACGCGGTGACCTGGCCGTCGCGGAACTGCTGGAGGGTGCGGGTGCGCTGGGGCTGGGACTTCCCGCCGTGCAGCGCGGCCGCCTTCACCCCGCTGGCGAGCAGCTCGTCCACCAGTCGGTCGGCGCCGTGCTTGGTGTCGATGAACATGATCACACCGCCCTCGCGGGAGGCGATGTGGGCGATCGTGGCGTTCTTGTCGCTGTTCTGCACGTGCAGGACGTGGTGCTCCATGGTGCTGACCGCGCCGGCGGAGGGGTCCACGGAGTGGGTGACCGGGTCCTTGAGGAACCGGCGCACCAGACGGTCGACGTTGCGGTCCAGGGTGGCGGAGAACAGCATCGTCTGGCCGTCCGACTCGACCTGGTCGAGCAGTTCGATGACCTGGGGCAGGAAGCCCATGTCGGCCATCTGGTCGGCCTCGTCGAGCACGGTGATCCCGACGCTGTCGAGCCGGCAGGCACCGCGCTGGATCAGGTCCTTGAGCCGGCCGGGGGTGGCGACGACGACGTCGGCGCCGCGGCCGAGGATCTGTGCCTGGCGGCCGAGCGACATACCGCCGACCACGGTCGCCATCCGCAGCCGCACCGCGTGGGCGTACGGGGTGAGCGCCTCGGTGACCTGCTGGGCGAGCTCACGCGTCGGGACCAGGACGAGTGCCAGCGGGCGGCCGGGCTCGGCCTTCCGGCCGGCGGTGCGGGCCAGCAGGGCGAGCCCGAACGCGATGGTCTTTCCGGACCCGGTCCGGCCGCGCCCGAGGACGTCACGGCCGGCCAGCGAGTTCGGCAGCGTCGCGGCCTGGATGGGGAACGGCGAGGTGACGCCCTGGCGGGTGAGCGTCGACAGGAGGGCCCTGGGCATGTCGAGCTCGTCGAAGGACTCGACGGCGGGCAGCGCCGGGGTGGTGCTGACCGGCATCGCGAACTCGCCCTGAACGGAGGAGCCCTGGCGCCGCCGCGGCCCGCCGCCGGAGCGCGAGCCGTAGCCGCTGCCACCGCCCGAACGGGAGCCGTACGAGCCGCCGCCGGAGCGGGAGCCGTACGCCCCGTCACCGGAGCGGGAGCCGTAGGAGCCCTCACCCGAACGGGAGCCGTAGGAGCCACCGCCGGAGCGGGAGCCGTACGAGCCGCCGCCGGAGCGGGAATCGGCATTCTGGTACGAGGAGCGACTGGAACGGTTCATATGGAGACCTTCCTCAAGGTGGCACGTCACGAGGAAGGCTCCGCGCCCACGGATACCCGGGCGGAGGCTGCAAGGAACGGGCCGGAACAGGGACGAGCGGGGCGTGGACGGTGAAACCGTGCGGCACGTCACCTACGGTCTGAGCTCGGCGCACGGGGCGGGAGCGAAGAACCTCGAACCGTGAGAGTCACGGCGGGGGGCCGACCCGGACGCGGTGCGGAGCGACTCGCGTGGGGAAGGCCGCCGGTGGCGGAGCCGGGCGCGCCCGGGTGACCGGGCGTCGGTGGTCCTGCAATGCCGAGGGGCCCGCACCGGCATGTACGCGGTGCGGGCCCCTCGCTGCCGGGCGGGTGCCGCGGCGAAAACTACAGCGGACGAATGTTCTCGGCCTGCGGGCCCTTCTGGCCCTGCGTGACGTCGAACTCGACCTTCTGGCCCTCGAGCAGCTCACGGAAGCCGTTGGCGTTGATGTTCGAGTAGTGGGCGAACACGTCAGGACCGCCACCCTCCTGCTCGATGAAGCCGAAGCCCTTTTCCGCGTTGAACCACTTCACAGTGCCATTAGCCATAAAGAAATCTCCTTCAAGGGGCTGTCCGGAGCCCGCACCGTGCGTGCTCCGAGATGCCGCGATGATGACCCACCCGGGGAAGAGCCGGGAAACAGAAAATGTGCCTGCGATACCTCAGCAGGCGCACACAAAGTTCATGGGAACCACTACTGCAACTCAGTCGACTCTAGCAGGCCGGGGGTCGCCGTGGTGAAGGATTTCACCCCCGACGCCTCCGGACGGCCTCCCGGAGGTGACTTCCGCGACCGCGCCGGCCCACCCAATGGGTGGCCGGTCCGGCGGAGTTGGCGACCGGCGAGCAGGCCGGTCCGGGCCGTCGGCGCTCCGTGAATACCGGCGGAGACGGGTGCGGGGCCGTTGGCGCGGGCACCGTCGCCGGCCGGGCCGCCGCCCGGGCGCCGGCCCGCCGGCGGCCGCAATTCCGGTCGGCGGAGCCGCGAAGAGCATCGTTCCGATTCCGTTTATGTGCGAATTCGAGACCTTCCGAACGGCCCGCTCCCGCATGATCCGGCGCATACTGGGGGAGATGACGAAATCAGCAGCAGTCCGGCGTACCCTGCCCACCAGCCCCTTCAAGGCCAGGGTCGAAGCACCACTCAAGAGGTTCGCCGTGGGCGACAGGGTCACCCACGACACCTACGGCCTCGGTCGGGCCATCGCGGTCGAGGGCGACGGCGACATCGCGGTACTCGTCGACTTCGGCTCACGGCAGGAGCGGATCACCCAGCCGTACACCGCCATGTTCAAGCTCTGAACCGCTGTTCGAACTCCGACCCGGGGCGTCCCCGGGGCCGTGCGGCCCCGGGGACGCACGGCTGTCCCGGCGGCCGTCGGGTCCGGGCAGGCGTCCGGCTGCCGGGGCGCGAGGGGTGCCCGGGTCCGCGCGGACCCGGGCCGTGGGCTACCGCTCCCGGGCGGCCGGACGGAGCACCCGGCGCACGGCGCCGCGCAGCCACTGATGGGCCCCGTCGGCGGTGTGCCGCGGGTGCCAGGCCATGCCGATCGTCAACGGCGGCAGCGGCAGCGGGATTTCCAGCAGGCGCAGTCCCAGCGCGTGCGCCGCGTCGCTGAGCGGTGAAGGGGGCTCACCCGGCAGCGCGGTCGGCACCAGGCAGACCACGTCGCCCACCGCGGCCAGCGCCATCGCCGCCAGGTGTCCGGGCAGGACGGCGCCGACCCGCCGGCTGAGCCCCTGTTCGGCCAGGGCCGCGTCCAGCGGGCCGGTGAAGCGACCCCGGCGACTGACCGCCACGTGCTCGGCCGCGGCCAGCCGGGCCGGAGTGAGAGTTCCTTCGGCGAGCGGGTGCCCGGCCCTGACGCCGGCCGCCATCCCCAGGGTGACCAGCTCCTCGACCCGGGTCTCCGGGTCGACGTGGTCGATGGCCCCGATCTCCAGGTCGATCCGCCCGTCACGCAGGGCCGGGCCCGCCTCCCACTCCTCGGCCAGCACCCGCAGCGAGACGCCGGGCGCCCGGCGCCGGGCCAGCCCGAGCAGACCCGGCGCCAGCGCCGCGCCGACCAGGTCCGCGGTCTGGACGGTGAAGGTGCGCCGCAGTGCGGCGGGGTCGACCCCGCCGCTCGGGGTGAGCAGGGCCTCCAGCCGGCGCACCACCGCTGAGGCCTCGTCCCGCAGCGCCTCGGCGCGGGGTGTGGGCACCATCGTCTGTCCGGCCCGCACCAGGAGCGGATCCTGGAGCACCCGGCGCAGCCGGGCCAGGGTGCGGCTCATCGCCGCGGGGGAGGTGTGCAGCCGCGCGGCGGCACGGGTGACGCTCTGTTCGGTCAGCAGGGCGTCGAGGGCGACGGCGAGATTGGCGTCGAGGGTGGCGTCGAGCTTCGGATCTGGGCTGGTCACCGGCATTATTCCGTTTCAGGCAATGATGGGTTGCTGAAGTTCCCATTGTGGCAATGCGGTGCGGATCCGCACGATGAGGGGGTCGTACCGATCCGCTACAGACCGTGAGGATTTCATGATCGTCATAACCGCCCCCACCGGGAACATCGGCCGGCGGCTGCTGTCGCTGCTGGTCGAGGCCGCGCCCGCACACGGCGAGGAGCTGCGGGTCGTGGTCCGCGACCCCGCCCGGCTCCCCGGAACCGTGCGCGGACGGGTCGAGGTGATCACCGGCTCGCACGGTGACGCCGCGACCGTCGAGCGCGCCTTCGCCGGGGCCGACGCCGTCTTCTGGCTGGTGCCCCCGGACGCCTCGGTCACGCCCGACGAGGCGTACAGCGGATTCACCCGCCCGGCCGCCCGGGCGTTCGCCGCCCACGGCGTCGGCCATGTGGTCGGCGTCTCGGCGCTCGGGCGCGGCACCCCGCAGGCCGCCGAGGCCGGGCTGGTCACCGCCTCGCTGGCGATGGACGACCTGATCGCCGGCTCCGGCGTCGCCTACCGCGCCCTGGCCAACCCGTCCTTCTTCGAGAACCTGCTGGAGGAGGCCGACTCGATCCGCGAGAACGGCGTCTTCACCGATACCGCCGCCGCGGACCGGCCGGCCCCCATGGTGGCCGTCGCGGACATCGCCGCGACGGCGGCCGGGCTGCTGCTGGACCGCTCCTGGAGCGGCGTCGGCAGCGTGCCGGTGCTCGGCCCGCAGGACCTGTCGCCCGACGACCTGGCCCGCATCATGACCGAGGAGTTGGGCCGTCCGGTGCGCTATCGGCGCGAGTCGCTCGACGAACTGCGGTCCACCATGCTCGGCTACGGCCTCGACCCGGCGTTCGTGGAAGGCATGGTCGACATGAAGCGCGCCAAGGACCGGGGCCTGGACGCGGGCGTGGACCGCTCGTCGCGGGCGGTCCCGGCCACCGGGTTCGCGCAGTGGTGCGCGCAGACCCTCAAGCCCGCCGTCCTCGCCGCCGCACCGGAGGCAGCCGATGCCCGCTGACCGAACCGAACCGCCGGTGACCGCGTTCATGCTGGTCAAGACCACGCCCGAGTGGCTGGCGATGACCGTGACCGAACGCGTCCACGCCTTCACCACCCAGGTCGTCCCGGTGATCGAGGCCCGCACCTGCGGCGTCCGCTCCCGGTTCTACGACACGGAGTTCTACTCGGCGCGGGTCACCGACATCTGGGTCTGGGAGGCGGACGACCACGACGCCTACCGGCTGTTGATCGACGCGCTGCGCGAAACCCCCTTCTGGGACCGCTACTTCGACGTCGTGGACCTGCTCGTGGGCACCGAGAACGGCTACGCCCGGACGTACGGTCTGGAGCCGGTGGCCAGTATCGCCACCTGAAGCGCCGCCCCCGGCCGGCCGGTGCCACCACCATGGTGTGGCGGCACCGGCCGGTCGGCCGTCGTCACCGCCGCGCACGGCGGCGCCGTTCGGGTGGCGCCGGGCGTCAGGCGGAATCGCGCACGACCATGCGCACACCCAGCAGGTTCTGCGTGGTGGGCGCCTGGTCGGGCTCGGTCACCAACCGGTCCACCAGGGCGGCGAGTTCCTCGCCGTCGGGCAGGGTCAGATGGACGGTGGTCAACCGCGGGCGCAGTAGCCGGGCCAGCATGAGGTCGTCGGCGCCGACCACGGCGACCTGGCCCGGTACGTCCAAACCGGCGTCCTGGAGGGCGCGTTGGACCAGCATGGCGTACTCGTCGTTGTAGCCGAACACCGCGTCCAGGGCCAGGGCGCGGCAGCGTTCGGCGAGTTCGCCGGCGCTCTGCTCGGTGTAGTCGAGCGGCAGCGGCTCGACGTGTACGGCGGCGGCCGGCCCGCCCGGGGCCGCGGCGGCCCGGACCCCGGCCAGCCGCAGCGCGCTGAACGCGTCGAGGCCGGGGTCGGTCGGTACGACGACCCCGATCCTGCGGCGGCCGGTGGCGATGAGGTGCGCTCCGGCGGCGGCGCCGACCTCGCTCTGGTCCAGGACCAGGTTGTGCGCACCCTCGACGGGGGGAATGCCCAGGGTCACGACCGCCCGGGTGCCGGCCCGGTGCAGGGTCCGCACGCCGGTGGGGGTGAGGACCGGCTCCAGGCAGAGCACCGCCGCCGGGCGCAGCTCGGCCCAGGCGCGCGCGGAATCGTCCCCGGCGTCCGGGCTCCGGCCGTACAGCACGCCGGTGTACCCGTGCCGCTGGAGGGCGTGCTGCAACTCCCGGTAGAAGGAGCTGAACAGCGGCCCGATCGGCCAGGAGTGGCCGACCAGCAGCACGATCGCGCTCCGCCCGGCCCGCAGTGAGCGGGCCGCGGCGTGCGGGACGTAGCCGAGCTCCTCGGCGGCGGCCCGGACCTTCTGCCTGGTCTGCTCGCCGACCCGGCCGCCCGGGGTGTCGTTCAGCACGAAGGACACCGTGGCGCGGGACACCCCCGCCAGGCGTGCGACATCGGCGCTGGTCGGCGGCGTGCTCGGATTCGTGTGGATGGCCATAACGGTTGGAATCTTTTCACGGCCGGGGGCTGGCGTGGAGGCGGATCCCCTGATAGATATCTCCTCATGGCGGTGGTAACACGTGTAAGCATGTCTCGTGTCACCACCTGAGCCGCCCGAACCTCTCTTCCGCCCGCCCGGCCCCCCACCCATCCGCCGGGCGCTCCCCCTGGAGGGCAACGTGGCCCTTTCCCCCACCAGACCCGACGACAGACCCGAGAACAGACCGGACCCGGCAGCCGGCGTCACCCCCGACCCGACCCCCGGCGCCGCGGCGGACCACGGGTCCGGCACGACCCCCGGCCGGGGCCTCCTCCCCCTGCTGTTCACCGGCAACGCCGCGATGTACGCGCTCTACCTCGGCGTCGGCGGCGTCCTGCTGCCCCTGCAGATCGAGCACATCGACCCCGCCGCCAAGGTGGCCAACCTCGGCCTGGTCAGCGGTGTCTCCGCGATCTTCGCGACCGTCTTCAACCCCTTCGCCGGCGCGCTCTCCGACCGCTCCGGCCGCCGCAATCCCTGGATCCTCGGCGGCGGGCTGGCCGCCGTCGGCGCGATGGCCCTGCTCGGCAGCGTGGACACCGTGCTGCTGCTCGCCATCGTCTGGTGCCTCGGCCAGGCCGTGATGAACTTCTACCAGGCGGCCCTCACCTCCGTGGTCCCCGACCGGGTCCCGACGGCGCGGCGGGGCGCGGCCTCGGCCGCCGTCGGCCTGGGCCTGCCGGTCGGCAGCACCGTCGGCGTGGTGATCGGCTCCGCGTTCGCCGACCACTACCGCACCGGCTACCTGCTGCTCGGCCTGATCGTCGCGGCCGCCGCGGTGCTCTTCACGTCCTGTGCCAAGGAACAGCGGATGCCGGCCAAGGCACCGACCCCGTTGCGGGACCAGGCGGCCGCCTTCCTCGGCGTGCTGCGCACACCCGACTTCCGCTGGGCCTTCATCGGCCGGTTCCTGCTGGTGCTCGGCTACTTCGCGGTGGTCGGCTACCAGCTCTACATCCTTCAGGACCACATCACGCTGCCCGACGGGATGGCGGCCGCCGACGCGGTGGCCGTCCTGACCCCGGTCTCCGCGGTGGCGATGGCCGTCTCCACGGTGGCCGGCGGGGTGCTCTCCGACCGGCTGGACCGCCGCAAGCTCTTCGTCGCGGTCTCGGCCGTGCTCTCTGCGGTCGCCCTGCTGATCCCGGTGGTCAGCCCCACCTGGCCCGGCATGCTCGTCTTCTCCGTGGTCAACGGCCTGGCCTTCGGCTGCTTCATGGCCGTCGACACCGCGCTGGTGACCATGGTGCTGCCCAAGGCGCAGGACGCCGCCCGCGACATGGGCGTGCTCAACATCGCCAACGCCGGGCCGCAGATCCTCGCGCCCTTCGTGGCCTCCGTCGTCGTCGGCCTCGGCGGCTACACCCCGCTGTTCCTGCTCGGCGCGGTTCTCGCCGTCCTCGGCGCACTCGCGCTGATGCCGATCCGCGGCGTCCGCTGAGCGCTTCGCGAAACCCGGGCCTTCCGCCGTCTTCGCGCCTGCCTCCTCCCCGCCCGGGCGTGCCCCCACGCCCAGGCACTCCCCGAAAGGTTCCTCCCATGAAGTTGCACACCCAGGAGTGGGGTTCCGGCGACCGCGTCGCCCTGCTGGTGCACGGCATCATGTCCGACCACCGCACCTGGCGGCGGGTCGGCCCGGCCCTGGCCGAGCGCGGCTACCGCGTCATCGCCGTCGACCAGCGCGGCCACGGTGAGAGCCCGCGCGGCACCGGCCGCACCCCGCAGGAGCGCTACGCCCTGGAGGCGTACGCCGACGACCTGGTCGAGACCCTGCCGATGGGGGCCGAGCTGGCCGTCGGCCACTCGCTCGGCGGCATCAGCCTGCTGGGCGCGGTCGAGCGGCTCAGGCCGGCCCGCGCCGTGTACGTCGACCCGGCCTGGCAGTTCGGCCGCGTCCAGGGCGTCGACCCGCGGATGTTCGTGGAGTTCCGGCACGCCACCCGGGAGCAGATCGCCGAGCTGAACCCCCGCTGGGAGGCCGCCGACGTCGATGTCGAGCTCGCCACCCTCGCCGCCTGGGACGAGGATTCGGCCCTGGCGCTGTCCGGCCAGGAGAGCGGTCTGCCGGCCGTCCCCGCCGTGCCCTCGCTGGTGATCCTGGCCGACGGCAGCTTCCTGGTCGGCGACGAGGACGCCGCACTGCTGCGCGCCCGCGGCTTCGAGGTGCGCACCGTGCCCGGCGCCGGCCACACCGTCCACCGGGACGACCACGACGGCTTCCTGACCGCGTTCGACGGCTGGATCTGAACGATGAACGACCACGAGGAGACCGCCATGACCGCCGACGCCCGGCGCGAGGCCGCCGTCGAGGCCGCCCTCGCGCGGCTGGACCTGACCGCCAAGGTCGCCCTGCTCAGCGGGGCCGACATGTGGTCGCTGCCCGCCAACGAGGAGATCGGCCTCGGCCGGCTGGTGATGTCCGACGGCCCGGCCGGCGTCCGCGGCGAGCACTGGACCGCTGACGACCCGTCCGTGGCCCTGCCCTCGCCGACCGCGCTCGCCGCCACCTGGGACACCGACCTGATCCGCCGGGCCGGCCGGCTGCTCGCCCAGGAGGCCCGCCGCAAGGGCGCCCACGTCGTCCTCGCGCCGACGGTCAACCTGCACCGCACGCCGCGCGGCGGCCGCCACTTCGAGTGCTACGCGGAGGACCCGCTGCTCACCGGCGAGGTCGGCGCGGCCCTGGTCGCCGGTGTCCAGGACGGCGGCGTCGCCACCACGCCCAAGCACTTCGTCGCCAACGACTCGGAGACCGACCGCTACACCGTCGACGTCCGGGTGGACGAGCGGACCCTGCGGGAGCTGTACCTGGCGCCGTTCGAGACGATCGTCGCCAAGGCCCACCCGTGGGGCCTGATGGCCGCCTACAACGGCGTCAACGGCCCGTCGATGAGCGAGCACGACGAACTCAACAACCGGGTGCTGCGCGAGGAATGGGGCTTCGACGGCGTCCTGGTCTCGGACTGGACCGGCGCCCGGGACACCGTCCGGGCGGCGCTCGGCGGCCTCGACATCGCCATGCCCGGCCCGGCCACCGTCTACGGCGAGCACCTGGTGCGGGCGGTCCGCGAGGGGCTGGTCCCGGAGACCACCGTGGACGCCCTGGCCCGCCGTGTGCTGCGGCTGGCCGCCCGGGTGGGCCTGCTGGCCGGCGCGCCGGCCGCCGTCCCGGCCGACCGGCTGCCCGCGCCGATCGACGGCGAGGCACTGGTCCGCGAACTCGCGGCACGCTCCTTCGTCCTGCTGCGCAACGAGGGCGGCGTCCTGCCGCTCGACCCGGCGCCGGCCCGCGTGGCGCTGATCGGCGCGGCCGCCGCCGAGGCCCGGATCGGCGGCGGCGGCAGCGCCCAGGTCTTCCCGACCCGGGTGGTCAGCCCGCTGGAGGGCCTGCGCGCGGCGCTGGGCGAGGGCACGGCCCTCGTCCACGCGGTCGGCGTCGACCCGCGCACCTTCCTCCCTGCGGCCGCCTTCGTCCGCACCGCCGAACTGCTCGGCGCCGACGGTCGCACCCTCGGCACGGCCGGACTGCCCGACGGCAGCGTCCGCTGGCTGGGCGGGCTGCCCGGCGAGGTCTCCTTCGCCGACCTCGCCGAGGTCCGGCTGGCCGGGGACCTCCTGGTCGCCGAGGCCGGGCGGCACCAGCTGTCCGTACGCGGCGTCGGCCGGTTCCGGCTGGAGGCGGACGGCGAGGTGCTCTTCGACGGACCGCTGCTGCCCGAGGGCGAGGACCCGGCCGCGGCCTTCCTCAACCCGCCGGAGCGCCGCTTCGGGCTGGACCTCGCGGCGGGCACGCGGACCGCGGTCACCCTGACGTACACGACGCCCGAGGGCGCCGCCGTCGCCGGCTTCGGCCTGGTCTCCTTCACCCTCGGCCACGCCGCGCCGACCGCCTCCGAGGACGAGCTGATCGAGCAGGCCGTCGAGGCGGCCCGCGCCGCCGAGGTCGCGGTGGTCGTGGTCGGCACCACCGAGGAGGTGGAGAGCGAGGGCATCGACCGGGCCGGGCTGCGGCTGCCCGGCCGCCAGGACGAACTGGTCGCCCGGGTCGCCGCCGCCAACCCGCGCACCGTGGTGGTGGTCAACGCGGGCGCCCCGGTCCTGATGCCGTGGCGCGAGTCGGCCGCGGCCGTGCTGCTCGCCTGGTTCCCCGGGCAGCAGGCCGGCGAGGCGCTCGCCGACGTCCTGCTCGGCACCGTCGAGCCGGGCGGCCGGCTGCCCACCACCTGGCCCGCGGACGAGGCCGACAGCCCGGTCTGGGAGGTCGACCCGACCGAAGGCCGACTGGCCTACACGGAAGGCCTGTTCATCGGCTACCGGGCCTGGCGGCGCCGGTCCGGCGCGGCGCCCGCCTACTGGTTCGGCGCGGGCGGCGGCTACACGGACTGGACCTACGAGGGCCTGGAGGCGCGCTTCGTCGGCGATCGCGACACGGTCGCCGAGGTCGCCGTCCGGGTGCGCAACACCGGGGACCGGCCCGGCCGCGAGGTGGTCCAGGTCTACCTCGCCCCGGACGGCGTCGACCGGACCCGCCCCGACCTCCAACTGGCCGGATTCGCCGTACTGGAGGCCCGCCCCGGCGAGGCCGTCACCGCCCGGGTGAGCATCCCGCTGCGCGCCGTGCAGACCTGGGACACCGCCGCGCACGGCTGGGCCACCCGCCCGGGTGTCTACACGGTCTCGGCCGGCCGAAACGCGGCGGACCTCCCGCTGACGGTGGCGCTCGACGTGGCCTGACGGACGAACCGTGGCGGGGGTGCCGGCCGTGGCCGGCACCCCCGCCACCCGCCGCCGCGCCTCGCCCCGGCGGCGGCACGGCCGCGAGCGGGCGGCGAGTAGGGTGGGCCCGGCCGATGATTGTCTGGACCACTGGAGTACCCGATGAGCCTGACCCCCACCCCTGACGCACTGCTCCCGGTCGGGGTGATCGGGCTCGGCGACATCGCCCAGAAGGCCTACCTCCCGGTCCTCACCGCGCTGCCCGGCCTCGACCTGCGGCTGATGACCCGGGACCGGGCCAAGCTCGACCGGCTCGGCGAGACCCACCGGATCGCGCCCGAACACCGCTTCACCGACCTGGGCGCGCTGATCGACAGCGGCATCCGGGCCGCCTTCGTGCACGCCGCCACCGACCAGCACGTCCCGATCGTCGAGCAGTTGCTCACCGCCGGGGTCGACGTCTACGTCGACAAGCCCCTCGACTACACCCTGGACGGGTCCCGCCGGCTGGTCGAGCTCGCCGACCGCACGGGGCGCTCCCTGATGGTGGGCTTCAACCGCCGCTACGCGCCCGGCTACGTCCAGGCCAAGGAACGGCCGCGCGACCTGATCATCCTGCAGAAGAACCGCGAGGGCCTCCCGGAGGCGCCCCGCCCGATGGTCTTCGACGACTTCATCCACGTCGTGGACGTGCTCCGCTTCCTGGTGCCCGGCGAGATCGAGCACGTGGACGTCCGCTCCCGGGTGCGCGACGGCCTGGTCGAGCACGTCGTCCTCACCCTCGCCGGCGAGGGGTTCACGGCGCTGGGCATCATGAACCGCGTCTCCGGATCGACCGAGGAGATCCTCCAGGTCTCCGGCGGCGACTCCAAGCGCGAGGTCCACAACCTGGCCGACGTCATCGACCACCGCGGCCAGCCCACCGTCCGCCGCCGCGGCGACTGGGTCCCGGTGGCCCGCCAGCGCGGCATCGAGCAGGTCGTCCTGACCTTCCTCGACGCCGTCCGCACCGGCAAGGCGATCGACGCCCACGACGCCCTGCGCACGCACGAGCTCTGCGAACTGATCGTCGAGAGGCTGCAGTCGGCCTGAGGCCGGAGGCGGTTCCGAACCCCGGGGACCGACGGCCCCCGGGCGGCCCCCGGGCGGCCGCCGGTCCCCGGGGGTCCACCTCCGACCCCCGCGCCCGCTGGGCCGCCACGGCGTACATCGGGTCCGACGTGGCCGCCGGCTCGGGGCAGCTGTCGCCCGGAAAGGGCCACTTCACCGCCACGCCATCCGGTACCGCTGCCGGCGTCGCGTCACCGCGCCGGACGCGCTCCGCGCCGAACCCGCTTCCGGCGCCGCATCGGCTGCTGACTCCACAACACGGCCTTCGCCGTCAACCTGTCGCGCTTCGGCGAACTGGTCCAGGGCGAGGCCACCGGCCTCGGCGGGCCCCGGCGTGCGCCGTGCCGGTGGCGGGTCCGGCCGGCCGGGGCCCGTGAAGCCGTCATGGGCGGCGGGCGGTCTGGCTATCCTGCGAGTGCACACAGAATGTGATCCACCTGTCACTGTCCTCACCGATTCAGGGAGCCGTGGATGCAGGAACAGGAACAGACCGTCACCTACCGTGGCAGGACGCTGGCGTGGGAGGGGTTCTGCACGGGGCCCGGCCTGCTGACGCGCGACCAGCTGGAGGAGGTCTCGCGGCGTCTGCTCGGCGTGGATCTCGCCGGCGCGGAGGAGGCGGCAGGGGAGGAACTGCAGCCGTTCGGGGCGCCGCGCGGGGAGGTGCCGGCCATCGTCCTGGGCACCGCCTCCACGCTCAAGGGCTGCTTCGAGGCCGACGTCGCCCAGTTGGCCCTGGGCCGGTCGCCGGACGACTTCTCCGCCTACAACGAGGCCCGGTCGGTGTACCTGGCCACGCCGGGTGACCTGGTCGTGGGGCGTGGCGAGCCGTGGCGGCAGGCGGTGGCGGCCTCCGAGGCCGTTCCGGTCGAGGTCCCCGAGCTGCGCTACTACTACCTGACCCACGCCCTGCTGGCGATGGCGCTCGACTCACCGGCGGAGCGGCCGGCCGCACCCCTGGCGCGCCTGGTCCAGCAGCTGCGCACCGCGCCGCAGACGGTGGTGCGGCTCTTCGCGATCGACCCCGAGGCGCGGGTGCTGCTGCTGTGGCTGAAGCGCGCCGCGGGACTGTCCCGGCTGCGGGTGGACGCCAACGGGCCCGAGATCGCCGAGCGGTGGAACCGGAAGACGACGCTGTACCCGACGGTCGAGGACGCGGTGGTCCTCGCCGAGCCGAAGGTGACCGACGACCCGCGCGCCACCTTGGACACGGAGGCCGAAGTCACCGCGTTCTACCGGGAGTTCGGCGTACTGCTGCCGCGCCTGCCCGGCTACTCGATCTCCCGCCGCGGGGCCGACGGGGAACTGCTGCGCCACCGGGTGCGCACCGCCGGCCGGCTGCTGCGCGAACGGTACGGGCTGGAACTCGGCTGCTTCAAGCCGGCCGAGGCGCTCACCGGCAGCAGGATCCGGATGGCGGTGCCGCTGAACGATGTCGCGGCGCTCGACGCGCTGGCCCGCCAGGCGATGGAGACGGAGGAGGACTACGTCCTGGAGGCGCACACCCACTACCTGCGCCACCGGGTCCCCGGTTACGAGTTCATCCTCGCGCCCTCCGCGCACGTGGTGGCCGGCCGGCCCGCCGAAGGCGGAACGGTCCAGATCACCCGGGGCAGCGTCTGGGAGGGGAGTGTCTATGTGGACGAGGACACCTGCGCCCGCTTCGACATCACGCCCGCCCAGTTCCGTGCCGCGCGGGAGGGGGTGGCGGCACTGCACGGCGCCTTCGAGGGGCAGGGGCGCGACCTGGGGTTCGTCAAGGGCGGGGTGGACTTCGCCATCGCCCGACTGGGTGGACGCTTCGGCCAGACCCCGGTTGTCGCCATGCAGGACCTGAACCTCTCGTCGAACGGCGCGGAGTACGTCCGGGCGTTCCTCGCCGAGGCGAGGCAGGTGCTCGGCCGGCCACAGGGTGTGTACGCGGCGACGAAGGTGGTGCGGCCGACCGCGGAGACGGATCTGAAGCGGCTGCAGGACGCCGTCGAGCGCCCCCGTTCCGAGGGGTGGGCGCGGGCGATCACGTCGGTGGCCGGGCGCTGGGGTCTGATCGGCGTGGCGGGGCCGTGTCCGCGGCAGGCGGCGCAGGAGGTGCTGGAGCTGGAGCAGCGACTGCACCGGGACGGGCTGCTGCGCACCAGTGTGCGGGACGAGTCCGTGCGGCCCGGCTGAGCGGAGGTGCGCTCAGGGCAGTTCCTGCTCGCGCCCGGGGCGGGGCGCCTTCCGGCGGCCCGCCCCGGGGCCGTCCCCCCGGGTGCGGCATGGAGTACGAGGGCCCGCGCCAGGGAGAGTGACCTGACGCGCAATCAGAGTAGGTGTGTGGCACGCTCGTTGAGCACGGCGCGGCCGATGAGGTCACGCATCACCTCGCTGGGCCCGGCGGCGATGGTGGCGGCGCGGGCGTCGCGATGGGCGCGGGCCGCCGCGGAGCTCTCCACGTAGCCGTGCGAGCCCTGCAGTTGCAGCGCGGTGTCGGCCAGCCGGCAGGCCAGCTCGGTGGTGTGCAGCTTGGCCATCGAGCACTCCACGGCGGGCAGCTCGCCCTGCGCGTACAGCCAGGCGGTGTGGTGCACGAGGAGGCGTGCGGCGGCCAGGTCGGTGGCCAGGTCGGCGACGCGGTGCACGAGTGCCTGCTTCCGGGCCAGGGCGTCGCCGGCGACGGTCCGGGCGCGCAGGAATCCGCGCAGGTCGTCCAGGGTGTGGTCCATCCCGCCGAGTGCCAGGGTGGCGGCGACGAGGCGTTCCAACTGCAGTCCACGCATCAGGTAGTAGAAGCCGTTGTGGAGCCGGCCGATGAGCCGGTCGGCGGGGACCCGTACCGCGTCGAGGGTGACGGTGGCCGTGCCGGCCGAGCGCCAGCCGAGGGTGCGTTGCGGGGTCCTGGCGACACCGGGCAGGGCGGTGTCGACCACCAGCAGGGACAGGCCGGTCGCGCCGCGGGGGCTGCGTACGGCGGTACCGGTGCGAACCGCCGTGACCAGGAAGTCGGCGGTCATGCCGTTGCTGACCATCGACTTGGCGCCGTCGACGACGAAGTGGTCGCCGTCCCGGACAGCCGTGGTGCCCAGTCCCGACAGGTCGGCGCCGGCTCCTGGTTCGGTGATCGCCAGGGCCGCCAGGCGCTCGCCCCGGACGGCGGGCGCCAGGTACGTCCGGCGCAGGTCGTCGCCGCCGACCTGGGCGAGGTAGTGGGTGGCCATGTAGGCGTGGACGGAGACGGCGGCCCGCAGCCCGCCGCATCCGGTGCGGCCGAGTTCCTCCAGGAAGACGATGGAGGTGAACAGGTCGCGTTCGCCGCCACCGACGGCCCGCGGGTGCAGCAGTCCCAGGTAGCCGCGCTCGCCGAGGAGCTTCCACACGGCGCCGGGCACGGTGTCCTGGTTCTCCCAATCGGCGGCGTACGGCAGCACCTCGGCGGCCAGGAACGCGCGGACCTCCTCGCGGAACACCGCATGGCCGTCGTCGAAATAGGGTGACCTCACGAGCTGTCGCTCCTTCGTCGTCGCGCCGGGGGCGGGGTGATCTCGTCGGCGAGCAGCCCGAGCAGGTCCCGGGCACGTTCGTGCAGGAAGAAGTGGCCCCCGTCGATGCGGTGTGCGCGGAACCCGTGCGGCGCGAGCGTCTGCCAGGCGGCGACCGCGTCCGGTGGCGCGACCTCGTCGTCCGCGCCCCAGAACGCGGTGACGGGCACGGGCAGCGGGGCCGGTACGGGATGCGCCCAGAGCTCGGCGAGCCGGATGTCGGCGCGGAGCATCGGGTCGAGCAGGGCCATCAAGGCGGGGTCGGCGAGGACGGCGGCGGGCGTTCCGGCCAGCCTGCCGAGTTCCGCGCGGAACCGTTCCGGCGGCAGGGTGTGGATGGCGGGCAGCGCGCGCGGTACGTGCGGCGCGCGGCAGCCGGACAGCAGGACTCGGTCGGGCGGCCGGACGAGGGGGCCCACGACGGTCTCGTAGACCAGCATCGCTCCCATGCTGTGCCCGAACAGCATGTAGGGGGAGGCGACTTGCTCCTCCAGTGCGGCGGCGAAGTCTCGGGCCAGCGACGACCAGTCCTGCGCGGCCCGCTCCCGCAGGCGGTTCTCCCGCCCCGGGAGCCGAACCGTGACCAGCTCGGTGTCCGCGGGGAGCAGCTCGGCCCACGACCGGTACACCGCGGCTCCGGCCCCGGCGTAGGGGGCGCAGACGAGTCTGAGTCGGGCCTGCGGGCGCGGGAGCGGGCGGTGGAACCAGCGTGCGGACTCCGCGGTGCGCGGACCGGCTGTCGCGGTCACGGCTGGCTCCTGTCGGCGGGCCGCCGCGGCGCGGGGTGGGCGGCGGAACGGGGGACGAGCCGGCGGCCGGGGCCGCGGTGCGGACGATCTCCGCCGAGCCGGTGGTGCGTGGAGCTCATGGACGCGCTGCCCCCTCGGGTTCCCCGCTCGCCTCGACGGCGGCGGCCAGCGCGCCGAAGGTGCTGTCGGTGAAGATCAGGTCGGGGGTGAGAGTGTCCTCACCGAGTTCGCACTCGATGGTCGCCATCAGGCGCACAGCGGTGAGGGAGTCGCCGCCCAGGTCGAAGAAGTCCGCGTCCGGCCGTACGGCGTCCGGGCCGAACAGCTCCGACCAGGCCCGGGCGAGCACGGCCACCCGTGGGGACGCGAAGGCGCGTCGGGGTGCGACGGGTCCGTGGCCGTCGGCGTGGGAGAGGTCGGCGACGACGGTGTAGCGGTCGGGCGGCACCGCCGACGGCAGACGCCGGGCGGTCAGTTCGCGAAGCTCCGCCTCCAGCCGGCGCAGGGTCGGACCGCCGCTGGGTACGGCGAGTGGCAGCGACCCCGGGTCGGCCCGGGGGCGCCGGGCGTAGACGTTGTGGCACGGGGTGTGGACCAGCCGGGGATCCTGATCGGTGGTGGCCTCGAACCCGAGGGCGCGCAGCCGCGCGAGGATGGCCGCGAGACGTCCCTCGACGTCGTGGACCTCCAGCACGATCCGGTCGATGCGCGGCCACACGGTCTCGTCGATTCCGTCGAGGACCTCGGCCTCGGCCTTCTCCACGTCGATCTTCAGCAGGTCGACACGGGCGAGGCCGTACTCCTGGACGACGGCGGTGAGGGTGGTCACGGGGACCTGGCGGGACTGCGCGGCCATCCGGTCGGTCACCATCCGGTCCAGTTGCGAGCCCTGCCGGACATCCTCCCCGGTCAGCAGGTAGCCCTTGAGCACGCCGAGGTCCTCGGTCTCGTCCGCGAACCGGCCCGACATGACGCTGTTGTGGGGGTAGAACGTGAAAGCGGTCTCGCCCTCGGTGCGGCCCAGGGCGGCGCACAGCACGGTGACGTCCACGTCGTGCAGCTCGGCGTTGAGCGCGACGGCGGCGGCGAGTTCGGGGACCGGTTCGACGGCGATGACCCGGGCGCCGGGGCTGTGCAGGGCGGCACGGAGCGTGAACATGCCGATGTTCGCTCCGACGTCCACCACGACGGCCCCGGCGGGCAGGGTGATGCCGTGCCGGAAGTAGGCGTTGTCGGTGAAGATCTCGCGGTGGAGGAAGTCGGTCTCGCTGCGGTTGAGCCCGGCCACCCGGATCGCGCCCGCGGGCTCGTGCCAGCCGAGGCCGCCGAGCCGGTCCGCGGCTTCGAGGACGGCGGACCGGTGCAGCACGCGGGCCGTGACGGGGTCGGTGAGGAGCCGGGCGTGCCCGCCCCGGCCGTCGGGGTCGTCGGTGACCACCGCGTCGGCCACCGCGGGGTGGTCCCTGAGCACCTCGGCCAGTTGCTCGTTCCGGGTGCGGTCGGCGATGTCGTTCATGGGCCCTTCCGGTCGGGTGTGGTCACGCTGCGCAGGAACTGCCGCGCCAGCGCCACGAGTTCACCGCCGGCGTCGAAGGCGGTGAGATGGTCGCCGTCGGGCAGGGTCCGCAGTTCGGCCCGCGGCAGGTGTCGGGCCACGTACGCGGAGCCGGCGGGGTGGGCGGTGGAGTCGCGGTCGCTGGTGACGACGAGGGCCGGCTGGGGGGCGTCGAGCAGCCGACGGCAGTCGGCGGACATGATGGCCCCGTTCAGCAGGCCGTAGCGGTAGAGCAGTTCCGGCGTGGCGTAGGGGTGGATGAGGTAGTGGGCGATGTCCGGGCGCAGCGCCTCAAGGGTGCCGGGCCGGCTCATCAGCCGGTGCATGCCGGCCGCCTGGGAACGGCCTCGGGCGACCATGGCCAGCAGTGACTCGATGTCGCGCTGGTGGGTCGTCTTGGGGGCCTCGTCGCCGAGTTCGTAGTCGCCGTGCCACAGGCTCAGAGAAGTGATCCGGTCGGAGCGGGAGGCGGCCGCGAGGGCGATCACCGCGCCTCCGCACAGCCCGAGCGCGTGGGCGTGGTCGATGCCGAATCCGTCGAGGACGGCCAGGACGTCCTCGCTCTGAGCGTCGAGCGTGTGGTCGGTCAGCTCGCCGAGCGCCGTGCCGTCGTCCGGCGCGAACAGGCCGCGGCTCTCCCAGGTCACCACGCGGTACTCCGGTGCCAGTGCGGCCAGCCATCTCACCGCGAGCCCGACGGGCATGCCGCAGGCGCTGACGACGACCACGGCCGGCGCGTCCTCGGGGCCGGCGGCCCAGCATCTGAGCGGTGTGCCGTCCCGGCCGGGCACCACCACGGCCGGCCCGGGGAAGGCGGCGAGAGCGGCCTGTGCCGCCCGCTCCGGTTCATCGGCGCCCGCGGCGCCGGGTGCGCCCAGCGCCAGCCGCCGGCTGACCGCGAGTTCCACCGCGGTCAGCCGGCCGGGCCCGGCCACGACCTCCAGCCCGGGCAGGCCGAGGGCGTCGGTGATCCGGTCGACCGACTTCTGGGCGGACGGCAGCTGTTCGGGCATGAACGGCACCCGGGGCGCCACCCGCATCCGGTCCGGCACCGTACGGGTGAGGTGCGCCGTGTCCAGCAGGGCGCGGGCGAGCGCGGCCGGTGAACCGTCACCGGCCGCGCTGCCGGCCGCGGATACCGGCGGTATCACGCTCCCGCCGGGGACCGGGTGATGAAGGGGTGGTCGCGGGTGGTGCGCTCGGCCAGCCGGTTGTGCCCGTACGTGTCCGCACCGCTGACCAGTACCGCGCCGTACCGGTCGAGGCTGACCCGGCCGCCGTACTCCTCGATCGCGGCGCTGCCCGGGTAGATCTCCACCGCGGTGGGCACGTAGCGGGAGGCGAAGCCCATGCGCATGTCCCGGGTGCGGCCTTCGTGCGGGTGGGAGGCGTGCATCAGGGTGGACCAGAACATGATGAACTGGCCGGCCCGCATCTCCATGGAGACGGCCTGGGACTCGTCCGGCTTCCAGTCGGGGTCGATCTGCAGTTCCCGGTAGTCGTAGCCGAAGAAGCCCCGCCGGATGCCGTCCTTGTCGACGGCGGTGTTCCGCTCCGGCGCGTAGTGCATGCGCTTGGTCTCGTCGTAGTGCATGGTGCGGTGTGTGCCGGGGATGAACTGCAGGCAGCCCATCTCGGCGCTGGCCTCGGTGAAGGCGGACCAGACGGTGATCGTGCCGCCGAAGTCGGAGCCGCCGGGCCACTGGATCTGCGGTGTGCCGGAGGCGTTGGCGAAGGTGTCCGCCTGGTGCCAGTCGGTGCCTTCGTCGCCGGGGTGCTTGGGGAAGAACTCGGTACGCCAGCACAGGACATCGGGGCCGAGGACGGAGGCGACGCGGTGGACGATCTCCGGCCGGGTGATGTGGTCGGCCAGGAACGGGTGGTCCAGGTGGCGGTCGTAGTTGGAGATGTTCGTCGCGCCGGACACGGCCGCGTCCTCGCTGTAGACGGCCGTGCTGCGGTCCAGGAGTTCCAGCCGGGTGCGACCCCAGCCCTTCTTGATCTCGTCCGGTTCGTACAGCGCGAACGGGCCCGCGTAGCCGTTGCGGTGGAAGGCGGCGATGTCCTCGGGGCTCAGGGAGAAGTCGGGCTGTGCGGTCATGCGTCCCTCCGGGGTGGATGCGGTGCGGCCGGTCGGTGCGCCCGGGATCACGGGGTGGGTGTCGTGGTGGACAGCGCGGAGTCGACGTGGCGGGCCAGGGCCGCGACCGAGGCGCCGTCGATCAGCACGGTGATGTCGAGGTCGGTACCGAAGTCCTTGTTGGTCGCGTCGAACATGCGCAGCAGGGAGAGCGAGGTGCCGCCGAGGTCGAAGAAGTCGGTCTCCCGGCCGACCTCCGGCAGCTCCAGGACGGACTGCCAGATCCGGGCGATCCGCCGTTCGGTGCCGGTGAGTTCGGAGCCCTCGTCGGCGTCCACGGCGACCGGGGCGAAGGCCGCCCCCGTCGGTTCCGGCAGCCGGCTCCGGTCGATCTTGCCGTTGAGGGTGAGAGGCAGCTCGGGCAGGACGACGTAGGCCGAGGGGCGCATGTGCGGGGGCAGGGCGGCGGCGGCGCGCGCGCCGAGCCGGGGCGCGAGGACGTCCGCCGCGATGCCCGAGGCGACGTGGGCGAGGATGCGGACGTCGGCCTCGCTGTAGCGGTGGGCGGTGGCCACCGCCGCGTCGACGCCGGCCTCCGCGAGGAGCACGGCCTCGATCTCGCCGGGCTCGACCCGGTAGCCGCGGATCTTCAGCTGGTCGTCGGCGCGGCCGAGGTAGCCGTAGCCGCCGCCGGGGAGCGCGACCACGTGGTCCCCGGTGCGGTAGCAGCGCCGTACCGTGCCGTCGGGGTCGGTCAGTTCGAGGAATCGTTCCTTGTCCAGTTCGGGACGGCCCAGGTACCCGCGGGCCAGCCCCGCGCCGGACAGGTACAGCTCGCCCGGGGTGCCGTCGGCAGTCGTCCGGCCGTTCTCGTCGAGCAAGTGGAAGGTGAGGTCCGGCAGCGGCACGCCGATCGGGCTGACGCCGGGTGCGACGGTGTGGGCCTCGGTGACCCGCTGGTACGAGGCGTGCACGGTGGCCTCGGTGATGCCGTACATGTTGACCAGGCGCGGCTGTTCGTCGCCGTAGCGGGTGAACCAGCCGCGCAGGACCGCGGGTTCGAGCCGTTCGCCGCCGAATACCACCACGCGCAGGTCGGAGAGCGGCTGGTCGGCCTGCTCGTTCGCCGCGGCCAGCCGGGCGAACGCCGACGGCGTCTGGTTGAGGACCGTCACCCGCTGCTCACGCAGGAGCCGGTGGAAGGCCTGCGGCGAGCGGGTGGCCGCCTGCGGGACGACCACGAGCCGACCGCCGAACAGCAGCGCGCCCCAGAACTCCCAGACGGAGAAGTCGAAGGCCGCGGAGTGGAACAGCGTCCACACGTCGTTCTCGTCGAAGCCGAACCGGTCCCGGGTGACATCGAAGAGCCGCACGACAGCGCGGTGCTCCACCTGGACGCCCTTGGGCAGGCCGGTGGACCCCGATGTGTAGATCACGTAGGCAAGGTCGTCCGCGCCCGTCCCGGCCGGCCGCGAATCGATGTCCGGCTCGGCGTCCGAACCGACGTCCGGTTCGGTGTCCGCCCCGTCGAGCACGACGACGTCGACGCCCAGCTCACCGAAGCGCCCGGCGAGTTCGGGCGTGGTGACGAGATGGGTGACGCCGCTGTCCTTGAGGGTCCAGGCGATCCGCTCCTCGGGGTAGTCCGGGTCCACGGGAACGTAGGCGGCACCGGACTTGAGGATGCCGAGCAGGCCGGCCGCCAGTCCGCCGGTGCGCGGGACCAGCAGGCCGATCAGGGAGCCGGCCCCGGCTCCCGACGCCCGCAGTCGCCGGCCGACCGCGGCGGCCCGGCGGTCGAGCGCCCGGTAGGTGAGATCCCCGTCATCGGCCGTCACAGCCACTCGTTCGGGGAAACGCGCGACGACGCCTTCGAACCATTCGACGAGTGTGTGTTGCGCTGACTCCACTCTGAATCCATCCTGTTCGACCGAACGATGGGCAGCGCCGTGCACCCGCCGGGGGCGGATAGGCGCCGAAGTGCGATGGGTCTACGAACGGGCTTACCGAACAACGGACCTGACGCCCCACCCGACAGTTCGGGAAGGCGCTTCGGCCGCGCTTGTGCATCCTGATCGGGCCGTACGGCCTGTGCAAGAGCGCGACAGCGCGGCTCACCGCCCCGCCTCGTGGGCCCGGCCGCTTTCGCCGCGAGCCCGCGAACGCGGCCTGACCTGCGACGGCCCCCTCCTGTCGACAGGTGCCCCAGGGTCAACAGAAGTTCATGCCGCCAGGCGTCGATTTCCGAACCGGTGCGGAATGGCGAAATGGTGACGTTGAATCAGGTCGGGGGTCTCGTTCGGACAGCCACGGCGGCCCCACCGGCATCTCAGGCCCAATGGCTCTCCCGGGAGCGCGGGACGGGGTGAGCTTCTCCGGCGGGTGGATGCACATCCGGCCGGTTCCGGCCGAGTCGGTTTCGATGCGTAGCGACCGGTCGGGGCGCATGGGTTTATGGCGCGCCATTCCTCCGGCGCGCCATTTCCCTGGTCATCCGGTGCCGGGAATGGGCTGGTCTTCGCTGTCGAAGCGTATGCGGCCGGGGGTGGATGGCATATGCCACGCTCCTCGGCCTTTCTGTGGCGGTCGGCCGTTTTCCTGAATCCGCCACCCTTCGGACTCGTCGGGAGTGACCCACCTCGGATGCGGCTGCCCGTCCGCCCGTTCGCCCGGACGGGCAGCCGCGGCGACGGGTGTCAGTCCCAGGGGTTGGCCGGCTGGCCGATGATCGCGGTCCAGAAGCGGGTGTTGTTGGGGATGTTGCCGTAGGCCCAGAAGGTCCAGCCACCGGTCTGGGCGAGGTCCGGGCCGAAGTGGCCGTCGTGGAACTCGGCTTCGCGCCAGCCGCTGCCGAAGGTGGCCTGGCAGATGGTGTCGGCGGCGGCGCGGCTGTTGAGTCGGGAGCCCTTGACCGGGCGGCTGAGCGCCACGGTGCCCTGGGCCCAGCCGTTGTAGAAGCCGATGCTGATGCCGGCCGGGGCCGGGCTGCCGTCGACGTTGAGGCAGAGCACGGGGAGCGAGGCCGACGGCGGGGTGTCGCCGTGGTAGGCGTCGCTCGACGTGCCGCCGGGGCCGCCGACCTGGACGCTGTCGTCGGGTCCGTAGCCGATGACCTCCCAGGTCATTCCGTAGTGCGTGGCGGGTCCGGTCGCCGCGTGCGCGGGTACGGCGGTGAGCGGGACCAGGACGGCCGCGGCGATGGCCGCCGCGGCTGCCGCGAGGCGCTTGGTGCGGGTCATGGGTGTTCCTCCAGGGGCTGGTGAGAGGTCGTGGGAATGCGGTCGGTACCTTGCCGTTCCGGTACGGACCGACTCTCTCAACCGGCAGCACACATCTGGCATGATCTGGTCATCGGATCATCACCAACCGTGATGATGCGACGGCGACGTGCAGCGCCCTGGGGAGGGGAACGCATGGAGTTCGGGATTCTCGGACCGTTGGAGGTGCGGGACGGTGGGGGGCACCGGGTCCCGCTGGAAGGGATCCGGCAGGAGCGGCTGCTCGCGGCCCTGCTGCTCAACGCGGACAGCCCCGTACCGGTGGCCCGCTTGATCGACGCGGTGTGGGACGAGCGCCCGCCGGCCACCGCGGATCGCCAAGTCCGCAATCTGGCAGGCGTGCTACGTCGGCGCTTCGCCCGGGCCGACCCGGCCGGCCCGCCGGTGCTGCTGACCGACGGCGGTGGGTACCGGATCCCGCTGGACGGTCACCGGCTGGACGCCCGGGTCTTCACCGACCTGGTCGCGTGGGCCCGCCGGACGGCCGCCGCCGAAGAACTCGCCGCCGCGGCAGCCGGCTTGCGGAAAGGACTCGCGCTGTGGCGCGGCCCCGTGCTCGACGGCCTCCCGGGGCGCCTGCCGGCGGCGGGCGCCGTCGGGCTGGACGAACTGCGGCTGACCGCCTGGGAGGACTGTCTCGACCTGGAGGCGGCGCTGGGCCGGCACCGCTCGACCATCCCCGAGCTGACCACCCTGGTGGCGGAGCAGCCGCTGCGGGAGCGGTTCGTCGGCCAGCTGATGCGGGCCCTGCACCTCTCCGGCCGGACGGCCGACGCCCTGGCGGTCCACCAGCTCTTCATCGGGCGCCTCGCGGACGAGCTGGGCCTCGATCCGAGCCCCGAACTGAAGCGCCTGCACCTGGAGTTGCTCACCACCGAGCCGCCCGGGGCCGATCCGCGCGCAGCAGCCGTACGCGCATCAGCCGTACGCGCGGCGGCCGAGCGGGCGGCGGCCGGACACAGGGCGCCGGAACACGGCGCGACAGAACACAGGGCGCCGGACCGCAGGGCGCCGGACCGCAGGGCGGCCGGAGGCACGGCGAGCAGACCCGGGACGCGGGGGAGAGCGCAGACCGGGGGAGCGGGGCCCGGGCGAACGGTGGCCGGGGCCGGGGTGACCGTCCCGCCGCCCGCCCAACTGCCGCCCCCGCTGGCGACGTTCACCGGACGCCGGGCGGAGCTGGCGGCACTCGACGAGTTCGCCGCGACGGCCTTCGCCGGGCCGGGGGCGCCCACCGCCCCGGGCACGCCCACCGCCCCGGCGGCCGCCCCGATCTGGGCGGTCTCCGGCAGCGCCGGGGTCGGCAAGAGCAGCCTCGTCGTCCAGTGGGCCCACCGGGTCCGGGACCGGTTCCCCGGCGGCCAGCTCTACGCCGACCTGCACGGCTTCTCGGCCGGCCCGCCGCTGCCGGCGCACGCCGTCCTGGCCCGCTTCCTGCGCGCCCTCGGGGTGCCGGGCGAGCAGGTGCCCAGCGTGCCGGAGGAGGCCACCGCGCTCTACCGCTCGCTGCTGGCGGACCGGCGGGTGCTCGTCGTCCTCGACAACGCGCGCAGCGCCGAGCAGGTCCGGCCGCTGCTCCCGGGCACGCCGCGCTGTCTGACGGTGGTCACCAGCCGGACCAGGCTGGCCGGGCTCACGGCGCGCGACGGCGCCCGCCCGCTGGTGGTCGACCTCATGCCGGCCTCGGACGCCGTCGCCCTGCTCGACCGCGTCATCGGCGGCCGGCGGGCCCTCAGCGAACCCGCGGCCTGTGCCGAACTGGCCGCCGTCTGCGGCCGGTTGCCCCTGGCCCTCGCCATCGCGGCGAGCCGGCTGGCCGAACGCCCCGACCTCACCGTCGCCGACCAAGCCGCCGAGCTGCGCGACGCGGAGGACCGGCTCACCGCCCTGCAGATCGAGGGCGACGCCGCCTCGGCCGTCCGGGCCGCGTTCGACCTCTCCTACCGCGCCCTGCCGGCCCGCGCCCGGAACGTCTTCCGGCTGCTCGCCCTCGCCCCGGCCGCCGACCTGTGCACGGCGGCCGCCGCCGCGCTCTGCGGCGAACGCGTCGTGGCCGTCCGCCCGGTGCTGGAGCAGCTGGCCACCGCCCATCTGCTCACGCACGAGGGCCGGGACTGGTACCGGATGCACGACCTGCTGCGGCTGTACGCCGCCGAGCGCGCCACGGCCGAGACCGACCCGGCCGAGCGCACCGCCGCCCGCGAGCGTCTCTACACCTGGTACCTGCACCACGCGGACGCCGCGGCGCGGCTGCTCACCCCGCGTCGACGGCGGATCCCGCTCGCCTCCGCCGGATCCTGGTACGAGTCGAAGGGCTTCGCGACGGCGGCCGAGGCCCAGCGCTGGTGCGAGGGCGAGCACGCCCATCTGCTGGGCGCGGTGCGGACCGCGGCCGAGCACGGTCTCGACGACCTGGCGTGGCAGCTGCCGGTGGTGCTCTGGGGGTACTACTTCATCAGTCCGCACCTGGACGACTGGGAGGAGGCGGACCGGCTCGCGGTCGCCGCCGCCCGGCGGGCGGGCGACCGGCACGGCGAGGGACATGCCCGGAACGACCTCGCCACCGCGCTGGCCGCACGCGGCCGGTACGACGAGGCCCTGCCCGAACTCCAGGTGGCCCGTTCCCTGTTGGCCTCGGTCGGCGACCAGGTCGGCGAGGCCCACGTGATCGGGAACCTGGGCCTCCACAGTCACCACACCGGTGCCCACGAGCAGGCCCGGGAGTACTTCCTGCAGTCGCTGGCGCTGCTGCTGGCGCAACCCGACGACAACCGGGACGACTGGGCGATCGGGGTCTGCTGGACCAACCTCGGCGCGACGGCGATGCTCACCGGCCGGTCCGAGGAGGCCGACACGTACCTGCACCGGGCACTGGACCGTCACCGGTTGACCAGGGACGTGGTGCTGGAGAGTCTCACCCTGTTCGCCCTCGGCGACCATCACCGCCGACTGGACCGGCGGGACGAGGCCGCCGCCCGCCTGCGGCAGGCCCTGGCGGTGATCGACGGCACCACCGCGCACCCCCGGCTGCGCGCCGACGTCCTGGCGGCCTTGGCGGAGCTCGGCGAACAGCCGGACCTCGGCGATCGGCCGGACCACGGTGATCGGTCGGAGCTCGGTGGCCGGTCGGACGCCGCCGACCGGTCGGAGCTGGGCGAGCCCGCGGTCGGTCCCGCGCCCGGGTACTGACACGATCGCCCGCACGGCCGCCCCGGCGGACCGCCGCGGATCCGGGTGCGACTGGTGAGCCGTCGGCGTGATCGTCGTCGGCGAGGTGACAATGGGGCAATGTCAGCAAGCCAGGACGCTCCGGATCCGCCGCAGGTGACGCCGGATCAGGAGGCGCCGCGGGGTGAGCACTGGTGGCCGGTGGTGCTGGCGGTCGCCGTGGTCGCGACGCTCCATGTGACGCTGCCGGCCCGCTACCGCGTCGATCCCTCCTGGGTGCTCCCGGCCGCCACGGGCTCGCTGCTGGCGGCGCTGATCATCGGGGACCCGGGGCGGATCGATCGTCAGAAGGCCTGGCTCCGGGTCGTCACCCAGCTCCTGATCGGCTTCATCACGGTGGCCAACATGTTCGCGGGCGGCCATCTGGTGGCGGACATCCTGACCGACAACAGCCTGTTCGCCAACAACGCCACGGGGCTGCTGGCGACCGGTGGCGTGGTCTGGGTGACGAACGTGGTCGCCTTCGCGCTCTGGTACTGGAGCCTGGATCGCGGCGGCGCCGCCGCCAGGGCCCACCGGCCGTACGCGAACCCGGCGTTCGTGTTCCCCGAGATGCAGTACACGGACTTCGCGCCGGCGGTCTGGGTGCCGCGGTTCGCCGACTACCTGTCGCTCGCCTTCTGGACCGCCACGGCCTTCAGCCCCACCGACGTCTCGGCGGTCAAGCGGTGGGCCAAGCTGCTGATGATGGCGCAAGCGGCGCTGTCCCTGGTCGTGGCCACCCTGGTGATCGCCCGGGCGATCAACATCCTCCAATGAGCGCCACGCGGATCGCGCTCCTCGGCCGCGTCGTCGTCGACGGCCGCGGGCCCTGCCCGGATCGGCCTGACAGAGCGTAGCCGTGCCGTCCACCGCCGGTCCGGTGGGGTGTTCGCGAACCACAATGCGAGATTGCCCCTGGTGCCGCGCCCGCCTCGCGGTACTGTTGACCTTCACGGTTGCCGGACGCGAAACGGACGGGCGATGCACGCACGCCAACTGCGGGACGAGTGGGTGGTCTTCGGACACCCGTCGCTGTCGCGCGCGGCGTTCCGCCCGTCGTTCGGAGCCCACCGCGCGATGACCGGCGCTCCGGTCCTCGGTGCCCGGCTGGTGCGGCGCCGCTGGATCGACGGGGTCGGCTCCCCGACCGGTCTCTGTCGCCCGTAACTGATCGTGACTGCCCGCAACCGGTCGTAGCTCCCTGCTGTCGTCCGGCACCGCGCCCTCTCGCGTCCAGGGGCCCGGCGCCCCGGGTGCGCCCGGCAGTCCGAGTCCCGTCTCGTCATGCCCCGTCGTGGTCCGTCGTAGCCACGCGGGCCTTCGGCACCGGCCTCCCCGGCACCTGCCCGAGGTCCGGCCTCGGCCGGCCCCGCCTCGGCGGCCGTGCCTCGGCCGGAGGCGCCGAGCCGAGGACACCGAGCAGAAACCCGAGAAGGTCACCGAGAAGGTCACCGAGAAGTTCGAGATCGAGGAACCGCTTCGCATGCCCCAGCACCCCGTGCTCACCCCCGACGGCACGACGGACCAACCCCCGGCCGCCACCGACGACGGCACCGCCGACGCCACTGACGCCGCCGCGCACCGCCACCCCTTGGACAACCCGGCCCGTGCCGCCCTGCTCGGCCCGCACGCCCACCTCGCCGAGAGGCACGGTGACGTCCTGCGCTACCCGGCCGACGTGTCGCCGTTCGCGGCCCTCCCGGACCGGCGCGACCGCGAGACCTGGCGGCACGTGGCGGCGCTGTACGGACCGGGCGGTGTCGTCGCCGCCACCGGCTCCCCGGACAGCGTCCCGGCCGACTGGGAGATCCTCATGCACGGCCCCGGTGTCCAACTGGTGGACGACGGTGTCCGGGCCACGCCCGACGAGGAGGCCGTCCGGCTGGGCCCCGCCGACGTGCCGGAGATGCTGGCCCTGGTGGCGCACGCCCGGCCGGGCCCGTTCCTGCCCCGCACCATCGAACTCGGCGGGTACCTGGGCATCCGGCGCGGCGGTGCCCTGGTCGCGATGGCGGGGGAGCGGTTGCGCCCGCCGGGCTGGACCGAGATCAGCGCCGTCTGCACGGCCGAGTCGCACCGGGGGCAGGGCCTCGGATCCCGGCTCGTCCGGGCGGTCGCGGCCGGAATCCGCGACCGCGGCGACACGCCGTTCCTCCACACCTCGGCCGAGAACACCACGGCGATCCGGCTGTACGAGTCGCTCGGGTTCCGGCTGCGCCGGCAGGTCACCTTCCTGGGCCTGCGGGTCCCGGACGGGGAGCACCGCGCGTGACCGCCGCCCGTCCGTGACCTCACCACGGCACCAGTACGACCGCACCATCACCGCCCCGGACCAGCACCGCACCGTTTCACCTCTTTCAAGGAGTTCGATGTGAGCCAGACCGTGAACTACGCCAGCCCCGCCGACACCGCCGTCCACGGCGAGTACCGGATCACCAGGGTGCCCGGCGACGAGCGTCCGCTGTACCGCTTCACCGGGCGGATCACCGCTGACGGCAGCAGCGGCTACCTCGCCGAGCCCGGCCGGTACCACCTCTACGCGGGCTGGTTCTGCCCCTGGGCGCAGCGCACCACCATCCAGCGCGCGCTCAACGGGCTGGAGGACGTCGTCTCGGTGTCCTACGTCGACGGTCGGCGTGACGGCCGGGGCTGGGCCTTCCGGGAGACCCACGGGGCGGACCCGGTCAACGGGTTCACCCTGCTGCGGGACGCGTACGAGCGGACCGAGCCCGGTTTCGACGGGCACATCTCGGTGCCGACGCTCTGGGACCGGCAGACCGGCCGGGTGGTCAGCAACGACTTCCGGACCATCGGCATCGACCTGGCGACGCAGTTCGGTCAGTGGGGGAACGGCGCGGACGCCTACCCGGAGGACCTCCGGGCCGAGATCGAGGCGCTGGACGCCCGGCTGGGCCCGGCCGTCAACCAGGGCGCGGGTGTGGCGGCGGGGGCCGGGGAGGCCGCCCTCGCGGCCCGTGCCACGCTGCTGGAGACCTTCGCGGAGCTGGACACCCGGCTCGCCACCAGCCGCTACCTGCTGGGCGACCGGCTGACCGAGGCGGACGTGCGGCTCTGGGTGACGCTGGCGCGCTTCGACGTGGGGACCAACCACGCCCGTGCCATCAGCCCCGGCCTCGCCGAGTACCCGCACCTGTGGGCCTACGCCCGTGATCTCTACCAGCAGAAGGCGTTCACCGGCACCACGGACTTCTCCACCTTCACCGAGCCGGGCGCGAGCCTGCCGGACTGGACCGCCCCGGTGGAGCGCCCGTAGCGCGTCCGGGAGCCGGGGCGGGCTGGGGCTGGGCACCCCGCGCGGCCTTGCCCGACTCCGGCCGGTCCCGACCGACTCCGCCGGGCAGACCGTTCACCCGAACGGTCCGCCCGGCGGAGCGGCAGCGGCCGGATCAGCCCCGGCCCCGACCAGCCCTGGTTCCGAGTCGGCCGAGGTCCGCGCCGCGAGGCCGCCGGCCCAGCCGCTCCACCAGCGACGCCCGGTGGGTCTCGCGGCTCGCGAGGGTGATCGCCGTCCACGCCATCGCCAGGCCGCCGTTGAGGACGGCGCGGTCGGCCTCGGCGTTGGTGCCGTACCGGGTGAGGTCGGGGTGGTGCATGACGGTGTCGCCGGCGCCGTGGCCGATCGTGGGGTGGAGGGTGGGGACCAGGCGGGAGACCGCGCGCCCCTTCGACGGCGAGCCCACCACGCTGCGCCGCGCGGTCGTGGAGGGCCGCCCGCTGCCGGAGCCGCTGCCCGTCGACGAGCTGGACGAGCAGCTCGTCGCCCTGGGCGGGGCGACGCCCGGATGTCGATGACCCGGCCGGCCCGCGAACCGCGGGTCGGGGAGACCGCCGCCCGCCGCCGGCTCGCCCGCGTGGTGTCCTGCCACGTCCTGCACCCGCGGCTCCGGGGTGGAACCCGAGTCCTGGGTTCCCCGTCGGGTCACGCTTCCGGCTCGCCGTCGCGCCGCGTGAGCGCGCGGAGGCCCTGCGGGCGCTCGGTCGCGAGCCGGCCGTTCGTCACCGCGCTCTCCCCTCCGGCAGCCGCGACATCCTCGGTCAATCGAACCGTCGCACCCTGGAGGAGCTGAACGCCTGCTCCGCCCGTGCCTTCCAGGCCGCCGCCGGCGCGCTGGTGGACACCACCCTGGTCGTGCGCGGCCGCAAGCGGCTCGGCCGGACGGCGGGCACGGAGAAGGCGCCCCCGAGCCCCCAGCCGCTGCCGCAGCCCGCGCAGCCGCAGCCGACGCGGGCCCGCGGCCGAAAGGCGGCCGGTCCCGGTACAGCCGTGACACGCGTGACCGGCGTGACACCCGCGACGGTGCTCGTGACATCCGCGACGGCCTTGGTGCGACGCGCTGAGCAGCCAGGACCCGGCCCCGCCGGACACCGACCCGAGGCCGAGCCCGACCGCCGATCTCCTGACCGGACCTCAACAGCCATTGACGCGGGCACTTTTGTTGATCTACGGTTCCAGCGCGCCACGAGTTCCGGTGTTCAAGCCCTGGCTGGCCGGACGGCAACCCCCTGACGCGGTGGGGTGCTCCAGGTGAAGGCTCGGTGGACGTCCCGTTCCGCAAGCGCGATCGCTCCGGTCATGGTCCGGAGCCAAGACCAGGAGGCCGACATGGCAGGGCTGTTCAGCCGCCGCCACATCGACCTGCTGTTGGTCTCCAGCGCGCTCTGTCGTCGCTGACCACCGGACGGCCGCCCGGCCGGACCGGTCCAGTGATCGACCTCTTCGCGATGCGCGCCGCCCCGAACCGATCCCGGGTACGGCCACACACCCCAGGCCCCGAATCCCGGGCCGAACCCCAGGCCCCAGGCCAGGGGAGCGGCCCCGGGAGCGGCCCCGGGGCCGGCGCACTCGCGTCCAACACGCGTGCGGAAGCAGGGAATTCCCATGTCATCTCTCACCAGCAGCACCGGAACCGGCTCGGCCGGACACAGCCTCGCCGTCATCGCCCTCGGCACGGCGGCGGTGGTGGCCCTGACGGCCTGCACCAGTTCCCGGACGGCCGGCGGCACCAGCGGCGCGGCGGCGAAGGCCGTCACCATCGGCACCACCGACCAGGTGACCGGCCTCGATCCGGCCGGCTCCTGGGACGCGGGGTCGGGGACGATCGAGAGCGAGGTCTACGCGACCCTGCTCAGCGCCAGGAACGGCTCGTCGGACGTGTCGCCGGACCTCGCGTCCGCGATCGCGCTGACCGGCCCCACCACCTGGACGGTCACGCTGAAGCCGGGCCTCACATTCGCCAACGGGCACGAACTGACCTCCTCCGACGTCAAGTTCAGCTTCGACCGGCAGTTGGCGATCGCGGACAAGAACGGTCCCTCCTCGCTGCTCTACAACCTCCTCTCGGTGGCGGCGCCGGACCGGGACACGGTGGTCTTCACCCTCAAGTCGGCCAATGACACGCTGTTCCCGCAGGTCCTCTCCACCGCGGCCGGCTATGTCGTGGACGAGGAGGTGTTCCCCGCGGACAAGGTCCTCGACGACGCGGCCGTTGTCGCGGGCAAGCCCTGGAGCGGCCCCTACGCGATCCGCAGCTACGAGAAGAACGCGTTGGTCTCCTTCACCGCGAACACCGTCTACCAGGGGCAGCTCGGCACCCCGAAGACCAAGAACGTGCAGCTCAAGTACTACACGGACGCCGGCAATCTCAAGCTCGACGTCCAGCAGGGCACCATCGACGTGGTCTACCGCACCCTGCCGATCACCGACCTCCAGGACCTGGCCGGCAAGCAGGGCATCGCGGTGCACACCGGATCCGGCAACGGCATCCGGTTCATCGTCTTCAACCTCAAGACCCAGCCCTTCGGTTCAGCCACCCAACAGGCCGCCCCGGCCAAGGCCCTGGCGGTCCGTCAGGCGGTCGCCGACTCGATCGACCGGTCCCAGCTCGCCTCGCAGGTCTACAAGAACACCTTCCAGCCGCTCTACAGCTCCGTCCCCGACGGCATCACCGGCGCCACCCCCTCCCTCACGTCGCTCTACGGCGACAAGAAGGGCGGGCCGGACAAGGCCGCGGCGGCGCAGCGGCTCTCGGCGGCGGGCGTGAGCACCCCGGTCACCCTGAACCTGCAGTACAACCCCGACCACTACGGCTCGTCGTCGGCGGACGAGTACGCGTTGATCAAGACCCAGTTGGAGGCCACCGGCCTGTTCAAGGTGGAGCTGCAGTCCACCGCCTGGGCCCAGTACGGCAAGGAGCGCGTCGCCGACCAGTACCCGCTGTACCAGCTCGGCTGGTACGCGGACTACCTCGACGCCGACAACTACCTCTCCTCCTTCTACGCCGAGAACAACTGGGTGAACAACGGCTACGCCGACCCCGCCGTGCGGGCGCTGATCAAGCAGGAGGAGACCGAGACCGACGCGGCCAAGCGCACCGCGCTGATCCAGCAGGCGCAGGACGCGACCGCTGCCGCGTTGCCGCTGCTGCCGCTGCTCCAGGGCTCCACCGCGATCGTCACCCGGGCCGGGATCGAGGGTGTGCCGGAGAAGCTCACCAGCGCGTACCAGTTCCGCTGGGCGGAGCTCTCGAAGAAGTGACCGCTCACCCGCAGGACACCTCCGGCGCCGTCGGCTCGGCCGGCGGCGCCGCCGGGTACGGCCTCGCCCGCTACCTGGTCGTCCGCTTCCTCCTCATCGTCCCGACCGTGCTCGTCCTGGTCAGCGTCGTCTTCTTCCTGATGCGCGCCACCGGCGACCCGATCACCACCGCCTTCGGCGACCGGCTGACCCCGGCCCAACTGCAGGACAGACTGCACCGGGCGGGCTACGACCAGCCGCTGCTCACCCAGTACCTCGACTACCTGCGGGCCGTGTTCACCGGGGACTTCGGCACGACGGCCACCGACAACCAGGCGGTGTCGCAGGTGCTGCGGACCTACGGCGCCGCGACCGTCGAGCTGTCCGCCGTCGCGCTGCTGGTCGCGCTGGCGGTCGGCCTGCCGCTGGGCATGGTGGCCGCCTCCTACCGGGACCGCGCGCCCGATGTCGCGCTGCGGCTGTTCGCGATCCTCACCTACGCCACCCCGGTCTTCTTCTTCGGGCTGTTGCTGAAACTGGTCTTCGCGATCTGGCTGGACTGGTTCCCGGCCTCGGGCCGGGCGAGTATCGACGTCCAGCTGGAACTGCAGGACCAGACCGGCACCACCGGGCTGTACCTGGTCGACGCGGTCCGCAGCGGCGACCTGTCGGCGGTCGCCGACGTGCTGCGGCACGCGGTGCTGCCCGGCCTGGCACTCGGCCTGCTGGTCGCCGGGGTGCTGCTGCGGCTGGTCCGGACGAACCTGATCGGGACGCTGTCCGCCGACTACGTGGAGGCGGCTCGCTCCCGCGGGGTCGGTCCGCTGCGGCTGGTGACCAGGCACGCCACCCGGCCGGCCCTGGTCCCCGTCGTCACCGTCCTCGGTCTGCAGATCGCGGGGCTGCTCGGCGGGGCGGTGCTCACCGAGACCACCTTCGAATGGAAGGGCCTCGGCTTCGAGCTCGCCCACTATCTGACGGTCCGCGACTTCGCCGCGGTGCAGGGGATCGTGGCGGTCTTCGCCGTGGTCGTCGCCCTGACCAACTTCCTGGTCGACGTCGTCGCGGCGCTGATCGATCCCCGAGTGAGGTACTGAGTGGTGAACCACCTGCTCGCCCGCCGGGGCGTCGCACCACGCCGACGGTGGCTCCCGCTGCCCGCCGGGGTGCGCGGCAGCGTCGGGCTGCAACGCGTCATGCTGCTGACCGGGGCGGCGCTGACCGGCCTCTTCCTGCTCGCGGCCCTCCTCGCCCCGCTGCTCGCGCCCTACGGCTACGCCCAACTGCGCAGCGGTGAGGAGCTGTTCGGTTCGCAGCAGCACCCGAGTGCCGCTCACCCGCTGGGCACCACCGTCGCCGGGTACGACGTGCTGTCCCGGACGCTCTGGGGCACCCGGACGGCGCTGGGGATCATCGCCGTCACCCTGCTGCTCTCGGTGGTCGCGGGCGTCCTGCTCGGTCTCGTCTCCGGCTACCTCGGCGGCCGGCTGGACCGGTTGCTGGTGGGGCTCGCCGACGCGATGTACGCGTTCCCCTCGCTGCTGCTGGCGATCATCATGTCGATCGTGATCAGCGGCGGCCGGTCGAGCCTGGCCGGCGGCCTGGGCGCGGCGGCCTGTTCGGTCGCCGTGGCCTTCGTCCCGCAGTACTTCCGGGTGGTACGGGCCGAAGTGGCCCGGGTGAAGGCCGAGCCCTTCGTCGAGGCGGCCCGGGTGATCGGTACCGGCATGTGGCGGATCATGTTCCGGCACGTCCTGCGGAACTCGGTGCGCACCCTGCCGCTGCTCCTCACCATCAACGCCTCGGAGGCCATCCTCACACTGGCGGGCCTGGGCTTCCTCGGCTTCGGGATCGAGCCCAACTCGGCCGCCGAATGGGGCTACGACCTCAACCGCTCGGTCGCGGACGTCACGTCGGGGATCTGGTGGACGGCGCTCGCGCCCGGGCTCGCGATCGTCCTCACCGTGCTCGGGACGACCCTGCTCGGCGAGAGCCTCACCGACCTGGCCGACCCGAGGCTGCGCCGCCGGCCCGGCGAAGGGCGGCCCCTCACCCAGCCCGTACCGGACGGAGGCCCCGGCGATGACTGACCTGCTGCGGATCGAGGACCTGCACATCGCGTTCGGCACCGACGGCGGGCGGGCGCCCGCCGTACGCGGGGTCACCCTGTCGGTGGCGCCCGGTGAGGTGCTCGCCCTGGTCGGCGAGAGCGGCAGCGGCAAGACGGTGACCGCCAAGGCGGTCCTCGGCCTCCTGCCCGCGACGGCGTCCACCGGCGGACGGGTGCTGCTGGGGGACGGCGCGGCCGAGCCCGTCGAGGACGTGCTGACGGCCTCCCCCGCCCGGCTGCGTGCCCTGCGCGGCTCCCACGCCGCGATGGTGTTCCAGGAGCCGTCCACCGCGTTGAACCCGGTGTTCACCATCGGCTGGCAGCTTGCCGAGGGGCTGCGGGCCCACGGGGGCGGCTCACGGGCGCGGCGGCGCGCCCGGGCGATCGACATGCTGGGGCAGGTCGGCATACCGGAGCCGGCCGTTCGGGTGGACCACTACCCGCACCAGCTGTCCGGCGGGCAGAAGCAGCGAGCCGTCATCGCGATGGCGCTGGCTCTCGGCACCCGGCTGATCGTGGCCGACGAGCCGACGACGGCGCTGGACGTCACGGTGCAGGCCGAGATCCTCGAACTGCTCCACCGCTGCCGGACCGACTTCGGCACGGCCGTCCTGCTGATCACCCACAACATGGGCGTGGTCGCGGACCTCGCCGACCGGGTGGCGGTGATGCGGGAGGGGCGGATCGTCGAGCAGGCGCCCGTCCGCGCCCTGTTCGCCGCGCCGGCCCACCCGTACACCCGTGAACTGCTGGCCGCCGTACCCGCCTTCGCCACGGCGGCGGCGCCCGCCCGCCCCCCGGCCGGAGCCACCGCCGCCGTCGGAGCCACCGCCGTCGGAGCCACCGCCGTCGGAGCGACCGCCGTCAAAGCCGCCCCCGAAGCGGTGGTGCCCGTGGTGAGGGCCGCCGGCCTGACCGTCGAGCATCCCGCGCGGCTGGGCGGCCGGGCCTTCCGGGCCATCGACGGGGTCGACTTCGAGATCCGCCCCGGTGAGGTGCTCGGTCTGGTGGGGGAGAGCGGCTCCGGCAAGACGACGATCGGCCGGGCGGTCGCGGGCCTGGTCGGCGTCAGCGCGGGAGAGCTCGACGTGCTCGGCGAGCCGCTGGCGGCCCGGGGCCGGCTGCGGCGGGCGCGCCGCTCCACGGCGGGCAGCCGGGCCGGGCAGATCGGCTTCGTCTTCCAGGACCCGGCGACCAGCTTCAATCCGCTGCTGACGATCGGCGAGTGCGTCGGGGAGCCGCTGTCGGTCCACCGGCGTGACCTCGGCGGGCGGGCGATCCGGGCGGAGGTGGAGTCGCTCCTGGAGTCGGTCCGGCTGCCGCGGGACTACGCGGACCGCCACCCGCACGAGCTCAGCGGTGGCGAGCGCCAACGTGCTGGCCTGGCACGTGCGTTGGCGCTGAACCCGCGGCTGGTGATCGCCGACGAGCCGACCTCGGCGCTGGACGTCTCGGTCCAGGCGAAGGTGCTGGAGCTGTTCGTCCGGCTCCAGCGGGAGCGGGGCTTCGCCGCCCTGTTCATCAGCCATGACCTCGCGGTGGTCCAGCGGGTGGCGGACCGGGTGGCGGTCCTGCGGCACGGCCGGATCGTCGAGTCGGGCAGTGCCGCCGAGGTCCTCGGCGCACCGCGGGCCGACTACACGCGGCGGCTGATCGCCGCACTGCCGGTCCCCGATCCGACGCGGCAGGCGCGCCGGGACCGGAGTCCCGCGCCCGCCTGACGGCGACGGCGCCGGGCGCGCGGTACGGCGCGCCGGGCGCCGTCGCCGGCCGAACCGCTTGCGCGCCCGGCGGGCCGAAGCCGTCGCCCAGGGGCTCCGGGTCGGCGATGGCCACCGTGGGCCGGTGGGCCGGTGCGGAGCCGCGAGCGGGGCCCTCCCGGTCCAGTCCGGGTCCGGGCTGAGTTCCGTCCCGCGCCCTGGTGTGGTGGTCGGCGCGGTACTTCTCCAGCGCCCGGGGTGGCAGCCTGGGCCGGGCTCGAACGATCCGTGCCCGCGGCGGAGAACGGCGCGAACCCTGTCGCCCGGATCTGCCGAGGAGGCGGACCCGGTCGGCGCGGGGGTCCTGCGGGAGATGGACCGCGACGGCCCGGCGGCGCCGTCCCGCCCGGAGTGACCCGTCCCAATGAGGTGTGACCGGTCTCAGCGAGGTTCGACCGGCGCGGCTCAGTCGGCGGAGCTCTCCGGTGGGGGCCACGGTCCGTCGAAGGCCGGTCCGCAGTCAGGGGGCAGGTGGGCCACTACCAACGCGGCCGCCTCGTGCGGTGTGAGTGACTCGCCGAGGACACGCTCCGGCGCGCCCAGCGGCGCGGACACGACGCAGGATCGCGCGCCGCCCACGCTGAACGGCAGGTCGTTGCTCCACGGGAACCGCGTATTCCGGTGGAAGGTGAGGGTCCCGTGGCTCGGAAACGGGAACAAGGCCCGCGATCGCGGTTCGGCGTAAGCGGCCTCGATGACCGCGGGCTCCCCGCGCCGCGCCGTGGGGTGCCTCTCCAGCATCCCCCGCCAGGTCTTCTCGGCGACCGTCTCCTCAGCCATCCCGCGATCATGACGGCCGCACCCGTCCGGGGCAACCCGCCCCAGCCCAATGGTCGAACTCCGATGAGACGGGTCACGGAGGGCGGGGCGGCAAACCGGTGCGTATCCTTCCGGTCGCGGCCTCGGGTGGGTGCTGACCTGCGGCGGAGGCGATCTGACGGTCCGCCGGCCGATCCTCGGACGTCCGCGCGGTAGCGGTACGTGGATATGACATGTACGCTGCGTGTCGCTGGTTGAACAGCATGCGGGCCTGGCCGCTGCTCCGTGGGGGGAGTCACGTCCAGGCCCGGCCGCCGGCCAGGGCCCCGGTTGCGCTCGTGGGGGAGCTTCAATCGGGGCCCGTCGACGGGCTACTGAGGGTATGCCCGTTCGGAGCGGCTTCAGTCATGCCAATCGTGCGGAGGTGACCGAACATCGGGCGCGTCCCGCCCGGCATGCCCTCGCGGACGGTGTCGCACCGGCCCGTCCGGCCGGGTGAACGGGCGGCGCGGCGAGGTGGGCGGCGGCGGTCCGGGGCGGATGATCGGCGGGTTCACGGGTGCCCACACAGTCGGAGGCGGCCATGCGGATCCTGCTCGTCGCGAGCGCGTTCAACAGCCTCACCCAAAGGGTGTACGCCGAGTTGCGGGATCTGCGCCACACGGTCGGGGTGCACCTGGCGGGGGACGACGACGAGCTGCGCGGGGTACTGCGGCGGTGGGCCCCGGACCTGGTGATCGCGCCGATGCTGCGCACGGCGCTGCCGCGCGACGTCTGGTCCGCGCTCCCGTGCCTGATCGTGCACCCCGGCCCGCCGGGGGACCGCGGCCCCTCCTCCCTCGACTGGGCGATCCACGAAGGAGCGGCCGACTGGGGCGTGACCGTGCTCCAGGCCGACGAGGTGATGGACGCCGGCGCGGTCTGGGCGACGGCCGCCTGCTCGCTGCCGACCGTCGGCAAGAGCGACCTGTACCGCAACGAGGTCTCCGACGCCGCGGTCGAGGCGGTGCTCCGGGCCGTGGAGCGGTTCGCCACGGGCACCTTCACCCCGCGCCCGCAGAGCGGCCCCGACTGGCGGGCGCCGGACCGCACCAGGCCCTGGCTCCGCCAGGAGGCCCGGCGGATCGACTGGGCCGGGGACGGCACCGACACCGTGCTGCGCAAGCTCCGGGCGGCGGACTCCCAGCCCGGCGTGCTCGACGACCTGCTCGGCGCCGCGTGGTACCTGCACGGCGGCCACCCGGAGCCCGTCCTGCGCGGGCGCCCCGGCGACCTACTGGCGACCCGGGCCGGGGCGGTCTGCCGGGCGACGTCCGACGGCGCGGTGTGGATCCCCGAGCTCCGCCGGCGCCGTCACCCGGGTGGCCCCGCCACCTTCAAACTGCCGGCCGTCGTGGCGCTGGGTGACACTCTCCCGGCCCTGCCCGACCTGCCCGCGCCGCTGCTGCCGGCGCGGGACGACCCGCCGGCCTGGTCGGACATCCGCTACCGGGAGGACGGCCCGGTCGGCCGGCTCCACTTCTCCTTCCCCGGCGGCGCGATGAGCACCGGGCACTGCCGCCGGCTGCTCGACGCCTACCGTTTCGCGCTGGACCGGCCGACCTCGGTCCTGGTGCTGGGCGGCGGCCGCGACTTCTTCTCCAACGGGATCCATCTGAACGTCATCGAGGCCGCGCCCGACCCGGCGGCCGAGTCCTGGGCGAACATCAACGCCATCGACGACCTGGTCGAGGCGGTGCTGACCACCACGGACCGCCTGGTGGTCGCGGCCCTGGGCGGGAACGCCGCCGCCGGCGGGGTGATGCTCGCCCTGGCGGCCGACGAGGTGTGGTGCCGGCGGGGCGTGGTGCTCAACCCGCACTACCGCCTGATGGGCCTGCACGGTTCGGAGTACTGGACCTACACCCTGCCGCGCCGGGTGGGGGCGGCCGAGGCCGGCCGGCTCACCGGGCGGGCGCTCCCGATGAGCGCCGCGGCCGCGCTGCGGGCCCGGCTGATCGACCGGGTGCTGCCCTGCGCCCCGCGGGACTTCGGGCTGGAGACGGGCCGGCTGGCCGGGCTGCTCGCCGCGTCGCCGACGGCCCAGAGCAGGATCGCCGCCAAGAAGGCCGCCCGCGACGCGGACGAGCTGGCCAAGCCGCTCGCCGCCTACCGCCGCGAGGAACTGGCCGTGATGCACCGCCAGTTCTTCACCCCGGAGGCGCCCTACCACGCGCTCCGGGCCGCCTTCGTCGGCAAGCGGCCGGCACCGGGGCCCGGCGGGGCGGCCGCGCCGACGCCCGGGTGACCGGCCGGACAGCCCGGCCGGTTGCTCCGGGCGGCTGCCCCGGCTTGCGCTCCGTCCGAGTGCTCCCCCGGCCCTGCGGACCGGCGGACGGAGGCAACCGCTGCTATGACTGGTTTGAGCCTTTTTGTCCGGCTCCCAGTTCCGAGGAGGCATCCTCATGGGTGCTGCAGCAACGAGCGCCACCGACACCGATGTGGTGCACATTCTCTGGATCAACGCGGGCCTGAGCTGCGACGGTGACTCGGTCTCCCTGACCGCGGCCATGCAGCCGAGCATCGAGGAGATCGTCACCGGCGCACTGCCGGGCCTGCCGAAGATCGCCGTCCACTGGCCGCTGATCGACTTCGAGTGCGGGCCGGTCCAGGGCGCGGACAACTTCGTGGAGTGGTTCTTCAAGGCGGACCGCGGCGAACTCGACCCGTTCGTCCTGGTCGTCGAGGGATCCATCCCGAACGAGAGCATCAAGGAGGAGGGCTACTGGTGCGGCTTCGGCGACGATCCGCTGACCGGTCAGCCGATCACCACCAGTGAGTGGCTCGACCGCCTCTCGCCCAAGGCCACGGCGGTCGTCGCGATCGGTACCTGTGCCACCTACGGCGGCATCCACGCCATGGCCGGCAACCCGACCGGCGCCATGGGCGTTCCCGACTACCTGGGCTGGGACTGGAAGTCCAAGGCCGGTCTGCCCATCGTCTGCGTGCCGGGCTGCCCCATCCAGCCCGACAACTTCTCCGAGACCCTGACCTACCTGCTCTACCAGCTGGCCGGCTCCGCGCCGATGATCCCGCTGGACGACAAGCTGCGGCCGACCTGGCTCTTCGGCGCCACCGTGCACGAGGGCTGCGACCGCGGCGGCTACTACGAACAGGGCCAGTTCGCCACCGAGTACGGCACACCGGAGTGCCTGGTGCGGCTGGGCTGTTGGGGCCCGGTCGTCAAGTGCAACGTCACCAAGCGCGGCTGGATCAACGGCATCGGCGGCTGTCCCAACGTCGGCGGCATCTGCATCGCCTGCACGATGCCGGGCTTCCCCGACAAGTTCATGCCCTTCATGGACCCGCCGCCCGGCTCCCACATCTCGACGAACGCGAGCTCCGCGTACGGCGCGGTGATCCGGCGGCTGCGCTCGATCACCATGAAGACCCTCGACAAGGAACCCAAGTGGCGCCACCCCGGGCGCACGCTGACGACCGGTTACCGCACGCCGCGGTGACCCGGCGGGCCGCCGCACCCCGGTGCGGCGGCCCGCTCCGCCGCTGACCCTCCCCGCTTCCAGAAGGGCACGACAGACACGATGGCACCGACGACGAAGGCAGCCGGCGACGGCAGCGGCCTGGTGGAGATGTCCTGGGACCCGATCACCCGGATCGTGGGCAGCCTCGGCATCCACACGAAGATCGACTTCAAGCAGAAGAAGGTCGCGGAGTGCTACAGCACATCCTCGGTCTTCCGCGGCTACAGCGTCTTCATGCGGGGCAAGGACCCGCGCGACGCGCACTTCATCACCAGCCGCATCTGCGGCATCTGCGGCGACAACCACGCCACCTGCTCGGTCTACGCGCAGAACATGGCGTACGGGGTGAAGCCCCCGCACCTCGGTGAGTGGATCATCAACCTCGGTGAGGCCGCCGAGTACATGTTCGACCACAACATCTTCCAGGAGAACCTGGTCGGGGTCGACTACTGCGAGAAGATGGTCCGTGAGACCAATCCGGGCGTCCTGGAGCTGGCCGAGCGCACCGCGGCCCCGCACGCCGGCGACCACGGGTACCGGACGATCGCCGACATCATGCGCTCGCTCAATCCGATCGAGGGCGAGTTCTACCGCGAGGCGCTGCAGGTCAGCCGCTACACCCGGGAGATGTTCTGCCTGATGGAGGGCCGCCATGTGCACCCCTCCACGCTCTACCCGGGCGGCGTCGGCACGGTGGCGTCGGTCCAGCTGTTCACCGACTACCTGACCCGGCTGATGCGGTACGTGGAGTTCATGAAGAAGGTCGTGCCGCTGCACGACGACCTCTTCGACTTCTTCTACGAGGCACTGCCCGGCTACGAGGAGGTCGGCCGGCGCCGCGTCCTGCTCGGGTGCTGGGGGAGCCTCAACGACCCGGACCACTGCGACTTCACGTACCGGAACATGACCGACTGGGGTCGGAAGATGTTCGTCACCCCGGGTGTGGTCGTCGACGGCAAGCTGGTCACCAACGACCTGACCGAGATCAACCTCGGCATCCGCATCCTGCTCGGCAGCTCCTACTACGAGGACTGGGAGGGCAAGGAGCTGTTCGTCACCCACGACCCGCTCGGCAACCCGGTCGACCCCAGGCACCCGTGGAACCAGCACACCGTCCCCGCGCCGCAGAAGCGCGACTTCGACGACAAGTACAGCTGGGTGATGTCACCGCGCTGGTTCGACGGCAAGGACTACCTCGCCCTCGACACCGGCGGCGGCCCGATCGCCCGCCTCTGGTCCACCGCGCTGTCCGGCCTGGTCGACATCGGCTACATCAAGGCCACCGGCCACAGCGTGCAGATCAACCTGCCGCGCTCGATGACCAAGCCGGAGACCACCTTCGAGTGGAAGATCCCCCGGTGGAGCAACGCCATCGAGCGCAACCGCGCCCGGACGTACTTCCAGGCGTACGCGGCCGCGGCGGCCCTGCACTTCGCGGAGAAGGCCCTCGCCGAGGTCCGGGCCGGCCGCAGTCAGACCTGGGAGCGGTTCGAGGTGCCGGACGAGTCGATCGGCTGCGGCTTCACCGAGGCCGTGCGCGGCGTCCTGTCGCACCACATGGTGATCCGGGACGGCAAGATCGCCAACTACCACCCGTACCCGCCGACGCCGTGGAACGCCAGCGTGCGCGACAGCTTCGGCACGCCCGGCCCCTACGAGGACGCGGTGCAGAACACGCCGATCTTCGAGGAGAACTCGCCGGAGAACTTCAAGGGCATCGACATCATGCGGGCCGTGCGCAGCTTCGACCCCTGTCTGCCCTGCGGCGTCCACATGTACGTGGGCGACGGCCGGACCGTGCAGAAGATGCACGTACCCACGGGCCTGAGCGGGCTCACCGCATGACGGCGGAGGAGACCGGGCTGCGGATCCAGGAGGCACTGGACCAGCTGACCGGCGGCGAGCAGCCGGCCGGCGAGCAGCTCGTCCGCGAGCTGATGGCCTTCTACGGGGACGGGCTCACCCGGCTCGTCCGGGCGCTGCCGCCGCACACGCTGGGGCCGTTGCTGGACGACCCGGCGGTGGCCGGGCTGCTGGTCCTGCACGACCTCCACCCCGAGGACGTCACCGCGCGGATCGCCCGCGCGCTCGACTCGCTGCCCGAGCCGGTCGAGCTGCTCGGGTTCGACCCCGGGACCGGCGCCCTGCGACTGCGCCGGACCAGGAGCGGCTGCGGCTGCAGCGAGCAGGACATCGAGGTCGCGCTGGCCTGCCACGCCCCCGAGGTGACGGCCGTGGAGCTGGACCGCGCCCCGCAGCTGCTGCAGATCGGGACCCGCCCGCCGGCCTCGGCGGAGGTGCGGTGAGCGCCCGTCAGCTTGCCCGCCCCGGCGCCGCGCTGCTGCGCCGGCTGCGTGAGCCCGCGCCCCCGCAGCCGGAGCGCTGCTCGTTCTGCGGCCAGCAGGTCCCGCAGGAGCACCGGCACCTGGTGGACACCGAGGAGCAGGCCCTCACCTGCGTCTGCACGGCCTGCGGACTGCTGTTCCAGCAGCCCGGCGCGGCCGGCGGCCGCTATCGCGGCGTGCCCGACCGCTACCTCGCCGAGCCGGACCACCGCTTCGGCGAGGAACAGTGGGCGGCGCTCGGGATCCCGGTCGAGACGGCCTTCCTGTTCCGCAACTCCCGGCAGGACCGTCTCGTGCTGCTCTACCCCGGCCCGGGCGGCGCGACCGAGAGCGAGCCCGACGAGGCGCACTGGCAGGCCGCGCTCGGCGACAGCCGGCTCGCCGCCGAACTGGAGCCCGACGTCGAGGCGCTGCTGCTGCGGCACCCGGCGGCGAGCCCGGTGCAGTGCTTCCTGGTGCCGATCGACGCCTGCTACGAGCTGGTGGGCCGGCTGCGGCGGTGCTGGAAGGGGTTCGACGGCGGGGCCGAGGCCCGGGCCGAACTCGACGCGTTCTTCGCGCGGGTGGCCGGGCGGGCCCGCACCCCCCGACCGGAGGGCGCCTCGTGACCGAGCTGTCCTTCGCCTGCACCGGAGTGCGGGCCGACCCCCACGCGGCCGGGCCGACCCTGGTCCTGCGGCTGCGGATCACCGCCCCCGAAGGCACCCGGGTGCACGCCCTCGCGCTCCGCTGCCAGCTGCGGATCGAGCCCGCGCGGCGCTCCTACGAGGAGGCGGAGGGCGAGCGGCTGTCCGACCTGTTCGGCGAGCGCTCCCGCTGGGGCAGCACGCTGCACCCGGTGCAGTTCGCCCTGGTCCCGCTGATGGTGCCCGGCTTCACCGGCGAGACCGAGGTGGACCTGGTCGTGCCGTGCACCTACGACATGGACGTGGCCTCCGCCCGCTACCTCGCGGCGCTGGACGGCGGCGACGTGCCCCTGCTGCTGCTGTTCTCCGGCACCGCGTTCACCGGCCCCGGCGGCTTCCAGGTGGCCCCGGTGCCCTGGGACCGGGAGGCGACGCTACGGATGCCCGTCCGGGTGTGGCGGGAGATGATCGAGCAGCACTTCCCCGGCTGCGGATGGCTGCGGCTGCCCGCCGATCTGATGGCGGAGCTGCTCGCCCACCGCTCACGGCGGGCCCTGCCGTCCTGGGAGGCGACCGTGCGCGAGCTGCTCGACGCGGTCCGGGCCGGGGAGGCCGCCCGGTGAACGCCTTCACGACCGAGACCGAGAGCCGGTTCGCCCAGGCCCGGCAGATCGCCGACGCCGTCCTCTTCGAGGGCTACGTCCTCTACCCCTACCGCGCGTCGGCCGCCAAGAACCGGCTGCGCTGGCAGTTCGGCGTGCTCGTTCCGCCCGGCTACGGCGAGGACAGCGGCGAGCACCGCCACCAGCGCACCGAGTGCCTGATGGAGCCCCGCCCCGGCGACCGGCTCGCCGTGGAGCTGCGGTTCCTCCGGCCGCAGCGGCGGACCGTCCAGCGCGCCACCCCGGCCGGTGGCTTCGAACCGGTCGACGAGCTGGAGCTCGCCGACCGGGTGCTCGTCCCGTGGGACGAGGGAGTCGAGGAGCGGGTCGAACTCGTCGTGCCGGTCGATGAGTTGGCCGGGGACGGGATCGTCCGGGAGTTCCGGTTGCCGGCCTGCGAGGAGAAGGAACTGCTCCGTGAGGACGGGGTGACGGTCGGCCGGCTGCTGCGCCGGCGCGAGCAGGCCGACGGCGTCCTGCGGCTGACCGCCCGGGACGTCCCGGGGCCGTACGAGGTGCGCAGGCTGGCGGTCGTGGTGGAGAACACCGCCGACTGGTCGCCGGCGCCGGGCGACCGGCGGGACGCCGCGCTGCCGCGCGCGCTGGTCTCGGCGCACCTGCTGCTCGGCCTCGACCGGGGCGTCTTCCTGTCGGTGACGGACCCGCCCGAGTGGGCGAAGGCCGCCGTCGGCGAGTGCCGCAACGAGCACACCTGGCCCGTGCTGGCCGGCCCGCCCGGTCGGAGCCAGGTGATGCTGTCCTCGCCGATCATCCTGGAGGACCACCCGCTGGTGGCCCCCGAGAGCCTCGGCGCGCTCTACGACGCCACCGAGATCGACGAGATCCTCGCCCTGCGGACGGCGGCCCTGACCGAGCGCGAGAAGCGCGAGGCCCGGGGCACCGACGAGCGGGCGGGCGCCGTGATCGACCTCGCCGACTCGATGCCCCCGGAGGTCCTGGAACGCCTGCACGGCGCCGTCCGGGGTCTGCGCGAGATCACCGGTGACACCTCCGACCAGCCCTGGTGGGACCCGGGCAACGACCCGGAGGTGGACCCGGAGCGGGACCGGGTGGTGGTCGACGGCCGCGAGGTGGGCGCCGGAAGCCGGGTCCTGCTCCGGCCCGGCCGGCGGCGCACCGACGCGCAGGACCTCTTCCTGCACGGGCGGACCGCCGTGGTCGAGGCCGTGCTGCACGACGTCGACGGCTCGGTGCACCTCGCGGTGACCGTCGAGGACGACCCGGGAGCGGACCTGTGGCGGGCCCAGGGCCGGTTCCGCTACTTCCAGCCCGACGAGGTCACCCCGCTGGAGGAGTCATGAACACGGGCCGGGTGCTGGTCGCCGGGGTGGGCAACATCTTCCTCGGCGACGACGGGTTCGGCGTGGAGACCGTCCGGCGGCTGGCCGCCCACCCGCTGCCGGCCGACGTCGAGCTGGTCGACATCGGGGTGCGCGGCGTCCACCTGGCCTACCAGCTGCTGGACGGCTACCGGACGCTCGTGCTCGTCGACGCCACCGCGCGCGGCGGCGAGCCGGGCACGGTGTACCTGATCGATGCGGACGCCGGCCCGGTGGAGTCACCGGTGCTGGACGGGCACCGGATGGGCCCGGACGCCGTACTCGCGCTACTCGCCACGCTGGCCGCCGGAACGGGCGGATCCCCGCCCGGACGGGTGCTGGTGGTGGGCTGCGAGCCGGCGTCGCTGGAGGAGGGCATCGGGCTGAGTACCCCGGTGGCCGCCGCCGTCGAGGAGGCGGTCGGAGTGGTCCTGCGGATCGTCGGATCGGACGCGCAGGCGCAGAGAGAGGCGTCACCATGCTGAAGAACCTGCTGGGCGCGGCCGTCGTGGCCGCCGTCGCGACCCTGGTCTGGCAGAGCCTGCCCGACCTCAAGCGCTACCTGCGGATCCTGCGGATGTGAGGTCCGGGTTGCGGCGAACGGTGTACTCCGGGCGCGGTGGCGGCGCGGCTGCGAGCCGTGGTCGCCACCGCGCCCTGTAATGAAGCCTGTTGCCTCCGGCCAGGGGAGTGGGATCGATGCACGAGATGTCGATCGCGACGGCTGTCGTCGAGCAGGTGGACGCGGCCGCCCGTGAGCACGGCGCCGTCGCGGTGGAGAAGGTGCGCCTCCAGGTCGGCGAACTCGCCGGGGTGGTGCCCTCCGCACTGGACTTCTGCTTCGAACTGGCCTGCGCCGGAACGCTGGTGGAGGGTGCGGTGCTGGAGACCGAGGCGGTGCCGGCGCGAGCGCGGTGCACCCCGTGCGGTGTCGAGTGGGCCGTCGGCATGCCGCCCGACCTGGGGTGCCCGCGCTGCGCCGGCGCCCGGGTCGAGCTGCTCGCGGGCCGGGAGTTGCAGATCCTCGGCGTCCAGTGGGCCGAGCGCCCCGCGGGCGCCCTGGCCGACCAGGAAGGCTGAACCCGATGTGTCGCACGGTGGAACTCCGGCAGGCGGTCCTCGCCCGCAACGACGACGGCGCCCGCGAGCTGCGCGCCGAACTCGCCGCGCGCGGAACCGTGGTGGTGAACCTGCTGTCCAGCCCCGGCAGCGGGAAGACGGCGCTGCTGGAGGCCGAACTGGGGCTCGCCCGGACCCGCGGGGTGCCGGTGGCGGCGCTCACCGCGGACCTCGCGACCGAGAACGACGCGGTCCGGCTGGCCCGTTCGGGCGCGCCGGTGAAGCAGGTGCTCACCGACGGGCTGTGCCATCTGGAGACGGCGATGCTCCGGGAGCACCTGGCGGGCTGGCTGCCGGCGGACACCAGGCTGCTCTTCGTCGAGAACGTCGGCAACCTGGTCTGCCCGGCCTCGTACGACCTCGGCGAGTCGCTGCGAGTGGTGCTCGCCTCCGTCACCGAGGGCGAGGACAAGCCGCTCAAGTACCCGACGGCCTTCGGGCTGGCCAATCTGGTGCTGGTGACGAAGACCGACCTCGCGGTGGCGGCGGAGTTCGACGAGGCCGCGTTCCTGGCGAACGTGGCCCGGGTCAACCCGGGTGTGGAGGTGCTGTTCACCTCCGTCCGGACCGGGCAGGGGGCGGGGGTGCTGCTGGACCGGGCGCTCGGGGTGCTGGACGGGGCGCCGGCCCACCGGCCGGTCATGGCGGGCTCGCCGGGGGCGGGGCACGCGCACACGCACGGGGTCGACGGGCACACGCACGGGCCCGACGGGCACGGGGACGGGCACACGCACGGGCCCGACGGCGCGCACGCGCATCCGCACGCCGCGGTGGCGGAACGGTCGTGACGGGCGGTCGGCCGACGGCCGGGTCGCAGCGCCGCCGGGTCGCCGTCCGCGGACTCGTCCAGGGTGTCGGGTTCCGGCCGTTCGTCTTCACGCTCGCCACCGAACTCGGTCTGGCCGGCACCGTCACCAACACCGGGGACGGCGTGCTGGCCGAGGTCGAGGGGCGGCCGGAGGCGGTGGACGCGTTCTGCCGCCGGATCGCGACCGACGCGCCGCCGCTGGCCCGGGTCGCCTCGGTGGACCACCAGGCGCTGGCCCTCACCGGCGTGCCCGGGTTCGCCATCACGCCGTCCCGGGCCGACGGCCCGCGCCGGACGCTGATCCCGCCCGACACCGCCACCTGCGCGGACTGCCTCGCCGAACTCGACGACCCCGGCGACCGGCGCCACCGGCACCCGTTCATCAGCTGCACCAACTGCGGCCCCCGCCACACCATCGTGACCGGTCTGCCGTACGACCGGGCGAACACCACCATGGCCGGCTTCCCGATGTGCCCGGACTGCGAGCGGGAGTACACCGACCCGGCCGACCGGCGGTTCCACGCCCAGCCGGTCTGCTGCCACGCGTGCGGACCCAGGCTCGCCCTGGTCGTGCCGGGGCTGGCGACGCTCGACGGTGAGGCGGCGCTCGCCGAGGCCCGGCGGCTGCTCGCCGGCGGAGCGATCCTCGCGGTCAAGGGCATCGGCGGCTACCACCTGGTGTGCGACGCGCTGAACGAGGAGAGCGTGGCCCGGTTGCGCCGGCGCAAACGCCGCGGCGCCAAGCCCTTCGCCCTGATGGCGCGGGACCTCGGCGAGCTCGCCCCGCTGGTCGACCCGGGCCGGGTCGAGGAGGAGTTGCTCACCGGGCCCGTCCGGCCGATCGTCCTGCTGCGCCGCCGAGGACCGCTGCCGCCGGCGCTGGAGGCGGTGGCGCCCCGCAGCCCCGACCTCGGGGTGATGCTGCCCTACTCCCCGCTGCACCACCTGCTGATCGCCGCGCCCGGCCCCGGACTGCTGGTGATGACCAGCGCCAACCTCTCCGGTGAGCCGGTCGTGACCGAGGACCGGGACGCGCTGGCCCGGCTCGCGCCGCTGGTCGACGCCTGGCTGACGCACGACCGGCCCATCCACGTACCGTGCGAGGACTCGGTGGTGCGGGTGGTGGACGGCGAGCAGCTGCCGATCCGCCGCTCCCGGGGCCACGCGCCGCTGCCGCTGCCGCTCCCGGTGCCGGTCCGGCCCGTGCTGGCCGTCGGCGGTGACCTCAAGAACACCTTCGCGCTGGCCGAGGACGGCTACGCCTGGCTCTCCGGCCACATCGGGGACATGGACGACCTCGCCACCCTCGAAGCCTTCGACCGCGCGGTCGGGCACCTGGGCGCCGTCACCGGGGTCCGGCCGGACCTGCTGGCCGTGGACCGCCACCCCGGTTACCGGTCCGCCCGGCACGCCCGGGGCACCGCCGGCCGGCGGGAGGTGCGGGCGGTGCAGCACCATCACGCGCACGTCGCCTCGGTGATGGCCGAACACGGCCTCGACGGCGGCCGGCCCGTCCTCGGCGTCGCGTTCGACGGCACCGGGTTCGGTGACGACGGCGCCGTGTGGGGCGGAGAGGTGCTGCTGGCCGACTACGACGGCTACCGCCGCCTCGCCCACCTCGCGTACGTCCCGCTGCCGGGCGGGGACGCGGCGGTGGCGCGCCCGTACCGGATGGCGCTCGCCCACCTGCGCGCGGCAGGGCTCCCGTGGGCGCCCGAACTGCCACCCGTACTGGCCTGTCCGGAGGACGAACGGCGGGTTCTGGAGAGGCAGTTGGATCGATCACTGAACTGCCTGCCGACCTCCAGCATGGGGCGGCTGTTCGACGCGGTGTCCGCCCTCGCCGGGGTCTGCCAGCGGGCCGAGTACGAGGCCCAGGCGGCGATCGAGCTGGAGGGCGCGGCGCTGGCGCACGGCCCGGCCGAGGGGTACGCGTTCGAGCTGCGGCCGGTGGACGGGACGCTGGTGGCCGACCCGGCGCCGGTGCTGGCCGCCGTGCTGGCCGACCTGGCCGCCGGTGCCCCGGCCGGCCGGATCGCGGCACGCTTCCACGACGCGGTGGCGGGGCTGGTCCGCCGGGTCTGCGGAGCGGCCAGGGCGGAGCACGGCATCGCGACGGTCGCGCTGACCGGCGGGGTCTTCGCCAACGCGGTGCTGTCCTCGGCCTGCGCGGACGGCCTGCGGGCCGACGGTTTCACCGTGCTGCGGCACCGCAGGGTGCCGCCCAACGACGGAGGACTGGCGCTCGGGCAGCTGATGGTGGCCGCCCGGGCCGCCGGCCCGGCCGCCACCTGAGAGGAGAGAGCCCGAATGTGTCTGGCGGTGCCCGGAAGAGTGGTGGAGATCGCGGAACGCGACGGTGCCAGGATGGCGGTCGTGGACTTCGGCGGAGTCGTCAAGGACGTGTGCCTGGAGTACCTGCCCGACCTGAAGGTGGGTGAGTACGCCATCGTGCACGTCGGGTTCGCGCTGCAACGCCTGGACGAGGAGTCGGCCCGGCGGACGCTGGAGCTGTTCGCCGAGATCGGCCTGCTGCAGGAGGAGTTCGGCGATCCGTGGGAAGCGGCGGCGGCGGCCGTGCGGGAGGAGCAGCGGTGAAGTACCTGGAGGATTTCCAGAACCCGGAGTTGGCGGCCGGCCTGCTCGCCGACATCAGGGCGACGGTCACCCGGCCGTGGGCGCTGATGGAGGTGTGCGGTGGGCAGACGCACACCATCATTCGCCAAGGGATTGACCAACTGCTCCCGGATGAGGTCGAGTTGATCCACGGGCCGGGCTGCCCGGTCTGTGTGACCCCGCTGGAGGTGATCGACCGCGCGCTGGCGATCGCCGCCCGGCCCGAGGTGATCTTCTGCTCGTTCGGCGACATGCTGCGGGTGCCGGGCACGGACCGCGACCTCTTCCGGGTCCGCGGCGAGGGCGGTGACGTCCGGGTGGTGTACTCACCGCTCGACGCGTTGCGGATCGCGCGGGAGAACCCGCACCGTGAGGTGGTCTTCTTCGGCATCGGCTTCGAGACCACCGCCCCGCCGAACGCGATGGCCGTCCACCAGGCCCGGAAGCAGGGCCTGCGCAACTTCAGCATGCTCGTCTCGCACGTGCGGGTGCCCCCGGCCATCGAGGCGATCATGAACTCGCCGGACTGCCGGGTCCAGGGCTTCCTGGCCGCCGGGCACGTGTGCAGCGTGATGGGCACCGGTGAGTACCCGGCGCTGGCCGAGCGCCATCGGGTGCCGATCGTGGTCACCGGGTTCGAGCCGCTCGACATCCTGGAGGGGATCCGGCGCACCGTACGGCAGTTGGAGCGCGGCGAGCACACCGTGGAGAACGCGTACGCGCGGGCCGTCCGCCCGGAGGGCAACCCGGCGGCCCGGGCCATGCTGGAGGACGTCTTCGAGGTGACCGACCGGGCGTGGCGCGGCATCGGCGTGATCCCGCAGAGCGGTTGGCGGCTCTCCTCGCGCTACCGCGACCACGACGCCGAGCACCGGTTCGACGTGACCGGGATCACCACCCGCGAGCCCGCGCAGTGCCGCAGCGGTGAGGTCCTCCAGGGCCTGCTCAAACCCGACCAGTGCGAGGCCTTCGGCACCACCTGCACCCCGCGCACCCCGCTCGGCGCCACCATGGTGTCCAGCGAGGGGGCCTGCGCCGCGTACTACCTCTACCGCCGGCTGAGCACGCCGGCCGTTCCCCGGGAGGCGAGCCCCGTTGGCTGAGGCCGAGATCCTGACCGTGCCGGCCGGTGCGCCGGCTGTCGCGCCGGCCGCGGCGCCGGACCTCTCCGGATGGAGCTGCCCGCTGCCGCTGCGCGACCACCCCCGGGTGGTGATGGGGCACGGGGGCGGCGGGGCCATGTCGGCCGAGCTGGTGGAGAACATCTTCGCCCCCGCGTTCGGCGGCCGGCTGCTCGCCGGGCTCGGCGACTCCGCCGTCCTGGAGCTCGGCGGGGCCAGACTGGCCTTCTCCACCGACTCCTACGTCGTGCGGCCGCTCTTCTTCCCCGGCGGCAGCATCGGTGACCTCGCCGTCAACGGGACGGTCAACGACCTCGCCATGAGCGGGGCCCGGGCGGCCTACCTGTCCTGCGGGTTCATCCTGGAGGAGGGCGTGGAGATGGCGGTGGTGGACCGGGTCGCCCGGGCGCTCGGCGCGGCCGCGCGGGTGGCCGGCGTGGAGGTCGCCACCGGTGACACCAAGGTCGTCGAGGCCGGCCACGGCGACGGCGTCTATCTCAACACCGCCGGTATCGGCCTCGTTCCGGCGGGAGTGGACATCCGGCCGCAGCGGGCCGTCCCGGGTGACGTGGTGATCGTCAGCGGCGAGATCGGCTTGCACGGCGTCGCGATCATGAGCGTGCGCGAGGGCCTGGAGTTCGGCGTGGAGATCGAGAGCGACTGCGCCGCGCTCGGCGGACTGGTCGACGCCATGCTGGCCGTCACCCCGGACCTGCACGTGCTGCGCGACCCCACCCGGGGCGGCCTGGCAGCGGCGCTCAACGAGGTCGCGGCGGCGGCCGGGGTGGGCGTGCTGATGAGCGAGCGGGCCGTTCCGGTACCGCCGCAGGTCGCCAACGCCTGTGCGGTGCTCGGCCTCGACCCGATGTACGTCGCCAACGAGGGCAAGCTGGTCGCCTTCGTGCCGCGCGAGCGGGCGGAGGCCGTGCTCGCCGCCATGCGGGCGCACCCGCTGGGTGCGGGAGCCGCCGTGATCGGCGAGTGCGTGGCCGAGCACCCCGGCATGGTGGTGGCCCGTACGGCGCTCGGCGGCACGCGGGTGGTCGACCTGCCGATGGGTGAGCAGCTGCCCCGGATCTGCTAGGTCCGGCGGTGTCCGGCCCGGCCGGGTGTGCGTCCGGCCGGGCCCGGACCGGTCCGGGCCCGGCCGACGCGGTTGCGCGGCGGTGCGATTGACGGCGGTGCGATTGACGGCGGTGCGGCTGTGCGGTCGTGCGGCCGGGAGTTGGGCCGCCGTGGGCCGCGCTCGTCAGCGCGGGCCCCACGGCGGTCCGGTCCTTCGGTCAGCAGGTCACCGGGATGTCGGTGCTGACGGGGTTGGCGAGCCAGCCGGCGGACGCGACCGAGAACGAGGCGTGCACGGTCGAGCCGCAGGGCACCGTGCCGTGCACGCCCTCGACCTGCACCGGCCGGCTCTGGAAGGTCAGCGACTGCTGGGTCGTCCCGAGGGTGAGTCCGCCGGCGACGCTGCCGGTCAGGACCACGTCGAGCTGCTTGGGCCGGGGGAGCGGGCTGCCGGGGCTCGGCGGGCCGGCCAGGCCGACGTGGCCGGTGAACTCGATGCTGCCGCCGCTCACCGTGGCGCAGACCTTGGTCGCCAGGCCGGCCTGCAGGCCGTAGTTGTCGCAGATCACCGTGGGGGCGTCGTCGGCGCCGGAGGCGGTGGCCGCACCGGCCGGAGCCGCGATGACCAGAGCCGTTCCCAGGGCGACCGCTGCGGCGGCCGTCGTCAGGATCTTGCGAGTCATGGGGAGCCTTTTCCTGTGTGAAGGGGCCTCCTGGAGTACCCAGGAGGTCGTCGCAATGTGATATTTCACTATGCTCCTTTAGCTGAGGCGTCGTCAAATTGAACGCCACAAGACAAGTTGACATGGGAATGTGGTCCTCCGGAGCCGCCTACGGCTACGGAGTGCAGGTGGGGCGGGAGTGGCGGGAGAGTGCCGGAAGCGGCGGGTGAACCGTTCGCGGAGGGTCGGCCGTTGTCACCGGTGAGGTGGCGGCCCGGCGGTGTCGCCCGGTCAGTTCGCCTGGTGTGCGGCCGCGTTGACGACGGTCGACGGATGGTGGCCGTGCGGGACGGTGCGGCGCCGCACCTGACGTCCTGGAGCCGGCCGGCCGTCGCGGCTCGTCACCGTTCCCCGCTGCCAATCGATTTCGGAGACACTCCCTTGCGCAACAGCAGGTTCACCTCGGTCCTCCTGGCCGGCACCACGACGCTGGCGGCCCTGGCCCTCGGCGCCGGCCCGGCGGCCGCCGGGCCGTCCGGCCCGGTCGCCGTCACTTCCTCCCCGGATGACCAGGAGGTCGAGGTGTTCGCCGAGGACGGCGCCATCAGCCGGGCCAAGGTCCCCGCGGCGTCCCCCTTCGTCGCCGAGCCGTCCATGGGCGCGGCCGCCGCCGGGGACGGTGCCGTCACGAAGATCGTCAACAACGGGAGTTCGGACAGCAAGCTGGACGTGGTCGTGATCGGCGACGGCTACACGGCGTCGGAGCAGGCGAAGTTCCAGAAGGACGCCGCCGCGAAGTGGAAGGACATCAGCGCCGTCGAGCCCTACGCCACGTATCGCAAGCTGTTCAACGTGTGGGCCGTGAACGCCGTCTCCGCCCAGTCGGGCGTCTCCGGCGACCCGAAGCAGAGCACCGTCCGCAAGACCGCCCTCGGCTCGCACTTCTGGTGCAACTCGATCGAGCGGTTGCTCTGCGTGGACATCAAGGCGGTCGACTCCTACGCCGCCAAGGCCCCGCAGGCCGACCTCGTGATCGTCGTCGCCAACACCGCCAAGTACGGCGGCGCCGGCTACGGCAGCACCCAGTCGCCGGTCGGGTACGACGGCATCGCCACCGTCGCGGGCGGCAACGGCGCGTCCGGCCAGATAGCGGTGCACGAGACCGGCCACTCGCTGGGCAAGCTCGCGGACGAGTACGTCGCCGAGGGCACCGAGCCGTACAAGGGCGCGGAGCCCCCGCAGCCCAACATCACCACCCTGAGCGCCGACCGGATGCGCCAGGACAAGGTCAAGTGGTACCGCTGGCTCGGCAAGACCTCGCCCGACGGCGGTACCGTCGGCGCCTACCAGGGCGCCGGTAACTACCCGTCCGGCCTCAACCGGCCGACCGACAACTCCGTGATGCGCTCCCTCGGGCGCGCGTTCAACCTCCCCGGGCGCGAGGCGATGATCGCCGGCTTCTACCGGCACGCCTCCACCCTCTCCAGCACCACGCCCGTCACCACCCGGCTGACCGCGACCGACCGTCTCGCCGTCGATCTCCCGGTCTCCGGCACCAAGCTGCGCTGGTACCTCGACGGCAAGGAGGTGACGGCCCTGCGCGACCGCAAGGCGATCGCCGTCGCCGACCTCGGCCCGGCCGGCTCCAAGCCCGCGGCCCACGAGCTGAAGGCCGTCGCCACCGACCCCACGCCGTCCGTCGTCGACCCGGCCCTGACCCCGGCGCTGACCCGCAGCCTGGTCTGGAGCGTCACCCGCTGACCCCGCGCGTGGGGGCCTCCCGTCCGTCGGGGACGGGAGGCCCCCACATGGACGAGGGAGGCCGCACCGGCCGGGGCCCGTGCGGACCCCGGCCGGTGCGGCGCTCCCGGTTCAGGAGGCGATGCCGCAGTACTGCTGCTGCTTGCCGATCGCGCGGTACATGCAGTCGGCCGTCTCGACCAGCCGCAGGACGGCCTCGCGGTTGCGACTGGTCTCGCGGCCGATCACCTCGTCGGGCGGGTAGAAACCGCTGCTGCCGTTCGGACCCGGGTACATCTCGAAGGTGTACGCGAAGATCCGCTGCGCGCCCCACAGCCAGTCGTCGATCGCGCCGTCGGTGATGTACAGGTCGCTCGACTGCTCGGGCGTGTAGCCGTTGGTCCCGGCCATCGTCGTGCCGAAGGTGGCGAAGGTGTTGTACTCGTCGGCGGTCATGCCGGTGGCCGTGTTGGCGGTGGTCCAGCCGAACGGCCAGAGCACCAGTTGGCTGTAGGTGTGGAAGTCGATGGCGGCGGTGATCTGCTGCTTTCCGCCGACCACGCGGGTGCGGACGAAGTCGGCGACCACCTTGGTCTCCTTGGCGGACTCCGGGGCGGCGCCCCGGTAGGTCTCGCTGGAGGTGGAGCCGGAGGAGCCGCCGCAGCAGCCCCACTTGTAGTCCCAGTTGCGGTTCAGGTCGGTACCGACGCTGCTGCTGCCGGCGTTCGGCTGGCGGTCCTTGCGCCAGCTGCGGTAGCGGCCGGTGGCGATGTCGTACTCGCCGCCGTCCGGGTTGACGTCGGGGATCACCCAGATCTCCCGGCTGTTGACGGCGTTCGTGATCCGGCTGTCGGCACCGTACTTGTCGCCGAACTCGTGCAGCAGGTAGAGCGCCATCTCGACGGTGAGGTGCTCGCGGGCGTGCTGGTGGGCGGTGAACAGCACCTCGGGCTCGTTCTCGTCGGTGCCGACGTTGTCGCTGATCTTGACGGCGACGATCGGCCGGCCCTCGTACGAGGTGCCGATGACGCGCTTGCTCATGATGTCGGGGTGCGCCGCCACGACGGCGTCGATGTCGGCGGTGGCCTCCGCGTAGGTGTGGTAGCCGGAGTCGGCGGACGGGAAGTCGTACACCGCCGCGCCGACGCCCTGTTCGCCGGCCTCGGCGCCGTACGCCGGGTTCGGCAGCGGGCTGGGGGACCAGCCGAGCGCGCGCAGGCGGTCGGCCTCGGCGGGGGTGGCGGTGACCACCACCGAATCGGTCCGCACGGCGTCGACGGAGGCGCCGGTGGCGGCGACGGCGGTGCGTTCGGCGACGGTGCGGGGGCCGTCGAGGACGTACTGCCGGGCTGTGTCGGCCGCCGGGGCCACCGCGGTGGTGACCGGGTGGGCGGCGACCTGGGTGGTGAGGGGCGAGGCGAGTGCGAGAGCCAGTACCGCGGCGGTGACCGCGGCGGGCTTCCCTCGGCGGGGCAGTCGCATGACTGTCCTCCTGTGGGGGATCCGTAGGGACGGAACAGGGGAGGAGCTGCGGCGCGCGCCAGCATGATGGTCCGTCAGTGTCATGCATTCGTCAAGGAGGTGGGCGGCGGCCGGTGCCTCTCGACCGTGCGGCGGCGGACGGGAGTCAGCCGGTCCGGCCCTCGTCCCGGCCGTCCCCGTGGCCGTCGGAGGCCGCTGGGTCCGGCGCCCCGCAGGCGGTGCGGAGGTGACGCAGGTAGCCGGCGGCGTCGCCGTGGCGGTGGTCCTGGGCGCCGTGACGGTACAGGTCGAGGCCGCCGTCGGGGTGCAGGCGCAGGGTGGTGGTCGCCCGGCGCACCGGTGCCGGTCCGGTGGCGGTACTCCGGGTCGCGGCGGCGTCTGCGGCCCGGCGGTGCGCGGTGCGGGAGCGGGGCCGAGCGCCGTGGGAGCAGACCCCCCGGGGTGCTGCCCGGGGCGGCTCTGAGCTGCGACGACGGGGGCTTCCGGAGGGCATGCGGCGGTGGGTAGGTTGGTGGCCACCGACCGAGGAGTTGCGCCGTGCCCGCCCGCCCCAGCGTTCTGTTCGTGACCGATCTCGCCTACCAGGCTCGCGGCCGGCGGTACTGCGACGAGGACATCCGGCTGTCCGCCCGGCTCCGGGCCGACTTCGACATCGCCCTGAGTCACCCGTTGGACGCGGCCGCGCTGATGGACGGCTTCGACGCGGTGGTGGTCCGCAACAGTGGCCCCGTCCTGCACTACCAGGAGCGGTACGAGGCGTTCCGGGCCGAGGCCGCGGCGCGCGGTACCCGGGTCTACAACCCGCTCTCCGGCCGCGGCGACATGGCCGGCAAGCAGTACCTGCTGGACCTGACCTCGGCCGGGTTCCCGGTGATCCCCACCGTCGACCGGGCCGAGGACCTCGGGCGCCTGCCCGCGTCCGCCCGGTACGCCGTCAAGCCGAAGGCGGGCGCGGACTCCATCGGCCTGACCTTCGTGACGCCGGACGGGCTGTCCGGCCTCGCGTACGGCGACATCCTCGTCCAGCCGCGCATCGACTTCCGCTACGAGGTGTCGTTCTACTTCGTCGACGACGCGTTCCAGTACGCCCTCCACGCCCCCGATCCCGACCGGCGCTGGGTCCTGGAGCCGTACCGGCCCACGGAGGCGGACCTCGGCTTCGCCCGGCGGTTCATCGACTGGAACACCCTGGACCACGGCATCCAGCGGGTGGACGCCTGCCGGACCCCGGAGGGGGACCTCCTCCTGGTCGAGCTGGAGGACCTCAACCCGTACCTGTCCCTGGACCGCGTCGCCGAGCCGGCCCGGGAGGCCTTCGCGACGGCCCTGACGGCCTCGCTGCACCGGTTCCTGGACACCCCGCGCCGGGGCTGAGGCGGGACCCGCGCGGCCCCGGGCCGCGCGGGTCGGTCACCGTCCGGTCAGCGGCGGACCAGCCGCACGTCGGAGACTTCGAGCAGGCCGTCCAGCTCGACCTTGCCGACGGTCTGGCCCGGGTTCACCACGAGGCCGTCCCGGCGCACGATGTCGAGCAGCCGTTCGGCCAGCGGCATCACCATGTGCCGCCCCCAGCAGCGTTCGTTGACATGGCCGAACGGGAGGTAGCCGGGGTGGTCGTCGGGGTCGAGGCCGGCCCAGCGCTCCGGGCGGAAGGTGTCCGGGTCGTCCCAGAGGTTCGGGTCGCGGTGGCTCAGCAGCGGCAGCAGCAGGAGGTCGTCCTTCGCGCCGATGCGGTCGTCCACGGCGGAGAACTCGGGGGAGGCCATCCGCAGGATGTTCCAGGACGGCGGCAGCAGCCGGAGCGCCTCCAGCAGGATGTCCCGGTTCGACTCGCCGTCCTCGAACGGCGCCCCCAGCCAGAGCGCATTGGTGACGAGGGCGGACACGGTGAAACAGATCGGTGCGGCCACCCGCCGGTAGAGATACATGGCATAACGGCGGTCGTCGTAGCTCTCGGCATCCAGGACGCGGGCCGCCAGATTGGACAGCGGTACTTCCGTGCCGGGCTTTCCGAGCATGGCCGTCCCGGCCGCTACGGCCGCCCAGGTCAATTTCGGCGTGAGTTCCAGCCGACGGTCCACGAGGACGCGGAATCGGAAACTCTCGCGGCCGAATACGAGATCCCGGAGGTAGACGTGGGCGACGTGCGGCCATTTCCCGGAGAGGTCGACCTCGTCGCCCAGGGGTTTCTTCAGCGCGACCCGGACATCGGCGGAGACGGCCTGCATGAGCGCGGACGCGTCCGTCCGGGTGACGGACCTGCCCTGGACGGGCTTGAAGGTGGGGCGCTCGGAATCGTTGGCGGGCCGGCTGCGGAGCAGGCTGTCCATCAGGTCGGCGCCGGCGATCCCGACGGTGTCGGACTCCAGGCGGAAGAGGTCCGCGCTGCGGTACCGGCGGAAAAGTTCCTCGATCCGCGGGGCGAAGACGGTGGTCCGGGCGCTCCTGCCGGTGCTGGACATGGGCATCGGTGAACTCCAAGAGTGGAAAAGGCCCGTGCCCGGTGAGACAGGCTCACCGGGCACGGGACCGGTAGGCGAACTACCCGATTAGATCCAGCCGTACCAGGCGTAGGCCTTCAGGCTCTTCTCCGGCATGACCTTCTTCACGAAATGCACGAGCTTCATGACAGTACCTCCGTCTGAGAGTGAACCGGACGAATTGCTTGATGAACTCGACGGGTTGCGGTTCTTCGGCAGAATCCGGGGATCCGCTTCTCGTCGCCCCGAAGTGAAGCCCGGGGGCGAAAAGAGCGTCAAGTGACGCAGCTCACTCCCCGGCCGGCGGTCCGGCAGGTTTCGCGGCCGACCGCGGCCGAATTGCCCACGGAACGCGCGCAATGGTCCGGCTTGGACGGATCGTGCGCATCGGGGCGGTTGTAAGGGCCGGGGCGGCCGGGCGTCCGCGCTGGTCGGGGCCGTGCGGCGAGTGGCGGCCGGGTGAACGGACAGCGTCCGGCGTCCGGCGGCGGAGGGTCGCGAGGGGGGCGACTGGTGCCGACCGAACGTTAGGTCTGCCCGTTCGGGCATGTTCGCTGCCCCGGCGAACCGGAGCGCGGCCCTCCGCGTGACGGCGTACCGTCACGCCGGTGTCACCAACTGTCGCCGCCCGGCGGGTCGCAGGCGGCCGGCCGGGCGGCTCCGGCGCGCGCCAGAGGTGACCGGCCGTCAATTCCTGTCGTGTTCAGGTAGATATGATCTTGGTCCGCGCGGGACCCGCCGTGCGAGGGATCAACGAATCAGGGGACTCTGTCGATGGTGAAGATCAGGCTCGCGCGTTCGGGGGCGGTGGCCGCGGCCGCCGCGCTGCTGTTGGCCGGCGTCGGAGCGGGCACCGCCGTTGCCGCGCCGGTGCCGGCCGCCCCGCCCGTCCCGGACACGGCCGGGGTGCGGGCCGCCCTGCGGAACACCCTGAACGCGGGGGCGCCCGGCGCCTTCGCCGTGATCAGGGACCACGGCAACGGTGAGCTCACCTGGTCGCTGACCATGGGCAAGGCCGACCTCGACGGCAGCCCGATGAAGGCCGACCGGCAGTTCCGGGTGGGCAGCAACAGCAAGATGTTCGCCTCGGTGCTGGTGATGCGCCTCGCCGAGCAGGGGCGCATCGACCTGGACCGGCCGCTGCGCGAGTACCTGCCGCAGGGCACCCTGCCCGAGGGCTGGACGATGACCGGCCGTCAGGTGATGCAGCACCGCGCGGGCATCTACGACCACACCAACGACCTGCTGGAACAGGCCGGCGAGGAGACCACGAGCGCCTTCGAGGCGCGTATCCGCAACACCGTCTACACGCCCCAGGACCTGGTCGCCCGCTCGGTCGAGCACGGCGTGCAGTACACCCCGGGGACGAAGTACGCGTACTCGAACACGGACTACGTGCTGATGGGGCTCGCGGTCGAGCACCTCACCGGGCGCGCCTACGGCGATCTGCTGCGCGAGGAGATCATCGAGCCGCTGAAGCTGCGTCAGACCTCGTTCGTCGTGCCCGAGAAGGCCATCGCGGGGCCGCACATCACCGGCTACCTGACCAACGACGACCGCACCAAGCCGCTGCTGGACTCCACCGAGCAGACCGCCTCCTGGCTGTGGAGCGCGGGCGGGGTCATCTCCTCGGCCGGCGACATGGACCGCTTCCTCACCGCGCTGCTGGCCGGCAGTGCCGGGGGCCTCGTCTCGGACGACTCGCTGCGGCAGATGACCAGCGTGCTCCCCACCCCCACGGCGAAGATCAGCTACGGCCTCGGTGTCCGGCAGATCGCGCTCACCTGCGGGAACGTCTTCGGCCACGGAGGCATCGTCCAGGGCTTCCAGACCCAGAGCTTCGTCACCCCCGACGGCGGCCGCAGCGTCGTGGTCTTCGCCAACGCCTCCAACAACGGGGCTGTCACGACGGGCCTGATGGGCGTGCTGGAGCCGGCCTTCTGCGGCAAGCAGCCGGCCGCCGCGGCACCCAGGTCCGCGCTGACCTCGCCCGCCGCCGGTGCGCCGCGTGACGCGGCCGGTGCCGGCGACACCACCGTTCCGGTGGTGGAGGACACCCGGATCTGACCGGTGGGCGGCGGCGGGCCGGGGCACGCCGCGGTCCGCCGCCGCGTCCGTCCGCTACTGGTCCCGTCCGGTGTCCCGGTCCGCTGCCGTCGCGGTCCGCCCCGGTCCGGCGGGCGGGCGCTCAGGCCCAGGGCAGCGCGGCGCGCGTGCGCCAGTACGCCTCGGCGGGTTCGGCCAGTGGCGCGAGCGCGGCCAGGTCCGCCGGAGCGGGGCCGATCCCGGCCGCGGTGAGGTTGGAGGCCAACTGCTCCAGGGTGGCCGCGCCGGAGAGCACCACGTCGGCCCAGGGCTGGGCGGCGGCCGCGGCCAGGGCGAGCGCGTCGCAGGAGGTGCCGGTGCGGCCGGCCAGCGCGCGCAGCGCGGCGGTGTCGGGGCCGGTGGCGTTGCGGTCGGCGAGCCGACCGTTGGCCATGCCCTCCTTGACCACCACCAGCCAACCCGCCGCGTGCGCCTCGGCCAGGGCCGGTCCGGCGGAGGGCTCCAGCAGGTTCCAGGTGGACTGGACGGCGGCGAACAGCGGCCGGCCCTCCGCCGTCACCTCCAGCGCGGCCCGGACGGTGGCGGCCTGGGCCGGCCCGCTGGTGGACAGGCCGATCCGGACGCCTTCGGAGGCCAGCCGCGCCAGGCGCGCGTGCAGCGCCGGGTCGGTGAGCGCCGGGCTGTCGGGGGTGACCGAGTGCACCAGGTACACCTGCGGCCACCTACCCAGCAGCGTCCGGGTCTCCTGGATCTGACGGTCGAACACCGCCGTCGAGTGCTCCTTGACCTCGTGCACCGGCACCCCGGTGGCGCGCCAGTCGGCGGTGTAGGTGTAGCCCCACTTGCTGCCGACGACCAGGTCGGCCGCGGCCTCCGGGCGGGCGGCGAGCCACGCGCCGACGAACTCCTCGGCGCGGCCGTAGGAGCGGGCGGTGTCGAAGTAGCGCACCCCGGCCGCGTAGGCGGCGTCGAGCAGGGTGTGCGTCCGCTCCCGCAGCGCCGCGACACCGCGTCCGGCCGGCAGGTCGAGGTCGCGGCCGAGCGTGATGTAGCCGGGCCGTCCGACGGCGGCGGTGCCCAGACCGAACCGCGCGAGCGACGGTCCGGCGGCTGGTCCGGTGGCGGGTGCGGTCGGCATGGCGAGGGTCCCTTCGGCGGCACGGGTGCGGTGGCGGTGGTTCGCCCTCCCGCCTCCGACCCTATCCGCCGCCGTCGGACCACCCGCCCCTGACCCGGCCCGGTCCGTGACCTGGCCCGATCCGGTCCGTGACCTGGCCCGACCCGCCCGGATGCCGACGGCCTCGCCCCGGTACGGGCGCGTCGGCCGGGGCCGGTCAGCCGTACCAGGAGGCCTCGGTCGGCCGGGCCCGGCGAGGCACGTCGCGCGGGGGCATGGGCAGCCGGGTGTCGCCGTCGACCAGCGTGGCGCTCGGCAGGCCCCGGACCGCGCCGGGCAGCTCCACCTCGACGGTGATCGTGCGCGGCGGGTCGGTGGGCAGCGTCGTGGACAGCGAGCGCCGCTCGGCGTGGTGGCCGTGGACCGGTTCGACGACGACCTCCTTGCCGTCGACGAGGAGCTCCACCTCCCGTGTCCCGGCCAGGCGGACGCCGACGGTGACCGAGCAGCGGGCGTACTCGCGGTGGAAGTGGTACTCGCGGCTCATGGGACCGCCTCCCTGTCTCGGCGGACGTGGCCGCCTCGCCTCCGTCGTGGCACCGGCACGGGTGAGGGCGGGCCCAGGGTGCCGCACCCGGCCCGGCGCCCGGGCCGGGCACCGTCGGTCAGGAACCGAGCAGGCGGGCCTTCTGCGCGGCGAACTCGGCCTCGGTGAGCACGCCCTGGTTCTTGAGTTCGCCGAGCTGCTTGAGCTGGTCCAGCTTGGCGGTCATGTCGTCGGGCTGGGCGGCCGGCGCCGGAGCCGGCGGGGGCGCGTAGGCGGGCTGGGCCGGAGCCTGCGCCGGCTCCTGCTGGGCCCAGCGGCCGGCCTGCCGTCGGGAGACCCGGTTGGAGACCGCGGTCGCGGTCCCGGCGACGACGGCGGTACGGGCGACGCCGCGAAGAAGTCCTGGCATGGTGCACCTTCCTGGCTCTCGGGGTGGGCCGATTCCCGGGGTGGGTCTCCCGGGCGTCCGACGGGATCAGCCCCCGTCGTTGCCCTCGGCCGCTTCGAGGGAGGCGAGGACGGCCTGGACGGGGATCCGGCCGTCGGCGACCAGGCGCGCTCCGCTGCGCCGGAGGGCGGCGGCGAAGGGGCCGGCCCAGGCGTTCTCGTAGACCAGGATGCCGGCGGAGCTGCCTGCTTCGAGGACGGCGCCGGCCTGGGCGAGGTCGTCCTCGTCGAGCAGGCCGGAGGAGACGCCCTCGAAGACGGCGAGGTCGAGTTGGCCGTCACCGGTGAGGTCGGCGAGTTCGATACCGGTGACCGATCCGTCCGTCTCCTTGCGGACGAAGACCAGGTCGAGGATGCGGATGATGCCCCGGTCGACGAGGTCGACCAGCAGCGGCAGCCCCTCGCCGGTCATCCGGCTGCCGGGGAACTCGACGACGATGTAGTCGATCGGTCCGGTCTCGTTCAGCTCGTCGCTCACGTCGGTTCCTCTCCGGTCGGTCGGGTGGAGGCTGCCGGCCGACGCCGTGGCGGTGCCCGCCCGGGAGGGCGGCACGGACACGGGGCCGCTCCCGTCACCGGGTGGCTCCCGCTCCTGCCATTCCAACAGGGCCCGTACCACCGCGCATCTCGGCCGGGTACGGCGCCGGCGGGCGGTCAGGGCCACCGGGTGGTCAGGCGCCGGCGGGCGGTCCGGTGCCGGACACGCTGCCCGGGCCGGCGGGGGGACGGGAGGCAACGTCGGGGCCGGGGCCCGGGCCGGTGTCGAGCAGTTCCCGGATCAGGAAGGCGAGCAGGACGACCAGGGTGATCCACAGGACCACCGCCGTGGTCGGGTAGTTCCAGGTGGCCAGGACGACCGCCGCCACCGCGAGGATCAGCGCGCCGATCCATTTCTTGAAGCGGTGGACGAACGGCCCCACCGGGCCGAGCCGCAGCCCGATGCCGAACAGCACGTCGCGCAGGGTGTCCACCATGCGGCGGCAGGCGCTGCGGATCGCGACGGCGGCCTTCGAGGGGCCGATCACGAGCGCGCCCAGGGCGGTGACGACGGCCACCGCGAAGACCACGCGGACGCTCGCGCGCATGAACCGGATCAGGGTGTCGTAGATCGCGCCCGCCGCGGCCTGGTTCGCCCCCGGCGGCAGATGGTCGAGGTAGAAGGCACGGAAGACGGTCAGGACGATCCCCAGCAGCAGCATGGCGAGCGCCACGCCGGTGGCCGCGCCGACCAGGGCCCGGCGCCGGTTCGCCGCGAGGAACACGCCGCAGGCGGCCACCACCACGGTCACCAGCGGGAGCCAGGAGCCCATGATGTCCAGCAGCCGGAAGTACGTCTTGATCTTGCCGATGTCCTCGGACTGGAAGACCACGAAGTCGGTGTGGACCTCCGGGATCTTGGCGGCGACCCCGAGGCCGGCGTTCACCAGCTCGGTCTTGACCCGGTCCACGATCGGCGCGATGTCGATGCCGACCTGGTTGTTGGTCAGCGTCACCGCACCGCCCCCCTTGCCGGTGAGGGCCTTGTCGAGGGAGGTGTGGATCACCCGGTTGGCATCGACCCAGATCGTCTCGAAGGCGCTGCTGGTCACGACCCGGTCGACGGTGGAGTGCACCAGGTTGGTGAGGCCGCTGGTGATCGGCGCGCTCAGGCCCCCGAGCAGGTTCGCGAGCTGGGGTGGCACGCCCTGTTCGGCAGCCGCGTCGGAGAGCTGCTTGACCAGTGCCTTCACGTCGATCTGGTCCAGGACGACCTGGGTGACCCGATTGGTGACGGCGTCCTGGACCGCGGGTTCGGTGGCCAGCGGCGCGACGGTGGCCACGTAGCGGTCGGTGTTGCCCACGATGTCGCTCGTCCAGACGGCGAGGACGGAGAGCAGGGACAGCAAGGACGCGATGACGATGACCACCACGGACCCGGAGGTTCGCAGCCGGTGGTGTTCCCGGTGCTTGGGCGGGGTGGCGGCCTCCAGCGCGGCGAGCCGGGCCTTCAGCTGCTCGACCTCGTCCGCCGGTTCCGGCGCGGGCCGCGGGGTGGGGGGTTGCGGCGGAGCGACCGGCGGCGGGGTCGGGGGCTCCGCCGAGGGCGCCGGTGGCGGGGTGGAGGGCTGGGTGGCCGGTGGCGGGGTGGAGGGCTGGGTGGCCGGTGGCGGGGTGGGGTGCGGGGGCCGGTCGCCCGGCGGCTCGGCTCCGCCCGCCGCGGTGGGATCCGCTCCGGAATCCGTCGGGGCCATCGCCACTCTCCCTGGGTCGGACGCTTGCCCCGCCGGGGAGCGCACGTGGTTGTAGCTCCTCTCCAGCAGAGCCGCGCCCGCCCCGGCCCACCAGCGGGAACGGCCGTACGGGTGGTGGCCGCCGGCCGGGCGCCGGTCGGTCGCCGGTCCGCGGGGGAGCGGCCGGCGGGGTGCGGCCCGGCCGGGGGGATCCGGCACGGGGCGCGCGTCCGGCACGGGTGTGGAACGCTGGAATGTGGAGCCGCGGCCGGGCCTGGACCCATGGGCCCGCGGGCTCCCCGAGAGTTCGGAGGCCCCCATGGCCGGCAACCTCAACACGCCATCGCCCGCAGCCGCAGGCCCGCCACCGTCCGCGGGCGTCGGCACGGGCTCCGGCTCCTCGGGGCACTTCCTGAGATCCGGGTGGATCGTGCTGGCGGCGGTTCTGATGATCTTCGGCGGGACGATGGCGATCTTCGAGGGGATCGCGGCCATCGCCAAGGACGACATCTTCGTCAGGACCAACGACTACGTGTTCCGCTACAGCCTGACCGGCTGGGGCTGGATCCACCTGATTCTCGGCATCGTCATCGTGCTGGCCGGGATCATGGTGTTCACCGGAGCGGTCTGGGCACGCGCGGTCGGCGTCGTCCTCGCGGGGTTGTCCCTGATCGCCAACTTCCTGTGGCTGCCGTACTACCCGTTCTGGGCGATCGTCCTGATCGCCGTGAACATCTTCATCATCTGGGCCCTGTGTGCGGGGACGCTGCGCGGGAGGGACGTGGTCTGACGCGCGGCACGCCGCCGTGACCGGCGCGGGGGCGCCGGTCACGGGCCAACCGGCTGACTTCGTGGTGTGTCGGGTGGGCCTGCCCGCCGGTCGCGGGGACGATGCCCGCCATGGCACCCACAGCAGGTACGTCCGGCAGGTCCGCCGTCGCCGGGTCCGTCCTTCCGACCCTCGCGGCCGGGCAGTTCCTGATGGCGCTCGACAGCTCCGTCATGAACGTCTCGATCGCGACGGTGGCCGAGGACGTGGGGACGACGGTCGCCGGGATCCAGGGCGCGATCACCGCGTACACCCTGGTGATGGCGATGTTGATGATCCCGGGCGGCAAGGTCGGGGTACTCATCGGCCGTCGGCGGGCGTTCATGATCGGCTGCGTCATCTACGGCTGCGGATCACTGACGACGGCGCTCGCACCCGATCTGACCGTGCTCCTGATCGGCTGGTCGTTCCTGGAGGGGGTCGGGGCGGCGCTCATCCTCCCGTCGATCGTGGCGCTGGTGGCCGGGAACTTCACCGTCGAGCGCAGACCGGCCGCCTACGGGTTCGTCGCCGCGGCGGGCGCCGTGGCGATCGCGCTGGGGCCGCTCATCGGCGGCATCGCGACGACGTACTTCTCCTGGCGCTGGGTGTTCGCCGGCGAGGTCGTCATCGTGCTCGTCATCCTGGTGTTCGCCCGCCGGCTCGCCGACGCCCCGGCCGGCGACCGGGCCCGGATCGACCTGGTCGGCGCGGTGCTCTCCGCCCTCGGGCTCGGGGCCTTCGTCTACGGGGTGCTGCGCTCCAGCGCCTGGGGGTGGTTCCTGCCCAAGCCCGGCGCGCCCGCCTGGCTCGGCATCTCGCTCACGGTGTGGCTGCTGCTGGCCGGGCTGCTGCTGATCCTGCTCTTCCTCCGCTGGGAGGCCCGCGTGCTGGCGCGCGGCGGTGAGCCGCTGGTCGATCCGGCGCTGCTCCGCAACCGCCGGCTGACCGGTGGCCTGACGATGTTCTTCTTCCAGTACTTCGTCCAGATGGGCATCTTCTTCGTCGTGCCGCTCTACCTGTCCGTCGCCCTCGGCCTGTCCGCCCTCCGGACCGGTGCCCGGCTGCTGCCGCTCTCGCTGGCCCTGCTGGCCGCCGCGATCCTGATCCCGCGCCTGTTCCCGGACGTCTCACCGCGCCGGGTGGTGCGGCTCGGGACGCTCGGCCTGCTCGCGGGCGCCGTCGCCCTGCTGGCCGCGCTCGACGCGGACGCGGGGGCGGAGATCGTCACCCTGCCGCTGTTGTTGATCGGGCTCGGGATGGGCGCGCTGGCGTCGCAGCTCGGAGCGGTCACGGTGTCCGCCGTCCCGGACGAGCAGAGCGCGGAGGTCGGCGGCATCCAGAACGCCGTCACCAATCTCGGCTCCTCGATCGGCACCGCACTCGCCGGCGCGATCATGATCGCCACGCTGACCAGCTCCTTCCTGGGCGCCGTCGAGCAGAGCCCGGCCGTTCCGGACGAACTCGCCGGCCAGGCCGTCGTCCAGCTGGAGAGCGGCGCGCCCTTCCTGTCGGACGTCCAGCTCCGGACGGCGCTGGAGGAGGCCGGCGCGAGCCCGGAGGTCACCCGGGCGGCCCTCGACGCGAACGCCGCCGCGCGGCTCGACGGCCTGCGGGCGGCCCTGGCGATCCTCGCGCTGACGGCCCTCGTGGCGTTGTTCTTCACCCAGCGGATTCCGGCCACCCAGCCCGGTGGCGTCGAGGCGGCGGCCGTGTAGGGGTGCGCGCCGTCTGTGTCCACCCGTGCCGGATGCCCCGTGCCTGCGCTGTGGCCGCGCCCGTGCCTGCGCTGCGGCCGCCCCGATCTGGATGTGTCACATGTGAAATGGTAATTTCGTCCGTGAATCGGACCGCGGTGATCGGAGACATGTGATGGAGCAGCAGAGTGGGGCGCGGGGAACCGGGAGCCACGATCGCGCCATGTCGGCCGCGTTGACGGAGAACCTCCAGCAGGGCTGGGCGGACACCGGGACGACGCGGCCGCTCCTTCCCGGCGCGGCCTTCGCCGCCAAGCGTCGCGCGGCGCTCTCCGCACGGTTCCCCGGCGAGCGGATCGTCGTCCCCTCGGGCGGGTTCAAGGTCCGCAGCAACGACTTCGACTACACCTTCCGACCGCACTCCGCGTTCGTCCACCTCACCGCGGAGCAGGGGACGCAGGCCGTCCCGGACAGCGTCCTCGTCTTCGAGCCCACCGGCAGCGGGCACGAGGTCACCCTGTTCACCCGGCCGCGTTCGCCGCGCGACGGCGGGCCGAACAGCGCCGAGTTCTACAGCAGCCGCCAGCACGGCGAGTTCTGGGTCGGGCGGCGGCGGACGCTGTCGGAGACCTCCGACGCCATCGGCGTCCAGGCCGCCGCCCGGGACGACCTGGAGCGGGCACTGGCCGGACACATCCCGACCCGGGTGGTGCGCGGCGAGGACGCGCTCGTCGACGCGCTGGTCCGGCCGGCCCGCGAGGCCGAGGCCGAGCTGCTCACCTTCCTGGCGGAGTCGCGGCTGATCAAGGACGAGTGGGAGGTCGAGCAGCTGCGTGCGGCCGTCGGGTCCACGGTGGCCGGGTTCCACGACGTGGTCGGCGAGCTGCGCCACGCCACGGGCCTCGCGCGGGGCGAACGATGGATCGAGGGCACCTTCAACCGGCGGGCCCGGCTCGACGGTTACGGCCTGGGCTTCGAGACCATCGCGGCGGCCGGCGCGCACGCCTGCGTCCTGCACTGGATGCACAACGACGGCCCGGTGCGCGACGGCGACCTCCTGCTGCTGGACGCCGGCGTCGAGGCCGACTCCTTCTACACCGGCGACGTCACCCGGACGCTGCCGGTCGGCGGACGCTACACCGATGTCCAGCGCCGGGTGTACGACCTGGTCTTCGCCGCCCAGTCGGCGGGGATCGCCGCACTGCGGCCCGGTGCCCGCTACGGCGTCTTCCACGACGCGGCGATGAGCGTGATCGCGGAGGGCCTCGACGCCTGGGGGCTGGCGCCCGACGGCGGGCAGTCCCTGGCGGAGTCCGGCCTGTACCGCCGGTTCACGCTCTGCGGCTCCGGGCACATGCTGGGCCTGGACTGCCACGACTGCGCCGCCGCCCGGAGCCAGACGTACCTGGACGGCACCCTGGAGGTCGGCCACGTCCTGACCGTCGAGCCCGGCCTGTACTTCCAGCCCGACGATCTGACGATCCCCGAGGAGTTGCGCGGGATCGGCGTGCGGATCGAGGACGACTTCCTCATCACGGCCGACGGCGCGCAGTGGCTGTCGTCGGGCCTGCCGCGCGAGGCGGACGAGGTCGAGGCCTGGATGGCGTCACTGCGGTGACCCCGCGGGGGCCGGCCGGGCCGGCCCCCTGGTCCGGCCGCGCCGGGCCGGGCTCAGGCCGGCCCGGCGCCGCCGCCGTGCGCGGGCGCGATCTCCTCCAGGACGTGCGCGGGCGTGGCGAAGGCCCCGGACTCGCGCGGGTAGTGGACCACCAGCTCGGTGAACCCCAGCTCCGCGCAGCGCCCCGCGACCTCCTCGAAGGCCGCCGCCGACCGCATCGTCGGCAGCGGTGAGAACCCGGTCAGCAGCGTGCGGCCCAGCGACTTCGGGTCACGGCCCTCCGCCTCGCACGCCGCGTCCAGGCTCTCCAGCCGGTGCGCGAGCAGGGCCCAGGTCGAGGCCTCCGTCAGTTCGGCGTCCCTCGGCGCGTCCGCGTCGTCGGTGACGGCCCAGGACGCGCCGTACCGGGCCACGGTCCGCATGCCGAGCGGGCCGCTCGCCGCCAGCACGAACGGCACCCGGGGCCGCTGGACGCAGCCGGGCTCCAGCCGGGCGTCGATCGCGTCGAAGTGCCGGCCGTGGAACGTGGTCCGCGGCCGGCCCTCGGGCGCCCCGGTTAGCAACTGGTCCAGCAGCTCCACCGACTCGCGGAACCGGCCGCCGCGCTCCTTCAGCGACCAGCCCCGGCCGGGCTCGCCCTGTCCCAGCACGATGCCGTCGGCGTCGGGCGCGCCGGCGCCGTAGCCGAGCACGAACCGGCCCCCGCTGATGGTGTCCAGCGTCATGACGTCCTGCGCGAGCGGCACCGGGTGGCGGAAGTTGGACGACGAGACCAGCGTGCCGAGCCTGATCCGTGAGGTGGTCGCGGCGGCCGCCGCCAGCGTGGGGACGGCGCCGTACCAGGCGCCGTCAGGGAGTCCGCCCCAGCTGATGTGGTCGTAGGAGTAGGCGGTGTGGAAGCCCAGCTCCTCGGCGCGGCGCCACATCGGGGCCGCCTCGGGGAACGGCCGGTCGGGCAGGATGCAGACACTGATGCGCACAGCGGACTCCGGATCGTCGGTGGGTTCGCCGGCTCCGCCGGCGTGGGGTGGCATCCTGTCAGAGCCCCGTCGCCGTAGCCGCGGCCTCGGGGGCAGCGCGCCGCGGTACGGTCCGGTCAGTGCCTCACCGGCACGGAGCACGAGCGGTGCTTCCACGCCGCGGAGATCCGAACGGGTTCAGGATCCCGCGCGGGCGAAGCGGCAACCCCGGCGGGCGATGCCGGTGCACGTCACCAGGGCACTACGCCGGCGTCGTCGAAGAACTGCCCGGTGGGGCCGTCGTCGGGCAGGGTCGCGAGTTTGACGGCGATCGCCGCGCCCTGTGCAGGGGTGCGCACGCCGCGGAAGCCGTTGAGGTCGGTCGCGACGTAGCCGGGGCAGCCGACGTTGATCAGGATGTTCGTGCCGCTCAGCTCCCGGGCGTACTGGAGGGTGACGGCGTTCAGGAACGTCTTCGACGGCGCGTACGCCACGGACACCGGACCTGCCGTCTGCTCGGCAGCGGGCCCTGACTGCCGGGCGAGGGAGCCGACGCTGCTGGACATGTTCACGATCCGTGGTGAGGCGGAGCGGTGCAGCAGCGGCAGCATCGCGTTGGTGACGCGAACGACGCCGATCACGTTGGTCTCCACGACCGTCCGGATGGTGGCGGGATCGACCCGGGTGGGTTCCTGGGGCATGGCGCCGGTGACGGCGGCGTTGTTGACGAGCACGTCGAGGCGTCCGGCCTGTTCCTCGATCAGCCGTGCGGCGGCGGTCGCGCTCGCGTCGTCGGTCACGTCCAGGGGTACGCCGAACGCGTCGACACCGGCCGCGCGCAGTCTGTCCACCGCGGCCCTGCGGCGCTGATCGTCGCGGGCGCCGACGCCCACGCTCCAGCCGAGGGCGCCCAGGCCTGCGGCGATCTCGTAGCCGATTCCCTTGTTCGCGCCGGTGACCAGCGCAATCGTTCGTTCGCTCATGGGGACCATGCTGCTCTCGGACCCCGGCGGGGGTCCAAGACCGATTGGGTGGGCATCGATACCTTCCAGGTATTGATCCGGAGTACCGTGGCCGGATGGAGACCAGGGAACTGCGCTACTTCGTCGCTGTCGCCGAAGAGTTGCACTTCGGGCGCGCCGCGCAGCGGCTCGGGATCGCACAGCCGCCTCTGTCACGGGCGATCCAGCAGCTCGAACGCCGACTCGGGGCAGCGCTGCTGGATCGGACCAGCCGCACCGTCACGCTGACCGGAGCCGGCTCGGTGCTGCTGGCCGAGGGCCGGGCGGCCCTCGACGCGGTCGAAGCGGCCGAGCGCCGGACCCGCCGCGCCGCCCTTGCCTCGACCGGCCGTCCCGGCCTGGTCCTGGTCACGAAGGCCAGCGCGTCCCGCGAACTGCTGGCGAGACTGCTGGACGCGTACGCCGCCGAACCCGGCGCCGTCCCCGTCGACGTCATCCTGTGCGGCCCGGCCGAGCAGGAACGACTCCTGCGCGAGGGCCGGGCCGACGTGGCGCTGCTGCACCGGCCGTTCGACTCGACGGCCGGGTTCCACACCGAAGAACTCGGCACGGAGGGCCAGGTCGTGGTCCTGCCGGCCGGGCATCCGCTCACCGGCCGGGCCCATGTGCGCATGGCCGACATCACCGGGCTGCCCGGCCTGCCCCTGCCACGCTGGCCCGACCCCGACGGCACCTACCCGCCCGGCCCCGGCCCGCAGGTCCGCGACCACGCGCAGCTGTTGCAGCTCGTCGCGCTCGGCCCTGCCTGCGCGGTCTCGCCGGAGTCGTGCCGAGCTCACCTGCACGGTGACCTCGCGGCCGTGCCCGTGCTGGACGCGCCGAACGTCACCACCGTGATCGCCTGGCCGCCGCACAGTCGGTCCAGAGCCGTCGCCGACCTCGTCCGGACTGCGACCCGACTCCGGTAGCCCCCATGCGCCTGGCCGGGCGTGTCCCGGCTCAAAGCCGCCGGCTGTAGTCGATGGGGCGTATCGCCAACGATCGCTGACCACCGCGATCTGTCGCCGGCGGTGACCGGCGGTCAGTCCGGGCCGGTGCGGCGCGGGGGGAGAAAACAAGCAGGCGTGATTGCTTTTTCTCGGCCCCGGTGCCACGCTGCTGCCCGACGGCAAGCGTGGCAGGCGTTGGGCCACCGGTAGGGGAGGCGCACCTGTGGGGTCGCGTTCGGTACTGCGGATCGGCAACGCGTCGGGCTTCTACGGGGACCGCTTCTCGGCGGTCCGCGAGATGCTCACGGGTGGGCCGCTGGACGTTCTGACCGGGGACTACCTGGCCGAGCTGACCATGCTCATCCTGGCCCGGGACCGGCTCAAGGATCCCTCGCTCGGCTACGCGAGGACGTTCCTGCGGCAGATGGAGGAGTGCCTCGGTCTGGCGTTGGAGCGCGGGGTGCGGATCGTGGTCAACGCGGGCGGGCTCAATCCGGCGCGACTCGCGGACGCGATCCGCGACGTGGCGCGGCGTCAGGGCCTGGAGCCGGCCGTCGCCCACGTCGAGGGTGACGATCTGCTCGCCCGCCGGGCCGAACTCGGTCTCCCCGAGGGCCTGTTGGCGGCCCATGCCTATCTGGGCGCCTTCGGCATCGCCGAGTGCCTCACCGCCGGGGCCGACCTGGTGGTCACCGGCCGGGTCACCGACGCGGCGCTGGTCGTCGGCCCGGCGATCGCCCGATTCGGCTGGGGCCCGGGGGATTTGGACGCCCTCGCCGGCGCGGTGGTGGCCGGGCACGTCCTGGAGTGCGGTGCGCAGGCCACCGGCGGGAACTACGCGTTCTTCGGCGAGCACGACGTCACCCGGCCCGGTTTTCCGATCGCCGAGCTCGCGGCGGACGGCTCCAGCGTCATCACCAAGCATCCGGGCACCGGCGGCGCCGTCACCATCGGTACCGTCACCGCCCAACTCCTCTACGAGACGGGCGACGCGCGCTACCTGGGCCCGGATGTCACGGCCCGGCTGGACACCGTGCGGCTCACCGAGGAGGGCCCGGACCGGGTCCGGATCCACGGTGTGCGCGGCGAGGCGCCGCCGCCGACGCTCAAGGTCGGGCTGAACCGGCTCGGCGGTCACCGCAACGAGGTGGTCTTCGTGCTGACCGGGCTGGACATCGAGGCCAAAGCCGCGCTGGTGCGGCGGCAGTTGGCCGACGCGCTGCCACCCGAGGCCGCCCCCGCCGAGCTGCGGTGGACCCTCGCCCGCACCGACCACCCCGACGCCGCCACCGAGGAGAGTGCCTCCGCGCTGCTGCGGCTCACCGCCCGGGATCGCGACCCGGCCAAGGTCGGCCGCGAACTCGGCAAGGCGGCGGTGGAGTTGGGCCTGGCCGGCTATCCCGGGTTCCACCTCACCGCGCCGCCCGGACCGGGCGTGCCGTACGGGGTGTTCACCGCCGCCCACGTCGACGCCAAGGCGGTGGAGCACACCGCCGTGCTGCCGGACGGGCGGCGGGTCGTCGTGCCGCCCGCGCCGGTGACCGGTCCGGTCGGCCCGCTGTCCGGCCCGCTGTCCGAGTCGCTGGCGGGCTCGCTGCCGGAGCCGCCCGAGCCCGGCCCGTGTGTCCGGGCGCCGCTCGGCCGGGTGGTGGGGGCCCGCAGCGGCGACAAGGGCGGCGATGCCAATCTCGGTGTCTGGGCCCGCAGTGCGGACGGCTGGCGTTGGCTCGCGCACACCCTCACCGTGCGGCGGCTGCGCGAACTCCTGCCGGAGACGGCCGAGTTGCCGATCACCCGGCAGGTGCTCCCGCATCTTCGCGCGGTCAACTTCACCATCACCGGCCTGCTCGGCGAGGGCGTCGCCGCCCAGCACCGCTTCGACCCGCAGGCCAAGGCGCTGGGGGAGTGGCTGCGCTCCCGCCATCTCGACATCCCGGAGGCGCTGCTGTGACCGTCCTGCCCACCCGCCTCGACCCGGCGGGCGCCGACTACGCCGAACACCGTGCCGCGATGCTGGCCAGGCTCACCGAGCTGGACGCCGAACACGCGAAGGCACTGGCCGGCGGCGGCCCCAAGTACGTCGAACGCCACCGCGGCCGGGGGAAGTTGCTGCCGCGCGAGCGGATCGAACTGCTGGTCGACCAGGACTCGCCGTTCCTGGAGTTCTCCCCGCTCGCCGCCTGGGGCAGTGACTATCCGGTCGGCGCGGCGCTGGTCACCGGGATCGGGGTGGTCGAGGGTGTCGAATGCGTCATCACCGCCAATGATCCCACCGTGCGCGGCGGGGCCAGCAACCCGTGGACGCTGCGCAAGGCCCTGCGCGCCAACGAGATCGCCCTGGCCAACCGCCTCCCGGTGGTCAACCTGGTCGAGTCCGGCGGCGCCGACCTGCCCAGCCAGAAGGAGATCTTCATCCCCGGCGGTGCCCTCTTCCGCGACCTCACCCGTCTCTCCGCGGCCGGGATCCCCACCGTGGCCGTCGTGTTCGGCAACTCCACGGCCGGTGGCGCGTACGTGCCCGGCATGTCCGACCACACCGTGATGGTGAAGGAGCGGGCGAAGGTCTTCCTGGGCGGCCCGCCGCTGGTCCGGATGGCCACCGGGGAGGAGTCCGACGACGAGTCGCTCGGCGGCGCCGAGATGCACGCCCGCACCTCGGGCCTGGCCGACCACTTCGCGGTGGACGAGCCGGACGCGCTGCGGCTGGCCCGGCGGATCGTCGCCCGGCTGAACCACCGCCGCGGGGGCCCCGGTCCGGACCCGCTCGCCGAGCCGCCCAAGTACGCCGAGGAGGAGCTGCTCGGCATCGTCCCGGGCGATCTCAAGATCCCCTTCGACCCGCGCGAGGTGATCGCCCGGATCGTCGACGGCTCGGACTTCGACGAGTTCAAGCCGCTCTACGGCACCAGCCTGGCCACCGGCTGGGCCCGGCTGCACGGCTACCCGGTGGGCATCCTGGCCAATGCCCAGGGGGTGCTGTTCAGCCCGGAGTCGCAGAAGGCCGCCCAGTTCATCCAGCTGGCCAACCAGCGCGACATCCCGCTGCTGTTCCTGCACAACACCACCGGCTACATGGTCGGCAAGGACTACGAGCAGGGCGGCATCATCAAGCACGGCGCGATGATGATCAACGCCGTCGCCAACTCCACGGTGCCGCACCTGTCGGTGCTGATGGGCGCCTCCTACGGGGCCGGCCACTACGGGATGTGCGGGCGGGCGTACGAGCCGCGCTTCCTGTTCGCCTGGCCGAGCGCCAAGTCGGCGGTGATGGGCCCGCAGCAGCTCGCCGGGGTGCTGTCGATCGTGGCCCGGCAGTCCGCGGCGGCCAAGGGGCAGCCCTACGACGAGGACGCGGACGCCGCGATCCGGGCGATGGTCGAGCAGCAGATCGAGGCGGAGTCGCTGCCCGTCTTCCTCTCCGGCCGGCTCTACGACGACGGGGTGATCGATCCCCGCGACACCCGGACCGTGCTCGGTCTCTGCCTCTCCGCGATCCACAACGCGCCCGTCGAGGGCGCGCGCGGCTACGGCGTCTTCCGCATGTGAGCCGACTCTGAGAGGGACCGACATGATCACCAACCTGCTGGTCGCCAACCGGGGCGAGATCGCCCGCCGGGTCTTCCGCACCTGCCGGAGCCTCGGGATCGCCACCACCGCCGTGTACGCCGACCCGGACGCCGACGCCCCGCACACCAGGGAGGCCGACGCCGCCGTCCGCCTGCCCGGCGCGGCGCCCGCGGACACGTACCTGCGCGGCGACCTGATCGTCAAGGCCGCGCTGGCCGCCGGGGCCGACGCCGTCCACCCCGGCTACGGCTTCCTCTCCGAGAACGCGGAGTTCGCCCAGGAGGTGCTCGACGCCGGCCTCACCTGGATCGGCCCGCCGCCGGCCGCGATCGCCGCGATGGGCTCCAAGACCGCCGCGAAGCGCCTGATGGCCGCCGCCGGGGTGCCCGTGCTGGCGGCCGTCACCGACCCCGTCGAGGCCGACCTGCCGCTGCTGGTGAAGGCGGCGGCGGGCGGCGGCGGGCGCGGCATGCGGGTCGTCCACCGGCTGGACGAACTGGCGCCCCGGCTGGCCGAGGCCCGCGCCGAGGCGGCCAAGAGCTTCGGCTCGGACGAGGTGTTCTGCGAGCGCTACCTGCCCACCGGCCGGCACGTCGAGGTCCAGCTGCTCGCCGACCTCCACGGCACGGTGTGGGCGGTCGGCGAACGCGACTGCTCGCTGCAGCGCCGTCACCAGAAGGTGGTCGAGGAGGCCCCGGCCCCCGGCCTCGACGAGGCGGTGCGCACCGCCCTGCACGCGGCCGCCGTCGCCGCCGCCCGGGCGATCGGCTACACCGGCGCCGGTACCGCCGAGTTCCTCCTGGGCCCCGACGGCCGGTTCCACTTCCTGGAGATGAACACCCGACTCCAGGTCGAGCACCCCGTCACCGAGTGCGTCACCGGGCTCGACCTGGTCGCCCTCCAACTGCGCGTCGCCGAGGGCGAACCGCTGCCCGGACCGCACCCGCCCGCCCCGCGCGGCCACGCCATCGAGGCCCGCCTCTACGCCGAGGACCCGGACCGCGACTGGCAGCCGCAGACCGGCATCCTGCACCGCCTCGAACTCCCCGGCGTCACCGCCGAGTTCACCACAGCCGCCGGGGACACCGGGCTGCGCCTGGACTCCGGGGTGGCGGCCGGCAGCGCGATCGGCGTCCACTACGACCCGATGCTCGCCAAGGTCGTCGCCTGGGCGCCGACCCGGGCCGCCGCCGCCCGCCGGCTCGCCGACGCGCTCACCCGCGCCCGGATCCACGGGCCGGTCACCAACCGGGGGCTGCTCGTCGCGGCGCTGCGCCACCCCGCCTTCCTGGCCGGCCGGGTGCACACCGCCTTCCTGGCCGAGCACGCCGCCGACCTCGCCCCCGCCCCCGGCGGCGACGCCCTGCCCGCGCTCGCCGCCGCGCTGGCCGACGCCGCGGCCCGCCGCGGCGGCGCGGCGCTGCCCTCCGGCTGGCGCAACCTGCCCTCGCAGCCGCAGACCAAGCGGTACGCCGCCGCCGACGCCACCGTGTACGAGGTCCGGTACCGGTTCGGCCGCGCCGGGCTCGTCGCCGAGGCGCACCCGGGCACCACGCTCGTCTCCGCGACGCCCACCAGGGTGGTCCTCGACACCGACGGTGTCCGGAGCGCCTTCGACGTCGCGCGCCACGGCGACCTGGTCCACCTGGACACCCCGGCCGGCGCCACCGTGCTGACCGCCCTGGAGCGCTTCCCCGATCCGGCCTCCCAGGCCGCCCCGGGGGCGCTGCTCGCGCCGATGCCCGGCACCGTCGTCCGGACCGCCGCGGCCGTCGGCGACACCGTCACCGCCGGCCAACCGCTGCTCTGGCTGGAGGCGATGAAGATGGAGCACCGCGTCACCGCCCCCGCCGACGGCGTCCTCACCGAACTCCGCGCCGTCCCGGGCCAGCAGGTCGAACTCGGCACCCTGCTCGCCGTCGTCCAGCCCGCGTCCTGAACCCACCCCGTAGCCAAGCCCGTTCCCCGTACCCGCCCGGAAGGACGAACCGCATGTCCGCACCGCGCACCACCACGCCCGGCAGCCCGCTGATCGAGACCCCCGAACGCCAGGCCCTGCGCCGCGCGGTGGCCGACCTCGGCCACCGCTACGGCTCCGCGTACTACCTGGGCAAGGCCCGGGAGGGCCGGCCCGCGGACGAGCTCTGGGCCGAGGCCGGCAAGGCCGGCTACCTCGGGGTCAACCTGCCCGCCGAGTACGGCGGCGGGGGTGGCGGCATCACCGACCTCGCCATCGTCCTGGAGGAACTCGGCACCGCGGGCTGCCCGTTGCTGCTGCTGATCGTCTCCCCGGCGATCTGCGGCACGGTGATCGCCCGGTACGGCACCGAGCAGCAGAAGCGGCAGTGGCTGCCCGGACTCGCCGACGGCACCCGCAGGATGGCCTTCGGCATCACCGAGCCGGACGCCGGCTCCAACTCCCACCGGATCTCCACCACCGCCCGCCGCGACGGCGATGACTGGCTGCTCACCGGCCGCAAGGTGTTCGTCTCCGGCATCGACCACAGCGACGCCGTGCTGTTCGTGGCCCGCACCGAGAGCACGGACGCCGGAGGGGGCCGGACCGGCAAGCTCCGGCCCGCCCTCTTCATCGTCCCGCGCGACACCCCCGGGTTCGAGTACCGCCCGATCCCGATGGAACTCGTCGCCCCCGAGAAGCAGTTCCAGGTCTTCCTGGACGACGTCCGGCTGCCCGCCGAGGCCCTGGTCGGCGACGAGAACGCCGGACTGCTGCAGCTCTTCGCCGGCCTCAACCCCGAGCGGATCATGACCGCCGCGTTCTCGCTCGGCCTGGCCCGCCAGGCCCTCGGCCGGGCCGTCGAGTACGCCAGGACCAGGACGGTCTGGTCGACTCCGATCGGCGCCCACCAGGGTCTGGCCCACCCGCTCGCCCAGTGCGCGGTGGAAATCGAGCTGGCCCGGCTGATGACCCAGAAGGCCGGTCTGCTCTACGACGGCGGCGACGACCTCGCCGCGGGCGAGGCCGCCAACATGGCCAAGTACGCGGCCGGCGAGGCCGCCGCCCGCACCGTCGACCAGGCCGTCCAGACCCTGGGCGGCAACGGGCTCACCCAGGAGTACGGGCTGGGCGCCCTGCTCGCCGCCACCCGGGTCGGCCGGGTCGCCCCGGTCAGCCGGGAGATGGTGCTCAACTTCGTGGCCCAGCACACCCTGGGGCTGCCCAAGTCGTACTGACGGGGCGGCCGCCGGCCCGGCGCTCCCGCGGGCGAACACCCGCACGACGCCGACGGCGCAAACCACCGTCTGTGCGATGCGCGGGCCGGACCGGCCGGTGGCGCTCCGGCGGGCCGTCCGACGGGGTGCGCCCTGGTCGCGGGCGGGTGGCCGGGGTGCGCCCCGGCCACCCCGCGGGCCGGGCCCGGGGGCGGGTCGTTCGGGAATGGACGATCCTTCGTCACAATGGAGCAACGCCCCGCCACTGTCCGTATGCTCCTGTCCGCGAGCCCGGCCGACCGGCGGGCCAGGACCACTCGCCGGCCACCCGACCGGGCGTCAACTATCCCTTTGGAGGTACGCCTTGGTGTTCCACAGCGAGTTCCCGGACGTCGGCACCGTCGATCTGCCGATCCACGAGGCGGTGCTCGGCGCCGCCGCCCGGTACGGCGACCGCCCGGCCCTGGTCGACGGGGTCACGGGGGAGTCGGTCAGCTACGCACGGCTCGCCACGGCCGTCCGCCGGGTAGCAGCCGGGCTGGCCGAGGCAGGCGTGCGTCAAGGTGACGTGGTCGCGCTGTTCAGCCCCAATACGATCGCCTACCCGATGGCCTTCTACGGTGCCACCCGGGCCGGCGCCACGGTGACCACGGCCTCCTCCCTCGCCACCCCCGGCGAGCTGGCCGGCCAGCTCGCCGACAGCGGCGCCCGCTGGCTGATCACCGTCTCGCCGTTCCTGGCCACCGCCCGGCAGGCCGCCGGGAAGCTCGCCGCCGAGGGCCGGGCGCTCGCCGAGATCATCGTGCTGGACGGTGCGGAGGGCCACCGCTCACTGGCGGACCTGCTGGCGTCCACCGGTCCCGACCCCGCGCCGGCGATCGACCCCGGCACCGACATCGCCGTCCTGCCCTACTCCAGCGGGACCACCGGCCTGCCCAAGGGCGTGATGCTCACCCACCGCTCGATCGCCACCAACCTCGCCCAGACCGACGCCCTGTACCGGCCGGCGGAGGGCGAGCGGATCCTCGCCGTCCTCCCCTTCTTCCACATCTACGGCCTCGCCGCCCTGCTCAACCAGCCGCTGCGGTGCGGCGCCACCGTCGTCGTGCTGCCGCGTTTCGACCTGGAGCAGTTCTGCCGCACCGTCGAGGAGCAGCGCGTCCAGGCCCTGATCGTGGCCCCGCCGATCGCCCTCGCCCTGGCCAAGCACCCGGTGGTCGACCGCTTCGACCTCTCCTCCGTGGAGTACCTGCTCTGCGCGGCCGCCCCGCTGGACACCGAGCTGGCGGACGTCTGCGCCCGGCGGCTCGGCCTGCCGCACATCCTCCAGGGCTACGGCATGACCGAGCTGTCGCCGGTCTCGCACGTCGTCTCCCCGACCGAGACCGATCCCCCGCCGGGCTCGGTCGGCCGGATGGTGCCCTCCACCGAGCTGCGGGTCGCCGCCCTGGACGGCAGCGGCGCCGATCTCGGCCCGGGAGAGCCGGGCGAGCTGCTGATCCGCGGCCCGCAGGTGATGAAGGGCTACTTCGGCCGCCCCTCCGACACCGCCGCCACCGTCGACGCCGACGGCTGGCTGCACACCGGCGACGTCGGCTACGTCGACGAGCGCGGCTACCTCTATGTCGTCGACCGGGTCAAGGAGCTGATCAAGTACAAGGGCTACCAGGTCGCCCCCGCCGAACTGGAGGCCCTGCTGCTCACCCACCCGCAGATCGCCGACGCCGCGGTGATCGGCGTCGTGGACGCGCAGGGCACCGAGTACCCCAAGGCCTTCGTGGTCCGCGCCCCCGGCAGCGCGCTCACCGAGCAGGACGTCACCTCCTTCGTGGCGGGCGAGGTGGCCCCGTACAAGAAGGTCCGCGCGGTGGAGTTCCTGGACGCCGTCCCCAAGTCGGCCGCCGGCAAGATCCTGCGCCGGGAGCTGCGCGCCCGTGAGGCCGCCCGCTGAGCCGCGCCGCGGATCTGCGAGGATCGACCCCGCCCGGACACCGCACGGACAGGACCAGTCGCCGCCGATGACCGCCCACCCCGCCGCCCGCACGCCCCAGCAGGACCGCAGCCGCGCCACCCGGCAGCGGCTGCTGGCGGCGGCCGTCGAGTGCCTGGCCGAGGTCGGCTGGAACGGCGCCACCGTCACCGTGGTCGCCGAACGCGCCGGAGTCTCCCGGGGCGCCGCCCAGCACCACTTCCCGACCCGCGAGGACCTGTTCACCGCGGCCGTCGAGCATGTCACCGCCGAGCGGCTGGCAGCCGTCCGCGCCCACGCGGACGAGTTGCCGGCCGCCGGGCCCGACCGCACGGTGGCCGTCGTCGACATGATCGTGCGCCTCTACACCGGGCCGCTGTTCCGCGCCGCCCTCCATCTGTGGGTCGCCGCCGCCACCGAGGAACCGCTGCGTGCGCGGATCGTCGCACTTGAGGGCCGGGTCGGCCGCGAGGCCCACCGGGCGGCCGTCGAGTTCCTGGACGCCGACGAGAGCTGCCCCGGGGTCCGCGAGACGGTGCAGGCGACCCTGGACCTGGCGCGCGGTCTCGGACTGGCCAATCTGCTCTCCGACGACAGCGCCAGACGATCCGGGGTGATCCGGCAGTGGGCGGGCCTTCTGGAGGGTACGCTGCGGCCGGTACGCCCATGACGCCCGTACAGCAGGCCCGTCCGAGGAACCTCTGACCAAGGGGTCGCCGGGCGGCCGATGTCCGTGCAGTCTGGAGAAGAACCCCGGCCGGCACGGACCACGAGGGCCCGCCCGGCCGGACACGAGCCGAACGCGGGGTGCTGCCTGATCATGCACGGACACGAGTGGGACGCGACCGACGCCGCCGGCCCCGCACCGGGCGGAGCCTCCGTACGCCTGGACGGCCATCGCCTCGTCCCGCTCGCCACCGCGCTGCTCCAGGAGGACGGCCTCATCCTGCACTGGAGCGAGGACGCCGAGGCGCTGCTCGGCTTCTCCGCCGAGGAGGCCGTCGGCAGCTACGCCGCCCAGCTGCTCACCGAGCGGACCGACCGCCCCGAGGTGCTCTCCCTGTTCGAGCGCATCATGGGCGGCAAGGGCTGGTCCGGCGTCTTCGCGGTCCGTCACCGCGACGGCCACGTGGTCGAGCTGGAGTTCCGCACGTACCCGATCGCCGGCCCCGGCGGCACCCTGCTGCTGCTCGCCACCGCCTCGGACACCCAGGCCCTGCACCGGGTCGAGGCCGACCTCGCCGTCCTCGACGGCATCTTCGGCCAGTCCCCGATCGGCATGGCCGTCTACGACACCGACCTGCGCTACGTCCGGCTCAACGGGGCGTTGGCCCGGATGAACGGCGTCCCGGTGGAGGAGCACCTGGGGCGCCGGATCAGCGCCGTCCTGCCCGCCATCAACAGCGCCGAGATAGAACAGACCATGAGACAGGTGCTGACCACCGGCAGGCCCGTGGTCGACGCCCGCTCGCACGGCCGCGTCCCCGGCGACCCGCGCCGCGACCGTGCCTGGTCCGCCTCGTACTTCCGGCTGGAGGACTCCACCGGCCGGGTCTTCGGCGTCTGTTCCTCCATCATCGACGTCACCGAGCGGTTCCAGGCCGAGGCCCGCGCCGCCCGCGCGCAGGAACGTCTCACCACCATCGCCGAGGCCACCGCCCGGATCGGCACCACCCTCGACCTCCAGCGCACCGCCGAGGAGCTGATCGAGGCCGTCGTCCCCCGGTTCGCCGACTTCGCGACGGTCGACCTGCTGGAGCCGGTGCTGCGCGGCGCCGAGCCCGCCGCGATCCCGGAGGACCGGGCCGTCCAGCTGCGCGCCGTCGCCGTCGGCGAATCCTACGAGTCCGGCCTGACCCACGCCGTCGACACCGTCGGGGACGTCTCCGAGTACGCCCCCGACCGCAGCTACACCCAGTGTCTGCGCAGCGGCCGCCCGCTGCTGCGGGCCAGCGTCGACGAGGAGGTGCTGCGCGGGCTGGTCGCCACCGAGGAGCGGGTCGCGCCGGGCATGGAGGCCGGCATCCACTCGTACCTGATGGTGCCGCTGACCGCCCGGGGCATGGTGCTCGGCGGCTCCGAGTTCATCCGGATGCGCAACCCCGAGCCGTTCACCGCCGCCGATGTCGCGCTCGCCGAGGAACTGGTCGCCCGCACCGCCATCGCGATCGACAACGCCCGGCTCTACCGCCGCGAACGCGAGACCGCGCTCACCCTGCAGCGCAGCCTGCTGCCGCAGGAGATCCACCGCACGCTCGGCCTGGAGATCGCCTACCGCTACCTGCCCAGCAGCATGACCAGCGAGGTCGGCGGCGACTGGTTCGACGTCGTCCCGCTGTCCTGCGGCCGGGTCGCGCTGGTGGTCGGCGACGTGATGGGCCACGGCATCCGCGCCGCCGCCACGATGGGCCAGCTGCGTACCGTCGCCCGGACGCTGGCCACCCTGGACATGCCGCCCGAGCAGGTGCTCACCCGGCTGGACGAGACCGCCTCGGGGATCGGCGAGGGCCAGTTCGCCACCTGTATCTGCGTCGTCTACGACCCGCTGGAGCGGACCGTGCAGGTCGCCTCGGCCGGCCATCTGCCACCGGTCTGGGTCGCCCCCGACGGCACCGCCCGCAGGATCGACGCCCCGCCCGGCGTCCCGCTCGGGGTGGGCGGGGTGGCCTTCGAGTCGATCGGGTTCACCCTCCCCGAGGGCGGCATGCTCACCCTCTACACCGACGGCCTGGTGGAGCGGCGCGGGCAGGACCTCGACGACGGCATCGACCTGCTCGCCCGCACGCTCTCCGGTCCCGGCCGCACCCTGGAGGAGAACTGCGACGCCGTGCTCGGCGCCCTGGTCACCGACGGCACCGACGACGACATCGCGATGATCATGGCCCGGGTGCTGCCGCTGCCCGCCGACCGGATCGCCACCCTCCCGCTCACCGGCGGCGGCCGGCTGCCCGGCAAGGCCCGCCGCTTCACCCGGGCCACCCTGGAGGGCTGGGGCCTGTCCGCGCTCGCCGACTACGCCGAGCTGCTGGTCAGCGAGCTGGTCACGAACGCCCTGCTGCACGCGGACGCCCCGCGCCGGCTCCGGCTGTTCCGCGACCGGGTGCTCACCCTGGAGGTCGCCGACTCCGGCGGCCAGACGCCGCAGCTGCGCCCGTTCGCCGAGCAGGACGAGGGCGGGCGCGGGATGTTCCTGGTCAACGAGCTGGCCCAGCGCTGGGGCAGCCGGCTGACCCGGGACGGCAAGGTGGTCTGGGCGGAGCTGGAGCTGCCGTTCGGGATCGTCTGACCGCACGCGTACGCGCGGGACCCCGCACCCCGGGGAGGGGGCGAGGTCCCGCGCGTGATGCGTGCCCGGGCTAGACGGCCGTCTTCGCGCGCTCCGGCCGCTCCGCCGGCTCCACCTGGTCCCGGGGAGCCTTCGGCAGGCCGCGCAGCAGGCGCCAGGCGAGCGCGGACGCGGCCAGCAGCAGCGCGCCGGCCAGGATCGCGGCGACGTTCATGCCGTGCACGAAGGCGTCGCGGGCGCTCTCCAGCAGCGGACCGGCCAGCGGCTGCGGCAGGCCGTGCGCGGCCTCGACCGCGCCGCCCAGCGACTCGCCCGCCTGGGTGGCGGCGGCCTGGCCGGCCCCGGCCGGGACGGTCAGCCCACTGGCGTAGAGCGAGCCGACCACCGAGCCGACCAGGGCGATGCCCAGCGCCGTGCCCAGCTCGTACGCCGTCTCGGAGACCGCCGAGGCGGCGCCGGCCTTGTCGGCGGGCGCGGCGCTCAGCACCAGGTCGGCGCCGAGCGTGTAGACCACGCCCTCGGCCGTGCCGACGATCAGGAAGGCGGCGGCGAGCACCAGGTAGGTCGAGTCCTGCTGCACCCAGCCGAGCAGGCCGATGCCGGTGCCCATCGCCAGCAGGCCCAGCGTCAGGGTGGCCCGGGCGCCCGCCCGGCGGGCCAGCCGGGCGGTCAGCAGACCGCCGACCACGGCTCCGGCGAAGGCCGGCAGCTCGGCCAGGCCGGCCTTCAGCGGCTCGTAGCCGCGGACCAGCTGCAGGTACTGGGAGGTCACGAAGACCACGCCGGAGAGCCCGACCAACGCGGTGAGCGAGGCCAGTACCGCCGCGGTGAAGCGCCGGTCGGAGAAGAGCCGGACGTCCAGCAGCGGGGTGGCCAGCCGCAGCTGGCGCCGGACGAAGACGGTCAGGGCGGCGGCGCCCAGCACGGCCGCGACCGGGACGTCCCAGCGCGCCACGCCGTGGGCGGCGGCCTCCTTGATCGCGTAGACCACGCCGATCACACCGACCAGCGAGAGCGCCACGCTGAGCACGTCCCAGCGGCCCGGCTTCGGGTCCTTGGACTCGGGCAGCAGCCAGGCGCCGAAGACCAGCAGCAGCACCAGCACCGGGATGTTCAGCAGGAACACCGAGCCCCACCAGAAGTGCTCCAGCAGCACCCCGCCGACCACCGGGCCGAGCGCGGCGCCGGCGGTGGCGGCCGCACCCCAGATGCCGATCGCGGTGGCCCGCTCGCGGTCGTCCGGGAAGAGGGCGCGGATCAGCGACAGGGTGGACGGCATGATGGTCGCCCCGGCCACGCCGAGCAGCGCGCGGGCCAGGATCAGCCAGCCGGCGCTGGGCGCGTAGGCGGCCAGCAGCGAGGCGGCGCCGAACGCGGTGGCGCCGGCCAGCAGCAGCTTCTTGCGGCCGATCCGGTCGCTCAGCGAGCCCATGCTGACCAGCAGGCCGGCCAGCACGAAGGAGTAGATGTCGCCGATCCAGAGCAGCTGGGTGCCGCTGGGGCGCAGCGTCTCGCTGATCGAGGGGATGGCGAGGGAGAGGACGGTCGCGTCGACGGCGACCAGGGTGACGGCCAGGACGAGGACGGCGAGGCCGGTCCAGCGCTGGCGGGGGCGGGCAAGGACGGTGCTGCTCATGGGTATCGGTTTCCGGCCGCTGATCCGAGGGCCTGTGGTCCGAGGTGCTGTGGGTGAGGGCTCAGTGCGGCTGCGACGGTCGCAGCGCGCCGCCGAGGAAGAGTTCGGCGAGTGAGAAGGCGGCGTCGCGGGGGGCGAGCCGGCCGTCCTGGAGGGCCCAGCCGACGCCGGCCACCAGATCGAAGAAGGCTTCGCCGAGCCAGCCGGCGGAGAGCTCGACGCGGAACACGCCCTGTTGCTGGCCGCGCAGGAAGAGTGCCTGCAGCCGGGCGAATTGCGCCTCCCAGAGCGCGTTGATGTCCTCGTCGTCGTAGAGCTGGTTCTCGCCGGCCAGGAAGGCGCAGAGCGCGGCGTCCGGGACGACCAGGTCGACCAGGCGGCGCAGCGCGGCGTGCGCGTCGCCGTCCTCGATGGCGGCGGCGTCCAGGGCGGCGCCGAACGTGCGCAGTCCGAGCAGGCCGACCTCGCGGATCAGTGCCTCGCGGCCCGGGAAGAGCCGGTGCAGGGTGGCGCGGCTGATGCCGGCGGCGCGGGCGATCTCGTCCAGGTGGGCGGTCGGGCGGCGGGAGAGCACGCCGACGGCGGCTTCGAGGACGGAGTCGCGGTCGGTGGCCATGGGGCGAGTGTACATCGAATGAGACATGGATGTCTCAAAGTTGATTCGAGTGATGCAGGTGAGGGTCTGGTGTCATCGGCGCAGCCGGGGTGCGGGCCGGGCCGGGGTGGGCCGGGCCGGGGTGCGGGGCGGGTACGCAAAGAACCGGGGACGGCGGTTGCCGTCCCCGGTCGCGGGTCGTGTGCTGCCGGGCGGTGGCCGGTCAGCTCTGGTTGTAGAACCCGGTCTCGTCCAGCGGTCGGTCGATGACCATCACCTCGACGTCCGCCGGCGTGAGCAGGAACACCCGGCGGGCGATCCGCTCGATCCCGCCGCCGGTACCGAAGATCAGCCCGGAGGCGAAGTCGACCATGCGCTTGGCCTCGGCCTCGTCCATCTCGGTGAGGTCCATGACGACCGGGATGCTCGCCCGGATGTGCTCGCCGACCGTTCGCGCGGCCTCGAAGCCCGTCGGCCGCAGGGAGACGATCTTCGTGGGAGCGGGGGAGGACGGTACCGTCTCCTGCTCGATCCACTCGTCGTCGTACACCGCGGCCGGGTAGTTCCCGGAGGGCATCAGCCACCCGTTGTGGTGCTCGTCGCGAAGTGCTCCCATGCCGCGCCTCCCTGCCTCGTTCCGTACAGGTCCCCCGGTGCGCGTGTCCTTTTGACACGTCATCCACTCGTCGGAACTGTCCGAGTATCGCACTGATCACCGGTCCCGTGCCCGCTCGCGACCCCCGTCCGAGTCGTGCCGCGCCGGAAACCCGGGCGAACCCGGGCAACACTTGCGACGCAGTGCGGCGGCGGACGGTTGCGCGCGTAGACCATATCGGTCGTGGTCACCGCCCAATTGACCTTCTGTCAACGATGAGGGAACGATTTCACTCGCCGGTGACGCCGTCGACCCGTTCACGCAGCAGATCGGCGTGGCCGTTGTGCCGGGCGTACTCCTCGATCAGGTGGACCAGGATCCAGCGGAGCGTCACCTCCCGTCCCTCGCGCGGGCGCTTGCCGACCGTGTCGAGCGGCAGGCCCTCGCAGGCCGCGCGGGCGGCGGTGATCTGCGCCTGCCAGGTGGCGAAGTCCGCCTCGGCGTCGGCGGTGTCCAGGAGGTCGAAGTCCCCGTCCGGGTGCCGCGCCGTCCAGTAGAGGCCCTCGGGCCCGGTGTCCTCGCCGAGCAGGACGGTCCGGAACCAGTAGCGCTCGACCTCCGCCAGGTGCCGGACCAGGCCGAGCAGCGAGAGCGAGGACGGCGGGACGGACCGCAGCCGCAGCTGGTCGGCGGTCAGCCCCTCGCACTTGCGGGCGAGGGTGGCGCGGTGGAACTCCAGCCAGGCGGTCAGCATCACCGCCTCGTCCGCGGCGAACGGGGGCTCGGGCCGGTCGACGGCGGGTGTCGGGTCGTTCGTCATGGCGGCCATCCTGGCGCAGCCGGTGGGCCGGGGGCGACCGAATAGTCGGTGGGCGCGCCGGTGCGGTTCCCCGCCGGCGGGCCGGGCTCGGGCCCGCGGCACCCGGCGGCGCGGCTCAGGCCTGCCGGGCGCGGCGGCGGGCGGCGGCCCGCCAGAGCGGGACCGCACTGGCGACGACCAGCGCGGCGATCGCGCCGGCCGACAGCAGGAACGCCGCGGAGCCGGGCTCCCCGGCGCTGGCCGCCGCCGTGACGTAGATCGCGGTGGTCGGTACCACCCCGATCGCGGTGGCGGTCAGGAACGGCAGGAACCGCACGCCGGAGAAGGCGGCGCCGTAGTTGCCGGCCTGGAACGGCAGCCCGGGCAGCAGGCGCAGCAGCAGCACGCTGCGGAACCCCTGCTCGGTGAAGCGGCGGTCCAGCGCGGTCAGCAGGCGCCCGCGCAGATAGGGGCGCAGCGCCTCGCGGCCGAGCAGCCGGCCGAGGACGAAGGCCGCCGCCGCGCCCAGGGTGGTGCCGAGCACGGCCAGCAGGACGCCCTGCTGGATGCCGAGCAGCAGCCCCGCCGCCGCGTTGAGCGCCGGGCGGGGCACGAAGGCGAGCGTGCCCACCGCGTAGACCGCGGTGAACGCGGGGGCCAGCCAGTACCCGGGCACCCCGGCCGGGAGACCGTGGGAGAGCAGGTCCGACGGGCTCCACAGCAGCAGGGAGCCGGCCGCCGCGGCGAGGATCAGCACCAGCAGGGCGAACCGCGGCCACGGCGAGCGGGGCAGCGGCGCGTGCGGCGCGCCGACGGCGGGCCCGGTCGGCGCGGGCAGTGCGGGCTCGGGCACTGCGGGCTCGACCGGCGGGGGCACGGTCGGGGAGAGGACGGGCGACGCGGGTTCGGGCACCGCCCGAGCCTAACCGGGCGGCCCGGTGACCGGGGCGGCGGGTTCACCCCGGGGTGCCGGTGCCACGGCCGGCCGGGCACCGGGCCGCCCGGGGCACCGGGCCGGGCGTCCGCCGCACCACCCGGCCGGCACCGGTCACCGTCCGGTCACCGGTGCCGGCCGGGCCACGGCGGCCGGTGGTCAGCCGTGCGAGCCGGGCGGCCAGGGGGAGTAGAGCCAGGCCTGGTTCAGGCCGCTGTTGCGCCCCCACTGGAGGACCGGGGTGCCGTCGGCCCCGCTGGAGCCGGCGAGGTCCAGGACCAGGCCGCTGTAGCGGTTGTCCACCGTGCGGATCCCGCTGTGGTGGACAACGGTCTCCGACCAGGCCTGGTTGAGTCCGCCGTTGCAGTCCCACTGGCCGGCCCGGGTGCCCCAGGTGGTGCTGTAGCCGGGGATCTCCAGGCACTTGCCGCTGCGCACGTTGACGAGTTGGTCGGTGTCGGTCCAGACCCACTGCTGGTTGTCGCCGCCGGTGCAGGTCCACTGGCGGACGGGGGCGCCGTTGTCGGTGCGCCGGTCGGCGACCTCCAGGCACTTGTTGGTGAGGGCACTGCGGATCTCGAACGGGACGGTCGTCGCGGCCCGCGCGGAGCCCGGCGCCGCCACGGCGAGCACGCCGGTGACGGCGAGCGCGGCGGCGGCGGAGCCCAGGCGTCCGACCGCGGAGGTGCGGTGTGTGGTCATGGAGGTCCCCTCGGTGTCGGTGGTCGAGCGGGAATGGTCGGGCGGGGGCGGTCGAGCGGGGTGGACCGCCGGTCAGTGGTGCGGTCCGGGCGGGAACGGCGAGTAGTACCAGACCTGGTTGTACCCCCCGTTGAGGTCCCACTGGATCACCGGCGCGCCGTCGGTGGTGCTGCCGCCGGCCACGTCGAGGTAGCGGCCGCTGTGGCGGTTGACGAGGTGGCGCAGTCCGCTGTGCAGGCGGCTCGCGTCGCTCCAGGCCTGGTTGAGCCCGCCGTTGCAGTCCCACTGGCCGGCCGGGGCGCCCGGCTCGGTGCGGTAGGCGGGGATCTCCAGGCACTTGCCGCTGTGCACGTTGACGAGTTGGTCGGTGTCGGTCCAGACCCACTGCTGGTTGTCGCCGCCGGTGCAGGTCCACTCGCGCACCGGGGCGCCGTCGTCGGTGCGCCAGTCGGCGACCTCCAGGCACTTGTAGGTGGCGAGGTTCCCGATCGCGAACGGGGCGGAGGTCGCGGCCCGGGCCTCGCCCGCCGGCGTGGCGAGTGCCAGCCCGGCGGCGAGTGCGAGGACGGCGGCGGTCGGCCCGACGCGGTGCCGGGCGGTTGTGCGGTCGTTCACGAGTCCCCCTGGAGCCGGTCGGTCGTGCCCGCCCCGGGTTCAGGCCGGCCCGAGCCGGTCCGGGGCGGCGAGGAAGGCGAGCAGGCGCTGCCAGGAGGTCCTGGCGGCGTCGGTGTGTTCGACAGCGCTCAGCTCGAAAAAGTTGTGCGGGGCTCCGGGGAACGTCAGGAACTCGTGCGGACAGCCGGCCGCGGTCAGCGCCGTGTCGAAGGCGGTGACCGCGGCGGCCGGGATGTGCTCGTCGGCGCCGCCCCAGAAGGCGAGCACGGGGGCGGTCAGACCGGGGGCGAGCTGGGTGGGGCCGGGGGCGCCGTTCAGGGCGTCCGGGTAGCCGTAGTAGCCGACCACGCCGGACAGGCCGAACCGGGGAGCGGCGGCGCGGAACGCCTGGCGGCCGCCGAAGCAGAACCCGAGGGCGGTCACCTCGGTGGCACCGGTCGCGCGCAGCCGGCCGATGGCGGCGGTGAGGTCGGCGTCGAGGCCGGCCGGGGTGAGGGCGAGCAGGTGCGGCAGCAGGTTCGGGAGTTCGCCGAATTCCGGTCCGCGCTCCTGCGGGGCGGCGCCGGCGGTACGGCCGTAATAGTCGACGGCGAGGGCGGGGTGACCCTGCTCGGCGAGCCGGACGGCGGTCGCGCGGTAGAAATCGGAAAGGCCCCGGTTGTCCGGCAGGACGAGTACGCCCGGACCGGTCGGCCGCGCGGGCCGGGCCAGGAAGGCGGCGAACTCCGTGCCGTCGCCCGAGGTGAGGGTGAGGGCGGCGGATTCGGCCACGGTGCTGGTGGCGGGCGTGAAGGACGGAGGCGCGGAGTCGGCGTCGTAGCACACGGGGAATTCCTCCACTGGTCGCGGAACCGCCGGGCGCTCGGCGCACCCGGCAGTCGGCGATATTAGCGGGGAATTCCATTCGAAGTGTTGATCATATCGCGTGGGAATTTCTTTGGTAAGGCTATTTCGATGACGGTGTGATCACCTTTTCGGTGGGTCGTCCGGCGGCCGCCGCCGGGTGCTCGCCGCCCGTCGGGTGGCCGGCGTCCGGCTCGGCCCGGCGCAGGGCGCCCGCGCTCAGCAGCAGGGCGAAGGTGAGCGCGGCGACCACCCCGAAGGAGACGGTGAGGGAGGTGGCCTGGGCGAGGGCCCCGATGATGGCCGGCGCCACCAGGCCCGAGGTGTAGGTGACGGTCGCGACGCCCGCGATGGCCTGGCTCGGGTTGGTGCCGATCCGGCCGGCGGCCGCGAAGGCGAGCGGGACGACGACGGCGATGCCGATGCCGATCAGCGCGAACCCCGGGATGGCCAGGGCCGGGCTGTCGGCGAGGACCACCAGCACGCCGCCCGTGGTGGCGATCGCGCCGCTGATCCTGGTCGCCCGGACGGCGCCGAGCCGGCGGATCACCGCGTCGCCCGCCAGCCGGCTGACCGCCATGGTGAGCGCGAACGCGGTGTACGAGGCGGCCGCCATGGTGGCCGAGGCGCCGGTGACGTCCTTGAGGTAGACGCCGCTCCAGTCCATCGACGCGCCCTCGGCGAACACCGCGCAGAAGCCGACCAGTCCGATCACGAGCGAGCTGCGCGGCGGCAGGGCGAACCGCGGCGGCTCCTCCTCCCCCTCGGCCGCCCGCAGGTCGGGCAGGCCGCGGCTGACCAACTGCGCCAGGCCGAGCAGCACCAGGGCGGTGACGGCGAGCTGGAGCCGGGCGTCCAGGTCCCGGTGGGCGGCGAGGATGCCGAAGGCGGAGGCCAGCAGCCCGCCCACACTCCACATCCCGTGCAGTCCGGACATGATCGAGCGGCCCAGGCGCTGTTCGATCTCCACGCCCTGGGCGTTCATCGCCACGTCCGCCATGCCCGCCGTCGCACCGAAGGCGAGCAGCGCCAGGCAGAGGACCGGCAGCGACGGGGCGAGGGCGGGCAGGGTCAGCGCCAGGCACCAGAGCGAGAGCAGTCCGCGCACCGCGGCCCGCCCGCCGTAGCGGTGGACGAACCGGCCGGCGAGCGGCATCGCGAGCGAGGAGCCGATCGCGGGCATCACCAGGGCGAGGCCGAGCTGGCCGGGGGAGAGGTCCAGGCGGTCCTGGATCCAGGGGATGCGGGTGACGAAGCTGCCGCTGACGGCGCCGTGCACGGCGAACACCAGGCCGATGCTCGCCCTGGCCCGGCGCGGCCGCTCCAGGGTGGCGTCGGACGGCGGGTCGAGGGGTGGTCCTGCGGTCAGGTGGTCGGTCATCCGGTGTTCCCTCCCGGCCGCGCTGTGGCGCGGCGGTGCCCTGTGGGTGCTTCCTGTCGATAGATGCCCGTCCGGCGCGGTTCGTGCCCACGTGGCGTCCTCCGATAAATTATCAGGAAGGGAACCTGATAGAAACACTCTGGAAGGATGCAGCCCATGACCACCGTGCGTACGGCCACGCCGAGCACCGCCCGGGCGATCAACGACCGGCTGGCGCTCAACCTGCTGCTCGACCAGGGGCCACTGACCGCGACCGAGCTCCGCGATCTCACCGGACTCTCCCGACCCACCGTCGCCGACCTGCTGGAACGGCTGCAGCGGAGCGGCCTGGTCGCGATGGTCGGCGAACGCGGCGAACAGCGGCGCGGTCCCAACGCCCGGCTGTACGCCCTGGTCGCCTCGCGCGCCCACCTCGCCGCGATCGACGTCCGCTCGGGCGGGGTCAACCTGGTCGTCGCCGACCTCACCGGACACACCCTGGCCACCGCCGAGCTGGCCGTCGAGGGCCGGGGCGACGCCGGTACGGCGGAACGGATCGTCCGCACCCTGCGCGAGACCGCGGCCCGGGCCGGGGTGGAGCGGCTGCACACCGTCGCCGTCGGCGCCCCCGGGCTGGTCGCCCCCGCCACCGGCCGGCTCTACAGCACGGGCGCACTGCCCGGCTGGCACGCCGAACTGCTCACCGCCCTGGAGACGCTGCCCGGCACCGACGTGATCCTGGAGAACGAGGTCAACCTGGCCGGCCGGGCCGAGTACCGGATCGGCGCGGCCCGGGGCCGGCAGACCTTCGTCCTGATCTGGCTCGGCCACAGCGTCGGCGCCGCCGTGATCCTCGACGGGCGGCTGCGCCGCGGCGCGTCCGGCGGCACCGGTGAGATCTGCTTCCTGCCCGTCCCCGGCACCGCCGGCCTGCCGGACGCCACCGGGTGCGAGGGCGGCTTCCACGGCCTGGTTGGCAGCGCCGCCGTCTGCGACCTCGCCCGCGCCCACGGGCTGCCCGCCGGCCCGGCTGACGACGCCGCGGCCGCCGAGGCCGTCGTCCGGGCCGCGCTCGGCGCGTGCGGCGACGGGGAACCGGGCGGACCGTTCCTGGACGAGCTGGCCGAGCGGATCGCGGTCGGCGCCTCGGCCGTCTGCGTCGTCCTCGACCCGGGCTGCGTCGTCCTCGGGGGCGAGATCGGCCGGGCCGGTGGGGCCGAGCTCGCCGGCCGGGTCGAACGCCGCCTCGCCACGCTCTCCCCGCTGCGCACCGAGGTCCGGGCCGGGACGGCCGGCGGCGGCGCGGTGCTCGCCGGTGCCGTCCTCACCGCCGGCGACGCCGTCCGCCGGGACCTCTTCGGCGAGCCCTGAGGCCGGCCGCCGCCGCCCGGCGGACGCCCGGGTGCTCCGCTTCGCCCGGCGGGCGGGCGGTACGGCAGGATGGCGGGGACGGCCGGACCAGCGCCGCCGTCGCCCTCCGGGGAACCCGTCCGGGCAACCCCTCCGGGGAACCGGACGTGATACCGAACGTGAACCGAACCACCGTCAGGAGTCGCACATGGGCCAGTCCGACGCGCCGGTCAACCCGTACCGGATCGGCGAGGCCGCGGCGATGCTCGGCGTGAGCGCCGACACCATGCGGCGCTGGGTGGACGCCGGCCGGGTCGCCGCGGAGCGGGACGAGCACGGCCACCGGATCATCCCCGGTGCCCAACTGGCCGCCTTCGCCCGGGAACTCGCCCGCCCCGAGAACGCCGAGGCCGAGGGGCGGCCGTCCTCGGCCCGCAACCGGTTCCCCGGCATCGTCACCGACGTGGTGCTCGGCGACGTCGCGGCGCAGGTGGAGATCCAGGCCGGGCCGTTCCGGGTGGTCTCGCTGATCAGCCGGGAATCGGCGGAGGAGCTCAAGCTGGTGGCCGGCGCACCGGCGACGGCCGTCATCAAGTCGACCAATGTGATGGTCGAACTGCGGTGACCGGGCACACCGCGACCGGGCGCCCGGGCACCGGCCCGCCGGGCCCGGTCGCGCCCCGTCCGGACCCGTGCCACCCCGCCCGGACCTGTAGAGACCGTCGACGAGAGGACCGCCACCCGATGCCCCACCCGCCGCTGCCGTCCACCCAGAGCGCCGTGTTCGCGGTCGAGGCGATGGCCGCCCGGCACGGCCGCGAGGTGCGCGCCGGCCACGACATCGGCCGCGACCGGACCTTCGCCGGACTGGTCGCCGGCCACACCCCGGGCGACGGACTCGACGCGATACCCCACGAGGCCTTCCTGGAGATCGGCGGCCGCCCGGAGGTCACCGTCCGCCTCTTCGTCCACGACGAAGCGGTGGTCGCCGTCGACGGGATCGCCTTCGACGTGGCGCGCGACAGTGTGCCCGCCTTCCTCGACGCGGTGTGGAGCGGAGACGTCCACGTGCGGCAGCGGACCTTCCCGCCCTCCTGCACGCTGATCGTCACCGTCCCCGGCGAGCCCGGCTACCGCGAGACCGTCACCCACCTCCAGCTGTCCCCGTGGCTCGCGGGGCTGATCCGATGAGTGCTCCGATGAATGCCAGCGCCGGCTCGAACGCCGTCCGCCGTCCGGTCCTCGCCGTCGCCCACCGGGGCGACCCGTACCGGTACCGCGAGAACACCCTGCCCTCGGTCGAGTCCGCGCTGGCCGCCGGCGCCGACGCGGTGGAGGTCGACGTCCGGCTCACCCGCGACGGCGTGCCCGTCCTGCTGCACGACGAGACCCTCGAACGCCTCTGGGGCGACCCGCGCCCGCTGCGCCGGGTGACCCTCGACCGCCTCGACGAGGTGCGCGACGGAGCCCTTGCCGTGCCCACGCTCGCCGAGGCGGTCAAGGCTGCGGCCGCCACCCCCGCCGCCCGGCTGCTGATCGACCTGGACGACCCGCACCCCGCCGCCGCCACCTGGGCGGTCGTCACCGGCCTCGGCGCCGAGCTCCGCGTCGCGTTCTGCGGGCCCGCCACCGCGATGCTCGCCGTCCGGGCCCTCAGCCCGGACGCGGAGATCGCGCTGACCTGGAAGCAGCCGCGCCTGCCCGCCCGCGCCCTGCTGGACGACCTGCGCCCGCGCTTCCTCAACCCGCCGTTCGGCCTGGCCACCCCCGAGTTCACCGCCGCCGCCCACGACGCCGGCCTCGCCGTCTCCACCTGGACCGCCGACCTGCGCCGCACCATGCGCCGGCTGTGCGCCGCCGGGGTGGACTCGATCACCAGCAACCGGATCGGTGTGCTGCGCTCCGTGCTGGACAGCCGCCGATGACGGCGGCGCGCGTGCTGGGGGCCCGCGCGCTCGGCCGGGCCCTGCTGGCCCGTCAGCACCTGCTCGCCCGCAGCGCCATGACCCCGGCCGCGATGATCCACCACCTCGGCGGGCTCCAGGCCCAGGCCGTGCCGCAGCCGCCCCACCTCGGACTGCTCAGCCGACTGGAGGGCTTCACCCCCGAGGGGCTCGACGAGCTGATCGAGCGGCGCGCGGTGGTGCGGATCGCCCTCCAGCGCGGCACCATCCACCTGGTCACGGCGGACGACTGCCTGACGCTGCGCCCGCTCCTCCAGCCCGTGCTCGACCAGGGCCTGCGCGCCGCCTACGGCAAGCGGCTGGCCGGGGTGGACCTCACCGTGCTGGGCGACGAGGCCCGGGCCCTGCTGGAGGAGCGGCCCCGCACCTTCCAGGACCTCGGCGCACTGCTCGCCGCGAGCCGGCCCGACCGCGACCCGGCGGCCCTGGCCCAGGCCGCGCGCTGCCTGCTGCCGCTCGTCCAGGTGCCGCCGCGCGGTCTCTGGGGCCGCGGCGGGGCCGCGGCGCACACGACCGCGGAGTCCTGGCTGGGCCGCCCGCCGGCCGGGGAGCCCTCGGTCGACGGCCTGGCCCTGCGCTACCTCGCCGCCTTCGGCCCGGCGACCGCGGCCGATCTGCAGAAGTGGTGCGGCCTCAGCCGGCTCGGCACCGTGCTCAAGCGGCTCGCGCCGGACCTGGTGACCTTCCGCGACGAGCACGACCGGCTGCTGTACGACCTGCCGGACGCGCCCCGGCCCGGTCCGGCCGTCCCGGCGCCGGTGCGGCTGCTGGCCCCGTTCGACAACCTGCTGCTCTCGCACGCCGACCGCACCCGGGTGCTGCCCGAGGAGTACCGGCCCCGGGTGATGACGCGGAACGGCATCGTGCTCGGCACCCTGCTGGTCGACGGCCTGGTCGCCGGGAGCTGGCAGCTGACCGAGGACCGGGCCGGCGGGAGCGCGGTGGTGGTCCGGCCGTTCGCGGCGCTGGACCGGGGGGAGCGGCGGGAGGCGCTGACGGAGGCCGAGCGGGTGCTCGCGTTCGCCGGCGGAGGGGGCGAGGTCCGCTTCGACGAGGCCGGCTAGCTCCGGCGTTCGACCGGAGAACGGCTGTGCGGGGCGCCGTTCCCGATGGGGTGAGGCTCCGCGATTCCTCCGTGTGCGACCGGGTCGGCGCCGGTTGAATCGGCTCACCCAGTGGTCAGCGGTGTCCGTGCGGCACCGCGGCGCAGAACGGAGTCGACCGTGGCACCCCTACCCAATGGCGTCTATGCCATCACCAGGCCGTACGAGCAGCTGATCACGCTGCTGGAGCCGAAGGACCTCGCGGTGCTGCTGCCGCCGACCGGGCAGCCGGGGCAGCAGGAGTGGCAGGTGGAGGGGCTCGACGACGGCACCGTCCAGCTTCGCAACCTGCGGCACCAGACGTTTCTGACCTATGACGACGAGCCGAACATCAACGAGATGATCATGGGGAGCACCGAGCACCGAGCACCGAGCACCGAGCACCGAGCACCGAGCCCCGAGCACCGAGCACCGAGCACCGAGCACCGAGCCCCGCGCGTGGGCGCTCTACCAGGCGGCCGAGCCGTTCAGCTTCCACGTGGTCGTCCCGGGCGGCCCGATCGACGGGGTCGAGCTGGCGCTGGACCTCAGCCTGCTGAGGATCTTCCCGCCCCGTCTCGCGCTGCGCCCGTTGGCCGTCAACGACCAGCGGCAGGCGTGGAAGTTCGAGTTCCACGAGTAGGGGCGGGCCACCGGGTGCCCGGGCCGGAGGCGGCCGGCCCGGGCGCGCCAGGTGCGGCATAACGGGCGATTGATCAGATCATCTGCTGAGATGGGGCAATTGGACCGGTTTGAGGCGGGTGGAGGTGGACATGTCGGGGGAGCTCCCGTCCGGCAAGACTCCCGACGAGCGGCGGCCGGACCACCGCAGGCCGTACCTGATGCTGCCGCCCCCGGTCCGGGCGGCGGCCGCCTGGTCGGTCGCGGTCATCCTCCTGATCACCGTCGCCTCGCTGGTCGTCTTCGCGCTGGTCGAACTACGCGCGGCGACCGTCCCGGTCATCCTGGCGCTGCTCGGCACCTCGCTGCTCTACCCCGTGATGCCGTGGATGGTCCGCCACGGGATCGGCCGGGGCCTGGCCGCCGGACTGACCTGTGCCCTGCTGGTCGCCGCCGTCGGCGGGGTGATCGCCCTGCTGGTCAACTCCCTGGTGCACAGCGCCCCGCAGATCGCCGCATCGCTCCAGCAGGCCGGTGACCGGCTGGCCGACTGGCTCGGACCGGTCGGCGAGAAGATCCGCCACGCGTTGGACAACGCCTCCGGCGAGACCAGCTCGCTGCTCTCCACGGTGACCAACGGCGTGCTCTCGGGCCTCGGTCTGGCCACCCAGATCCTCACCGGCGCCGTGCTGGCGCTCGCCCTGGTCTTCTTCTTCCTGCGCGACGGCCACCGCACCCCGCAGGCCCTCCGCTCGCACCTCCCGGACGGCAGCGCCGAGACGGTCATCGCCTGCGCGGACCGGGCGTTCGAGGCGATGGCGGGGTTCATGCGCGGCACCACCCTGATCGCGCTGATCGACGCCTTCTTCATCACCGTCGGCCTGCTCCTGCTCGACATCCCCGGTGCGCCCGGGCTCGGCGCGCTGGTCTTCATGGGCGCCTACATCCCGTTCGTCGGGGCGTTCCTCTCCGGGACGGTGGCCGTCCTGGTCGCCCTGGCCGACGGGGGATTGGGGACGGCGCTCTGGGCACTCGGCATCGTCCTCGCCGTCCAGGCCATCGAGGGGAACATCCTCCAGCCCGTGATCCAGAGCCGCACCGTCGAGCTGCACCCGGCCACCATCATGGTCGCCGTGGTGGCGGGCGCCGGTATCGCCGGCATCCTGGGCGCGCTGCTGGCCGTCCCGATCTGCGCCGCCGGTGTCGGTGTGGTCTCCGTGCTGCGGGGCACCGTCGACCCCGTCCGGTCCGGTCGCCGGGGCCCGGGACAGGAGGAACCCGAACCGGCCGACGGGGGCGGACCGGACCGGGGGCGGGACGCGACGGCGGCTCAGGAGTAGGTCCTGTCCGGTCGATCCTGCCGGGCGGGCGACGCCGGACAGGACCTGGGCGATCGGGCACCCGCGCCGGGGGTAGGGGAGTGTGCCACTATTAATGCGAGTCAAGTCGCGATAGTGGGGAGCGGGGATGCGCGGGAGGATCGAGCGGTTCCAGGTGTCGGAGGGCGGGGCCGGGCCCTACGGCGTCACGGTGGGGCCGGACGGCGGCGTCTGGTTCACCCTGGTGCACGCCGGGGAGGTCGGGCGGCTGGCGGCGGACGGGTCGGTGCGGCGCTTCGGGATGGCGGCGGCCGGGTCCGGGCCGTCGGTGATCACGGTCGGTCCGGACGGCGCCCTCTGGTACACCCGGATGCGGGACCACCGGATCGGGCGGATCGACACCGACGGGCGGGAGCGTTCGTTCGGGCTGCCGACGGCGGGGGCCGGGCCGTTCGGGATCGCCACCGGACCGGACGGCGCGCTCTGGTTCACCGAGCTGAACGCGGACCGGATCGGCCGGATCACCGTGGACGGCCGGGTGACGGAGTATCCGCTCCCGGCCTCCGACGCCTTCCCGTCGATGATCACGGCCGGGGCCGACGGGGCGCTCTGGTTCACCCTCAACCGGGCTGGCGCCGTCGGTCGGATCACCGTCGACGGGGAGATCACCGTCCACCCGCTGCCGACCGAGGGGGCCGCGCCCGTGGGCATCGCCGCCGGCGGTGACGGTGCGCTCTGGTTCGTCGAGATCGGCGCCGGCCAGATCGGCCGGATCACGGTGGACGGCCGGGTGACCGAGTACCCGCTGCCCGACCGGGCCGCCCGCCCGCACGCCGTCGCGGCCGCCCCCGACGGGCGGCTCTGGTTCACCGAGTGGGCCGGCAACCGGATCGGCTCCCTCACCGCCGACGGCCGCTGGACCGGGTACGAGCTGCCCGTCCCGGCCGCCGAGCCGCACGGCATCGCCGTCGGTCCGGACGGTGTGGTGTACGCGGCCCTGGAGATCGGTGAGATCGTCCGGCTGACCCCCTGAGGGGACGGGCCGCCGGGAGCGCGGGCGTCGCTCAGCTGCCCGACTGCGGGGACGGGCCCGGGCTCCCGTCGCGGGGCCCGGCACAGAGTTCGGCGGCGAGGTCGCAGAGGGTCGCGCGGTCCGGGCGGCCGGTCTTGGCCAGCAGGTTGGCCACGTGCTTCTCCACCGTGCGGGGGGAGATGGAGAGGGCCCGGGCCAGCTGCTGATTGCCGGGGCGGTCGGTGAGCAGGGCGAAGACCTCGTACTCGCGCAGCGTCACCCCGGCGGCGCGCAGCCCGGCCGGGATGGCGTCGCGGCCGCCGCGGTGCTGGGCGACACTGGCGCCCGCCCGGCGCAGCAGGGCCCGGCAGGCGGCGGCGACCGGCTGGATCCCGGCCTCGTGGAAGTACTCCTCGGCGGTGCGCAGCCAGCCCACCGGATCGCCCCAGCCGTCGGTGAGGGCGGCTTCGGCGGTGAGCCGCAGGGCCAGGTGGTGGGCGAGCGGGAACGGCGCCGGCGCCGCGCGGGCCTCGTCGACCGCGCGGACGGCGTCGTCCGGACGGCCCTCGCGGCCGAGCAGCACGGCCTCGGCGAAGCCCAGGAACTGGCGGTTCCAGGCGAGTTCGGTGGCCGGTGCGGCCATCGCCCGGGTGAGGTCGGGGCGTTGCCAGCTGCCTTCGGCCACCTCCAGCAGCGGATGCAGCCCGTGTCGGCCGGCCAGGTAGAAGACGTTGGGGTGTTCCCGCTCCCAGGCGAGGCCGGCGGCCAGTTCGGCGCGCGCCCCCGCGCGGTCCTCGGCGAGCAGGGCGCCGACGGCCCGGCAGAGGCCGTGCCGCAGGGGCATCAGGAAGGACTCCTCGCCGCCGGCCTGGCGGAACCGGACGAGTGCGCGCTCCATCTCGCGGCCGCGGCCCCGGTGGGCGGCGAGGGTCGCGGAGCCGAGCAGCAGGTAGCGGTGGGCGGGCACGTTGTTCAGCCGGGCGGTGGCGTCCAGGCAGCGGTCGATGATGTCCCGGGCGGTCCGCCACTCGCCGCGCAGCACGGCGTTCATGGCGAGCAGGCCGTCCAGGGTCTGGGTGAGCACGATCGCGCCGAGCCCGGCGGCGGCCTCCCGGGCGCGTTCGAGGCGGGCGCCGTCGCCGGTGCGCATGAAGGCGTTGGCGCCCAGCCGGAGCAGCGCCTCCACGCGCCAGACGGGCAGGGCGTGGGCCTCGGCCACCGCGAGCATGCGTTCCAGGCAGGCGTCGGCGTCGTCGAAGCCGCGCTCGCGGGCCAGCAGGGCGAGCAACTGCCAGGCCTGGCAGGCGACCACCGGCAGCCCGGAGCGCTCGGCCACCTCGGCGGCCCGGCGGGCGAGGGCCTCGGTCCGGGCGAGGCGGGCCCGCCCCGGGTGCTCGTCGCGGTGGTCCTCGTCGCGGTGGTCCTCGCTGCGGTGGTCCTCGCCGGTGCGCTCCCGGTCGGCGCGGCTCTCCCCGGAGGCCTGGTCGGGGTCGGCCGCGGGGCCGGGCAGATGGTCGGGCAGGAGCGCCAGGTGGCCCTCGACGACGACGAGCGCGGCGTCCTGGCCGGGGCGCGGGTGCGCGCCGGAGAGGGTGCGGGCGGCGGTGACCTGGGCGGCGGCCTCGGGAGCGCGCTCGGCCATCACGGCGGCCCAGGCGAGCCGGGTGTGCAGGTCGACCCGGCGGTCGACGGCCGGACCGCGGCCGGCGGGGTGGTGGCCGGTCGTCGCCTCCGGCCGGACCGGGGGCAGCGTGCGGACCAGCTCGAACGCCCGGTCCAGCTGGCCGGCCTCGGCCAGGGCGGGCAGCAACTGTTCGGTGACGGCTGCCCGTTCGGCGTCCCCGGCGAGCTCGTGCGCGCGCTCCAGCAGGACCACCGCCGACCCGGCGGCGCCGGCCTCCAGGACACGTCGCCCGGCCTCGGCGAAGTGCACGGCGGCGCCGGTCCGGTCCCCACCGGCCAGCAGCAGGGAGGCGACCAACTGACGCCGCTCGTCGGCGAGGTCCGGATCGGCCCGGAGGATCGCCCGGGCCGCCCGGCGGGCCACCGCGGCCCGCTCGGCGGGTGCCAGGGCGGCGGTGACGGCGCCGGCGGTGAGGGTGTGGCGGAAGGCGTAGCGGTCCGGGGCGGCGCCGTCGGGAACGATGACGTTGGCCTCGGAGGCCGACCGCAGATGGCTGAAGAGCGTCCGGTCGTCGTACCCGGTGATCAGCTGGACGGTGCTGACCGAGAACCGGCTGCCCAGGGTGGCGGCGGTGACCAGGAGGTCGCGCACGGGTGGGTCCAACTGGTCGATCCGCCGGCCCCAGCTGCGGACGATGGTGCTGGGCACGCCGGTACCGAGGCCGCCGGACACCTCCCAGCGGCCGCCGGAGCGGTGCAGCGCGCCGCCGGCCAGCATGTCCGCCAGCAGTTCCTCGATCAGGTAGGGGCAGCCGTCGCCGCGTTCGGCCAGCGTCTCCAGGACGGCGGCCGGCACGTCGGCGGCCTCGCTCTCCAGGACGGCGGCGGCCATCGTCCGGACGTCGGCGGGTGGCAGCGGGCGCAGTTCGGTGACGGTGGCGGCGCGTCGGCGCTCGGCGGCCCGGACCAGGTCGAGCGCCGGGCCGGGCTCCGCCCGCAGCGTGCCGACCAGCAGGACGGGCAGGCCGGCCAGGTTGTCGACCAGGTACTCCAGTACGGCGACCGTCTCCGCGTCGGTGTCGTGCAGGTCCTCCAGGAGCAGCACGCAGCCCTGTTCCCGCCCGAGGACGGCGAGCAGGCGCAGCAGGGCCTCGGCGAGTTCGACGACCGTCTCGGGGTAGGCGCCGGCGGCCGAGGCCGCCGCCCCGCGCCACTCGGGCACCAGCCGGGCGAGGGCGGGGCGGTACGGGTCGAGTTCGCGGTCGGTGGGCGGGCCGGCGGCGCGGAAGCGGGAGGAGAGCGCCTCGATCAGCGGCCGGAACGGGGTGACCGTCCCGGTGGAGCTGCCGCGTCCGCGCAGTACCGGCTGGCCCGTCCCGTAGGCCTGGTAGGCGCACTCGCCGGCCAGCCGGGACTTGCCGATCCCGGCCTCGCCGAGCAGGAAGACCGCCCGTCCGGACCGCTGCCGGGCGGCGGCGAGCGCGCTGCCGAGCAGGCCGAGCTCGGCAGTCCGGCCGACGGTGATCGACGAAGTGGTCCGCATGGCCGCAGGCTACTTGACGACCTGTCCGATCTGTAGAGTGGTGAATCGGCCACGAAGCGAACACGGCTCCGGCACCGGATGGTTGCCGTACGACCACATCGGCGAGAGGCCCCTCCGGTCCGCCACCGGGGCGCTGCCCGGTCCCCGGTGGCGGACCGACGGTCGCGGGGGTCGCGACGGTCGGGACGTGCCGATCACGGCCGGAACGGCCGGAACGGCCGGGGCGCGCGGGACGGCCGCGACGGGTGGGCCGCCGTGGTCGCCGTCCGTCGGGTCGGTACCGGGAGCCCGTACGGTGGCCGTCGTGCCGGGTGCGGTCAGATCGGCACGGTCATGGTGGGGAACTCGAAGGCCGGTGCCGGGCCGCCGGCGGCGGACAGGAGCTGCGAACGCAGGCCCAGCCCGCCGCCGGCCCGCAGCCGGATGTCCCCGGCGGGGTGGTCCACCGCCTCGTCGGGCCGTGCGTCCGGCTGCTTCCGGCTCAGTGCCGGGTCGGTGTCGTTCATGGGTGCGGTACTCCCGTTCGTCATGGAAGCGATGATGGCGTGGTCGAGCACGGGCGAGGGGTGCTCGCCCGCCGCGCCGCCGCGGTCGTCGTGGACGGTGAACGGCGTGCGGTCAGGGGGCCGGCCGGTCGGCCGGGATGAGGGCGCGCAGCAGCAGGGCGGGCGGCACCCGCTCGGGGAAGCCCAGCCGGAGCAGTCCGTGGCCGATCCCGGCCAGGCCGGTGAGCAGACCCGGGTGCGGCACCGCCCCGGGGGTGCCGCAGTGCGGGCCGTCCTGGTCGACGCCGGCCAGCAGCGCGCCCGCCCGGCGCACCCATGGCGTCCGCCCCGCGGCCGGGCCGCCGCGGCCGAGCAGCTCCAACACGCCCGACTCGCCGTGGCACAGGCTCTGGTCGGCCGACGCCGCGGCGCGCGCGGTGTTCCGGACGGCGCGCTGTGCCCAGTCGGCGAGCCGCCGGTCCGCGCCCGCGAGCGGGCTGTCGGCCACCGCGAGGGCGATGCCGGGCCGCCCCCGGCACCAGGAGGACTCCCGGGCGCGCGCGGCCGTGGCGGCGTGCAGGGCGGCCAGGCCCGCCCGGTGGTGCGGGCCGTCGGCGGGCTCCCCGACGGCCTCCGCGTACCGCAGCAGCGCCCAGCCGGTGCCCGCCGAGCCGTGGGCGAAGCCGGTACCGCCGGGTGTCGGCGCGTCGGCGAGCCGGTCGGCGCAGGCCGCCGCGGCCGACAGGGCCTCGGGCCGGCCGGTCGCGGTGTGCACGGCGAGCAGCGCGGCCAGGCCGCCGGCGGTGCCGCTGTGCACACCGGTGTCCGTCTCGCGGGCGGCGGCGGCCGCGGTGAGCGCGACCGCCGGGCCGGTCCACTGCCGGATCAGCGGGTCGTCCAGGGTGCGGCCGATCTCGGTGACCGCGTAGGCGATGCCGCCGAGCCCGGCGAAGGCGCCCGAGCCGACGGCGGCCGGCCGGTCGGGGTGCGCGCCGAGGCTGTCGAACAGGCCGGGTAGGGGTGCCAGGGCCCGGCGGGCCACCTCGGCGTAGCGGTCGGAGCCGGTGAGGGCGGCCAGTTGGGCGAGGAACAGCGCGGTGCCGGTGTACCCGCCGGCCAGGTCGGCGCCGAGCGGCCGGACCCGCCAGTAGCGGTCGGCGAGCAGTTCCAGGCCGAGCCAGTTGGTGCGCGCGCGCCCCCGGTACGCGGCCGCGACCAGCTGGTCGCCCACCCCCCGGGCGGCGGCCAGGAGTTGCTCGGGCTCGGGCGCGGTGGCCCAGACGTTCTCCGGTGCCGGCCGGCCGGGGCGGTGCGCGGGAGTCCCGGCGGCGCCCGCCATCGCGGCCCGGACGATCCACTCCTGGTCCTTGCGGTCGACCTCGCCGAGGGCCGCCAGCTTCGCCTCGACGCGGGCCAGACCGGTGTCGGCGAGTTCGCCGGGGAGCCGGCGGCCGGCCGAGGTCCACAGATCGCGGCTGCCCGGGCGGGTGGTGAAGAGCGGGACGTCACCGGAGCGGAGGTCGGCGAGCTCGTGGTCGGCCAGCTCCGGGCGCCCCGGGTCGGCGACGGCGTCGGTCCGCAGCAGCTCCAGGACCGCGCCCCGGGCGGCCGCGTCGCGCAGGACGTCCGGGTGGGTCGACTCGTCCAGCAGTCGTGCGTACACCCGGGTGGCGCGTGGCACCACCCGGACCTCGGCCTCGGCGAAGGATCGCAACAGGCCCCGGGGGCCCAGGAGTTGACCGCGCCCGGCGATGATGGCGGTGTATCCGGCGCGGAAGCCGGCCACCAGCGCCTCGGTGTGGTCGGCCGGGTCGGCGGGCGCGCCGTCCAGCCAGGGCCGGTTGCGGGCCTCGGCGAGCGGGCGGGCGCGCCGCACCAGCCGCATCTCGTCGGTGCCGGCGTTCGCCCAGTCCACGCCCTCGACCGGGGAGACGGCCCGCCGGCCGCCGCCGATGCCGGAGACGTCCACGGCGCCGTCGTCGCCGAGCAGCAACTGCGGCAGCAGGCCGACCCGGTGGACCGACTCCTCCAGTGCCCGGGCCGCCGGGTCCTGCGCCGGGCAGGTCCGGGCCGGCGGGTGGAACAGGGTCTCGACGTCCACCAGCACCGGCTGCTCGCCGGCGGCGACGAGGTTCTCGTAGTGCAGGTCGGTGCCGTCCACGGCGTGCAGCAGTGCCAGAAGGGCGCCCTGGCGCCGGTAGAACCGCTCGACCTCGTAGCCGGTGCGGCAGGGGCGGGCCTCGGCGAACTCCGTCCAGCCGTAGTCGCCCCGGTCCAGCAGGCCGAGCGCGCGCAGCCGGGGCACGCCGGGTTGCGCGTCGAACCAGCCGAGCAGGGTGTTGAAGTGCCGGTGGGCGGCGGGCGGCCGGGGGCGGTGGACCACGGCGGCGCCGCTCGCGAAGTGCAGCACCGCGACGGCGCGGCCGCGCCGGTGGCGGTCGCCGGCCTCGGACTCGACGGCCACCAGCGGCCCGGGGTCGGTGCCGCGCAGCAGGCCGGCGACCAGCAGCGGCCGGTCGGCGGCGAAGCGGGTGAGCAGTTCGGCGTGCGCGTCGACGGCGTCCAGGCAGGTCCGCGCGAGCAGCCGGGCGAGGACGGGGTACGCGCGCAGCAGCGCGGCGAGGCCGTCGCGGCGGGCGGTGAGGGCGAGGAAGGCGCGGAACCGTTCCTGCGGGGTACCGCCGGCGAGCCGCCCGGCGGCCCGCGCGGTGTGCAGTTCCAGCACCAGGGTGCGGGCGGCGATCCGGGCCAGGCGCTCGGCGAGGCGGGCGGTGAACCCGGCCCGCAGGGCGGGGACGTCCAACGGGCCGGGCCGGCCGGACCGGTGGGCGGCGGGGTCGAGCACGGCCGGCAGCCGGACGAGCGCGCGCTCGGCGAAGGGCGCGAGGACCAGGGCGAACCCGGTCAGACCGGGGTAGGCGGCGCGCGGCACGATCGGCCGGACGGGTGCGGAGGCGACGGCGGCCTCGGTGAAGGCGGCCCAGTCGGGGCGGCCGGCCGGGCGCGGCAGGCCGGGGGTCAGCGCCCGCTCCCACCAGACGGGCCGGTCGGCCCGGGCCCGCGGGTGCCGCGACGGCCGGGACGGGGCGGCCGGTGTCGGTGCCGGGGTGAGAGCGCGGGACCGGACCGGGGCGTCGCCGGGCATCGGAGGGTGCGGCGTCGTGGCGGCCTTGACGGACGCCGGTGCGACCGGGCCCTGAACCGGTGCGCCGCCCCCGTCGGGGTGCGCTCTGCGCACGGCGTCCACCTCTGCCACCACCGCACCTCCGATGCCGCGAGAGGACCGCGTCGCCGTCGAAGCCGCCGCCCTCGGTGCTGATCCTTGCCCTGCTGTGGCCGCCGGGGCATGGGGGGCGGGCCCCCATCTTTGTGGCACGCCGCCCGCATGATCCGGGGTCGGACGGGGCGTCCGCGCGGTGGGGTGCGGGTGGGGCCGGGGCGCAGGAGCCGGCGGGCGGGCGCGGGCCTGGGGCGCTCGTGGCGCCGGGCGGGCGCGGGCCGGGTGGCGGGCGCGGGTGGGTCGTTCGGCCCTTCCCCGTGCCGCGTGGCACCGGGATCGTGAGCGCCGCACGGGTGTGCGGGGCGCACCGGTGGGAAGACGTGACGGGACGGCGAACGGCGTGACGGGACAGGAGAGGCCTGAGGTGGGCGAGTTGGTCGCGATACAGGTGGGTGAGGGGCTGTCGCGGGGCGTCGTGATCGACGCCAGGGCCCGGATCGCCGCGGTGGTGGGCGGGGCGGACGCCCTGGTCGAGGCGGTCCGGGTGCGGATCCGGCCGATCGGCGCGGCGAGCGTGCTGGCGCAGGTCAACGCCGAGGTGGACGGCCGGCGGATCCGCGTCCAGGAGGCCGCCGCCGACCGGGCGGCGGCCCTGGACCTGCTGGCCGACGGGCTGCGCGCCCGGATCGCGGCCGTCACCACCGGGTGGACGCCGCTGCCGTGGCCGCGCCGGGCGGGCGGGCGCGGTCTGCTGTCCGGCATTCCCGCGCAGGGCGGGCCGTCGCGCGCCGTCCGGGCGCCGGTGTCCGCCGGGGCGGCACCGTTCGCCGCGCACCCGTGCACCGGGCTCCCGCTGAGGTCCTCGGGCGGGCCGCGTCACATCGTGCGGCGCAAGGAGGCCCACCTGGTGTGGTGCTCGCCGGACGCGGCGGCCCGGACCATGGACGCGATGGACTTCGACGTCCACCTGTTCACCGACCCGGCCACCGAGACCGATGCCGTCGTCCACCGGATCGGCCCCACCGGCTACCGCCTCGCGCGCACCACCGCCGCCGGCCCGCCCACCCGGCCGGCCGTCCCGTTCACCCTCAGCCCGTTCGGCGCCCCGGAGCTGACGGAAAGTCAGGCCGTCGACCGGCTCTGCGCCGCGGACCTGCCGTTCCTGTTCTTCGCCCAGCCCGGGACGCGGCGCGGCCGGGTGCTCTACCGGCGCTTCGACGGCCTGCTCGGCCTGATCACGGGCACATCGTGAGCGACGAGGTCGTCCGCCACCGGCTGCGCACGCTGCGCCGGCTGGCCGGGCAGTCCCCGGGCGGGCGCCGCCCGGCCGCGGGGGTGGCCCCGCCGCGCCGGCTGGTGCCGATCGAACGGGCCGAAGCGCTGCGGCTGTTGGGCGGTGTGCCGTTCGGGCGGATCGTGTTCACCGTCCGGGCGCTGCCGGCCGTCCGCCCGGTCAACCACCTGCTCGTCGACGACACCGTGGTGATCCGCACCCACGACGCGGCCGCGCTGGGCACGGCCGCCCTCGGGGCCGACGCGGCGGGCGTCGTGGTCGCGTACGAGGCCGACGCCATCGATCCGCGGACCAGGCTCGGCTGGAGCGTGGTCGTCACCGGCTATGCCCGCCCGGTCACCGACCCGGTCCGACTGGCCCGCTACGGCGAGCTGTTGACGCCCTGGGTGGACGCCGCCATGGACCACACCGTGGCCATCCAGCCGGACCTGGTCACGGGCTACCGGCTGACCGAGGCCGGGTCCGGAGCCGCGGCGGCTGCCGCTCGGTAGCGCCGCCCTGCCGCCGGAACGCCCCCCGCCGGTGGCCCCCGGGGGCGGGCGGGTGCTGTGGGGCGGGCCCGGCGGAGCGCCGGCGCGGGTGGTGTGACGGGCCTCGGCCCCCGACCCGCACCGGCGCTCCGCCGTGCGCCGGGTCCGCGCGTCGGGTCCGCGCGCCGTGTCAGTGCCGGGAGCCCCTGCCCCGGGTCCGCGCCCCGCGTCCGTGCCGGGAGCCCGTGCCCGGGGTCATCCGTCGGGCCCCGGATCCTCGGCGGAGGTCCCGGGCCGCCGCCCGGAACGCGGGCCCATCGGCCCGGACCCGCCGGGCCCAACGGCCCTGGGGCGCAAGGCCGTCGAGTTCTGATCATGGATCGCCATCCATCCGCAGAAGTTCGAAGGAGTGCGTCCTTGAGCGCCATCGAGGCACCGGGCGACAGTGCGCCGCCGTCGGCCGTCCGGCCGGCAGGAGTACGGCCCGGCCGTCGGCCCGGCTCGGCCCTGGTCAGGCTGCTGACGACCACCGACCACAAGACGATCGGCTCCATGTATCTGGTGTCGGCGTTCGGGTTCTTCCTGATCGGCGGTGTCCTGGCCCTGGTCATGCGCGCCGAACTCGCCCGGCCGGGGACGCAGATCCTCTCCAACGAGCAGTTCAACCAGGCCTTCACCATGCACGGTTCGGTGATGCTGCTGCTGTTCGCGATGCCGCTGTTCACCGGCTTCGCCAACTGGATCATGCCGCTGCAGATCGGCGCGCCCGACGTCGCCTTCCCCCGGCTGAACATGCTGGCCTTCTGGCTGTTCATGTTCGGCTCGCTGATCGCCGCCGCCGGCTTCGCGACCCCGCAGGGCGCGGCCGACTTCGGCTGGTTCCTCTACGCCCCGCTCTCGGACGCGGTCCACTCGCCGAGCATCGGCGCCGACATGTGGATCATGGGCGTCACGCTCTCCGGCTTCGGCAGCATCCTCGGCGCGGTCAACTTCATCACCACCATCATCTGCATGCGCGCCCCGGGCCTGACCATGTTCCGGATGTCCATCTTCTGCTGGAACGTGCTGCTGACCTCCGTCCTGGTCCTGATGGTCTTCCCGGTGCTGGCCGCCGCGCTGCTGGCGCTGGAGTGCGACCGGAAGTTCGGCTCGCACGTCTTCGACCCGGCCAACGGCGGGGCCATGCTCTGGCAGCACCTGTTCTGGTTCTTCGGCCATCCCGAGGTCTACATCCTGGCGCTGCCGTTCTTCGGCATCGTCTCCGAGGTGATCCCGGTCTTCTCCCGCAAGCCGATGTTCGGCTACGCGGGCCTGATCGCCGCCACCGTCGCGATCGCGGGCCTCTCGGTGACGGTCTGGGCGCACCACATGTACGTCACCGGCCAGGTGCTGCTGCCGTTCTTCTCCTTCATGACCTTCCTGATCGCCGTCCCGACCGGGGTGAAGTTCTTCAACTGGGTCGGGACGATGTGGAAGGGCTCGCTGAGCTTCGAGACCCCGATGCTCTGGACGGTCGGCTTCCTGGTCACCTTCCTCTTCGGCGGGCTGACGGGTGTGCTGCTGGCGGCGCCGCCGATCGACTTCCACGTCTCGGACTCGTACTTCGTCGTCGCGCACTTCCACTACACCCTGTTCGGCACGGTGGTCTACGCGATGATGGCCGGCTTCCACTTCTGGTGGCCGAAGATGACCGGCAAGATGCTCGACGAGCGGCTCGGGCGGATCAGCTTCTGGACCCTCACCATCGGGTTCCACAGCACCTTCCTGGTCCAGCACTGGCTGGGCGCCGAGGGCATGCCGCGCCGCTACGCCGACTACCTCGCCTCGGACGGCTTCACGGCCCTCAACACCGTGTCCACCCTCGGTTCGTTCCTGCTGGGCCTGTCGATCCTGCCGTTCCTCTACAACGTCTGGAAGACCGCCAAGTACGGCGAGCGGGTCACGGCGGACGACCCGTGGGGCTACGGGCGGTCGCTGGAGTGGGCGACCTCCTGCCCGCCGCCCCGGCACAACTTCGTCACCCTGCCCCGGATCCGCTCGGAGTCCCCGGCCTTCGACCTGCACCATCCCGAGATCGCGGCACTGGACTTCCTGGAGAACAACGGCGAACCGGCCAAGCACCTGGCCGGCGTCACTCCGGCCAGGTACGACGAGCCGGCCCGCCGCGCGCTGCGGCGCGGCGACCGGACACCGGACCGCTGACGGACCGCGGCCGGCGGGGCTGTCCGCCGACCGGCCGCTCGGCCCCGAACGCCGTCCCCGCCCGAACGCCGTCCCCGCCCGGTCGTCGCCCCCGGGCGGGCGGGGACGGCCCCACCCGCCCGGACCGACCCGGGGACCCCCCGGTTGAGGAGCACACGGCATGTCCCACACCGTCCTGGCCATCGGCACCGCCGGGCTCACCGCGTCCGGCTGCGTCTGGTACCTGCCCGCCGTCGCCGACCTCCGGGCGGGCGAGGACCGGACCCGGTCCGCCCGCACCGCCGCCGCGGCGTGCGTCGTCTGGTGGGCGGGGCTCGCGCTCGCCGGCCCCCTCCTGCTGGTCGTCCCCGATTGGCAGCCCGCCGCCCGGATCGCGCTGGCGGGACTGGTCGCCGGCGTGATCCTGCGGGTCCGGGCCCTTCGCCACCGCCGGCGCGAGCAGCGCGAGTGCGGCCTGCGCTGGGCGATGCTGGGAGCCGGCCCCGTGCCGCCGGGCCCGCGCCCGGCCGCGCGCGTCGTGGCGGGCGGGCTGTTCACCGGCCTGGCCGTCGCCTCGCTCGGCGCCCTCTGCCTCCTGTTCACCGGCGGCGGACCGCTCGCCGCCCGGCTCGCCGCCGCGGCCGTCGGCGCGCTGGTGGTCCCGACGGCGTGCCTGCTGGCCGGCCGCCGCCACCGGCCCTGACCGGGGCGGCCGCCTCCGCCGCCCCGGCCGACCGTGCGGCACCGGCTGACCGGGCGGCCCGGGCGGCCCTCGTCGGCGGCCCGGGCCCGCCGGTGCCGGAGTACCCGGCGCAATGGGGTCGTTGGGCCCTTGGCCGGCACCCGCCGGTCGGCGATGATGCGGTGGGCCCGCAGCAGTGTGCCGGGCGCGAGGAAGGTGGAGCCGCGAGATGGCGAGCAAGACGGCCGGTACCGACACCCCGGCACCGGTCAGGGTGTTCCTGCTGGACGACCACGAGGTGGTACGCCGGGGCGTCCACGACCTGTTGGACGGCGAACCCGACCTGGAGGTGGTCGGCGAGGCCGCCACCGCCGAGCAGGCGCTCGTCCGGGTCCCCGCGCTGCGCCCCGACGTGGCCGTCCTGGACGTCCGCCTCGGTGACGGCGACGGCGTCTCCGTCTGCCGCGAACTGCGGTCCCGGATGCCCGACCTGGCCTGTCTGATGCTCACCTCCTTCGACGACGAGGAGGCGCTGCTCGACGCGGTGATGGCGGGCGCGGCCGGTTACGTCCTCAAGCAGATCAGCGGCACCGACCTGGTCGCCGCCGTCCGGACGGTCGCCTCCGGCCGCTCGATGCTCGACCCGGGCGCCGCCACCCGGCTGCTCAACCGGCTGCGCAGCGACGCGGCCCCGCCGCAGCACACCGCGACCGGTCCGGAGCTGACCGTGCGCGAGCAGGAGGTGCTGGCGCTGATCGGTGAGGGCCTGACCAACCGGCAGATCGGCGAGCGCCTCTACCTCGCCGAGAAGACCGTGAAGAACCATGTCTCCCGCCTGCTGGCCAAGCTCGGCGTGGAGCGGCGTGTCCAGGCCGCGCTGATCGCGACCGAGCTGCGCCAGTCCGCCGCCGACCGGCCGGCCCACCCGCGCCCCTACGGCGGCCTGCGCGGCTGACCCCCGGGCTCGGGGCGGGCGGCTGACCCCCGGGCTCGGGGCGGGCGGACGAACAAGGACCCTCGACGGGACCATCGGCCCTCGCCCCGCCCCCGTCCGGCGCGTGACCATCGCTGGTATGAACCCCGATCGTGAAGCGCCGGCCGTGCAGGTGGAACCGGACGGGCGGCGGCCGCCCGGCGTGCGGGACCTCGACCGGGCCCGGGCGCTGGAACTGCTGGCCGGGACGGAGGTCGGCCGGGTGGTCTACACCGTCGGCGCGCTGCCGGCCGTGCTCCCGGTGTGCTTCCGGCTGGACCCGGCCGGGGGCGTGCTGCTGTCCGCCCTGGCCGGCTCCGAACTGGCCCGGGCGGTGGACGGCGCGGTGATCGCGTTCGAGGCGGACGAGCTGGACGGCGCCGACGGTACCGGCTGGTGCGTCACCGTCCTGGGCCGCGCGGAGGTCCGGCCGGCGGCGGACCGGGCGGACGCGGTGGGCCGGGTGAGCCCGGTGGACCGGGCGGACCGGGCGGACCGGGCGGACCGGGCGGACGTCGCGGGGGCCGGCGCGGCGGCGCGGCGGACGGGGGCCGGGGCGGGTGGTGATCCGGATCGGTCCGGAACTGGTGGTCGGCCGACGCCTGACCATCGACGGCTGACCACCCGCCGCCCCGGTTCGTCGCGGGTACACCCCCCCGTCCTCACACCCCCCGCCCGTCCTCACACCCCCAGCGGGGCCTCCCACACCACCCGGGTGCCGCCGCCCTCCGCCTCCCGCACCGCGAAGCTCCCGCCCGCCCGCTCCGCCCGCTCGGCGAGGTTGCGCAGGCCGCTGCGCCGCCCGCCCTCGGGGACGCCCACGCCGTCGTCCGTGACGGTGAGCGTCACCCGGCCGCCGAGCGCCCGCAGCGCGACCTCCACCCGGCCGGCCCGCGCGTGCCGTGCCGCGTTGCTGAGGGCCTCGCCGAGGACGGCCATCACATGCTCGGCGAGCTCCTGCGGCACATCGGTGTCCAGCAGCCCCTCCATGCTGAGCCGCGGCGCGAAGCCGAGCGTCGTGTGCGCGTCGCCGACGGCGCGGGTGGCACGGGCCCGCAGGCTCCGGTCGGGCTCGCTGTGGGCCCGCAGCCCGAAGATCGTCGAGCGGATGATCTTGATCGTCTCGTCCAGGTCCGCGACCGCGCGGCCGACCCGGTCCGCCGCGCTCGGACTCTCGATCAGCCGGCCCGCGCTCTGCAGGGTCATCCCGGTGGCGAAGAGCCGCTGGATCGCCAGGTCGTGCAAGTCCCGGGCGATCCGGTCGCGGTCCTCCAACAGTGTCAACTGCTCGGCGTCCCGGCGGCGTTCGGCCAGCTCCAGGGCGAGCGCCGCCTGGTCGGCGAAGCCCAGCAGCGGGCCGGTCTCCTCCGCGGTGAACGGCGGCCGTCCGCACTCCCGGGCGAGCAGCAGCACACCCCGTCCGTACCCGGCGCCGGTGCCCAGCGGTACCGCGACCGCCGGGCCCAGACCGTCGAACCGGCCGGGCGGCCCGGCCGCGAACCGGGCGTCGAGCGCCAACTCCTCACTGGTCACCGGTGATCCGGAGGCGTACGCGGCGCCGGAGAGCGTGCCGTCGACCGGTACCGTCACTCCGAGCCGGGCGCTCTGCTCGCCGCCCAGCGCGACCTCGACCGTCAGCTCGGCGGCCCGCTCGCCGGGCCCGGCCAGCGCGACCGAGACGTCCGCCAGCTCGGCGTCGGCGATCTCCCGGGCCCGGCGCGCGATCAGCTCCACCACCGCGAGCCGGGGCGCGCCCGACAGCAGGCTGCGGGTGATCTCGGCGCTCGCCCGCAGCCAGCGCTGCTGGCGCTGCGCCTCCTCGTACAGCCGGGCGTTGTCGATGGCCACCCCGGCCGCCACCGCCAGGGTGGAGATGACCGCCTCGTCGTCGGCGTCGAAGTCCACGCCGCCGCGTTTGTCGGTGAGGTACAGGTTGCCGAACACCTCGCCGCGCACCCGCACCGGCACCCCGAGGAAGGTGTGCATCGGCGGGTGGTGGGCGGGGAAGCCGACCGAGGCCGGGTGGTCGGACAGTACCGGGCAGCGCAGCGGCTCCGGGTGGCGGATCAGCTGGCCGAGGATCCCGTGACCGGCCGGCAGCGGCCCGATCGCCTCGGTCTCCTCCGCCGTCAGACCGACCGTCAGGAACTGGGAGAGCGTGTGCCCGTCGGCGCCGATCACGCCCAGGGCCGCGTACCGGGCGTCGACGAGGTCGGCGGCGGCCTCGACGATCCGGTGCAGCGCCTGGGACAGATCGAGTTCGCGGCCGACCGCCAGCACCGCCTCCAGCAGGCTGTGCACCCGGTCCCGGGTGCCGCGCGCCGCGTCGATCCGCCACTGGAGCTCCTCCAGCAGCTCGTCCAGGCGCAGCTGCGGCATCCGCGTGCCGGTCCCGCCGTCGGGCGCCCTGCCCGCCGGACCGCCGGTGCCCGCCCGCGTACCGTCCGCGCCGCCCACCGGCGTCCTCCTCGACGTTCTGTGGTGATCCGTTCCGTCCCCGGCCGACCGGCCGGGAGGATTGTCGGATTCACGGTAGTGCCCGCGTACACCCGCCCCGGACGCCGGGGTCCGTCGTGTACACACCCGGCGGGACCTCCGGCCCTGACGGGAGGGACCGGCGGCCCTGGCGGCCACCCCGCCCCGGGGCCGAGGGTGGGGGGGTCGACGGTGCGTCAGGACGCGCCGCCGGCAGCAGAGGCCCGTGATCCGCAGCGGAAGGAATTCCCATGACGCCCCCTGTTCTGGCCGGAGTCGACGGCTCGCCCGCGAGCACCGCCGCCGCCCACTGGGCCGCCGAGGAGGCACTGCGCCGGGACGCCCCGCTGCGCCTGGTGCACGCCTGGCCCTGGCTGACGGACGGCCGGGCCGCGTTCGCCGACACCGACGCGCTGCCCGCCGCCGCCCAGCAGGTGGTGCTCGACGCGGCCGCCGCGATCCGCCGCGGCCACCCCGGCCTGGCCGTGCGGGCCGACGTGGTGCTCGACGCCGCCGTGGACGGGCTGGTCGCCGCCGCCGCGGACGCCGCGCTGCTGGTCCTCGGCTCGCGCGGTCTGGGCGGCTTCGCCGGGCTGCTGCTCGGCTCGGTGAGCAGGGCGACCGTCGCCCGCAGCGCCGTGCCCGCGGTCGTGGTCCGGCCGAGCGGCCGGCCTGACGGTACGACCGGGGCCCCGGCGGCGCCGCCCGAGGTCGTGGTCGGGATCGACACCCGGGCCGTGGACGAGGCCGTGCTGGCGTTCGCCTTCCGCGAGGCCGGGCTGCGCGGGGCCCGGCTGCGGGCCGTGCACGGCTGGGACCTGCCGCCGGCCTTCGCGACCGTGGGCTTCGTCCCGTCGGGGCCCGAGGTCGCGGAACTCGAAGCGCTGGAGACGAAGGCGCTCTCCCTGGCGCTCGCCGAGTGGCGTGACCGGTACCCGGGGACGGAACTCGTCGAGCAGGTCGGGCTCGGCGCCGCCCGCACGCTGGTGGCGGCGGCGGGGACGGCGGACCTGGTGGTGGTCGGCCGGCGCGACCGCCCGCACGACATCGGCCGGCGGCTCGGCCGGGTCGCCCACGCCGTCCTCCAGCACGCGGACGCCCCGGTCGCCGTGGTGCCGCACCCCTGAGGGCCGGGGGGGCCGGGCCATGTCCAGCTGGTGCTCCGCTCCGGGTGCGGCCCGCCCGGGCCGGCGACCCCGCGCCGGCCGGTGACGGAGACGCTGGACGGCCCGGACCGGCCGTGACGTGCGAGGCCCGACCGGGCCCGGCCGCTCCGCCCCCGGCTTTCGCCCCCGGCGGGCCGGCCGGGCCCCGGCGCGTCAGCCGGCGCGCCGCCCGCCGGGTGGCACGACCTCGGCCCGCACCCGCAGATCCGGGCTGTGGCGGAAGGTGAGGGTGAACTCCACCCACTGCCCGGCCCGCAGGGCCGGCGGCCCGACGATCATCAGGTCGGCGTCCTCCGGTGACATCACCAGTTCGCCGCGCTCCGGCACGGGCAGTGCGGCGGCCGGCTCCCACCGGCCCGACGCGCCCTGGTGCCGGTGCCGCTTCAGCGTGACCCGTCCATCCAACTCCCAGCTCGCACCGGTGAGTTCGTCAGGGATGTCGCCGGGGTTGCGGAGCGTGAAGAAGGCGGCCGTGGCCGTCGCCCCGCCGGTCGTCGGCAGCAGCACCCAGCCCGGTCCGGCCTCCACCGGGCGCTGCCGCCCGGCCCCGCCGACCGCCGTCCACCCGGAGAGCAGGGCCAGTGCCACCGCGGCCGCCGCCACCGGCGGTAGGGCCACCCGCAGCCGCCGGAGCGCGGGGTCGCCGATCGCGGCCCTCACCCGGTCACCGCCGCGGCGCCGCGGCGCCCACGCGCCGCCGGACCCCCACCCGGCCGGGCGCCACCCTCGCCCCCGCCCCGACGGGCGGCGCCGCCGCGCCCCGGCCGCCAGGTCCGCAGCCGCAGACTGTTGCCCACCACCAGCAGTGAACTCAGCGACATCGCCACCGCCGCCAGCATCGGGTTCAGCAGCCCGACCGCGGCCAGCGGGATCAGCACCACGTTGTAGCCGAACGCCCAGAGCAGGTTGACCCGGATGGTGGCCAGCGTCCGGCGGGCCAGCCGGACGGCATCCACCACCGCCTCGATGTCCCCCCGCACCAGGGTGAGCCCGGCCGCCCCGATCGCGGCGTCACTGCCGGAGGCGAGCGCCACGCCGAGGTCCGCCGAGGCCAGCGCGACGGCGTCGTTGACGCCGTCGCCGACCACCGCCGTGGTCCGGCCGGCGGCCTTCAGCTCGGCGACCACCTCCGCCTTGCGCGCCGGCGAGGCCGAGTGGTGCACCTGCTCGATGCCCAGCTCGCCCGCCACCGCACGGGCCGCGCCGGGGCCGTCCCCGGTCAGCAGGACGGTCTCCAGCCCGAGCGCGCGCAGCCGGTGGAGCGCCCGCCAGCTGCCGGAGCGCAGCGTGTCCCCGACCGCGAGCAGGGCCACCGGCCGGCCGTCCAGCTCCACCAGCACCGGCGTGCGGCCGGCCGCCCCGGCCCGGTCCAGTGCCCCGGCCAGCGGGGCGGGCAACGGCCCGGCCGCGTCCTCCGGCCGGACCACGCGGACCGGCCACCCCTCGACGGTGCCCGACACGCCGACCCCGGCGGTGGCCGTGAAGCCGTCCACCGCCGGGAGCGGCCCGCACCGCGCCCGGGCCGCCGCCAGGACGGCCCGCCCGACGGGGTGCTCCGAGTGGTGCTCGACCGCGCCCGCGAGCCGTAGCACCGCGTCCGCGTCCACGCCGGGGGCGGTGGTCAGTTCGGTGAGCTCCGTCCGCCCGGTCGTCAGCGTCCCGGTCTTGTCCAGCACCACGGTGTCGATCCGGCGCAGGCTCTCCAGCACCTCCGGCCCGCGCACCAGGACACCCAGCTCCGCGCCCCGGCCGGTCGCCGCCAGCAGCGCGGTCGGCGTGGCCAGGCCCAGCGCGCACGGGCAGGCCACCACCAGCACCGCGACCGCGGCCGTCACCGCCGCTTGCGGATCGGCGCCCGCGCCCAACCAGAAGCCGAGCACGGCGACCGCCACCGCCAGCACGCAGGGCACGAACACACCGGCCACCGCGTCCGCGAGCCGCTGCGCCTTGGCCTTGCCGGCCTGGGCGTCCGCCACCAGCGCGGTGATCCGGGCCAGTTGGGTGTCCGCCCCGACGGCGGTGGCCCGGACCACCAGCGCGCCGCCGACGTTCACGGTGGCGCCCGCCACGGCGTCCCCGGGCCCGACCTCCACCGGCGCGCTCTCCCCGGTCAGCAGGCTGAGGTCCAGGGCCGAGCCGCCGTCCACCACCACCCCGTCGGTGGCCACCCGCTCGCCCGGCCGGACCACGAACTCCCCGCCGGGCAGCAGCTGTTCGATCGGGATCAGCCGCTCCTGCCCGGACCCCGGATCCCGGACGCACACCTCCTTGGCGCCCAGCTCGGCCAGCGCCCGCAGCGCCGAACCGGTGCGCCGCCGCACCCTGCCCTCCAGCAGCCGCCCGGCCAGGACGAACAGCGGCACCCCGACGGCCGCCTCCAGGTAGACGTGCGCGCCGCCGCCGTCGGCGGTGAGCGAGAACGGCATCCGCATGCCGATCGCGCCCGCCCCGCCGAACAGCAGCGCGTACCCGGACCAGCCGAAGGACGCCAGCACGCCGAGGCTGACCAGGGTGTCCATGGTGGCCGTGCCGTGCCGCAGGCCCTGCCGGGCCCGCCGGTGGAACCCGGCCGAACCCCACGTCACCACCGGGACGGCCAGCCCGAAGCAGAGCCACTGCCAGGCCGGGAACTGCAGCGACGGCACCATCGACAGCAGCAGCACGGGCACGGCCGCCAGGGCGGTCACCAGCAGCCGCCGGCGCTCGGCGGGCTCCTCCCCGTGCTCCACCGGCGGCTGCCCCGCCTCGGCCGGGGCGGCCGTGTACCCGGCCCGCTCGACCGCGGCGACCAGGTCCCCGACGCCCACCCCGGCCGGGTGCAGCACCCGGGCGCGCCCGGTGGCGAGGTTGACGCCGGCCGTGACCCCGTCGATCCGCGCCAGCCGCTTCTCCACCCGGCCGACGCAGGCCGCGCAGGTCATCCCGCCGACCGTGAGGTCGGTACTGACCAGCGCCCCGGCCTGCGGGTCCGCCACGGGACTCACCGGCCCGCCCCCATGTCGTGCCCGCTCATCCCCGGTGCGCCCCCGCCGCCGCTGCCGGGCGTCAGGCCCGGTGACACCGGTCCGGCGCCGCGCCCCAGCGCGAACGCCGCCACGAACACCACCACCAACAGCAGGGCGAACCCCGCCACCACACTCCACGGCCGGCCACCCGGCGACATCGCACTCACCCTCCACCAGTCGGCCCGCCACCCGCCCTGGTTCCCGTACGGTGCGCATCGCCCCACCGGGCCACGCCGGCCCGGACCCGTCCCGGGCCGTTCGGGCGTCAGCGGCTCAGGCCGCGGCCTTCACCGTGCCGCCGGGGAGTGGTGAACCGTTGGCCGTCCGCAGCGCGCACATCACCTACCGGAACCCCTGGTTCCCAAGGCCCTCGTCGCCCGTCCGGGCGACGAGGCCGCGGCTGCCCTCGGCCCGCTCGCCGGGCCACGCCGGGGCCGGAGCCGCCTGTGCGGCCCCGGCCCCGGCGGCCTGCGACGGTCAGCGGCGGGCCGTCCGGTTGTCGAGGTGGGCGATCACCGAGGTGTGGAACCGCTCGACGGCGGCGTCGACGCTGCGGATGAAGCCCGACTCGGCGTTGCCCCGCACCTTGCCCGCCGCGGTCAGGAGCAGCACGGACACGTCGGCGTCCCCGTCGCCGCCCGGGCTGCTCCAGCCGAGGCTCACGATGACGGAGTCGGCGCTGTCGCTCAGCGCCGCCAGGCCGACGTTGGCGCCCTTGACCATGTCCTGCACGAATGTCCCCCGGAGGACCAGGGCCGCCCAGCGGACGGCCGTCGAGTGTGGGTGCGGCCGCCGACCGGTGCCCAGGGCGGCCGGCAGGGAGCCTAGCCACTTTCACGGCCGGCCTGACCAGGCTTTGAGCAGATTGTGTGCATGCAATCGGAACGTGATCTTCTGAGGTCGGTGACGGTGCCTCCGGCCGCCGGGGGCACCCGAACGGGGCAGCAGGTTTCGCGGCGGAAGCGGTCGTTGCGAAGCATGGGGACGTAGGGGCCGTCGGCCGCTGGACACCGATCAGAAGAGGGAACCCCGGTGCGTGAACTCCATAGCTTCCCGAACCGTCATGCCGAGGGTGCCCGCCGGAGGTGGGCGGGGCCGCGTGCCGTGGCGTTGGTGGCCGCGCTGACCGGGGCCCTCGTGCTCGCCGCGTGCAGCAGCTCCTCGACCAATCCGTCGGTCACCGCCTCGGGGCCGGCGACGCTGAGCACGGCGCCCAACCCGTCCTCGTTCTCCGGGGAGCCGCCGTCCGGGCTGGCCTCGACCGCGGAGTCGGCGCTGGCCTCGGTGTCGGCGGCGGCCGAGTCCGCCTCGGCTGCCGCCGCCTCGTTCGCGGCGTCGGTCTCGGCACAGGGCGAGCAGGTGCGGCAGAACGCGGTGGCCGCGCTGGGCACCGTGGGGAACGGGGGCAACGCGCTGAACGACATCACCGTGACCGGGGTGCCGCGGGCGCGGACCGGGGGGCTGCACGCCGTCGTGGTCACCATCACCAACAGCGGTCTGGACACCGCCTCGTACGCGGTGCAGGTCGACTTCGTCGACACCAGCGGGAAGGCCGTGGACAGCGCGGTCGTCGGCGCCGAACACCTCGCGCCCGGGGCGAAGGCCTCGCCGGTCGCGTTCAGCCGCCGGCCGGCCGACGAGACGCTGCTGCCCGTCGTGGTCCGGGCCGTGCGCTACTGACCCCGGGTGCCGCCCCCGGACGAGGTGCCGGGGGTGGCACCCGGACGGGCCGTCAGGGCAGCGGGACGCGGACGACCTGCGGGTCGTGATCGCTCAGCTGGGCCGGGAACTCGCTGTTCAGGTGGACGATGTCGTAGCCGTACGGCTTCGCCGCCAGCGCGCGGGAGATCAGGATGTGGTCCAGCACCTGCGAGTTGCCCTCGTAGACGTAGGTGTAGCGCTCGGTGAGGGGCAGCGTGCGGGGCAGGTCGACGAGGGAGCCACCGGCCGTGAGCAGGTCGGTGGTCTGCGAGAACTCGAAGTCGTTGAGGTCCCCGAGCACGATGACCGAGGCGTTCGGGTCGACCGCGAGGATCTGGTCGGTGAAGGTCCTCACCACCGTCGCCTGGGCGTGCCGCTGGGTCTCGGACGGCCGGGCGGGCTGCTGGTAGCGGCCGAAGAGGGGCTGGTCGCCGCCCTTGGAGTTGAAGTGGTTGGCGATCACGAAGACCGGCCCGCCCTGCCAGCGGAACTCGCCGGCCAGCGGCTTGCGACTGGCGGCGAAGGCGGAGTTGCCGGGGTCGAGGCGGCCGGGGGAGTACGCCAGCGCGGGCGTGCCGGCGTTGTTCAGCACGGAGTTCGCGGTGCCGGCGCCGGCACCGGGGCGGTCGGTGAAGCTCAGGCCGCGGTCGGTGCGGTAGAGGAACACCTGGCGGATGTTGCCGCCCGGCTGCCCGCCGTCCTGGTCGTTCTGCGGGTCGATCTGCCGGTACGTGTACGCGGGGCCGCCGGCGGCGGTGATCGCGGCGGTGAGCCGGGCGAGGGTCTGGTCGGCGGCGACCACGCCGTTGTCGGTGGCGCCGCTGTTGTCCTGGATCTCCTCCAGCGCGACCAGGTCGGGGGAGCGGAGGCGGCCGACGATGCCCGCCGCGAGCCCGTCGAACTTGCTCTGCGGGTCACTCGGGGCGAGGTTCTCCACGTTGAACGTCGCCGCCGCCAGCTCGCCGGGGGCCGCCGCCGCGGTGGTCTCCGGTGCGAGGCCGCCGGAGGAGACCGCCGGGGTGGCGGTGACCAGGAGCTTGAAGTTGCCGAAGGAGTAGTCGAGCACGCCGACCGTGGCACCGGTCAGGGTGTCGCCCACGGTCGCGGTCGGGGTGGGCGCCAGGACGTCGTCGAGGATCACCCGCTCCGGGTTGGCGTCGCCGGGCTGCAGCAGGACGCCGCCCCGGCCGGTGCGGGTGGTGCTCCCCGGCGGGACGACCGGGATCTCGCCGAACGCGCTGCTGGGGCCGACCACGGCCGCGTCGTCCAGCTCGACCCGCATGCCCTCCAGTGACTCCCAGAAGTCGAGCCCCTCGGTGGCGGGGTGGAAGGAGCCGGCGGTCTCGACGTCCCCCGAGGTCACGGCGGAGATCACCGAGGCGGGCGGCACCCGGCCGCCGGTGCCGACCACGGTCGCCGCGGGCAGCGGGGCGTTGTGCGCGAGCACGGCCACGCTCGGGCCGGTGAGCTCGGTGACGGTCAGGTTGGTGGTGCCGCCGGTGCCGCCGGGGCGGTACTCGCTCACCGTGCCGCCGACCGTCACCGAGTCGCCGACGGCGACCGCGGGCGCGGTGGCGGTGTAGACGTAGACCGCCTCGCTGGTGGCCGGGTCGGTGTCCGGCGCCGGGTCCTGGAACCAGAACCCGGCCGGGCCGACGGCCGTCACCACACCGGGGACCGCGCCGACCGGCCGGCCGGCCAGCGGGGAGGTGCGCGCCGCCCCCTGGATGTCGCGGATCCGGGTGCCGCCGGTGCCGCCGCCGGTGGTGGTGGAGTTGCGCGGGGCGGGCGCGGTGACGGCGAAGTCGGCCGCGTTGCTGTCGGTGTCCGTCGCGCCGCCGCCGGCCCGCAGTGCGGCCGTGCCGTTGGACAGGTTGCCGGTCGGGGTTCCCTCGGCCGAGCTCGCGGTGCTGCCGTACCCGACGAAGTCCTTGACACCCGGCTGGCCGACGCAGGCCGAAGCGCAGGTCAGCGCGGTGCCGTTGGTCACCAGCGCGACCTTGCCGGCGGTGGCGCCGAGAGCCAGGGTCCCGGTGGCGTCCGGGGCCGGCAGCGGGGCGCCCGCACCCGCGCCGGCGGCCTCCTGGACGAGGTAGTACGCACCGGGGGCGACGGTGCCGGAGAGCGTGGTCCGGGACCAGGACGATCCGGCCGCCGAGGCGTACTGGACGGTCCAGCCGGTGACGGAGACGGGGGTCGTGCCGCGGTTGTGGAGCTCGATGAAGTCGTTGGTGTACTGGGCGCCGGAGTTGCCGCCGCCGCCGTACACCTGGCTGATCACGATGTCCGGGGACACCGCCTGCGCGGTGCCGGCCGGAAGGGCCGACAGCGCTCCCACCACCACGGCGGCGCAAGCCACCGCCGTGGCACGGAGCCGGACTCGATCGGTTCGCCGCATCGGCTTTCCTCCTGGCGATCTGGTGACCTGGTGACCGGAGTGGTCCGGTGGCCTGACGGGTCCTGGCCGGTCCCGACGGGACCGGCCAGGACCGGGTGTGACCTGGAGATCTGGAGAACTGGCGGCCCGTCGGTCGGGCGGCCTGACGGCACGCCGGCCCGGCGGGCGGTGGAACGCGGGGCGGTGCGTATCCAACAGCGCCACCTGTGCCGTACCGCACGCTGCGCCCGACCGCCAGACGTACAGCGGAAGAACAGTTCGACCGCCCGCCCGGTCCGCCGCCCGGTCCGGCTCCGCCGGGGTCGCCGCGCGGGCCTCTTGCCGAGGGGGCTACCCGTCGGTAATTCTTGCTGACATCGCGTCCAACAGAGGAGCCGCATGCCCGCCGACGTCACCTTCGCGCTGCCCGCCCCGCACGGACCGGGGGAGGTGACCGTGCGCCACCAGCGGCTCGGGTCCGGCAGCCCGCTCCTGCTGCTGCACGGTGTGGGCCACCACTGGCAGGCCTGGGAGCCGGTGCTCCCGGCGCTGGCCGAGCGGCACGAGGTGATCGCCGTCGACCTGCCCGGGTTCGGCGCGTCCGCCGCCCTGCCACCGGGCGTGCCCTACGGGCTGGAGGCGGTGGTCCCGGTGCTCGGGGCGCTCTGCGCGGAACTCGGGATCGAGCGGCCGCACGTCGCCGGGAACTCGCTCGGCGGGCTGCTGGCCCTCGGCCTCGGCCGGGCCGGGCTGGCCCGCTCGGTGACGGCGCTGGCCCCGGCCGGGTTCTGGACGGAGGCCGAGCGCCGCTACGCCTACGCGGTGCTGGGCGGGATGCGGCTGGGCGCGCGGTTGCTGCCGGGGCCGGCCGTCGGGCGGATCGCCCGCACCACGGCCGGCCGCGCGCTGCTGGTCAGCACCATCTACGCCCGCCCGGGCCGGCGGCTGCCCGCCGCCGCGGCCGCCGAGACCAGGGCACTGCGCGAGGCGACCGGCTTCGGTCCCACCCTCGCGGCCGGTCGCGGTCTGCGCTTCACCGGGGACGTCGGCGCCGTGCCGGTCACCGTCGCCTGGGGCAGCCGGGACCGCATCCTGCCGCGCCGTCAGGGCGTGCGGGCGCTGCACGAACTGCCGGCGGCCCGGCTGATCCGGCTGCCGGGCTGTGGACACGTGCCGATGAACGACGATCCCGAGCTGGTCGCCCGGGTGATCCTGGAGAACTGCGCCCGGACGCCGGACCGGACGACCGCGCCGGAGCGGCTCAGTCCGTCAGCGTGATCCGGATGCCGACCGTGCCGCGCTCGCCGCGCCGCAGCCGGCTGCCGAGCAGGGTGACCACGCCCAGCAGACCGTACTTCTGCCGCAGCAGCGTCCGGTAGGCGGCGGTCCGCTCCGGTCCGAGGATCTCGGCGGTGGCCGGGTAGTGCTCGCCGGTCGGTCGGCCCTTGACGTCGCAGGGGCCGACCAGGACGTCCGCGCGGTTGCGGATGCGCTTGACCTTCCAGGAGTCGGCGACGGTCCAGACGCCGAGCGCCTCGCCGTCCCGGACCACCCAGACCGGGGTCGGCACGCCGGTGCCGTCCTTCTTGTAGGTGGTGACCAGCAGGTAGCTCCCGGCCGAGAGCCGGACCAGACGGTCGAGTCGGTCCTGCGGGGCGGGGGCGGGGGTGGCGGCGCTCATGGCCGCATTCTAGGACGCCCGGTCAGCGCCTGCGGCCCCGTCGCCCGCCCCGTCGTGCCCGCCGCCACCCGCCGGGCCGGTGTCCACCGGGCCCCCGTCCGCCCGGCGGTGGGCGATCCAGCGCAGGCCGTCCTCCCACGCCCGGTCGAGCGGCGCCAGCAGCGGGCCCTCGGCCGGGGTGACGGCGTCCGCGCCCAGGTGCTCGCGCAGACCGGTACGGCGCAGCAGGTCGGCGAGCGCGGGCTGGACGCCGGCCAGGACGAGCCGGCCGCCCTCCCGGTGCAAGGTGTCGGTGTAGCGGCGCAGCGCCTTGAGGATGGCCGAGGACGGGATGTCCGGCGCGGTGCGGACGACCAGTACCAGGACGGCGTCGTGGGCGCCCGTCGGTTCGGGCAGCCGGGTGCGCAGGGTGGGCAGTTCGGCGAACAGGCTGCTGCCCTCGTACTCCAGGACGGTGACCGCGCCGGCCGGGAGCCGCTCGGGGACGGCGGCGGTGCTCCAGCGGCCGTCGTCATCGCGGACCAGTGCGGTGAAGTGGGCCCGGCGGGCCGCCTGGACGCAGTAGAGCAGCAGGGAGAGCACCGCGCCGATGACGATCGCCTGTTGGAGCGGGAGCTGGGTGGTGGCGAGGAAGGTCACGGCCATCGCGGCGGCGGAGAGCTTCGAGGTGCGCAGGACCAGCAGGATGTCGGCCCGTTTGCCCCAGATGAGTTCGCCGCCGACGACCAGGATGAGCCCGCCGATCACCGGCATCGGGATGCGCTCGGCCAGCGAGCCGAGCAGCAGCACCACCAGGGCGAGGAAGACGCCGGAGACGACGCCGGCCCAGCGGGTGCGGGCCCCGGCGGAGGCGGCGACACCGGTGCGTGAGAGCGAACCGCCGGAGGGCAGCGCCTGGAAGAGGCCGCCGCCGACGTTGGCCACGCCCTGGGAGAGGAAGTCGCCGTTGACGCTGGACCGGCTGCCGTCCGGGTTGGGCATCGAGGGCGCGATGCCGGCGGCCTGGGCGAGCGCGACCAGCGCGACCGAGACCGCGCCGCCGGCCAGGTGCGGCACCGCGTCCAGCGAGGGGGCGGTGAACCCGGGGAGCGCGGCGGGGATGTCGGCGATGTCCCGGACCAGCTCGACCCCGGTGCCGAGCAGTCCCACCGCGAGGCTGACCGTCACCATGGCCACCAGCAGCGCCACCGGCTCCAGCCGTCCGACCGCCCGGGCCCCCGCCCAGACCGCCACGGTGGCGGCGGCCACCAGCGTCGCGGAGAGCTGCCAGTCGGGTAGGTGGCCGATCCAGTCGACGAGTTGGGTGAGCTTGTTGTGGCCGTGCGGCTGGTAGCCGGTGGCGTCCTTGAAGACGCCGGTGATGATCTGCAGGGCGATGCCGGTGGAGAAGCCCACCATGACGGCGTTGGAGACGAAGCTGAGCACCACACCGAGCCGCAGCAGACCCATGACCAGCATGACCACGCCGACCAGGACGGTCAGCGCCGCGACGTTGCCCGCGTCGTGCGGGTCCAGCCCGGCGTCCACGAGCACGCTCTGCCCGGTGAGCGCGATGGCGCTGGTGAGGGTGGTGACCATGAGGACGGTGGGCGCGGTGAGCGAGCCGAGGATCGGCGGGACGACGCCCGCGTAGAGGCCGGCGACCGGGTTGAAGCCGGCGATGCTCGCGTACGCCATGCCCTCGGGGATCGAGAACAGGCCGGTGACCATGCCCGCGGTCAGATCGGCGGATGTGGGCCGGCCCAATCGCCGGCCCAATCGCCGGCCCAATCGCCGGCCCATGCCGCGGCCGGTCCGCCGGCCGGGCTTCGGGGGGCGGGCACGGGCGGGGGCGGATGTCACGCGTCACCTCCGGGGGGTTCGGCCTGGGGACGGCGCGGGCCCGCCGCCCCGGCGTGGCCCGGGCGGCGGCGGGGCGGACCGGCGGGCCCGCGCCCGGGTGGGGGCGTGGGCCCGCGCTCCGGGTCAGGGCGTGACGACGGGGAAGGACCGGGCCGGCGTGGTGACGAGCGAGAAGAGCCGCGCGAGCAGCCCCTCGTCGCCCTCGTGCCGGATGCCGTCGAGGCCCCGGCCGGCCAGCAGCCCGAGCAGTTGCGGCCTGGTGAGGCTCAGCGTCAGCCCGGCCGCGGACCGGGGAGTGTCCCCGGCCGGGAAGGACCGGTGGGTCAGCGCGCCGTGCCGCAGCGTCAGGCGGTACCGCAGCCGCTCGTCGCTGAGGACCAGGTCGACGGTCAGGTCCTCGTCCCAGGCACGCGGCCCGTCGATCCGGATCGCGATCGAGTCGAGCAGCATGTCGGTGGTCAGCGCCGCCGTCATCTCGGGGTTGGCGGCGTCGAGCAGGACGGTTCCGGGGCCGTCGAGCAGTTCGACGGCGGCCATCAGGTAGAAGTTGCGCCAGGTGCCGTTCTCCGCGCCGTGGCCGAGCTTCCGGTAGACGCCCGCCAGCGCCTCCCTGGCGGCGGTGTTCGACGGATCGGCGAACACCACGTGGTTGAGCAGGGTGGCCGCGAAGCGCAGGTCCCCCGCGTCGGCGTAGGCACGGGCCTTGGCCAGCGCGGCCTCGCCGCCGCCGGCCACCTCCACGTACCGCCGCGCCTGCTCCACCGGCGGGTGCTCCCACAGGTGGGCCACGTTGCCGTCGAACCAGCCGAGGTAGCGCTGGTAGACGGCCTTGATGTTGTGGCTCAGCGAGCCGTAGTAGCCGTGGGTGTGCCAGCGCCGCTCCAGCGCGGGCGGCAGCCGCAGCTCTTCGGCGATCTCCGGGCCGGTCAGCCCGTCGTTGAGCCGGCGCAGGGTCTGGTCGTGCAGGTACGCGTAGAGGTCGCGTTGCTCCGAGAGGAAGGCGACCACCTCGTCGTGGCCCCAGGTCGGCCAGTGGTGCGAGGCGAAGGCCACGTCGTAGCGGCCGTCGAAGTACTCGATCGCCTCGTCCAGGTAGCGGGCCCAGATCCGGGCGTCGCGGACGACAGCGCCGCGCAGGGTCAGGATGTTGTGCATGTTGTGGGTGGCGTTCTCGGCCAGGCAGAGCGCCCGCAGCTCGGGGAAGAGGAAGTTCATCTCGGCCGGCGCCTCGGTGCCCGGGGTGAGCTGGAAGACGATCCGCACGCCGTCGACCGTCTCCTCCTGGCCGGTGCGGGTGATGGACACCGTCGGCGGGATGAGCGTGATGGTGCCGGTGGAGGTGGTCATGCCGAGGCCGGCGCCGATCTGCCCGTCGGGGGCCTTCGGCAGCCGGTCGCCGTACATGAACATGGCCCGCCGGGTCATCGCGTTGCCCGCGTAGACGTTCTCGCTGACGGCGTGCTCCAGGAAGCCGTCCGGCGCGAGGATCGGGATGCCCCCCTCGGTGCCGTGCGGCAGGACGCCGCGCGCGCCGCCGAAGTGGTCGCCGTGGGAGTGGGTGTAGACCAGACCGGTGACGGGCCGGTCGCCCCGGTGCTCCCGGTAGAGCGCGAGGGCGGCGGCGGCCGTCTCGGCGGAGATCAGCGGGTCGATCACGATCACCCCGCGCTCGCCCTCGACCAGCGTCATGTTGGACAGGTCGAGCCCGCGCACCTGGTAGACCCGCTCGGCCACCTGGTAGAGCCCCTGCCGGGCGCAGAGCCGGGCCTGCCGCCACAGGCTCGGATGGGCGGTGTCGGGGCACTCGGCGGTGAGGAACCCGTACGCGTCGTTGTCCCAGATCACGCGTCCGTCGGCGGCCTTGACCACACCGGGCGCCAGCGCTCCCAGGAAGCCGCGGTCGGCGTTGTCGAAGTCCGTGACGTCGTCGAAGGGCAGGTCGGTCATGCGTCGCTCCGTTCCATCGGTGTTCGGGCGGGCGGCGCCGGGCCGCACATTGCGCCATCAGAGCATCGCGTGACGGACGCCGCATTTCGGACGAGCGCGCTAGTGACCGCGGACGCGCCGCCGCGCCGACACCACCGCAGCCCGGACGACCCGGGCCGTCCGCCTGCGCCCGCGTCCGCCCACCGCCGTCGAACCGCCCAGCGCGGTGGCACCCGGACGGGTGAACGCGAGCGGCACGGGGACGGCCTCGGCGGCCGCCGGACGGGGGTGCGCCCGCCTGCTCCGGGCCCGGCCCGCGGCCCAGAGTGCCAGCACGCCGCACAGCGCGAGCGTCGCCCAACCGGCCGGGCCCAGCACGTGGTCGGCCTGCCGGATCGCGTGCGGCACCACCCCCGTCGCCGGCGCCTCGGCGGACGCGGACGCGACCGGCTCCTCCACCAGGTGGCCGACCGGCTCCACCCGGCCGGCCGCGGCGAAGCCCCAGTCGAGCAGGCTCGCCGCCTCGTCGTACACCTTGCTCTGCGACTCCGGGTGCATCACCGTCACCAGCAGCGTGCGGCCGCCGCGTTCGGCGGCCCCGGTGAAGGTGGCCCCGGCGCCGGTGGTGTAGCCGTTCTTCACCCCGATCAGGCCCTGGTACCTGCCGAGCAGCTTGTCGGTGTTGGCGATGTCGAAGGCGGTGCGCTGCCCGGTGGTCTTGTCCACCCCGCCCGGGAAGCGCGCGGTGCGGGTGGAGCAGTAGGCGCGGAAGTCCTTGTTGCGCAGCCCGGCCCGGGCGAACAGCGTGAGGTCGTAGGCCGAGGAGACCTGTCCCTCCTGGTCGTAGCCCTCCGGGGTGACCACGTGGGTGTCCCTGGCCTGCAGGGCCAGCGCGCGGGCCTGCATCTGGGCCACGGTCTGCGGGAGGCCGCCGTTCATGTGCGCCAGGACGTGCACCGCGTCGTTGCCGGAGCTGAGGAAGACGCCCCGCCAGAGGTCCTCCACCCGGTACGGCAGGTTCTCCTTGATGCCGACCAGACTGCTGCCCGCGCCCAGCTCGGCCAGCTCGGCCGGGGCGACCTTGTGTTCCAGCGAGCGGTCCAGCTTGGGCAGGACGGTGTCCGCGAACAGCATCTTCAGCGTGCTCGCGGGCGGCAGCGGCACATGCGCGTTGCGCGCGGCCAGGACGTCGCCGGTGGTCGCGTCGGCGACCAGCCAGGAGCGCCCGGTGAGTTCGGCCGGCAGGGCGGGCGCCCCGGCCAGCGGCGCCACCTGGACGGCGGACCGGCCCAGGCGCTCCCCGCCGACCACGGCGGCCGCGTCCTGCGCGACGGCCGCGGGCGTCGCCGCGGTGAGTACCAGCACGGCGACGGCACCGGCCGCGGCCGTTCCTCTGACGTGGTGTGACCTCTGCACACCGCGAACGTACCCGCGCCGCGGCCGGGGCGCCGCGCGCGCTGCTCCGTCCGGGCCCCAGCCGGGGCGGTCGGTCCGGCCGACCGCCCCGGACGCGGCGGACCCGCCGGTGCGGGGTGCTCCGGCGGGTCCGGCATCGCTCCCGGGTGGGCCCGGGGTCGCGGCTAACAGTCGTCGTAGTCCCGCTTGTTGGTCAGGGCCACGGTGACGCAGTCATCGGCGTCGACCGTGTAGGGGCCGGTCACCGGGTCGTGCGGGAGGTGGTAGCCGGTGGGCGCGGCGGTCTCCCGCAGGTAGTACCGGCCGCTCGGCAGATGGGTGAAGGCACAGCCGCCCTCGGCCGTGGTGGTGCAGTCCGCACCCGTGCGGGTGTCCGGGTTCGTCCCGCCGGTCTGCAGGCCGGGGACGTCGTTGGTCTCCCGCCAGAGCTGGAACGTCGCCCCGCCCAGCGGCTTGCCGGTCTTGGCGTCCCGCTTGGTCAGGTGGATCGAGCCGTCCCCCGGCGGCTTCGGCGACGGGCAGTCACGGGCCGTCACCTGGATGCCGGTGGTGGCGTTCTGGGGGGTGAGGGTGAGGGGGCCGAAGACGGGGTTGGTGGGGAGGTCGTAGCCGGTGGGTGGGGTGGTTTCGCGCCAGTAGTAGGTGCCGGTGTCGACGGTGCGTCGGCAGATGCCGTTGGTGGGGGTGGTGCAGGTGGTGCCGAGTCGGGTGTCGGGGTTGGTGCCGGTGGTCTGGAGGCCGGGGACGGTGTTGGTCTCCTGCCAGAGTTCGAAGACGGCGCCGGCGAGGGGTGTGCCGGTGGTGGCGTCGGTCTTCAGGACGCGGACCTCACCGGTGACCGGCGGGGTGCCGCAGGTGGGGAGGTCGCCGTTGAACGGGTAGGAGTGGAACTCCTGGCCGCCGCCCCCCGTGGCGAGACTGGTGTGGATGAGCGAGCCCGTGGTGAAGAACCGGCCGTTGATGCCCGCGAGGGTGACCGTGGCGGCCGAGGCCTGCTCGCCGATCAGGAAGCTGCCCTGGAACTGGCCGGTCCCGGCCAGGGTGACGGCGGTGGCGTCGGGGAAGTTCCACAGCAGGTGGTCGCGGTAGGCGTTGAGCGGGTCGTCGCTGTCGTTGATGCCGCCGCTGTAGGTGTTCAGCGTCCGGGCCGCGCCGAGGACGTTGACCAGGATCGTCGCGCCCGAGGGGATGTTCGCGAAGACGATGCCCTGCTGGCCGCCGGTCGGCCCGGTCAGGTCGAAGTCGGCGTTGAACACCTGGAGCGCCGAGCTGCCGTCGCCGGTGAAGAGCGTCTGGCCGCCCTGGTTCACCGCTGTGCCGGTCGGGGTCCGGGGCGTGCCGCCGACCCGGGCGTAGCAGTCGGACGCGGCGGTGAGTCGGTCGCGCAGGCCGCTGTAGGGCTGGACGGCGTTGGGGTCCGTGACCAGCGTTCCGGTCACCGTCCCGGTGACCGTGCCGGCGTGCCGGACCACGCCGCCCTCGGCGACCAGGCTCTGGCCGGGGGCGATGGTGATGCCGCCGCCGGTGGTCAGGAAGTCGGCGCCGTCCGGCGGGGGGACCCGGGAGCCGACGCCCGCGATGCCGACGTTGTAGATGGAGCTGACCCCGGCCTCCTTGGCCTGGGTGAAGCTGTCGAGGACGACCACGCGGCCCTCGGCCTCGGCGGCGCGACCGGTGACCCGGAACGTGTCACCGACGAAGATGTTGATCCCGTTGTCGCGTCCGGCGAACGGGCCGTTGCCGATCGAGCTCGGGTAGGGGTCCGGGCAGCTGCCCGGCACGCACGGACCGAGGCCGCCGGGCAGCGGCGCCGCGACGGCGGGGACGGTCCCGGGGCCGAGGGCGAGGACCGGGACGAGGGCCGAGATCACGGTGCAGGGGAGGGCCAGGGCGCCGGCCCGTCGCCGGACACGGGTGAGCAGTCGGTTGAAGGAAGCCATAGTCGAAGCGTCCGGCAGCTTGTGCGAACAGGTCACCGGTGGACCGCCCGCCTACGCTGATGCGGTGACCGGGCGTACCCGCTCAGACCAACCGTCACCTGGGCGGCGGACAGCGGTGGCTGTGCCGCCGGGGGTGGTCGGCCGGGCCCGCGGGACGCCGGGCCCTACGGCCGCTCCGCCCGGGCGACCGCCGTCCCGACGCCGTCGAGCAGGACGGCGAGGCCGGTACGGAAGGCCTCCCGGGTCTGCTCCTCCAGGTAGCCGCCGCCCTCGCCGGGCTCGGGCCCGCCGCCGCTCTCCAGGGCGGTCAGCAGCGGAAACCGCTCCGCGAAGTCCGGCGCGAGCGTCGCGAGTTGGGTCGACCTGGCGTACCACCAGTCCTCGTCGGCGACACCGGTGTCCGTCGCCGCGGCGCGCGCCTCGGCGGCGGTCCGGGCCATCCCGCGGACCAGCTGCCAGAGCGCGGCGACCACGCCGCGCAGCTGCCGGGGCGGCAGGCCCGCGCCGTCCAGGACGCGCAGGACCGCCTCCATCGCGCCCAGCTCGGCCGGGCCCAGCACCGGCCGGGCCTGGGAGATCTGCAGCACCCAGGGGTGGCGCAGGTAGCAGGTGAAGGCCTCCTCGGCCCAGGCGGTGGTGGCGGCCCGCCAGCCGGCGGCGGGGTCGTGGCCGGTGGGCAGCTCGGCGAGCACCCGGTCGTGCATCAGGTCGAGCAGCTCGGCCTTGCCCGGTACGTAGGTGTACAGGGCCATCGCGGTGCGGCCCAGCCGTTCGCCGACCGCGCGCATCGAGAGGGCGGCCATCCCCTCGGCATCGGCGACGGCGATCCCGGCCGCCACGATCGCGTCCACGGTCAGGGCGGGTTTGGGGCCGCTGCGCCCGGTGCGCGGCTCCGGCGCCCCCCGCCAGAGCAGGGACATCGAGCGGTGGGCATCGCCCTGGCCGGCGAAGACGGTCACGGGAGTAACTCCTTATGCTGTAAAGTATCCTCGTCGAGGTAATTCCTTATGGCGTAAGGTTATCAGTGGAGCCGAAACCGGAGGGTCCGACGGTGGCATTGCCCGTCACGTACATCCAGGTCATCGCGGTCGAGCGGGTCACCCCGCGGACGGCCCGCATCACCTTCGAGGCCGACCGGCTCGACGAGAGCGTCGGCCGAACCCCCGACCAGCAGGTCAAGCTCTGCTTCCCCCGGCCCGGTCAGGCGGAGCCGGTCCTGCCGGGAGGCAGTGACGATCCGACGGGCTGGTACCAGGCCTATCTGGCCGTCCCGGAGGACGAGCGGCCGTGGATGCGCGGCTTCACCGTCCGCCGCCGGCGGCCCGGCGGCCGGGAGCTGGAGATCGACTTCGTGCTGCACGGCGACAGCGGACCGGCGAGCGCCTGGGCGGACCGCGCCCGGCCCGGGGACCGGCTGGGCATGGTCGGCCCCTCCGAGCTCTACGCCCGGCCGGTCCCGCTGGCCGCCGCCGTCGCGGGGGCCGACTGGGTCCTGCTGGCCGGGGACGAGACGGCGTTGCCCGCGATCGCCACGCTGCTGGAGGTGCTTCCCGCCGGTACCCGGGCGGTCGTGTTCGCCGAAGTGGCCGACGTGGCGGAGCGGCAGTCGCTGGCCACCCGTGCCGATCTGACGGTGCACTGGCTGGACCGCGACGGCGCCACTCCCGGCGGGCCGCTGGTCGAGGCGGTCCGCGCCGCCGACCTGCCCGGCGGTGCGCCCTTCGCCTGGCTGGCCGGTGAGGCGTCGGCGGTCCGGGCGCTGCGGCGTCATCTGGTGGGGGAGCGGGGGCTGGCCAAGGCGTCGGTGGAGTTCGGCGGGTACTGGCGTCATCGGCTCACCCAGGACGACGCGCCCACCGCCGAGGATCTCGCCGACGCGCGGGAGAAACTCGAACAAATCGGATGACATAGCGGACACCTCCGCCGGGGCGGGAACGCGGTGGTTCCCGGCGTGTTCCACTGGGCACAGTGGATAGCGACCGATCGGACGTCAATTCGTCCTGACGGCGGTCCCGGAACGGTATGAGGAGCAGGGGTGGACGACGTGACCAGGCACAGCGGCGAGGCGCTCGACGGCACCGGGCGGGGCGGCACCGGGCGGGAGGGCGTCGAGCAGGACGCCGGCCGTGAGGAAGGAGGCCTCGGGTACCGCGACATCAAGCACCGCGACATCGAGGTGAACGGCGTCCGGCTCCACCTGGCCGAGCAGGGGGAGGGTCCGCTGGTCCTGTTGCTGCACGGCTTCCCGGAGAGCTGGTACTCCTGGCGGCACCAGTTCGCGCCGCTGGCCGCGGCCGGCTACCGCGTGGTCGCCCCCGACCAGCGCGGCTACGCCCGCAGTGAGCAGCCGGCCGCCGTGGACGCCTACACCCTGCTCCACCTGGTCGGCGACGTCACGGCCCTGATCGCCGCGCTCGGGGGAGGGCCGGCGGTGGTGGTCGGCCACGACTGGGGCGCGCCGGTCGCCTGGTCGACCGCCGCGCTCCGTCCCGACCTGGTGCGCGGTGTCGCCGGGCTGAGCGTCCCGCCGCTGCCGGTCTCCGGGCTGCCGCCGCTGGCGCAGTCCCGGGAGCGGTTCGGCGAGGGCTTCTACCAGAACTACTTCCAGCGGCCCGGGGTCGCCGACGCCGAACTCGCCCGGGACCCGGGCTCCACCTTCCGTCGCATCCTGTTCAGCGGCTCCGGCGACCGCCCCGGCGCCGACCGGCCGAGGGCCTGGGTCGTCCCGGAGGGACAGACCCTGCTGGACACCGTCCCCGACCCGGAGAAGCTGCCCGACTGGCTCACCGAGGACGACATCGCGGCCTTCGCCGCCGACTACGCGGGGCACGGCGAGCGGGCCTTCACCGGTCCGCTCAACTGGTACCGCAACATCGACCGCAACAACGAGCTGCTCACCGCCTTCGCCGGGCGGGGCATCGAGGTGCCCGCGCTCTACGTGGCGGGGGACCGGGACATGGTGTCGGCGCTGATCGGCCCGGACGCGCTGCGCCTGCTGCTGGAGCACCTCACCCCCCGGCTGTACCGCCACGTCGCGCTCCCCTGGGCGGGGCACTGGACGCAGCAGGAGCGGCCGGCCGAGGTCAACGCCGCCCTGCTCGACTTCCTGCGCCACCTGGACGGCTGAGCCCGGCCGGGCCCGCGGCGGATCGTCAGACCGGGAGCAGCCGGGCGATCAGCTCGCCCAGCCTGCGGGCGTCGCGGCAGGCGTGCATCTCCACCACCTCCGCGTAGGCGCGCGCGGCGGAGTCGCCCTCGCCCCACCGCGAGGGCGACTCCGGGTTGAGCCAGTACACCCGCCGGGCCCGCCCGGCGATCCGGTGCAGGGCGGGCAGGTTCGGGTCGCGGTGGTTGTTCCGGGCGTCGCCGAGGATCAGCACACTGGTGCGCGGGCCGACCGCGGCCAGGTGCCGTTCGGCGAACTCGCCGAGCGCGGAGCCGTAGTCGCTGTTGCCGTGATGGCCCATCACCTTGGCCTCGGTGAGGATGCGCCGGGCCAGCCCGGCCGGGTCGGCCCCGCTGCCGGCCAGCAGCTCGGTGACCTCGGCGGTGCGGTTGACGAAGGCGAACGCCCGGACCTTGCTGAACTGCTCGCTCATCGCCCGGACCAGCAGCATGGTGAAGTCGGCGAAGCCGGCCACCGAGCCGGAGATGTCGCAGAGCAGCACGATCTCCGGCCGGGCGGGCCGGCGCAGCCGGTGGGCGGGGCGCAGCGGGACGCCCCCGGTGGACAGCGAGCGGCGCAGGGTGCGGCGCAGGTCGAGCTGCCCGCGGGCCGCGCGCCGCCGCCGGGCGGCCAGCCGGGTGGCCAGCTTCCGGGCCAACGGGTGGACGGTGCGGCGCAGTTCGGTGAGCTGGTCACGGCCGGCCGCGAGGAAGTCGATCCGGTCGGCGCTGGGCGCGACGGCACGCTCGGCGATCCGCTCGGTGCCGCGCACCTCGGCCACCCGGCGGCGGGCCTCGGTGCCGACCATGGCGCGGAAGTCCTGGACGCGGCGGCGGATCTCGTCGGCGAGGAGGCGGTCGGAGACGTCGGACGGGGTGTCCGGGGCGGTGCCCGCGCGCAGCGCCGCCAGGACGCGGGCCAGCAGGGTCTCGGGCGCGAGCCGGCCGAGCGTCTGATGGGCGGACCAGCCGTCCGAGCCGGGCACCGAGCCGGCGCCGTACCGGCCGAAGGCGGCCACCGCCTCGCCGGCCAGCCGGGCCTGGGCGGCCCGGTCGTCGGCGGCCAGGGCGGCGGCGAGCCGCTCGCGCAGCGCCTCGCGGAGGGGGTCGGCGAGGTCGCGGCGGGCGTTCCCGGCGGTGGCCCGGGCGTCGTCGGCGTTCTCCGGGCCGTCCTGCGAAAGGCCGCCCCGGGCCGCCTCCGGGGTGCCGACGCCGAGCGGGAAGTACAGGTCGAAGGTGGCGTCGTAGACCGCGCGTTGCCCCTCGGAGCGCAGGAGTGCGGCGGCCAGGCCGGCCCGCAGTTGCTCCCGGTCGGCGAGACCCAGGAGGTCGAGCACGGCCGCCGCGTCGACGGTCTCGGCCGGCCCGGCCCGCAGCCCGTGGCCGCGCAGGGTCCGGACCAGCCCGGTCAGCCGGGCCGCGAGGTCGGCGGGTTCGGCCGTGGCGGGGGGTGCGGTCACGGTTCCGCCCCGGTCGGCGGGGGTGGGGGCGGCGGCGCCGTCCGTCATGCCGGGGTGAGCTTCTGAGTGGCCTTCAGGATGTCGTCCTGGTGCTTGAGGATCACCCCGAGGGTGTCGCGCACCACGGCCTCGTCCAGGGTGTCCGCGCCGAGCGCCAGCAGGGTACGGGCCCAGTCGATGGTCTCGGCCACCGACGGCGCCTTGCGCAGGCCCATCGCCCGCAGCGCGCCGACCACCCGGACCAGCGATTCGGCCAGCGTCGCGTCCAGGCCGGGGACCTTGAGCCGGACGATCCGGCGCTCCAGCTCGGCGTCCGGGTAGTCGAGATGGAGGAAGAGGCAGCGCCGGCGCAGGGCCTCGGAGAGCTCGCGGGTGGCGTTGGAGGTGAGCAGGACGAAGGGGCGCCGGGTCGCGGTGATGGTGCCCAGCTCCGGCACGGTGACCTGGAAGTCGCCGAGCACCTCCAGCAGCAGTGCCTCGACCTCGACGTCGGCCTTGTCCATCTCGTCGATCAGCAGCACGGTCGGCTCGTCCCCGCGGATGGCGGTCAGCAGGGGCCGGGTCAGCAGGAACTCCTCGCCGAAGATGTCGGTGCGGGCCTGGTCCCAGCCCTCGTCCCGGCCGGCGGTGATCCGCAGCAGCTGCTTGGCGTGGTTCCACTCGTAGAGCGCCCGGGCCTCGTCGATGCCCTCGTAGCACTGCAGCCGGACCAGCCGGGCCCGGTTGATCCCGGCCACCGCCTTGGCGAGTTCGGTCTTGCCCACCCCGGCCGGTCCCTCGACGAGCAGCGGCTTGCCCAGCCGGTCGGCGAGGAAGACGGTGGTGGCCACCGCGGTGGAGGCCAGGTAGCCGGTTTCGGCCAGCTGGGCGGCGGCGTGCGCCGCCGACTCGAAGAACCCCGTGCCGTCGCCGCGCATGCGCCCCACTTCCGTCGGTCCGTCCGTGCCAGCAGCACCCTACCGGCGAGTCACTTCGCTGTCCCGGCCTGCGTCGGAGGCTGGGCCGGGGCTCCGGGTGAGGCGAGTGAGGAGTGTTGGTGTCGCGGATTGTCAAATGGTTTTCCGACGACCCGTCACACGCTCCGTCGATGCTCCGTGACCGAATCAGGGGTGGTAATCCAGCCAGCCGGTAGGTATTCGGACGAACTGAAGTGATAGATCAAATTCCGCTTAATTCGAACTAGGATCCTCGCGGTGCCATGACAACTGTTGTGGCACGAAGGGGCCTTGATGGCCCGGGGGAACGTGAGGGGATATGACCTACACGACATCAGGGGCGGGGACGTCGCAGCGGCGACGGTTGCGCGCGAGGATCTCAGCGCTCACCGCGCTCGCGCTGGCGGCCACCATGGCCGGAACGACGATCGCCCAGGCGCTGCCGGCCGATGTCGGCCCGGCGCCACTGCCCGCCGACGCGAGGGGCCGGGTCGTCGAGGCCTGGGAGCTCGGCGGCACGGCGACCAAGGACGCGGCCGAGAAGGCCATGCTCGGGTCCGACGCCGACATCACCAACTTCCTGGCCAAGACGCTGGACCGCGCCTCGGCCGAGGACGAGCGCTTCACCATCCTGAAGATGCTCAGCTCGACCGGCCAGGGCGTGCGGGACGCCGCCTCCAAGGCGCTGAGCGGCACGGACGCGGACGTCCACGCGTTCATGCTGTCCGGCTGGCAGAACCCGATGAACGACGACCGCCGGGTGGCGGTCCTGGGCATCATCAACAACAGCGACTCCGGCGTTCGGGCGGCCGGGACCAAGGCGCTCAACGACGGCACCGCCAAGGCGCTGGACGACTTCCTGACCACCGGTCGGGCCCGGGCCCAGGCCGAGGACGACCGCGTCGCCGTCCTCACCATGCTCGGCCAGAACCCCGGCCCGGAGTTCGTCAAGCAGGCCAACCGCGCGCTCAGCGGGACGCCCGAGGACCTCAGCGCCTTCCTGGAGACCGGCCAGTACCTGGCCCGTACCCGGGACCAGGAGACGCTGTCGATCTCGCAGCTCGCCCAGGCCGCCACCGAGGCGGGCAAGCGGGCCAAGGTCGAGACCGACGCGGCCAAGGAGGCCGGCGCCCGCGCCGAGAAGGCCGCCGCCGAGGCCAAGAAGGCCGCCCAGACCGCCGCCGCCGAGGCCGCCGCGGCCAAGGACGACGTCGAGAAGGCGGGCGCCGCGGCCAACCGCGCCGCCCAGGCCGCCGAGGGCGCGGCCGCCGCCGCGCGCACCGCGATCGACGCCTCGAACGCGGCGGTGTCCGCCGCCCGTACGGCCGCCAACGCCGCCCGCTCGGCGGCCTCGGCCGCCGCCGCGGCCGGTCAGGCCGCCGCCCGCGCCTACAACGCCGCGGCCTCCGCCGCAGGCAATGCGGCCGAGGCCGGTGCCGCCCGCGCGGCCGCCCAGTCGGCGCGTGACGCCGCCCGCGGCGCCCGTGACGCGGCCTCCGCCGCTGCGTCCGCCGCCGATGCCAGCGCCCAGGCGGGCCGGTCCGGTTCGGCCGCCGCCCGCGCGGCCCGTGACGCCGCGTCCGCCGCCGAGGCCAGCGCCCAGGCCAGCGGTTCGGCCGGTCAGGCCAGCACCCAGGCGGCCCGGGCCCGGGCCGCCGCGGACGCCGCCCGCAGCGCGGCCAACTCGGCCACCGCCGCCGCCGGCCGGGCCGAGAGCCTGGCCGCCTCGGCGGCCGCGGCCGCCAACGAGGCGAACGTGCGGGCCAACAGCGCCGCCGACCACGCCGAGAAGGCCGCGAAGGCGGCCGAGGACGCGGCCAACGCCGCGGGCCAGGCCCAGGACTGGGCCAACCAGGCGACCGCCCACGCGAACGCCGCGATCGAGGCGGCCAAGACCGCCAGCGACGCGGTCACGCAGGCCCAGAACATCGAGAAGCTGGCCCGCGAGGCCGAGGCGGCGAAGCTGGAGGCCGACAAGCAGCTGGGCATCGAGGAGGCCGCCGCCCTCACCAAGGTGGACCAGGCCGACCAGGCCCGGGCCTCCAAGGCGCAGACCGAGGCCGGCACGCAGGACGCCGAGACCAAGGACCTGGTCCGGAAGGCCGCCACGGTGACGGACGTCGCCGCCGCGGCCGGCTTCGGCCGCAAGGCCGCGGTCAACCTGCTGAAGGCCTCCGGCTCCTGGACCCGGGACGCAGCGCAGAGCGCGCTGTCGGGCACCGACCAGGCCGTGGTGGCGTGGGCGAAGTCCGACTACCCGCGCAGCCTGCGGCTGGACGACCGTGACAAGATCGTCTACGTCGCCTCGATCGCCGACTCCAAGGTGTCGGCCGCCGCGCAGAAGACCCTGGAGAGCACCGACCCGACGGCGGTGGAGAAGTTCCTCACCGGTGGCGCGCTGGACGTGCAGGCCGAGGACTTCCGGGTCCAGATCCTCACCCTGATGAACGCCGGCGGCACGGCCGTCAAGCGCGAGGGCACGGCCGCGTTGAACGACGGCAGTGTGAAGGCGCTGGCGGGCTTCCTCACCGGGCGGTACGAGAACGCCGTGGCCGAGGACGACCGGGTGGCCGTCCTGACGGCGGTCAACAACGGCGGTCCGAACGTCAAGGCCGCCGGTACGGTCGCGCTGGCCGGTCCGGCCTGGATGCAGCACGACTTCGTGACGACCGTCCAGTACAAGGCGGCCCAGCTGGACCAGGACACCGACACCCACGTGTCCTCCGTCCTGACCATGATCGCCAACGCGGCGAAGGAGGCGGCCACCGCGAACCAGAACGCCCAGCTGGCGTTCGAGGTCGCGGCCAACGCGCGCAACGCCGCGCAGGAGGCACAGGACTGGGCGGACAAGGCCAATGCCTCGGCCCAGGAGGCCGAAGGCTACAAGGCCGACGCGCGCGCCAAGGCCGACGCGGCCAACGCCTCGGCGGCCGCCGCCGCGCAGTCCGCGCAGACGGCGAAGAACGCCGCGGCGACCGCCCAGACGGCCAACCGCGAGGCCAACTACTCGGCCAACCAGGCGAGCGCGTCGGCGAAGCAGGCCCTCGGCTCGGCGGCGAGCGCGCAGTCCTCGGCCGCCCAGGCGGCCGCGAGCGCGAGCGCGGCGGGCAAGGACGCGGCCGCCGCCTCCCAGGCGGCCAGCGAGGCGCACTCCATCGCCGCCCAGAAGCGGGAGCAGGAGCAGGCCGCCGCGGCTGCCGCTGCCGCCGCCCAGGCGAAGGCGAACGAGACCAACCACGTGAACCCGGCCAACACCACGGCCAACGACGGGGTGCCCAACCCGGCGACCCCGGCCGCGAACGGCGCGCCGGGTACCGACCCCAAGCAGGGCGCGCACGACTTCGCCCTGCTGATGGGGCACGTGAGCACCGTGACCGGCTTCCTCGCGGTCGGGTTCTCGCTCTTCCCGCCCACCGCACCGCTCGGGGCGTTCTTCGGCGGGGTCTCCCTGGTGACCGGTGTGGTCAGTGCGGCCGTCTACGGCTGGGCCGACAACTGGAGCGGTCAGAACTTCAAGAACGCCTGCGCGGGTGTCGCGCTCTCGGTCATCGGCGCAGGCGCCGGCAAGGCGATCAAGGAGCTCGACAAGATCGGCGCCGTGGCCGAGACCGGCGTGAAGGCGGCGCGGTCCGTCGCGTCCAGGGCGGCCGAGGCGGGACACAACATCGTCTCGCCGATCGTCGGCCTCTTCACCTGGTGATCTGATCCGGTCCGCGGCATAGGCTGCGGACCGGATCGTCCGTGAATTCGAGCAAGGACTGTGGGGCCCGGGTCCGCCCGGGCCCCACGGCCGGGGCAGGGGATGGGAATGCAACCTTTCGGGCTCGGCGCGGTGGCGTGGTGGCTGATCGCGGTGCTGGTGACGGTGACGTTCCTGGTGCTGCTGGTGCCGTGGATGCCCACCCGGTCGCTGAAGATCCAGGCGTCCGTGACGCCGTTCGCCATGGCGCTCTTCGGCGGGCTGGCGTATCTGGCGAAGCACTACTCGCCCGAGGCCGTACTGGCGATGTACTCGCTCACGGTCCTGGTGTTCCCGGTCGGCATGATGGGACACCGCAAGGAGACGGCGCGGCGATTGCTGGACCGGGAGCAGAACGGCGCGACGGCGGAGAACGAGCCGCCGCGCGCGATGACCGTCCAGATGTGCATCGCCGCGACACTGCTCGGTGGCCTGGCGGTGTGGATCACTCTGTAGTCCGGCTCCGGACGGTGCCGTTCGGACCGGCGGGTCTGTTTCCGTGGATTCACAAGTCGTATACGAACCGTGAATGTGGTGTGACGGCGGGCGGCGAATTGATCTTCCGGAGATCCATCCGCTCGTGATAGCAATGATCCCGGTCGGAGTGCGCGGGGGGTCGAAAGCATCGCCCGACCTGGGTTTCATGCGCACGCCGTGCCCGCATTCCACAGCGAATTGCAGTAATTGACGGCACATTGGGGGCCACATCATGAGTTCCATCACCAAGCTGTTCACCGTCGGCGCGGTTGCGGGCGCGGTCGCGCTGTCCGGCGTCGTGGTCGCCAACGCCGCCACGGCCGCTCCGGCCGCTCCGGCCGCTCCGGCCGGTTCGGCCGTCACGGCCGCCGACGACACCCCGCCGCCGCCGGCCGTCGAGGACTACGCCTACCCGGGCGCCGACCAGATCTTCAAGGACCGCGGCATCAAGCTCACCCGCGGCGACGGTCACATCGTCCTGGTGGCCTGTGGCACCCCGGGCCTGATGGAGGTCAACGCCCGCGGCATGCAGGACATCGACAAGGTCGGCGGCGGCCGCTTCTGCTTCAGGACCACCGGCACCACCGGCTCCCTCAGCCTCGAACTGCCCTCGGTCTACGGCGTCAGCACCAACGACTACGCGGCTCACCTGACCATGGCGGCCGGCACCGAGAGCAAGACCTACGACCTGCCGAAGAACGCCTGGACCGGCGTCGGCGAGATCGGCGACCCGCAGCACCGCCCGTTCACCCTGCTGGAGATCACCACCACCAAGTGACGGCCCCGCCGGCACTCCAGCTCTGCTGACAGGGAGACACATCGTGCTTCGCACCCGTCCGCGCGCCGCGTGGATGACCGGCCTGCTCGCCTCCGCGGCGGTGGTCGGCGGCCTGTTGACCGGCGGCACGGCCAACGCCGTCGTCGGCGACACCGTGCCGAACGGCAACTACACCTTCACCACCAAGCTCGACATCGGCGAGGGCAAGCGCGCCTGCACCGGCGCACTGGTGGACCCGTACTGGGTGCTCACCGCGAGCAGCTGTTTCGCCGACGACCCGGCCCAGCCGCTGGCCCTGGCGGCCGGCGCGCCCAAGCTGAAGACCGTCGCCACGGTCGGGCGCACCGACCTGACCGGCACCGCCGGCCACGTCACCGAGGTCACCGAGCTGGTGCCGCGGGCCGACCGTGACCTGGTGCTGGCCCGGCTGGCCAAGCCCGCCCAGGGCATCCCGACCGTCGGACTCGGCGCCGCTCCGGTGGCCGGGGAGACCCTGACCGCCACCGGTTACGGTCGGACCAAGGACGAGTGGGCCCCGCTCGCCCTGCACACTGCGGCGTTCACCGTGCAGTCGACGACCGCCACCACGGTCGCGCTGGCCGGCAGGACGGCCGGCAAGGACGCGATCTGCAAGGGTGACGCCGGTGGCCCGGCGCTGCGCCAGGCCGGCGGCGCGGTCGAGCTGGCCGCCGTCCACAGCACCTCCTGGCAGGGGGGCTGCTTCGGCAGCACCGAGACCCGCACCGGCGCGCTGGAGACCCGGGTCGACGACCTGGCCGGCTGGCTGCTGAGCACCCGGCTGCACACCGCCTCGGTGAAGAACACCCTCAGCAACCTCTGCGCCTACGTGTCCTGGCGGACCCCGGAGTGGGGCGCACCGGTCACCCAGATCGACTGCGACCGCCAGTACGTCGACCAGGTCTGGGACTTCCAGCAGGTCGCGGGCGGTGGCTACCAGATCCGCAACGTCAACTCCGGCAAGTGCATGCTGGCCTCGTGGCGGACCCCGGAGAACGGCGGTCCGGTCGTCCAGGCCGACTGCGACCCGCAGTACGTCGACCAGGTCTGGAAGCTGGAGAAGGTGGCCACCGGCTACCAGATCCGCAACAGCTACAGCGACCGCTGCCTGGTGGCCTGGTCGGGCGACTCCGCACCGGGCTCCAAGCTGACCCAGTTCGACTGCGTCCCGCAGTACGCGGACCAGGTCTGGGCGCTCTGACGGGCCGACGGCCCGGCTGTCCCCGGGCGTGACCGCCCGCGGGCGTGATCGTCCCGGAGCGTGACGGCGCGGTGCGCCGGGAGCGGCGTGCGGCAGTTTCGACTGCCGCACGCCGCTCTTCGTCGTTTTCGCCTACTGCCTTGCGAAGGGCGTCAGTTGATGTAGATGTGCGGGCTGCCGGCCACCGAGCTGTCAATCACCGGCCCGTAGGTGGCGGTGAAGTAGCCGGTGGCGAAGCAGGTGCTCGGGCCGGAGACCTTGGCGAACGCCTGGGAGGCGAAGCCGATGGTCTGACCGGTGTTGCTGGTGGTGCCGGAGATGCTGCCCGGCGCGCGGTACACGCAGGTGGTGGTACCCAGGATGGTGTTCAGCACCACCGTGGTCTGCAGCGGACCGGCCGCCGTCGGGCTGAGCGTCACCGGGTTGCCGGCCGCGTCGCTCACCGAGTTGGTGTACGGCAGGTTGTTGACGGTGATGCTCTTGACGCCGGTGACGCCGATGACGTTCGCGGTGCAGGAGCCGAAGGTGTGGCTGTTGAGGCTCTCGGTGGCCACGCCCGGGGCCGCCGGGTTGCTGGTCACCGTGGCGGAGAAGGAGGAGGCGGCACACTTGATGCCGCTGGTGCCCGTGGCACTGGAGTAGAAGGAGGCGTAGCTGCCGGCGACCAGGTCGGCGGTCAGGACGTCACCGACGGCGACGGCGGGGCCGCCGACGGAGGTGTGGGTCAGGACGGTGGAGCCGGCGGCCTGGGCCGGGCCGGTGGCTGCGGTGGCCAGGGCGACGGCGGCCAGGGCCGCGGCGCCGAGGGTGTGGCGGATGCGCATGGGGGTGCCTCTCTCCGTACGGAGTCGGGTGGGGGAGCCCGCGTGATCGCGCGGAGGTACGCGCGGCGGGGTGGTGCGGGGTGCTCAGGGGTGGGGACACGCGTCCGGTGTCGTCGGCGGGCCCGGCGCCACGGGCCCGCCGAAACGGCGAGGAGGTGCGGAGGTGCGGGAGGTGCGGGCATGCGGTGAGGTGCGGTGGGGATGCACGTCGACGGCTGCCACCGCCGGGCATGCGTTCGCCATACTGAACAGTCGGAACGCGTGGAGGTTTCCGGCGGCTGAGCGCCGTTCGATGGGAAACCTGCGAGTGTTGTAAACCAGCCCTTGCGTCAATGTCAAGACAGAGCACAGGAGTTGGCGATGGACCTGGATGCCGTCCATGGTGCCGAGGCACTGCTGCTGCCCGGAGCGAGACCCGGCCGCGACCCGGCGCGATCGATCAAGCGCGGCCCGAGCCGGCTGCCCCCCGGCGTGGTCGCCGCCACCCAGCGGGAACGCCTGCTCGACGGGCTGGTCCACACCGTGGCGGAGCACGGCTACCAGCGCGCCACGGTGAGCGACATCTGCCGTGCGGCCGGGGTGACCAGGCCGGTCTTCTACGAGCTGTTCAGTGGCAAGGAGGACGCTTTCCTGGCCACCCACCGGCACGGCACCGGGGTGGTGATCCGGCGGATGGCGGCCGCCTTCGCGGCGGCGCCGGACTGGTGCGCCGGCATCCACGACGCCCTGCGCGCGATGCTCGACCTGCTGGCCCGCGTCCCGGCCTTCGCCACCATGGCGGTGATCGAGGTCGAGTCGGTCGGACCGGCCGGCCGCCGTGAGCGCGAGCAACTCCTTACCAGGTTCCGGACGTTCTTCGCCGAGGTACCCCAACTTCCCTGTGGGGTAGCGGTGGAGCCCCTGGTGGACGCCGTGGTCGGCGGCGTCTACAGCACCCTGTACCGCTGTGTCGATGCCGGCCGGACCGCCGAACTTCCTGATCAACTGCCGATGTTGAGCCTCTTCTGCCTGGCTCCCTTCCTCGGGCCGGAGGAGGCCGCCCGACGGCTGGCACCGGTGGCGGCGCTCGGGCCGGGCCCGGTGCCGGCGTCCGCGGTCACGGATGATGATCCTTCGCGCACCCGTATTGACCCGTCGTCTACTCGGCAGTAGCTTCCCAGTAATCCACCTGCGGTCCGACCGGCCCGCCCCGCTGCCGAGGGGCGGCCCACCCGGCCGGGCCGCAGGACGCTGTCCGCGCCAGGGCAACGTGCCAGTGCCTGCACATCCCACCACCCGAGGGAGCACACATGGCAACGTCCGAGGACGCCGCCCCCACGCCCGAAAGCACCGACTCACCCGCCGGATCGAGAGGGCGGGTCCGGCTGAGGCGCACCGCCCTGATGGCCGTACCGGCCGTCGCCGTCGGCGCCGTCCTGATGACCCTCACCGCACAGGGCGTCCTCGCCGCCCAGTTCGCCATCTCCGGCATGCCGTTCACCGTCACCGCCGACAGCCTGGAGGGCGTCGGCTTCGAGCAGTTCGGCAGTCTGGACCACATGATCGAGGGCAGCCCGAACGAAGGGGACACCGGCGGTCAGGTCCTGGTCATCGTCTCGGCGATCAAGCAGGCGGAGCTCACCAAGCTCTGCCAGAGCGTCGACCTCGGCGGCATCAACCTGCTGATCAAGGCCGGTGACGCCGGCACACCCGTGACCGCCACCGACCTCACCACCGACTCGGACCTGGTCTCCGGCGACGCGTCGTTCAAGAACATCGAGATCGGCGGGGACGCCAGCACCTACACCAAGGCAGGCGTCCAGGGCCTGCCGGGCGTGTTCGGGCAGCAGGCGGACACCGTCACCATCCGCAATCTGCGGCAGCACAACTACGCCACCACCGCTGCGGCGTTCAAGCTGCCGCACCTGCGGCTGAGCTTCAGCTCGGAGGGCTGCTGACGGTGGCCGATCCCGTACCCGACGGCGCCGGCCCGGCCGAGGGGGGCGCCGCCGTCGGCCCCTCGGCGGCCGACCGCGCCGCCACCGCGGAGCCCGCCACAGGCGGCCGTCCCGGTGGCGCCGATACCGATGCCGCTCCCGCTGTTCCGGCCGGTCCCGCGAGCGCGACGGCCGTCGGTCCGGGTGGTCCTGCCGGTCCCGCCGCGTCCGACGGGCCGGCCCGGGCCGGCGGGGGATGGCGCGGTTGGCGGGGCCGGCGGCCGTTCTGGGGCGGCCTGCTGGTGCTGCTGGGCGGCGCCGAGATCCTCTTCACCCTGAAGGCGCCGTTGCCGGTCATCCTGCACATCGGCATGCAGGGGCTGGCCGGCTACCTGGTACCGGTCGTGATGGTGATCTGCGGCGTGCTGATCCTGTTCAACCCGGCGCAGCGGCTGTTCTACTCGGTGCTCGGGGTGCTCGCGTCGCTGGCCAGCTGGCTCACCTCCAACCTCGGGGGCTTCCTGATCGGCATGATGCTCGGAGTGGTGGGCGCCTGCCTGGCCTTCGGGTGGCTGCCGGACCAGCCTCCGCGCCGGCGCCGGGCGCGCCGGGCGGCCCGGGGTACGGCGCCCGGGGGCACGGTGTCCGGAGGCAAGGCGCCGGCAGGCGAGGCGGCCGGTCCGGCCGGTGCCTGAGCGGAGCCGGTGTCTGGGCGGAGCCGGCCGCCTGCGCGGGCCCGACCGGGCCGGGTACCCGGCCGGACCGTGTGACGTACCGGCCGTGGCACGGCCCCGCCTGTGGTGAAGGGAGAGCACCACAGGCGGGGCGCCGTCCCCGGGCCGGGACCGGCGAGCACGCTCCCGTCCCGGGACCGGCCCGGAGACCTCGCTCAGATCGTCGAGGCGTCGATCACGAAGCGGTACCGCACGTCGCTGGCCAGCACCCGTGCGTACGCCTCGTTGATCTGGTCGGCGCGGATCAGCTCGATCTCGGCGGTGACCTGGTGCTCGGCGCAGAAGTCCAGCATCTCCTGGGTCTCCGGGAGCCCCCCGATCATCGAGCCGGACAGCGACTTGCCACCGGTCAGCAGCGCCTGCGCGAGGATCGTGACCGGCTTCTCCGGCGCCCCGACCTGGACCAGCGTGCCCCCCGCCGTCAGCAGCCCGAGGTAGGCGCTCAGGTCGAGGTCGGCGGAGACGGTGTTGACGATCAGGTCGAAGGTGCCGGCCAGTTCGGTGAAGACGGCCGGGTCGGAGGTGGCCCGGTAGTCGTCCGCGCCGAGCCGCAGACCGTCCTCGCGCTTGCGTAGCGACTGGCTGAGCACGGTGACCTCGGCGCCCTTGGCGTGCGCGATCTTCACCCCCAGGTGGCCGAGCCCGCCGAGGCCGACGATCGCGACCTTCTTGCCCGGGCCCGCGCCCCAGCGGCTGAGCGGCGAGTAGAGCGTGATGCCGGCGCAGAGCAGCGGCGCCGCGGTGTCCAGCGCCAGGGCCTCCGGGATGCGCAGGGCGTACCCTTCGTCGACCACCAGCTGCGAGGAGTAGCCGCCGTAGGTGGGCTCACCGTCCCGGCCGACGCCGTTGTAGGTGAACACCGTGCCCCCGGCGCCGGTGCAGAACTGCTGAAGCCCGGCCCGGCAGTTGTCGCACTCCCGGCAGGAGTCGACGAAGCAGCCGACCCCGACCCGGTCGCCGACCGTCCAGCGGGTCACGCCCGGGCCGACCTCGGCGACCACACCGGCGATCTCGTGGCCCGGGACCATCGGGAAGATGCCGTCGCCCCAGTCCTCGCCGACCTGGTGGATGTCCGAGTGGCAGATGCCCGCGAAGCGGACGTCGATCAGGATGTCGTGCTCGCCCAGTGCCCGGCGCGGGACGACGGTCTTCTCCAGCGGGGCCTTCGGGGCCGGGGCCGCGTACGCGGCGACGGTCCGCGCCGCGGAGCCGGCGGTGGTCGTGGTCGTGCCGTCCGTACCCGTGGTGCCCGCCGTGTTCGTTCCGGCGTTCGTCGTGTTCGTCATGGGCCCCAGCCTGCGGCGACGCGAGCCGCGCAACCAGACCAGGGCTTGTCGTACGCACGCCCAACGTACGACTGGCAGGCTCACCCTCATACTCGGGAGCATGGACCAGCGCACCGAACTCAGTGAATTCCTCCGGTCGCGCCGCGCCCGGCTGCGACCCGCGGACGTGGGCCTGCCGGACCACGGCACCCGCCGCCGCGTTCCCGGGCTGCGCCGGGAGGAGCTGGCGCAGCTGGCGGGCGTGAGCACGGCCTACTACGTCCGGCTCGAACAGGGGCACGGCGAGAGCGTCTCCGCCGCCGTCCTGGACTCCATCGCCCGCGCCCTGCGGCTCACCCCGGCCGAGCGCGAGCACCTCCAGCGGATCACCAAGCCCGCCCGCCGCCGGACCGGGCGCGCCACCGCCCGACCGCAGCTGGTCCGCCCCGAACTGCAGCAGCTGCTCGACGCGATGGAGGGCGTCCCGGCCTACGTGCTCGGGCGGCGGCTGGACATCATCGGCTGGAACCGGCTCGGCAACGCGCTGCTCGGGGACTTCGCCGCCTTGGCGCCCGAGCACCGCAACATGGCCTGGCACGCCTTCCTCGACCCGGCGGCGCGCCTGCTGTACGACGACTGGGAGGGCAAGGCCACCGATGTGGTGGGCATCCTGCGGCTGGACGCCGGGCGCGACCCCGACGACCCCCGGCTGGCCTCGCTGATCGGCGAACTGTCCCTCAAGAGCGCCGACTTCCGGCGCCTCTGGGCCGCGCACGACATCCGCGACAAGGGCCACGGGACGAAGCGGCTGCACCACCCGGTGGTCGGCCCGCTGACCCTGCGGTACGAGACGCTGCGCCCGGCCGGGGAGCCCGACCTGGTGCTGGTCACCTACCACGCCGAGCCCGGTACGGCCTCGGCCGAGTCGCTGCGACTGCTGGCCAGCTGGGCCGCACCCGCGCCGGCCGGGCCGGCGGGTCCGGCCGGCGCCGCGACCCCGGCCGGGGGAGGGGCGGCGGGCGGCACGCGGGATGCGCGCCCGCCGGGCCGGGAGTCCTGATCGCGCCCGCCCGAGGGGGTCGATCGTCCCGGTCCGGCCGGGACGACAGACCCTTCCGCACCCCCCTCGCCGGGCCGTCTACTGGACCTGCCGCCGTCCGGTGCTCCACCCTGCCCGGAATCACCGGAGGCAGGTGAAAAGCCGTCGTCCGTCAGCTCTCTGACGGGTGTTTAGGCTTTCTGGCATGGAGATCACCAGTGCCGCCACCACCGAGTACGACCGGCTGATCGCGCGCCACCACGCGATGCGCCTTCGCCGGCGGCTGCTCGTGCCGGCGTCGTCCGTGCCGAGCGCGGACCGGCCGGCCGGGACCGCCGCGGGGGGCTACGACGGCGCCGCCGACCAGCGGCTGATCCTGGACACCCTCGGATCCGTCGGCCCGCTCGCCGAGCTGATCGATCACCTCTACGCGGTGATGTTCCGCCGCCGGCCCTACCTGCGCTCGCTCTTCCCCGCCTCGATGGAGTTCCAGGAGGCCCATCTGGCACGGATGTTCAGCCATCTGATCGAGCACCTCCAGCACCCCGACGAGCTCGCCGCCACGCTCGCCCAGCTCGGTCGCGACCACCGCAAGCTGGGCGTCCGCCCGGTTCACTTCGAGGCCTTCGAGGAGGCCGTCCGCGAGGCGCTCCGGCACCGCGCCGGCGCCCGGTGGAGCGAGGACCTGGAGGCCGCCTGGGTACGGATGCTGCGCTTCGCCGTCGGGGCGATGAGCGCGGGCGCCGAGTCCGCGCTCGCCGAACCCCCGTACTGGCACGCCGTGGTGGTCGGCCACCAGCGCCGCCGTCCCGACCTCGCGGTGCTGCGCGTGCGCACCGGCGAGCCCTACCCCTACCGGCCCGGCCAGTACGGCACCGTCGAGCACCCGGGGCTGCCGCACACCTGGCGGCAGTACTCGATGGGCTGCGCCCCGCGGCCGGACAACGAGGTGGAGTTCCACGTGCGCCGCACCGGCCCCGGGGGCGTCAGTGAGGCGCTGGTCGAGCACACCGAGGTCGGCGACCGGCTGCGGCTCGGCCCGCCGCGCGGCTCGCTGATGCCCGAGGACGGCGCGCGCGACCTGCTGCTGGTGGCCGGCGGCACCGGGCTCGCCCCGATGAAGGCGATCGTCGAGGAGCTGGCCGGGCACCGCCCGCGCGGGCGCACCGTCCACCTCTTCGTCGGCGCCCGGGCCGCGGCCGACCTCTACGACTGGCCGGCCCTGTCCGAACTGGGCAGCCGGAAGCCCTGGTTGGAGCTGATCCCGGTCGCCGACGGCGCCGCCGGGGCGGGTGCCGGCCGCCGGCTCGCCGACGCGGTCGGCCGCCATCGGGACTGGTCCGACCACCTCGCCTGCGTCAGCGGCCCGCCCGGCATGGTGGACGAGGTCCGCGCCCGCCTGGTCGCCGCCGGCCTGCCGCCCGCCCGGGTCCGTCACGACCCGCTGCTGGGGCGGGTCTGAGGGCCGGGCCCGCTCAGCGGAAGCAGTACGAGTCCGAGGAGGCGTCACCGCCCGCCAGGTGGGTCTGGTGCACCCGCAGGCCGCCGAAGTCCGCGCCGTGCGGGTAGAACCGCGGGTCGACGGTGAGCCCGCCCGCCTCGGTGTCGGCGTCCAGCTTGATGATCCAGGGCTCGATGCCGTCCGGGTAGAACTGGTCGTCCCAGGCGCCGTACAGCGAATTGGTGAGGTAGAGCCGCCGCCCGTCCCGGCTGATCTCGACCATCTGCGGCGCGCCGCTGAGCGGGCGCTCGGGCTCGGCCGGGTGCGGCGTCCGCGCGGCGACCCCGCCGAGCCGCACCGAGCCCGTGGGGCGCGGGTGGAACGGGTCCGACACGTCGAACTGGAACAACTCGCCGGTGCCCCAGGCGGAGACGTACAGCCAGCGGTCGTCCACCGACAGGTTGATGTCCGTCACCAGCGGCGGCACCGCGCCGAACGGCTGCAGGGCCGGCGGCAGGTCCTCGGGCTTCGCCGGTTCGGCGGGTATCTCGATCACCTTGCGCGCGGTGAAGGCCGCGCCCTCGCGGTACCAGAGCCAGACCGAGGAGGAGAGGTCCTCGACGTTGGCCACCACGCCGACGAAGCCCCACTCCGCCTGGGGATCGTGGGCCGGCCGCAGCTCCAGCACCATCTGGTACTGGTCGCCGAGGTCGATCCGCTGCAGGTGCCGCCCGGTGTCCAGCTCCCAGAAGTGCAGCGCGTGGCCGTACTTGCGGCCCAGCAGCAGCTCCGGCACCACGCCGTCCTCGACCATCCACGGCGTGCCCCACTCGCTGGTGACCCCCACGTTGGTCCCCAGGTGCCACCAGACGTCGTAGGCGAAGTGCTGCGGTCCGCGCTCGGTCTCCCAGGCCCGCAGGACGTCGAAGGTGGTGTGGTCGAGCAGCGCCACCCCGCCCGGCCCGTCCGCGCCGTCCCCGCTGCCGAGGCAGGACAGGAAGACACCGTCCGGACCGCAGTGCAGGGTGTGCGGGCGCGAGTACCCCGCTCTGGCCGCCAGCTCCTCGGCCGGGACGGTCTTCACCAGGCGCGGCCGCACCGGGTCCGGCCGGGTGTCCATCACGTGCAGCCGGGACGAGCGGAGCCCGGGCAGCAGCAGGTAGCGCCGCTCCGGGTTCTCGTGGCAGGCGTGCGCGAGCGCGCTGGAGCAGGCGTTCCAGCCGAAGTGGTGCAGCTCGTCTCCGACCCCGGGCAGTTCGGCGAAGTTCAGCACCCGGCCGTAGCTCGGCGAGGCCGGATCGGTGTCGACGGTGATCAGCGCGTCCGGCCGCCGCGCCGACCGGTCGAACCCGGCGACGTAGGCCAGCTTCTCCGGTGGCGCCGCGATCGCCTCCGCAGGCGTGCGGTAGAGGGAAGGATCGCTGTGACCGGCCTGCGGATGGTCTCCGTGCGGCATGCTCGCTCCTCAACTCGCCTCTTGGGCGAGGGAAGTGACTGTGATTCGGGTAGCGTTCCACAGGATCGCGGGCGCACAGCAGGCGCACGGGGAGCGGAGCGTCCCGGCCCGTCCGCCGCCCGGGGCCGCCGTCGCCGAGCCGGGTGGGCCGGTGTCGCCGGGCGCGGTACGCCGCCGTCCGCCACGGCCTGCCGAGCACGGTGGAGCTACCGGCCGGTATCGTCGGTGCTCCGGATCGGCGGTCCCTGCCACGGCAGGCGGAGCAGAAGATGGGTACGGCGGACATGGAGTTCCGAGAAGACATCCTGGGTGCCCCCTACGAGGCGGTCGAGCTGCCGCTCGCCCCCGACGAGGAGGGCGCCGTCAGCGCCACCCTGGTACGCCGGCTCGTCCCGGGCAGCCGGCGCGCGGTGCTCTACGTCCACGGGTACGTGGACTACTTCTTCCAGACCCACCTCGCCGACCACTTCGTCGAGCGCGGCTACTCCTTCTACGCCCTCGACCTGCGCAAGTACGGCCGCTCGCTGCGCCCGCACCAGTCGCCGAACTTCGTCCGCGACCTCGCCGCCTACGACGAAGAGCTGGACGCCGCGGTGCGGGTCGTCCGGGAGACCGACGGGCACCGGGAGCTGCTGGTCAACGGCCACTCCACCGGCGGCCTGGTCACCGCGCTGTGGGCCGGGCGCCGGGCCGGGCGGGGCGTGGTCGACGGGCTCTTCCTCAACAGCCCGTTCCTCTCGATGCCCGCCGCCCCGGCGGTCCGCACCCTCGGCGGCCCCGCCGTGGAGGCCCTCGGCCGCCTCGCCGCCACCCGCAAGCTGCCCTCCGCGCTCAACCCGCACTACGTGCACAGCCTGCACCGCGACCACCGCGGCGAGTGGGACTTCGACCTGAGCCTCAAGCCGGCCGAGGGCTTCCCGCTGTACGCCGGCTGGCTGGCCGCCGTCCAGCGCGGCCAGCGCCGGGTCCGGCGCGGGCTCGGCATCGACGTCCCCGTGCTGCTGATGGCCTCCACCGCCTCGATCGCCACCACCACCTGGCAGGCCAAGCTGCACCACGCCGACGCCGTGCTGCGCGCCGACGACATCGCCGCCGAGGGCCCGAAGCTGGGCCGGCACGTCACGATCGTCCGGATCGAGGGCGGGATGCACGACCTCGTCCTCTCCGGCGAGGCCGCCCGCGCCCAGCTCTTCACCGAACTCGACCGCTGGCTCGGCGCCTACCTGCCGGAGTCCTCGTGAACCCGCCGGGCCCGCACGGCGAGGAGCCGCGCCCGGTCGGCCGCCGCACCGACCTCGGGTACGCCAAGCTCATGCCCGACATCGACCACGACGGCGGCTGGCTGCTCACCCTCGACGACACCCCGCAGTCCTACGTCGACCTGGGCGACCCGACCCACCTGGAGTTCGAGTACACCCGGCGGATCGGCCACCTCGTCGACGCCCTCGCCCCCGCCGGAGCGCCGCTCGACGCGCTCCACCTCGGCGGCGGCGCCCTCACCCTGCCCCGCTACCTCGCCGCCACCCGCCCCGGCTCGCGCCAGCGGGTGGCCGAGGTCGACGGCCCGCTGCTCGCCCTGGTCGAGGAGCACCTGCCGTGGCAGGGGCCGGGAGCGGACATCACGGCGACGGTCGGCGACGCGCGGGAGGCCCTGGCGGCGGTCGCGCCCGGCTCGCTGGACCTCGTCGTCGCCGACGTCTTCCACGGTTCGCGCACCCCGGCGCACCTCACCTCGGTGGAGTTCCTCCGCCTGGCGGCCGCCGCGCTGCGCCCCGGCGGGTGCTACGCCGCCAACCTCGCGGACGGCCCGCCGCTCGCCTTCGCCCGCGCCCAGGCGGCGACGGTGCGCGCCGTCTTCCCGGAGGTCTGCCTGATCGCCGAGGCCCCGGTGCTGCGCGGCCGCCGCTACGGCAACATCCTGCTGGTCGGCTCCGCGGGCCCGCTCCCGGTGGCCGACCTCTCCCGCCGGCTCGCCGGGGACGTCTTCCCCGCCCGGCTCACCGACGGCGCCGACCTGGCCGCGTTCACCGCGCGCACGGCGGTGGTGACGGACGCCGCGGCGACGGACTCCCCGCCGCCACCGGACGGCGCGTTCAGCGTCGGCTGAGCGGGCCGATGCCCCGGCCCGGTGCCAGACTGTCGGGAGAACCGCAGCGGACCCCGCTCCGCCGCATTTGCCAGCACCGCATGCGCCCCCGCCGTTCCCGAGGAGACCCAGGTGGCCCCTGACGAACCGTCGGCACCGCTGCCGGCCGAGCTCGCCGCCGTGCCCGAGACCGCGCTCTGGACGCTCTACCAGCGTGCCGTCGAGGCCCGCCGGCCGGACGGGGTGCTGCGCGATCCCAAGGCCGTCGAGCTGGTCGACCGGATCGACTACCCGTTCGCCGACCGGTTCGGGACCAGCGGCACCCAGGCCCAGCTGCAGGCGCTGCGGGTGGGGTGCTTCGACCGCGAGGTGGCGGACTTCCTGGCCCGCGAGCCGCGCGGCACCGTGGTCTGCCTGGGGGAGGGGCTGGAGACGCAGTACTGGCGGGTCGACAACGGCCGCGCCCGGTGGCTCACCGTGGACCTGCCCGAGTCGGTGGCGCTGCGCGAGCGGCTGCTCCCGCCCGGCCCGCGGCAGCGCTACCTGGCCGCCGACGCCACCACCTGCGGCTGGGCCGAGGAGGTGGACCGCGACCATGGCGTACTGGTCACCGCGCAAGGCCTGCTGATGTACCTGCCACCGATGCGGGTGCGGGCCCTGATCGCGGGCTGCGCCGAGCGGTTCCCGGGAGGCTCGCTCGTCCTGGACGCCGTACCGCGCTGGTTCAGCCGGCTCACCCTGAGCGGCAGGATGCGCTCCCACACGTACGGGCCGCCCCCGATGCCGTGGGCGATGGACGCGGGCGAGCGGGACAAGCTCCGCACCGCGAGTCCGGCGGTGGCCTCGGTGCGGGACGTCCGGCCGGCCGGCGGGCGGGGGCCGGTCGGCGCCCTGCTGCCGCTGGTGCTGACCGTCCCGCCACTGGCCACCCGCCGCCCGTCGGTCACCGTCCTGGACTTCGCTGAGCGGCCCTGATCATCGGGGTCGTCGGCCTCACGGCCGCCCCCCACGACAGCGCCGCCGGCACCGCCCTGCCCACCCGGGCCGCCGAACGGTGTGGCAACCGCCCGGAGACGGCCCTGGTCGACCAGGGGGCGTGACGCCCGCACCGGCCTCCGTGATCGGCCGTCAGGCGAGGGACCGGAGGGTCGCGAGCATCCGGCACGGGCGTGCCGGGCAGGGCTTCCGCAGGACCTGCGGGGCGAACTCGACGCGTACGGGCTGACCGACTCCGTCGGCCCGGACCGGATCTTCCCCACCCTGCCCACCGCCGTGGCCGCCTACCGGGTCTGGGCCTCCGGCGGCGGCCCCGAACCGCGGACCACCGACGGGCGGCAGTGAGGAGGACGGTCACCCGGGTGGCCGTGCCCGGCTGGCCGGCCCCGACGGCCGGCCGGAGGGTGGCAGGTACCGACGTCCACCGGACCGTGGGCCGGGCCACCCGAGTGACCGCGCGCCGGTGCGGACGGGCCCCGGTCCGCACCGGGTGGTCGACCCGCGGCCGTCGTGACCGAGAGGAAGCGGTGTCGTCGATGCCGGACAAGCAGGCCGGACGGATCGCGAAGTTCATCGAGCCGCTGCGCGTGGAACCGGGCTCGCGGGTCGATCTCGCGGAGGACTTCGACCCCCGCTACAAGGCGCGGATGAAGAAGCGGGAGGGCGCCGAGCTGTTGCGCACCGGCGTGGGCCTGCTCGCCGAGTACCAGGCGAAGCTGGCCGCCCAGGACAGCTACGGTGTGTTGCTCTGCCTCCAGGCGATCGACGCGGGCGGGAAGGACGGGACGATCCGGCACGTCATGAGCGGGGTCAACCCGCAGGGCGTCCACGTCAGCAGCTTCAAGGTGCCCTCCGCCGAGGAACTCGACCACGACTACCTGTGGCGGTACGCGTGGCGGCTTCCGGCCCGCGGGGACATCGCGATCTTCAACCGGTCGCACTACGAGGAGGTCCTCGTGGTGCGGGTGCATCCCGAGAACCTCGACCGCCAGCGGCTGCCCGAGGAAGCGAAGGGGCGCGATGTCTGGGCGCGCCGCTACCGGGAGATCAACGACTGGGAGCGCTACCTCTGTGACAACGGGTTCAGAGTCGTGAAGATCTTCCTGAACCTCTCCGAGGAGGAGCAGCGCACCCGCTTCCTGAAGCGGCTCGACCTGCCGGAGAAGAACTGGAAGTTCTCGGCGGCGGACCTCCGCGAGCGTGAGCGGTGGGACGACTACCAGCACGCCTTCTCCGAGATGCTCTCGGCCACGAGTACCCCGTGGGCGCCGTGGTACGTCGTGCCGGCCGACCGCAAGTGGTTCGCGCGCATCTGCGCCGCCGCGGTGCTCGTGCACACGCTGATGGAGATCGACCCCCGGTACCCGGTCGTCGGGAAGAAGGCCCGCAAGGAGCTGCGGGCCGCCAGGCGGCTGCTGGAGCAGGAGGCTCCCGAGGGGGCCGAGCGCGACCCGTACGCGGCCGGGCACCGGACGGGGCGCCGTGGCTGAGTACCGCGGGGGCCGGCCCGCCGCGAGGAACGGAACTGGACCGTCCCCTGGGACGCCGGCCTGCGGGACCGGGCCGAGACCCGGTCCGAACGGATGGGCGGCGAGGGCCGCCGGGTGATGGCGGCGGCCGAGCGCGACCTGGACCCGTCGGAGTTCGACCCCGACAGCGACCTGCTCGCGCTCGTCACCGACCTGCGGATGACCAGCCTGGTCGGCATGGTCGACCCGCCCCGCGCGGAGTCCAGGGACGCCGTGGCCAGCGCCCAGGCCGCCCACATCCGGGTCCGCATGGTCACAGGTGACGACGTCACCACCGGCGAGGCCATCGCCCGCCAGCTCGGGATCCCGGGCGAGGCGATCCTCGGAGCCGACTTCGCGGCGATGCCGGAGCACGAACGGCTGGCCCGGATCGACGACATCGGGGTGGTCGGCCGGGTCGCGCCCGAGCACAAGGTCCTGCTCGCCGACACGCTCAAGAAGAAGGGCGACGTCGTGGCGATGACCGGCGACGGCGTCAACGACGCACCCGCCATCAAGGCCGCCGACATCGGCATCGCCATGGGCAGCGGCACCGATGTCGCCAAGAACGCCGGCCGGATGATCCTCTCGGACGACAACTTCGCCACCATCGTGTACGCCGTCGAGGAGGGGCGCAAACTCTACGACAACCTCACCAAGTACATCCGGTTCGTCCTGATGCTCCTGGTCACCTTCGTCCTGACGTTCCTCGGCGCGACGGTCTTCAACATCGCCGCCGGCGAGCCGTTCACCCCGCCGCAGGTGCTCTGGATCCACTTCGTGGTCAACGCGCCCTTCGGGTTCGCCCTCGGCTTCGACCTGGCGAGCCCCGGCCTGATGGGGCGCACCCCGCGCCCGCGCGGCGAATCGCTGCTGACCAGGTCGGTCATGGTCACCGTCGGACTCAGCGGACTGGCCGTCACGGTGGCCCTGCTCCTGCTGATCAAACTGGGCGAACACCACTACGGCAGCCTGAGGACCGGCAACTCGATCGCCTTCACCGCCTTCGCCCTCTGCCTGATCGTGGCGGCCTACGAATGCCGGAGCGAACGCGCCACCGTCCTGACCGTCACCACGTTCGACAGCAAGCCGATGAACCTGGCGGCCCTGTCCGAGTTCGTCCTCGCGGTCCTGGTGACGCAGACGGACGCCTTCCGCCGCGTGCTCGGCACCACCGAGATCACCCTCGCCCAATTCGGCTGGGCCCTGCTGGCCCCCGTCGCCCTCCTGCTCCTGTGGGAGTCGGGCAAACTCCTCGCCCGACATCGCCGGCCCGCGCTCTGACACCCGGTCGGCACCTGCCCGGGCGCCCGGCGGAGCGGAGCACTGTCGGGCGCGTGCCCCTCGCCCCAGGACGAGGGGCACGGCTGAACACCTGACGCGGGGGGCGCCGTGCCCGGCGCCGCTGATGGCTGCTCCGGGCACGGCGGTGGGGAGGTCAGGCGTTGGCGAGGCTGATCTGGTCGTTGAAGACCACCCAGTGCTGGCCCTGGTCCTTGGGGTCGCACGGCTTGGTCGAGATGTCCGGGGTGCCCCAGGTGTTGGCGAGGCAGTAGGCCGGAGCGAAGGTGAGGGAGAGCTGCTGGCCGGAGACGGTCCAGTACTGGCCCTGGTCCTTGGGGTTGCACGGCTTCGTGGAGACGTCCTGGGCGTTCCACGTGTTGGCGAGACAGTAGGCCCGGGCGTTGGCCAGGGAGATCTGCTGGCCCGAGAGGGTCCAGTGCTGGCCCTGGTCCTTGGTGTCGCAGGGCTTGGTGGAGTCCTTCGGGGTGTCCCAGGTGTTGGCCAGGCAGTAGAGCCCGGGAGTGCGCAGGGACGGGGTGGCGGTGTCCGCGGCGCCCGCTCCGGAGGTGGGCAGGAAGGAGGCGGTAAGAGCCAGTGCGGCGACGGTGAGCGTCTTGCGGAGTGCGATTGCCATGAGGGCGTGATCCGTCCTTGCCGGAGGCATGCGATGAGTACCCGAGGGTGAGGTGCCCTCCCGAATCGGGCCTGGGCACCCGACAATTGGTAGCAGCAGCCATTCGTTGACGAACCGTTTCTGCGCGGCATGTTCATTCGAACGGGTGGCCATGTGCGCGGAACTGACAGATGCCCAGGGCTGCGCCGCGCGCTCGGTGGCGGGCCGGAACCCCTCACCGCCGCCCCGCCGGCGAGGAGGATCGCCCGGGGCCCCGCGGCGGCGGGCCCGAGTGGGGGACCGGAAGAACGATCACGGCCTGTCCTCCACCCGGCTGCGCCCCGCCCGTCGGGTCCCCGACGGGTGTGTCCACGCGGCCCGGGCGGGTGCGTCCGGGCGCTGCGCGGGCGAGGGCGCTCAAGTCGTCGGAGGAGCCGCCGCGCCGGCGGCGCCCGCTCGGGCGACGCCACGCTCCGCACGTCACCGCGACGGCAGGGGATGCGACCGCGCCGAAATGCTCCTAGGGTCGATAGGCACGAGGCCTCCCACCACGGCGCGTTCCGAGCGCTCACGAGCCCGATGTCCCGCTGGACTCCCACAGGCCGTCTGCGCCCACCGGACGACGGGCTCCGCAGACCGGGTCACTCCGCCGGCGCCCCGGCCGGTAGACCCGTAGGCGGACGCCGGTAGACCCGTAGGCGGACGTGACAACAGGAATCGAGACCCGCTATGTCCTCACCTACGAACACCGGCGCCGACAGCCGCTCCTCCACCGTGGCCGGGGGCCTGACCGTCTTCGCCGCCGTGATGCTCCTCATCGGGGGCACTCTCAGCATCTTCCGGGGGATCATGGGGATCGCCGAGGACGACGTCTTCGTGCACACCGCGAACTACGTCTTCAAGTTCGACCTGACCAGTTGGGGATGGATCCACCTGGTCCTCGGTGTCATCGCCGTCGGCGTGGGCATCGGCCTGCTCCGGATCTCCTTCTGGGCCCGGCTCCTGGGCGTGGCACTGGCAGGGCTGCTCATCGTCGCCAACTTCCTCTCCATGCCCTACTACCCGTTCTGGTCCCTCACCGTGATCGCCATCTGCGGCTTCGTCATCTGGGCCCTGTGTGTCGTCCGGAGCGACGACGGCACGCTGGCCGCCTGACCGACCCGAACCGCCGTGCCGCCGGGACCACCACGTCGGTCCCGGCGCCACTCCGGCAGACAAGGACGCAGCAGGTCGAGCCACTGTGGTCCGGGCGACGGTGAGGCGGTGCAGGGCTCACAGGTCGAAGGTGCGGCTCTCGCCGGGCCGGATGAGGGTCAGGGCGCCGCGGAACCGGATCCCGACCGGGTCCTGACGGCTCTCGCGAAGGCTCACCGACACGGCCCGGCGGTCGGTCGTGACCACCACGCCCCAGTGGCCGCGGTAGCGAAGCTCCAGCTCCAGGCGGCCGAGGGCGGACGGCAGGTGCGGGTCGAGCCAGAGGGCGTCCTCGCGGATCTCCAGACCGGTGTAGCAGCGTTGCAGCAGGTCGACCGCGCCCGCCATCGCGCCCAGGTGGACGCCCTCGGCGGTGGTGCCGCGCTGGGAGTCCTGGAGGTCGGAGAGCAGCGCGTCGCGGAAGTGGCGCCAGGAGGCCCGGCGGTCGGAGCGGGTGAGCACCCAGGCGTGCACCACGGAGCTGAGGGTGGAGCCGTGCACGGTGCGCCGCAGGTAGTACCCGGTGGTGCGGCCCAGTAGTTCGTGGCCGGCGGGGTAGCCGAGGTGCCGGAGCAGGTCGCGGACCTCGCGGGCGGAGAAGAGGTACCAGAGCATGAGGACATCGGCCTGCTTGGACGCCTTGTAGCGGTTGACGGTGTCGCCCTCGGCCTCCAGGATCCGGTCGAGGCGGCGCAGGTCGGGGTAGCGGCTGCGGAAGGCCGTCCAGTCGAGTTCGGCCAGCCGGTCGTAGCCGTCGAACTGGCTGAGCACGCCGTCGTGGAACGGAACGCGCAGGCGGCCGCCGACCTCCCGCCAGCGGTCGAGTTCGCCGGGGTCCAGCGTCAGGCGGTCCAGCAGTTCGTCGCGCCGGTAGTCCGGCAGGATGCCGACGGTGTCGAGGGCGCGGGCGAGGACCCAGGAGGCCAGGACGTTGGTGTAGGCGTTGTCGTCCAGGCCCGGTCCGTCCGCCCACGGGTACGCGTCGTGGTACTCGTCCGGGCCGAGCACACCGCGGATCGAGTAGCGGTCCCGCCGCGGGTCGTAGCTGGCGGCGGAGGACCAGAACCGGGCGATCTCCAGCAGTGTCTCGGCACCGGCCTCGGAGAGGAAGTCCAGGTCGCCGGTGGCCTGGTAGTACTGCCAGATGTTGTAGGCGACGGCCGAGCCGACGTGCCGTTGGAGGTGGCTGTGGTCGGGCAGCCAGCGGCCCGAGAGCGGGTTGAGGTGCAGGCGCTGTGACTCTTCGCGGCCGTCGCTCGCGCTCTGCCACGGGTACATCGCGCCGCGCAGCCCCGCCTCGCGGGCAGCCCGGCGGGCCGCGTCGAGACGGCGGTGCCGGTAGCGCAGGACGGCCCGGGCCAGTTCGGGGAAGCGCAGGTTGAGCAGTTGGAGGACGAACAGCTCGTCCCAGAAGACGTGGCCCCGGTAGGCCTCCCCGTGCAGGCCCCGGGCCGGGATGCCGACGTCGAGGTCGACGGAGTGCTCGGAGTAGCTCTGGAGCAGATGGAACAGGTTCAGGTGCAGCGGGCCGATGCCGTCGAAGTCCGCCTCGATCCGGCAGCGGCGCCACAACTCCTCCCAGCGCGAGGAGTGTTCGGCCAGCGCCTGGTTGAAGCCGGGCGCCTGCGAGGCCAGCAGGCGGGACGCCGCCAGGGGAGTCTCGATCGCCCGGTCACGGTTGGTGTGGACGGCGACGATCTTCTCGATCGTCAGCGGCAGGTGCTGCGCGAGGTGTGCCGCGAAGGTCTGGGCCGCCCATCCGTCCCGCTGCTCGGCCGTGCGGTCGGCGTCGACAGGCCGGCCGGCACGGTGCAGACGGGTGCGGGCGGCGAGGGCGATGCGCAGCGGCGAGCCGGTGGTGGTGACCTCCAGCCGGAGCAGGCCGTCCTCGTCCGTGCCCTGGCCGGCGGGGACGAGGTGGCGGGCGGTCAGCCCCCGGTAGCGGGCGACGCCGGTGTTGCTCACGGTGCCGTCCAGTCCGGAGCGGATCTCGACCGGGCCGGACCAGTTCTCGGCCGTCAGGGTGGTCTCCAGGGCGAGCAGGTGTGGCCGGGCCTGGCTGGCGATCCGCCGCTGGAGCAGCCGGGTCCGCCGTCCCTCGGCGTCCACCACCAGGGCGTGCCTGATCAGGACGCCGTGGCGCAGGTCCAGGTCGATGGTCTGCTCGGCGGGCAGACCGGTGAACCACCGGCCGCCGACGGGGCGGAAGGTCAGCGGGAGCCAGTTGGGGCAGTTGATCAGGTCGTCGTTGGTGACCACCCGGCCCGCGACCGTCGAGGACGTGCGGTTGTGGCAACCGGCGAGGTAGGTGCCCGGGTAGTGGACGCCGTCGGCGGCCGACTCGGGAGCGGCCCCGCGGCTGACCAGATAGCCGTTGCCCACCGCGCACAGGACTTCCCGAAGGCCCTCCTGCGCGGGATCGAAGCCCTGGTAGCGCAGCGTCCAGGGGTCGGGCATCGGGGCGTCCGCCCGGGCCCCGACGGAACTGTCCGGTTCCACGCGGCGGCCTCCGTGCTGTCGGCGTCCTTCCAGTCTGCTCACCGGGCCGCCGGACCGCTCATCGGCCGTCGTCCGGGGGTGCCTCCTGCTGTGTGTGGACGGCCCGGCCGGTGACGGAGGCGGGCTAGATCCGCACCCACACGTCGCGTTCGCCGCCGGCCCACGGATCGGGGGACCCCAGACGTACGAGGTGCTCGATGGCCTCCGGTTCGTCGAAGGCGGCGGCCTCCCCGACGACGAGGACGCTCCATCCGGTGCGCAACGCCTCGTCGATCCGGTCGACCTCGAAGGCGGCCCGGCTGCCGGGCGCGGTGGCGAGGACGCTCCGGGCGGCGGTGCGGAAGAGCAGGGTGCCGTCGAGGACGCGGTAGTTGACCGGCAGGACGATCGGCCCCTCGGGGGTGGTCAGCGCCACGCGTCCGACGCCGCCCGGCGCGAGGCGTCCCCCGGCGCCCGGCGACGCACCGCGGCGCCGGAACCGGGCTTGTGCCCGGGCTAGGCCCGGTGCACGAGTGGTCGCAGGCCGGGCAGCCGCCCGCCCGCGACGTGACCCACCGCGAGGAGGTCCCGGCCGCGCCGGATCGGCCCAGCCGAACCAGCCCTCTGGTGCGTGGCCGGGACCGGACGAGCAGAATCGGTGGGGGACGACGCCGACCACCAGGAGCAGGCGATGGACACGACCGAGCCCGCAGCCGGGCGGCCCGTGCAGGTGTTCCTGCTGGACGACCACGAGGTGGTCCGCCGGGGAGTGCGCGACCTCCTGGAGGCGGAGCCGGACATCGAGGTGGTGGGCGAGGCCGGGACCTGTGCGCAGGCGCTCGCCCGCATCCCGGCGCTGCGCCCGGACGTCGCCGTTCTCGACGTGCGGCTGCCGGACGGCGACGGGGTCACCGTCTGCCGGGACCTGCGGGACCGGATGCCGGAGCTGGCCTGCCTGATGCTGACCTCGTTCGACGACGACGACGCGCTGTTGGACGCGATCATGGCCGGTGCCGCCGGCTACGTACTGAAGCAGGTCAAGGGCTCCGACCTGGTGAGCGCCGTGCGGACGGTGGCCTCCGGGCAGTCCATGCTCGACCCGGCGACGACCCGCAAGCTGATGGAGAGCCTGCGCCACCACGAGGAGAGCCCGACCGAGGTGGCGCTCGCCCAACTGACGCCGCGCGAAAGGGAGATCCTCGCCCTGGTGGGGGAGGGCAAGACCAATCGGCAGATCGGCCAGGAGCTCTACCTGGCCGAGAAGACGGTCAAGAACCACGTCTCGCGGCTCCTGGCCAAGCTGGGCGTGGAGCGGCGCCTCCAGGCCGCCGTGCTCGCGGCCCACACGGACACGGAGCACCAGCCGCAGCACCAGCGTCCGCACTGAGCCCGACCGGCCCGCCGGAATGGGCCGGTCGGCCCAAGCACGGAGCCGCGCCCCGGCGCACGGTGGAGGTGAGGCAACAGCCCCGTCCCGCCACCCGAGGGCCCTTCCCCCGGGCAGCTGCTCGCCGAGCGCTTCGCCCGTGGGGAGATCGACGCCGACGAGTACCGCCACCGCCCGGAGACGCTGCGCGCCGGCGGACCGCCCTCCGGCTGACGGCACACCCCGGGAGACCACCATGCCCACGCTCGCCCTCGACGCCGTCGCCCTGGAGAAGCTGGTCTCCGCCGCGGTCGCCGCACCCTCGATCCACAACACCCAGCCCTGGCACTTCCGGCTCCAGCCCGAGACCTCGGTCCTGGAGGTGCGTGCCGCGCGAGAGCGCGCCCTTCCGGCCGCCGACCCCCAGGGCCGGGCGATGCACATCTCCGTCGGCGCCGCGGTGCTGAATCTGCGTGTCGCGGCCCGCCACCTCGGCTGGGCACCGGAGGTACGGCTGCTGCCCGACCCCGCCGACCCGGACCTGTTCGCCACCGTCCGTCTCGACGAGACGTCCCCCGTCCGGGCACCCGGTACGGAGGGCCTGTACGACGCGATCTGGCGCCGCCACTCCGTCCGCACCCCGTTCACCGGTGCACCGATCCCGGCGGACGTCCTGGACGGACTGGTCACAGCGGCCCGGGCGGAGGAGGCGACGCTCCGCCTCCCCGGCGCGGAGGAGACGGCCCGGCTGCTCGAACTCACCGCCGAGGCCGAGCGCCGCAACACCACCGACCCGGCCCAGCGGACCGAGAGCCGCAACTGGATTCGCAGCGGCGACGTGCCGCCCTACGGCATCCCGGTACGGGCCCTCGGCCCGCAGGACCGGGAGGGCCGCCTGCCGGTGCGGGACTTCGCCGCCATCCGCCCCGTGGATCACCAGCCGGCCGCCACCTTCGAGAGCGAGCCGCGCATCGCGGTGCTGACCACCGCTCTCGACCGCCCCGAGGACTGGCTGCGTACCGGGCTCGCCTTGGAGCACGTCCTGCTGGAGGCCACCGTCCACGGGGTACGGGCTTCGCTCCTGCACCAGGCGATGGAGTGGCCGGAGCTGCGCTGGGCCGCCCGGGAGCCTCATCTGGGGCCCGAGTGCGTGCAGTTCCTGATCCGGCTCGGCTACGGTCCGGAAGGCAGGGCGACCCCCCGGCTGGCGGCCGCCGATGTCCTCGACCCCGAACGAAACCTAGGGCAGGGGGACTCGCCACAGTAGTTCCGTGCCGCCGTCGGGCAGTGCCCGGGCGCCGAAGGTGCCACCCAGTACGGCCGCCCGCTCGGCCAGGTTGGCCAGCCCGCCGCGCCGACCGCCCTCGGGCAGACCGACACCGTTGTCCCTCACGGTGAGCACCAGCTCCGCGCCGGCCGTGAGCGACACCTCGGCCGCGCTCGCAGCGGCGTGCCGGGCGGTGTTGGACAGCGCCTCCTCAAGGACGGCGACGGCCGTGTCCGCGATCTCGGCCGGTACCGTGACATCGAGCAGGCCGGTCATCCGCAGGCCGGGGGTGAAGCCGAGCGTCCGTGCGGCGCGCCCGACGATCTCCACCACCCGGGCGCGCAGGCCGCCGGCCGCCGGACCGGCCTCGCGGGCCCGCAGCCCGAAGATGGTGGCCCGGATGGTCTTCGCCGTGTCGTCCAGGTCGTCGATCGCCCGCAGCACCCGGTCCGCCGCCTCCGGGTGCTCGATGAAGCGGGTGGCGCCCTGGAGGGTCATTCCGGTGGCGAACAGCCGCTGGATGGCCAGGTCGTGCAGGTCGCGGGCGATCCGGTCGCGCTCCTGGAGCAGCGCGACCTGTTCCGAGTCACGGCGCCGCTCGGCCAGCTCCATGGCCACCGCCGCCTGGCCGGCGAAGCCCGGCAGCGGCCCGGACTCCTCCTCGCCGTACAGCGGCGCGTCGGCTGCCCGGGCCAGCATCAGCACCCCGCGCATCCCGTGCGCCGCGGTGCCGATCGGCACCGCGACGGCCGGGCCCAGGCCCTCCCAGCGCGGCGGCCCGGCGGTGATCCGGGGGTCCGTCCGGACATCGCCGCTGACGACCAGCCCGCCGGTCCGGGCGGCGGCACCGACGAAGGAACCGTCCAGGGGGAGGAGCAGGCCGAGGTGCCGCTCTTCCTCCAGGCCGACGGCGATCCGCACCTCCAGGTCGTCCGATTCCGGAAGCGGCAGTGCCACCACCGCGAGATCGGAGCCGGTGATCTCGGCCGCCCGGGTGACCAGCAGGTCGAGCACCTTCCGTTCCGAGGCGCCGGCCAGCAGGCTGCCGGTGATCTCCGCGTTGGCCGTCAGCCAGCGTTCGCGCAGCTTGGCCCGGGCGTAGAGGCGGGCGTTGTCGATCGCGACCCCGGCGGCCACGGCCAGGGTGGCGAGCACGGACTCGTCCTCGGCGTCGAACTCGCCGCCGCCGCGCTTCTCGGTCAGGTAGAGGTTGCCGAACACCTTCTCCCGGATGCGGATCGGCACGCCGAGGAAGCTGTTCATCGGAGGGTGGTGGACCGGGAACCCGTAGGACGCGGGGTGGTCCGAGATCCGGGCCAGCCGCAGCGGCACCGGGTGGCGGATCAGTTCGCCGAGGACACCGTGTCCGGAGGGCAGCGGCCCGATCCGCTTCACCTGCTCGTCCGTCACGCCGACCGGGATGAACTGGGAGAGCCGCTGGTCCTCGCCGATCACCCCGAGGGCCCCGTACTCGGCGTCCACCAGGGTGACCGCCGCCTCGACGATGTGCCGCAGGGCCTGGCCCAACTCCAGGTCGCGGCCCACCGCCAGGACCGCCTCCAGCAGACTGTGCACCCGGTCGCGCGTACTGCGGGCCGCGTCCAACCGTGCCTGGAGCTCGTCCAGCAGGTCGTCCAGACGAAGCTGCGGCAGAGGGGCCGAACTCTCCGATGCGCTGCCCACCGGTTCCTCCGAGGTCCGAGACTCGCCGGGTGCCATTGCCAGACTAGACGCGGCGGCTCGGGTGCGCCCCGCCTCGCCGGGTGGCGCCGCCTGGGCCCATCGGCCCAGCGGCCGGCCCCACCCGGCCCATGGCGGCCAGCTGCCCCGGGGGGGAACGCTGGAGGTGAAGGCGGGACGGCACCGCTGCCGTCGCGCACCGGCGAGGTCCGACAGGAGTGATCAGGACATGAAGGCGCTGACCTACCACGGACCGGGCCGCCGCACCTGGGGCGAGGTTCCGGACGCGGCCGTCCGCGACCCCGAGGACGCCGTCGTCCGGGTGGACGCGGTCACCATCTGCGGCACCGACCTGCACATCCTCAAGGGGGACGTCCCCGCGGTCGCCGACGGCCGCGTTCTCGGCCACGAGGCCGTCGGCACCGTCGTCGAGGCCGGCCCGGGTGTGCGTACCGTCAAGGTGGGTGACCGGGTCCTCGTCTCCTGCATCTCCGCCTGCGGCCGCTGCGCCTACTGCCGTGCCGCGAGCTACGGCCAGTGCACCGGGGGCGGGGGCTGGATCCTCGGCCACCTGGTCGACGGCACGCAGGCCGAGCACGTCCGCACCCCCTTCGCGGACAACTCCCTCCACCGGCTGCCCGAAGGCGTCACCGACGAGAACGCCCTGCTGCTCGCCGACATCCTCCCCACCTCCTACGAGGTCGGGGTCCACAACGGCCGGATCGGCCCCGGCGACAGCGTCGTGGTCGTCGGGGCGGGCCCGATCGGCCTGGCCGCGATCATCACCGCCCGGCTCTACAGCCCCTCCCGCATCATCGCCGTCGACCTCGCGACGAGCCGTCTCGACGCCGCGAAGCGGATGGGAGCCGACACCGTACTCACCGTCGCCGAAGCCACCCCCGAGGCGGTGCGAGCGCTGAGCCCGGACGGCCTCGGGGTGGACGTGGCGATCGAGGCGGTCGGCGTCCCCGACTCCTTCGAGCTCTGCACCCGCGTGGTGCGCCCCGGTGGACGGGTGGCCAACGTCGGCGTGCACGGCGAACCGGCGGTCCTCCACCTCGAAGACCTCTGGATCCGCGATGTCACCATCACCACCGGCCTGGTCGACACGCACAGCACCCCGCTGCTGCTCGACATGCTGGCCGCGGGCCGGCTCGACGTCTCCGGGCTGGTCACCCACCGGTTCGGCCTCGACGAGATGCAGGAGGCCTACGACGTCTTCGCCGACGCCGGCAGCAACGGCGCACTCAAGGTCGCGCTCTTCCGCACCTGACCCGGACACCGGCGAGCCGAGGAGTACACGGTGAACCAGAACCACGACATCGATTCCGCCGCCTGTCACGCGGATCCCGCAGACGTCGCGCGCAGGATCACCGAGCGGCGCTCCCAACTCGGCCTGACCGAAGAGATGCTGGCCTATCGGGCGGCGATGGCGCCGCGCTACCTCCAGCACCTGCTGGCGGCCGGCCCGGATTTCGACCCGGCCGGCTTCCTGCGGATCGCCGCCGCCCTTCACCTCACCTACCAGGACCTGCTGGAGGGCCGTGCCGATGCCCCGCCCGGACAGCCGGAGGCGGCTGCGCGTCCATTCCTCTTCCACCTCACGGTCGCCGAGTGCTGGGAGAAGATCGGCACCCACGGCGTGGGCCGGATCGCCCTGCCGGTCGAGCCGGGACCGGCGGTCCTCCCGGTCAACTACACCGTGGACGACGCGGCCGTCGTCTTCCGCACGACCGCCCGAAGCAGCGCGGCCCCGGACGACGGGGCCCCGGTGTCGTTCCAGGTCGACCGGATCGACGACCACCTGAGCCGGGGCTGGAGCGTTCTGATTCTCGGCGAGGCCCGGCACGTGACGGACACCGACGAGGTGCGGCGGCTGTCGGAGCTGCCCGGTGCCACGCCGTGGGCCGGTGGGGAGCGCCCGCTCTGGGTGCGGATCCGGGCGGACGAGATCACGGGGCGCAGGATCGGCGGTGGCTGAGCCGGTACGGAGATTCCGGAAGGGGCTTCCAGCCCCGTGACGACCGGGGCCGGAAGCGCCACTCTGGGGGAGTGGCGCTTCCGGCGGGGGCCGTCCGGGCCTCCGGGGAGAGCAGCCGTCGCGGGAGGCGGGACATGCCCGACAGCAGACCGGCGATCGAGCTCCGCGCGCTGACCAAGCGGTACGGGCGCGCGGTCGGCATCGACGGGCTCGACATCGAGATCGCTACCGGAGAGGTGTTCGGCCTGCTCGGGCCGAACGGGGCGGGAAAGACCACGACACTGCGGTGCCTGGTCGGACTGCTGCGTCCGAGTTCCGGAGCGGTGAGGGGCCTGGACCCGGTCGCGGACCACGGCAGGTTCGCGCGCTCGGTCGGCCACCTCCCCGGTGAGCTGCGGCTCTACCCGTAGCTCACCGGCCGGCAGACGCTCGACCTGCTGGCCGCCGTCCAGGGCGCCGCCGTCCCCCGGCAGGCCGAGCTCGGTGACCGACTGGACCTCTCGCGGGCCGACCTGGACCGCGCGGTCGGGGAGTACTCGCGCGGCATGAAGCAGAAGCTGGGCCTCGTCCAGGCGTTCCAGCACCGGCCGGCGCCGGCCGGTGCTGGACGAACCGACCGAAGGGCTGGACCCACTGGTCCAGGAGGCCTTCTTCGAACTGCTCGCCGACGAGACCGTCGCCGGCCCCGGGCCGGTGCCGGCCTTCTCGGCGGCGGGCCGGCACCGCGCGCCCGTGATCGGCGCGACCGTCGCCCTCGGCGCGGTCGGCTTCGCGCTGAACTTCGTGGCCCTCGCCTGGTCGCCCGCGGCGCCGCTGCGCTACCTCAGCCCGTTCCACTACTACACGCCCGCCGACGCGCTCGCCCACGGGACCGTTCCCTGGACGTCGCTCGCCGTCCTCGCCGCCGCCGGCCTGGCCGGAACCGCCGTCGCCTTCCGGCTGCTCGGCCGCCGCGACCTCGCCCCCTGACCACGGTTTCACGACGTCCCGCGCTCGGCCGCGCCCGCGCGGCCGGTGAGGTCGAGGATCTCTTCGACGGGACGGCGCGGGGTGGCAGGCCCGGGCGGGCCGTAGCCGAGGCGCAGGACGAGCTGGACGTGGCCGGGGCCCTCGCCCGGCTCGCGCAGTCCCCAGCGGGTATCGGGCCACTCGACGGCCTGGTGCAGGACCGAGACGCGCACGCCGTGGGCCGTCGCCAGCAGCCACACCCGTTCCATCGCCTGGCCCGCGCGCAGCCAGTCCGCCGGCCGGTCATCGTGCGTGGTGAGCGTGGCGAGCTGGGGCAGTGCCTCGAAGCGCTGGGACGCCGTGGTGGGTTGTGTCCGGCTGGTGAAGCTCCGCATCGGCACGCGGGCGTCGTGGTCCTGCGGGCCCAGCGCGGACACCGGGATGCCGTCCGCCGCCGGCTTCTCCGGACGCAGCCACGTGCGGGTCTCGGCCATCCGCGCCAGATCGGTTCCGGTGCGCCGTTCGGCGTCGTGGGTCAGGGCCAGCACCCGCCGCACTCCCGCCTCCTCCAGTGGTGACAGCACCGCGCCCTCATCGAGGGCCGCCGTGATGAGTTCGCCGAGCACCGCCTCCGGGACGTCCCGGTTGGCGAACGGCTGACGGCTGGAGTGGCGCTGCCCGATGGCGTCGAAGAGGTCCCTGCCGAGGGGGAGCGGTACCGGCGACGGGCGGGCGAGGCGGACCGTCGCGACCAGGCGCGGTTCGGCCTCGTCGGGGAGGAGCCGAACCTCCGGATCGCGTCCTAGCCGCAGGGCGGCGACGCGCAGGTTGAACAGGGCCGCGCCGACCGAGATGTGCAGGGCCCGGCCGTCCGGGTCGGTGATCGGCACGGCGCGGTCCAGGTCGGCGTACACCCGAACGCCGAGCGAGTCGGGGACGGAGCGGAAGCGCCAGGGCTGGCTGTTGTGCAGGGACGGCGCGGCGCCGGCGGCGGCCGCCAGGAACCGCAGCTGCTCCGAGGTGAGGGGTTGCTCGGTCATGGTGGGCTCCTTGGGCCGCTCGGAGCTACGGCGACTCCGGCCTTCAGTACGTGGACCGCCTCCGCCGCCTGCCGTGACTCCATCCTGCTTCTCGGACAGCCCCCCGGCTTGGGTCCACCGGCCCCACCGCGCCTGCCGGACGACCTCCGTGCGCGATCGTCAGCCCTCGGTGCCGCGGATCACGACGACCGGGCACGGAGCGTGTTGGACACAGTGCTGGCCGACCGAGCCGAGCAGGGCGCCCGTGAAGCCGCCATGGCCACGGCAGCCCACCACCAGCAGATCGGCCCCGTGAGCCCTTTCCACCAGGACCTCGGCGGCGTTGCCCAGGACGGCCGTCTCCCGGATCTCCGCCGGCCGGCCGTCGCCGACCGCCGCGCTGACCGCCCGGGCCAGGACCTGCTCGGCGGCGTGCCCGAGTTCACGGTCCACGGACGCCGGCGCGCGCCCGTACATCGTGGGGAGCGCCCAGCAGAGCACCGCGTCCACGGCGGCGCCGGTCAGTCGTGCGTGCCCGACCGCCCAGCGCAGTGCCTGCCGGGAGGAGGGCGACCCGTCCACACCGACCACGATCCGGCGTGACGCCGGGACGTCGCTGTCCATTTCGCACCCCGTTTCCCGCGTGGGCCGGTGTTTCGGCGGCTGGTGCGGGCGGGGCCCACCCAGGGCTGGTTCCACTCTCCACCCCGTTGCGGTGCGGTGCATTCCGCGGGTCGGTCCGGCGGAGTGGTCCGGGGCCGACCGGCGATGCCGGACCGTGCGTCCGGAGAGACCATGAGGGTGTCCGAGAACGTGCCGCGTCCGCTCCCGCACCCGCCGGGCAGGGGCCTGTGCCCGGGCGTGTCGCTCCGGAGGTGATCGCCGTGGCAGTGACCGATACCTCGCCCGTCCGGGTGGAGGCCCGACTGGATCTTCCGCTCTCGCGCTGGCTCTGGCTGGTCAAGTGGATCCTGGTCGTCCCGCACTGGATCGTCCTGTGCTTCCTGTGGGTGGCCTTCGTGCTGCTGACCGTGGTCGCGTTCTTCGCGATCCTGTTCACCGGCCGGTATCCGCGCGGGATCTTCGACTTCAACCTGGGCGTGCTGCGTTGGTCGTGGCGGGTGTCCTACTACGCCTACGGCGGCCTCGGCACCGACCGCTACCCGCCGTTCAGCCTGCGTGAGGAGTCCGACTACCCGGCGACGCTGGACATCGCCTACCCGGGGCAGCTCTCCCGCGGCCTGGCCCTGGTGAAGTGGTGGCTCCTGGCATTGCCGCAGTACCTGGTGGTCGGGATCTTCGTGGGCGGCGCGGTCCACGAGCGCTGGGGCGGCGGGGGACTGATCGGCTTGCTGGCGCTGTTCGCCGGTGTCGCGCTGGCCGTTACCACGCGCTACCCGCCAGGTGTCTTCGATCTCCTCGTGGGCCTGAACCGCTGGGTGCTGCGGGTCGTCGCGTACGCGGCCCTGATGACCGACTCCTATCCGCCGTTCCGGCTGGACCAGGGCGGCCTCGACCCGGCCGACCGGTCCGCACCGTGACCTGGACGGCCGTCCGCCCGGCCGGGCTGACCGGCGGGCAGGCAGCCCGGCCGCCGCGTGTGGCGGCCGTGCTCGGCGGCGGCCCGGTGGGCGTGGGCGACGATCTCGTCGGCCGCCTGCTCGCTCACCCCCAGAGCGTGCGTGAGCCGGTGGGCGCTCCAGCCGTGGCGGGCGAGGAGAACGGCGAGCGGGTGGTGCCCGGACGTCCCGGTGACGGGACGCACCGGCGCGGGCGCGACGGCGACCGGCGCGACGTGGCGTGCCGCGCGGCGGCGCACCAGGGCCCTGCGCAGCTCGTCCGCGCCCCAGACGACGAACGGGAACGGCACCACGACGGCCAGCTGTGCCGGCGTGAGCGCCGCCGTCCCGAAGACGCGGTGCAGCGGCGGCAGGTAGACGATCGCGGCCGCGAAGGCGAGGGAGAAGCCGATGCCGCCGAGCAGCCGGGGGTTGCTGAGGACTCCGATGGAGCGCAGCGACGCGCGGTCGGTACGGGCGGCGAAGGCGGTGCCGATCTGGCAGGTGACGATGCCGAGCCAGGTGACGGTGGTGGCCTGCTGGTAGGTGAGGTGAAGCGCGGTGCCGGGGCCGGTCGGGTCGCCGGGGTGCCAGCCTCCCAGCGTCAGGGTGAGCAGGAACCCGGCCATCACCAGGGACCGGGCGGGCACGTCCCGCTGGACGCCGTCGCGGACCACGGCCGCCTCCTCCGGCAGGAACGCCGCCAGCGCCTCCACCGCCCGTTCCGCCTGCTGCTCCTGGACGAAGGCGAGCGCGGCGTTGAGCAGGATGACGGCCACGATCGCCACCGCGAGGGCAGGGGCCCCGCTGACGGCGGCGAGGACCGCCGCGAGTGCCAGCAGTACGGCCAGCGGGTGGGTGAACTGCTTGGCGAGCTCGCGTGGCCAACGGCGACCGCCGCGTCGCGCGAGGGTGTTGGGGCCGTAGACGGCCTGGCGTCGGGCGGCCTCGCGCTCGGAGAGGCCCCGGGGTGAGGTACGCAGGTCCCGGAAGAGCAGCGCGATCGGCTCACGCGGGTCGGGGGAATCCGAACGGTCGGACGACCGGAGCGCGCTGGTCGGGGCCATGCTCCCTCCCCGGCGGTCGTGGGGCGGCCCGGGGGCTCCCGGGCCCTCTCCCCACCGTAGGCACCGCACCGCGCCGGCAGCAGGGCCGACCGGCCCCGGGGAGAGGTCGGGCGGCCCTTGGCCCGGGTGCCGGCGTGGGCCCACGCCGGACGTGCCGGCTGTGCCCGGTGCGCGGCCGGGACGGGCACCACGGGAGGAGCGTCATGAAGCAGCTGAGGATCCTGGTGGCCTACGGCAGCAAGCACGGCGCCACGGCCGGCATCGCGCGGGAGATCGGCCGGACATCGCGCCAGGACGGGTTCGACGTCGCCGTCGCCCCGGCCGCAGAGGTGCGTGACGTGGCGGACTTCGACGCGGTCGTTCTCGGCAGCTCGCTCTACGCGGGCCACTGGCACCACGACGCGCTGCGCTGCGCGCACGACCACGCCGAGGCCCTGGCCCGGCGCCCGGTGTGGCTGTTCAGCAGCGGCCCCCTGGACAGCTCCGCCGAGCAGCATGACATCCCGCCGGTCCACGCCGCCGCGACGCAGACGCGGCACCTGCACGCGCGCGGGCACGTCACCTTCGGAGGCAGTGTCACAGCGGAGACCCCGGGCTGGATCGCCCACGGCCTCGTCAAGCACGGCAAGGGCGGTGACTTCCGCAGCCCGGAGCACATCCAGCGCTGGGCCCACGAGATCGGTGACGAGCTGCGCTCGCCCGACCGGGCGTAGGGCCCGGTCCGGAGGTCCGCGGGTGCCCGGCGGACCAGCCGTCTGGGCCGACCGGCGACTCGCGTGTGCGGGTCGGTGGTGCGGTCGCCCGACCTGGGCCCCGGCCGGAACTCGCGGGATCGGTCGGAGCCCGCGGCCGCGTTCCGAACGTCGGAGGCGGCCACGGATCGTCGGCCCCGGCGGCGACGTTGTCGGGCGGCACCGAGCCGGAGCCGATCCCGGTCGTTCCCGCGGTTCACCGCGCCGGAGGCCCGGAGCCACCTGGGCCGGCGGCTGGGTCGGGAGGGCGTTCACCACCCTGTTCCGTCATGTCGGGGCGTCCCTGGGCCGCGTGGGTGGCTTCCGTGCTCGGCGGGCCGCGGAGGACCCGGGCGAACGGGACGGCGAGGGCGGCGCCGAGGAGTGGTCCGAGCAGGTAGATCCAGAGCGGGCCGCCGTGGCCGCCGGCCAGGACCGGTGCCAGGCTTCGTGCCGGGTTCATGGACGCTCCGGTGGCGGGCCCGGCCCACAGCGCGGCCAGGGCGATGTAGCCGCCGATGGCGATCGCCGCGTTGTGGCCGATGTTCCGGGCACCGGAGGACGTGCCGAGGATGACCGTCATCAGTCCGAAGCTCAGCACGGTCTCCAGCGCGAACGCCGTACCGGACCCGATACCTGGCCAGGGACGGCTCGCCCCGACCTGCCCGGCGGTCCCGAACAGCCCGCGGAGCAGGCCGGCCGCCGCCAGCGCTCCCACCAGTTGTGCGGCCACGTAGGCCGGAACGCGTCGCCACGGGAAGTGTCCGCGTGCGGCGAACGCCAGGGTGACGGCCGGATTGAGATGGGCTCCTGAGGTCTCGCCGAGGGTGTAGATCAGCGCCAGCACCATCAGTCCCGGCGCGATCGCCGCGGCGGGCCGTCCGACCTGGCCGTCGGTGACGACGTCGATCACGCCCGCGCCGGCGGCGACCAGGACCAGGAAGAAGGTCCCGACGCCCTCGGCGGCGAGCCGTCGCCATCCCGACCGCTGGACCGTGGTCATCCTTCCCGCCTTCCTGACCGCTGCCTCCACCATGCGGCAGGAAGCGTGCGTCCACCAGGGCCGACCGGTTCACCGGGCCGCTGGTCCCTGCCGGCGGGGCCGGGCCGGAGGGCGTGATCGCCTTCGCCGCTCTCCGGACGGTCCCGCCCCGGGTCAGCCGGCGGTGCTCCCGCTGGACGCGGAGTGGTGGTGCCAGTCGGCCGGGCCGCTCGGTGGGAGGTGGCGGGGAAGGCCGTCGGTCCAGCGTTTGGTGCCGTCGGGCAGGACGGCGAGGGCCTCGACGTCGGGCCTCCGGGCGGCCCAGGCGAGCGCGCGGTCCGGGCCCATGGCGAAGGCGGCGGTGGTCCAGGCGTCGGTGCGGGCGATGCCGGTGCCCGGCCCGGTGACCAGGGTCAGCGAGGCCAGGCCGGTCGCGGGGCGTCCGGTGTGCGGGTCCAGGATGTGCGGGCCGCGTTCGGCGGTGCCGGAGGTGGCCACCGCGAGGCCGCTGCCGCCCAGGACGGCGGCGAGCCGGCCGGCCCGCAGGGGGTGGGCGACGCCGATTCGCCACGGGCCGCCCGAGGTCTGGACGTCCCCGCCGCCGCTGACGCAGAACTGCCGGGACCCGGCGGCCCGGAGGATCCGCGCGGCCTCCTCGACCGCCCAGCCCTTGACCCAGCCGCTGGGGTCGAGCCGGCCTCCGGGCCGGTCGGTGAAGTAGCCGTCGGTCTCCCGGGCGACCTCGCGGCAGGCCGCCCGGACCGCGCGGACCTCCGGGTCGCAGTCGTCGAGGCCGACCTCGCCGCGGCCGAGGCGGCTGATGTCGCTGTCCGCCCGGTAGGTGGAGAAGAGCGCGTCGATGCGGTGCAGCCGGTCGGTGATGCCCCCGAGCACGCGAGGGGTGTCCGGGCCGGGATCGCGGACGACGATCGAGAAGACGGTGCCCATGACGGGCTGGGCGTGGCGGAGCACGGCAGTTCAGCGCCCGGCCTGGTCGAGGGCACTCTGCAGGGAGCGGATGTAGCCCTCACTGGTGAAGGTCGCGCCACTGACCACGTCGATCGTGGCGTTCTGGGCGGCTATCGCCTCCTGGTTGAGCAGCGGCAGGGCGGAGGTGTTGATCTCCCGGTCCCGACGGTCCTCCGTCGGGTACTTGATCACGTCGACGGTGGTGATCCGGCTGCCGGACAGGGTGACCTGCACCTGTACCGGCCCGTAGCGGGTGTTCGACGCGGTGCCGGTGACCTTGCGCGTGCCGCCCGCCCCGGCCGCCGCCGACGGTGCCGTCCCGCCGGGCGACGACCCCCCGGACGAGGCGGAGCCGCCGGAGGAACTGGACCCCCCGGACGGCGCGGAAGCGGCCGATGCTCCCGGGACGGCGCCGGAGGCATCGCTCCCGCCCGAACTGATGACCGCCGCCGGGCCGGCGGCCTGGTGCGGTTTGAGGGAGAGCAGCAGGATGATTCCGGCGGTGGTGGCGGCGCTGCTGACGACGGCTCGGCGCATGGGGTGCTCCTCGGGGATCAGAAGGTGAAGGACTCGCGGTGGATCCGGCGCCGCCGTACCCCGGCGGCCCGCAGCGAACGAACCGCCTCCTCGGCCATGGCCTCCGGACCGCACAGGTAGACCTCGTGGTCGGCGAGGCCGGGGAGCAGCCGGGCGAGGGCCGTCCCGAGGTCGCCGACCTGTGCCCGTGGGCCGACCAGCTCGTGCACCCGCCCGCCGCGCCGATGGGCGACCTCCGCCAGCTCCTCGCGGAAGAGCACCTCCTCCGGCCGGCCGGCCCGCTGGACCAGGGTCACCTCGCCCGGCATCGTCTCGAACAGGGCCCGAAGTGGGGTGATTCCCACCCCCGCCCCGAGCAGCAGCACGCGGCGACGTCGTCGCACGCGTGCCGTGAAGGCGCCGTAGGGGCCCTCGGCACGGACCCGGGTGCCCGGGCGCAGCGAGGCCACCGCCGCGCTGTGCCCGCCGAGGTCCTTGACGGTGAAGCGCAGGAAGCGCGGGTGCGGCGGCGCGGAGAGCGAGTACGGGTTGGCGGCCCAGCGCAGGCCGGGGGCGTCGAACTGCAGCCGGAAGAACTGCCCGGGCTCGGCCCGCAGCTCGTCGAGCCGCTCCCCGCGGAGGAAGACCGACACCACGCCGGGGCCCTCGGGTCGGACCTCGGCCACGGTGAGCCGGTGGCGGCGGTCGCGCAGCCACGGCCGGGTCAGCCGGTACCAGCCGAGCAGGGCCGCGGTGATCAGGTAGAGGGCGTACCAGGCGAGCCGGGCCGGCCCGTCGCCGAGGTCGGCGCCGGTGGCCAGCTGGTGGCCGAAGGCCAGCGCCACCGCCAGGTACGTCACCAGGTGCAGGTAGTACCAGGCCTCGTAGGAGAGCCGGCGGCGCGCCGCCCGGGCGGACACCACGCCGGTGCCCAGCATCAGCAGCGTGGCCAGCCCGGCCTTGAGCATCTCGGGGAAGTGGAACACGATCTCCACACCCTCGCCGAGCACGCCGCGGCCGTCCGTCAGGGCATAGCCCCAGATGATCGTGAGCACGTGCGCGGTCACCGTGCCCACCAGCCAGCGGCCGCCGAAGGCGTGCCAGCGGGCCAGGCGGTCGGCGCCCACCCCGCGTTCCAGCGGTGGCAGCCGGGCCATCAGCAGGAGCAGCACGGGTGCCGTGTAGCCGGCGAGCAGGCCGGTGATCCGGCCCGCACCGGTCAGCCAGCCGGCCGCACCGGTGACGGCGGCGGTGTTCGCCCACCACAGGGCGACGACGCCGAGCGCGCCCGCGGCGATCAGCCCGAGGGCGGCGACCGGTGCGGCCGCGGAGCCGGCGGCCGCGGCGGCGGACGGGCGGCGCGGTGCCGCCCGGCGTCTCGGGTGCGCGGAGCGCGGCGGGGCGAGGCCGGCCATCGAGGTCTCCCTTCCTCCCGGCGGTGGTGCCCGCCGGGGTGATCACGATGGCACCGCAAGCTCTCAGTTGCCTCTGAACCCGCACCGGCCCACCCGCCCGTCAGGGTGGTATCGGTGCAGCTCAGGCCAGGTTTCGGCCGGTTCGCCCGGCGCGGCCCGTCTCATGGCTTTCTCACCGTGACGTGACCAGAATGAACGCCGACGACAGCGCACGCCGAGGGAGCACCACCATGGACGACACCGCCGACCGGCGAGGCTGGCGGATCCTCGTCGTGGACGACGAACCCGACCTGGTCGAGGTGGTCTGCGGGGCGGTCCGCTACGAGGGCTGGCAGGCCCGCGGCGAGACCACCGGCCTGGCCGCCGTCCGGACCGCGGCCTCCTGGCGGCCGCACGCCATCGTGCTCGACATGATGCTGCCGGACCTCGACGGCCTGGAGGTACTGCGCCGCGTCCACGAGGAGCAGCCCGAAGTCCGCGTGCTCTTCCTCACCGCCCGGGACGCCGTCGAGGACCGCATCGCGGGCATCGCCGCGGGCGGCGACGACTACGTGACCAAACCGTTCAGCCTGGCCGAGGTGGTCGTCCGGCTGCGCGGGCTGCTGCGCCGCACCGCGCCGGCGGGCGCGGCGCCTCCACCGCCCGAGCACGCGCTGGTGCTCGGGGACCTGGTGCTCGACGAACAGGCCCGCGAGGTCACCCGGGGCGGCGACACCATCGACCTGAGCCCGACCGAGTACGCGCTCCTCGCGTATCTGATGCACCAGCCGCGACAGGTGCTGAGCAAGGCCCAGATCCTGGACGCCGTCTGGTCCTACGACTTCGGCGGGCAGGCCCACGTGGTCGAGCTGTACATCAGCTACCTGCGCAAGAAGGTGGACGCGGGCCGGGCACCGATGATCCACACCGTCCGCGGGGCCGGCTACCTGATCAAGGCGGCCCAGTGACCGGCGGTCCAGTGACCGGTGGTCCGCGTGGTCGGCGCGGTCCGTCCGGTCTGCGCCGCCGGGCCGCCGGGCCGCTGCCGAGGACGCTGCGCGCCCGGCTGATCGCCGGGCTGGTGGTGCTCCTGGTGGTGACCTGCGCCGCCGTCGGCTTCGCCACCACGGCGGCGCTGCGCCACTTCCTGGTGGACCGGCTCGACCAGCAACTCGCCGATGCCGGCGGGCGGTACGCGGCCAGCCTGGAGCACGCCGGGCAGAGCGGCGACACCCGCGCCCAGGCACCCGGCACCTTCGGGGCCCGGCTCCTGAACGGCCGGGTGACCGCGGCCGGCGTGGTCGACGGGGACGCCGACGACGCGAGCGACCCCAACGCCGACGACCGGGTGACGCTGTCACCGGCCGGTCAGCGCGCTCTGTCCGCCCTCCCGCCCGGCGGCCCGGCCCGCACCGTCGACCTGGGCGGCCTCACCGGCCCGTACCGGGTGCGCGCCGTGGCCGGCCGGGACGGTGACGTCCTGATCAGCGGGCTCCCCCTGCGGCAGGTCGAGGACACCGTCGACCGGCTGGTGATGCTGGAGTTCACGGTGTTCGCCCTGGCCGTCGCCGGAGCGGGAATCGCCGGTGCGGTCTGGGTCCGCTGGTCGCTGCGCCCCCTGGACCGGGTGGCGAGGACGGCCGAGCGGGTCGCCGCGCTGCCGCTCGCCAGCGGCGCCGTCACCCTCGCCGAACGGGTCCCGGACGACGATCCGCGCACGGAGGTCGGCCGGGTCGGTACGGCCCTCAACCGGATGCTCGACCACGTCGGCGCCTCCCTGGCCCGCCGGCACGCGGTGGAGGAACGGCTGCGCGCGTTCGCCGCCGACGCCAGCCACGAACTGCGCACCCCGGTGGCCGCGGTCCGCGGGCACGCGGAACTCGCACTGCGCCACCCCGGTGCCGTGCCCGAGCCGGTGCGTCACTCGCTGGAACGGATCGGCGCGGAAGCGGGCCGGATGGGCACGATCGTCGAGGACCTGCTGCTGCTCGCCCGACTGGACGCCGGCCGCCCGCTGGTCGACGAGGAGGTCGACCTGACCAGGATCGCCCTGGACTCGGTGGCGGACGCGCGAGCCGCCGGACCGGAGCACCGCTGGCGTCTGGCCCTGCCCGAGGAACCCGTACTCGTCCGCGGGGACACGCACCGGCTGAGCCAGGTGGTGGCCAATCTGCTGGCGAACGCCCACACGCACACCCCATCCGGAACCGAGGTCGAACTCAGCCTGGCCACGGACGGCGAGCAGGTCCGGCTCGCCATCACCGACGACGGCCCCGGTATTCCGCCCGAGCTGACCGCCCGGGTGTTCGAGCGCTTCGTCCGGGGCGACCGGGCCCGCTCGCGCACGACCGGCTCGACCGGGCTCGGCCTGTCGATCGTGCAGGCGGTCGTCCAGGCGCAGGGCGGCGAGGTGGCGGTGACGAGCCGGCCGGGACGCACCGTGTTCACGGTACGGCTCCCGGCCGCGCCCCTGACCTGAACCGGCGGCGGGAGATCGCGCACCGGTCGTCGCGGCCGGCCGGGCTGAGCTCTCCTGTCACCCCAGGTGTGTGGTCGGCCCCCGGGCCTCTCGTCACCGTCATTCGGTAGGGCTGGCAACCCGCCGCCCGTCGGTCACCGTCGTGGACTTCGCCGAGCGGCCCGAGCGGCCCGGGCAGCCCGCGCCGTCGTAGCGGCTCCGTGCCCGGCCGGCTGCGCGCGGCCGCGACACGGTGCCGCTCCCGGGCAGGGCGGCTGCCACGGGGCTAGGCTGGCGCCGTGGTTCGCCCCGATGAGCGCGCCGAAGGCGCCGGACCGTTCACGACCCGGCTCACCTGGCGGTTGGCCGAGGGTGGCTCGGCCGTCTGGGAGTCGCGTCTGGCCCGCAAGCGCGGGGCGCTCAGGGTCCGCGCCGAGGGTGGGGCCGAGGCCCCGCCGCGCAGTGCGGACGAGGTGGCCCTGCGCCGACTGCGCACGCTCAACACCCTCGCCGCCGTCGCCTTCACGATCGGCGGGGCCCTGTTCGCGCTGGGCGCCGCCGTCGCCCAGGCCGGATCGCTCTCCGCGACCGGGATCGCCTCGATCTACTTCGCGGGCGGGCTGTTCTTCAACACCGGCGGCTACACCTCGCTGCTCCAGGCGATCAACGCCCCGCGCCGTTCCGGTGCGACGGACTCGCTGGTGACACACGGCTGGCGGTGGTGGAGTTACGAGCCCGCGCGGATCGACTGGCTGAGCACCTTCGTGCTGTTCGCCGGGACGCTCGTGTTCGGGGTCAACCTGCTGGACTCCTTCCTCCAGGGGCTCTCGGCCCAGCAGGAGAACCGGCTGATCTGGGCCCCCGACCTCGTCGGGTGCGTGCTGTTCCTGGTCTCGGGGCACCTCGCGCTGGTCGAGGTCTGCCACGGCCGGCCGTGCTGGCGCTCGCGCAGCCTCGGCTGGTGGATCGTCGCGGTCAACCAGTTCGGGTCCGTGTTCTTCCTGGTGTCGGCACTGGCCGCCTTCACCCGCCCGGAGACCGGCAGCCTGGTCAACGTCGACATCGCCAACTGGGGCACCCTCGCCGGCGCGGTGTGCTTCTCGGCCGGGGGCGTCCTGCAGTTCTTCGAGCGGCCCTGACGAGCGGCCCTGACAAGTGGCTGCGACGAGCGGCCGTGCGGAACAGCGCTGAGGCATGCCCCCCGGGCGGGTGAGTTCACCGAGTGATTCCGATGGTTCGGTGGCGACCGGCAGGGCCCGTCAGCGCCGGGCAGGCGTTGACGGGCCGGGCGGGTGAAAGGGGGCCGGCCGGCCCGCAGCCGACCGGTCCCCTCCCGGCCCCCGGACCCGGACCCCCGGGGGGAACCGCGGCGGGGCGCCGTACGTCGTTATCGGGGGTGATCGGCCGGGGGGACAGGCCGCCCGGCACGTTAGGCTGCCCTTTCGGGGAGCGGCCTGGTGCCGCCATCGATCGACGCCGAGACCACCGGACCGGGCACCGCCCCTCCGCGACCGGATCTCGTTCTGCCACGGAGGTACGGCCTTGCACATCGACGCCTGGATCGAGAGCGTCCCACCGGGTGCGGTGTACGCCCTGGTCGCGCTGATCATCGGGCTGGAGTCGCTGGGCATCCCGCTGCCCGGCGAGATCGCGCTGGTGTCGGCGGCGCTGCTGTCCGCCCGCGGCGTGGTCAGCCCCGTCTGGGTCGCGGTCTGCGCGATCCTCGGGGCGATCATCGGCGACTCGATCGGCTACTCGATCGGGCGCAAGGGCGGCAAGCCGCTGTTCGAGAAGCTCGGGCGGAAGTTCCCCAGGCACTTCGGGCCGGACCACCTGGCCAGTGCCGAGCGCTCGTTCCAGAAGTGGGGCATGTGGGCGGTCTTCTTCGGCCGCTTCATCGCGCTGCTGCGGATCTTCGCCGGTCCGCTGGCGGGCGCGCTGAAGATGCCGTACTGGAAGTTCCTGATCGCCAACGTGCTGGGCGGCGTGGTCTGGGCCGGCGGCACCACGTTGCTGGTGTACCAGGTCGGCAAGGTCGCCGAGCAGTGGCTGTCGCGGTTCTCCTGGGTGGGCCTGCTGCTGGCCGCGGTCGGCGGTGCCCTCTCGGCCTGGCTGATGAAGCGCCGGGCCGCCAAGGCCGCCAAGGCCCGCGAGGCCGAGGAGGCGGCGGCCGCCGCCACCGAGCCCGCCGCGGCCGCCCCCGCGGTGGACTGACCTTCACCGGAGCGTTCCAGCAGAGCTGTCATCCCGCCGGGGTAGCATCGGGCTACCCCGGCGGTGGCATGTAAAGCAGCAGGTGGAGGGCATTGTGGCGAAGCAGACGTGGGACGCGGTGGACGCGTACTTCTCCGAGCGTCTGGTCGGTCACGACCCGGTGCTGGAGGCCGCGGCGGCCGCCGCCGAGGCGGCCGGGCTGCCGCCCATCGCGGTCGCGCCCAACCAGGGCAAGCTGCTGCATCTGCTGGCCCTCACCCTGGGCGCCCGGCGCGTCCTGGAGGTCGGCACGCTCGGTGGTTACAGCGCGATCTGGCTGGCCCGGGCGCTGCCCGCCGACGGCACCCTGATCACCCTGGAGATCGACCCGGCGCACGCCGCGGTCGCCCGGGCGAACCTCGCCCGGGCCGGCCTGGAGAAGGTTGCCGAGGTCCGGCTCGGCCCCGCCGCCGACTCGCTGGCCGCGTTGGTGGCCGACGGCGCCGAGCCGTTCGACCTGGTCTTCATCGACGCGGACAAGCCGAGCAACCCCGAGTACTTCGCCCGCGCGCTGGAGCTCACCGCACCGGGCTCGTTGATCGTGGTCGACAACGTGGTGCGCGGCGGCGCCGTCGCCGACCCGGACAGCACCGACCCGGCGGTCCTCGCCACCCGCCGGCTGCACGACCTGATCGCCGCCGAGCCACGGGTGTCCGCGACCTCCGTGCAGACGGTCGGCAGCAAGGGCTACGACGGTTTCACCCTGGCCCGCGTCCAGCGCTGAGCAGCCCCGAACAGAGCGCTGCCGCCCGGTGCGGCACGGCTCCGTGCCGCACCGGGCGGCAGCGCGTCGGGGCCGGGCAGCTACGAGCAAGGAAGAAGAGAGAGCATGCGGATCGGACTGCTGGGCACCGGCCCCTGGGCGGAGCGGGTGCACGCGCCCGTACTGGCGGAGCACCCCGACTTCGAGTTCGCGGGCGTCTGGGGCCGCCGGCCCGAGGCGGCCGCCGCACTCGGCGCGGCGCACGGGGTGCCCGGCCATCAGGACCTCGACCGGATGCTGGCCGAGGTGGACGCCGTCTCCATCGCGCTGCCGCCGACCGTCCAGGCGGACCTCGCGGTCCGGGCCGCCGAGGCCGGGTGCCATCTGCTGCTGGACAAGCCGGTCGCGCTGACCGTCCCCGACGCCCGGCGTGTCCTCCAGGCCACCCGGGCCCACCACGTGGCCTCGGTGGTGTTCTTCACCGTGCGCTTCGGCGGTGACCAGCTGCCGTGGATCGAGAAGCAGGCCGCCACCGGCGGCTGGTTCACCGGCCGTTCCGACTGGCTCGGCTCGGTCTTCGCCGCCGAGAGCACCAGTCCGTACGCGGCCTCGCCCTGGCGGCAGGAGAAGGGCGCGCTCTGGGACGTCGGCCCGCACGCGCTCTCGGTGCTGCTCCCGGTGCTGGGCGACGCCGTCCAGGTGACGGCGGTGGCGGGCCCCCGGGACACCGTCCACCTCGTCCTGCGGCACGCCGGCGGCGCGTCCAGCACCCTCGCGCTCAGCCTGACCGCGCCGCTCGCGGGCGGCGGCACGGGCATGGAGCTGCGCGGTGAGTCGGGCGTGGTCCACCTCCCCGAGCGCGGCGAGGGCCCGCTCGCCGCGCTCCACCGCGCCCTGGACGCCCTGCGCGACTCCGCGCGCACCGGTGAGCCGCACCCCTGCGGCGCGGCGTTCGGCCTGCGGGTGGTCGAGATCCTGGCCGCCGCCGAGCGTTCGCTGGCCGCGGGCGGCCCGGTCGAGGTCTGACGCGAGGCCCCGCCGGAGGGGCCGGTGGCCGGGCCGGACCGAATTCGGCGGCCGCCGGCCCTACGGCGCCCCGGCCCCCGGCCGGCGGTCGGCCGGGCGGGCCGGCGGGATGGGCGGGGCGGGGAAGTCGCGCGGGCCGGTCCACAGGGCCGGGACGGCGTCGCTGCGGCGGGCCAGCTCGTAGGCCAGGGACTCGTAGTTGACCCGCCAGCCGTGGAAGTGCGGCCAGGCGTCGGCGGCGGAGCGCTCGCGGGGGAAGCCGGCGGCGGTGATCATCGCCACGGCCGCGTCGAACTCCGTGTAGCTGAGCCGGATCGGGCTCTCGGGGGCCGGGTCCGGGTCGAAGTCGACGCGCAGTGAGCCGCCGATGTCGCGCAGCGCGGTGAAGCCGGCGCGCAGGACGAGACGGGCTTCGGGCGGGGCCGAGTGCGGGTTGACCGCCAGGTGGATGGCCGCGGCGTCCATGACGGCGATCAGGCCCACCACCCAGCTGCGGTTCGGCTGGGGGGAGCGGAAGGAGAGCAGTACGGGGTAGTTGGAGTGGCTCTCGCCGATGTCGGCGGCGAGCCGCTCCCAGTCGCGGTAGAGCTCGGGCAAGGCGGTCTCGGTGTCCACCAGGGACTGCCGGGCCAGCAGCTCCGGGCCCCAGGCGGGCTCGCCGGCCCGGGACTTCAGGAGCGTCACCTCCACCTCGCGCCGGTTGTAGGCGCTGTACAGGGTGGGCAGGTAGGCGATCTGCAGGGCGATCACCAGCGGGCCGCTGGCGGCGGCCATGAAGTCGATGACGGACAGGTGGAGCCGGTCCCCGCTGGCGAAGCCGAGGGTGAACAGGCTGGAGCCGGCCTCCCGGAAGGAGACCGTCCAGTCCAGCCGCGAGGTGCCGTGCAGCAGCAGCGTGTACGCGAGCAGCATGCTGCCGAGCCACACCCCGAGCATGCCGACCAGGATCAGCGGCGCCAGCCAGGTCTGCGCGCGGTCCTGCGCGCGGTAGGTGCCGAACGGCAGGGCCGACCAGCGCAGGAGCGTCCGCAGCGCCCGCCAGAGGCGGTGGACCAGCGACGAGTACAGGCCGCGCGGGACGACCAGGGTGCGCAGGATGCTCGCGACGGTCAGCAGCAGGATCAGCGCGCCGGCCAGGGTGTGGATCAACCTCATGGCGACATTGTCGCGGTCCGGCGGCATTGACAGCGCACAGCCCTCGGCTGAATGCTAAGCAAGCGCTTAGTCAGGCCCGCCGACCAGGAGAGTGAGCCCATGCCCGACACCCCCGCCGGTCCGCCCGGCCCGGACCTCGACCGGCTCCGCGCCCACCTGGACCGCGAGCTGCCGGGTACCGTCCGGGGCGCGCTGCGGGCCGAGCTGATCGAGGGCGGCCGCTCCAACCTCACCTACGCGCTCACCGACGGCACCTCCCGCTGGGTGCTGCGCCGCCCGCCGCTCGGGCACGTCCTGGCCACCGCCCACGACATGGGCCGCGAGCACCGGGTGATGACCGCCCTGCGCGGCACCGGCGTGCCCGTCCCCGCGACCCTGCTGCTGGACACCGGCACGGACGTGCTCGGCGCGCCCTGGTACCTGATGGAGTACGTCCCCGGCACCGCGCACCGCGAGGTCGGACCGCTCGCCGCCCTCGGCGAGCAGCGCGTCCACGCCCTCGGCCGGCAGCTGGTCGACACCCTCGCGGAGCTGCACCGGATCGACCCGGCCGCGGTCGGCCTCGCTGACTTCGGCCGCCCCGAGGGCTACCTGGAACGCCAGCTCCGCCGCTGGTCCACCCAGCTCGCCGCCTCCCGCAGCCGCGACCTGCCCGGCGTCGACCGGCTGCACGGGCTGCTCGCCGCCCGGCTGCCGGTCTCCCCGGCGCCCGCGCTGGTGCACGGCGACTACCGGCTGGACAACGTGCTCGTCGACGAGCACGACGCCGTCACCGCCGTCCTGGACTGGGAGATGTCCACCCTCGGCGACCCGCTCACCGACGTCGGCCTGCTGGTGATGTACACCGAACTCGCCGGTGTCGGCGGCGGCATCATCCCCGCCGCCGCCACCGCCCCCGGCTTCCCCGCCGCCGGTGAACTCGTCGCCCGGTACGCCGAGCTGACCGGGCGCGACGCCGCCGACCTCGACTGGTACGTGGCCTTCGCCTCCTTCAAGCTCGCCGTCGTCGCCGAGGGCATCCACTTCCGCTTCCGGCAGGGCCGCACCCTCGGCGCCGGCTTCGAGCGGGCCGCCGAGATCGCACCCGTCCTCGCCGAGCACGGCCTGAGCACCCTCAAGGACCACTGATGGACTTCGCCTACGACGCCCGGACCGAAGAACTGCGTGAGCGCCTGCTGGCCTTCATGGACCAGCACGTGTACCCGGCCGAGCCCGTTCTGGAGGCCCAGCTGGCCGACCCGGGCCGCCCCGCCTGGGACGTCCCGCCGATCGTCGCCGAGCTCCAGGCCGAGGCCCGCGAGCGGGGCCTGTGGAACCTCTTCCTGCCGGGCCACCGGGACCGGCCGGGAGAGGGCGCCGGCCTGACCAACCTCCAGTACGCGCCGCTCGCCGAGATCACCGGACGCAGCCCGCAGCTCGCGCCGCCCGCCCTCAACTGCGCCGCCCCGGACACCGGCAACATGGAGCTGCTCGCCGAGTTCGGCTCCGCCGAGCAGCGCGAGCGCTGGCTGCGCCCCCTGCTGAGCGCCGAGATCCGCTCCGCCTTCGCGATGACCGAGCCCGATGTCGCCTCCTCGGACGCCACCAACATCGCCACCCGGATCGAGCGCGACGGCGACGAGTACGTCGTCACCGGCCGCAAGTGGTACATCACCGGCGCGATGAACCCGCGGTGCCGGATCTTCATCGTGATGGGCAGGACCGACCCCGGTGCCGAGCCGCACCGCCGGCAGAGCATGATCCTCGTCCCGCGCGACGCCCCCGGGGTCACCGTCCGGCGGGGCATGAAGGTCTTCGGCTACGACGACGCCGACCACGGCGGGCACGCCGAGGTCCACTTCGACGCCGTCCGGGTCCCGGTGGGTCATCTGATCGGCGCCGAGGGCTCCGGGTTCGCCATCGCCCAGGCCCGGCTCGGGCCCGGCCGGATCCACCACTGCATGCGGGCCATCGGCATCGCCGAGCGCGCGGTCGAGCTGATGTGCCGCCGGACGCTGGAGCGGGTGGCCTTCGGGCGCCCGCTCGCCGAGCAGGGCGTGGTGCAGGACTGGATCGCCGAATCCCGGGTCAGGATCGAGCAGTTGAGGCTTCTGGTGCTCAAGACCGCCTGGCTGATGGACACCGTCGGCAACCGCGGCGCGCACACCGAGATCCAGGCCATCAAGATCGCCACCCCGCGGACCGTCGAATGGATCCTCGACAAGGCCGTCCAGGCCCACGGCGCGGCCGGCGTCAGCCAGGACACCCCGCTCGCCCAGCTCTGGGCCGGCAACCGCACGCTGCGCCTGGCCGACGGGCCGGACGAGGTGCACAAGCGCTCGCTGGCCCGGCGGGAGCTCAGGCGCCACCGGCCGGGTGACCGGTAGGCCCCGCCCCGGGCGTGTCATACCTCGGTAGCACGGACGGGGTTGGCTCCGCGGTATGACGTTCGTTCACCACCCCGGCCCGTACGGTCTCGGTACGGGCCGGCCGGTGGACGGCGGCGTCGACGGCGAGGAGCTGGGGGAGTCATGCGCAAGCGGGCACACGGGCAGGGCGTGCGGACGGGGATCGTCGCGCTGCTGGCGGCCACGGCGGTGCTGGGCACCGCGGTCGCGCCGGCCGTGGCGGTGGCGGCGCCGGCCGTGGCGGAGCGCCGGGCGAGTGCCTGGCTGCCGCAGCCCACCGGGCCCTATCCGGTCGGCACCACAGCGGTGCACCTCACCGACGCCGGCCGGCCGGACCCGTGGCGGCCCGGGCGGGCCCGTGAGCTGATGATCAGCCTCTGGTACCCGACCGCCCGCCCCGCGGCCGGCGACGACCGCGCCCGCTACATGGAGCCCGGCGCCGCCGAGCACTTCGGCGGCGAGGACGGCGCGGCCGTCTTCAACTACCGCACGGTGAGCGGCCGGACGGACTGGTCGGCGGTCCGCACCCACGCCCGCCGGGACGCCCCCGCGCTGCCGGGCGGCCGCCCGCGCCCGGTGGTGCTCTACTCGCCGGGGCTCGGCGACCCCCGCACCTGGGGCACCGCCCTGGTCGAGGACCTCGCCTCGCGCGGCTACGTGGTGGTCACCGTCGACCACACCTACGACGCGTCCGAGGTGGCCTTCCCGGACGGCGGCCTGGCCACGTCCGTCTTCCCGGGCATGCTCGGCACCCCCGGCCTGGACATCGGCGCCCTGCTGCGCAAGGCCCTGCGGACCCGGGTCGACGACACCCGCTTCGTGCTGGACGAGCTCACCGTGCTGCGCACCGACCGGCGGCTCCCGGCCGGCCTCGGGGGTTCGCTGGACCTCACCCGGATCGGCATGGCCGGCCACTCCGCGGGCGGGTTCACCGCCGTCCAGACCATGCACGACGACCCGCGGATCACCGCCGGCGTCAACCTGGACGGCCAGCTGCACTTCCCCGGGCCCACCGGCGAGGGCGTCTTCCTGAGCAGCGTCGCCGAGGACGGTCTGGACCGGCCGTTCCTGCTGATGGGCACCGGGAGCGCGGACTCCGGCGACTACCACCACCAGCCCGGCTGGGACGCCCTCTGGCAGCACAGCCGGGGCTGGCGCGCCGACGTCACGCTCACCGGCTCCCAGCACGGCTCGTACACCGACGCGCAGTCGCTGCTGCCGCAACTCGCCGGTCAGGGCGCGGTGGCGGGCGAGGTGCTCCGGGCGGACGTCGGCGACATCCGCCCGGAGCGGGCGGTGCTCGCCACCCGCGCGTACGTCGCCTCGTTCTTCGACCGGTGGCTGCGCGGGCACGACGACCACCTGCTGGACGGGCCCTCGCCGCGCTTCCCTGAGATGGAGTTCGCCCGCTGACGGCAGGCCGCCCGGCCCGCCGCTAGCGGATCTCGGAGTCCGGGTTGGCGGCGTCCCAGTCCTGCCGGGAGTCGAGGATCGCGTCATGGTGGTCGTAGGACCAGTCCACCATCGCCCGGATCAGGTGGGTCAGGCTGTGGCCGGTCTCCGTCAGCTCGTAGTCCACCTGCGGCGGGACGGTCGGGTGGACGGTCCGCGACACCAGGCCGTCCCGCTCCAGCCGGCGCACCGTGAGCGTCAGCATCCGCTGCGAGATGCCCGGCACGGCGCGCTGGAGTTCGCGGAACCGCCGGACGCCCTGGGCGAGTTCGACCACCACCAGGACCGACCACTTGTCACCGAGCCGGTCCAGCAGCCCGCGGATCCCGCAGTCCACACCGTCCTCGCACCAGACCACCGGCCGGGGGGTGGTTACCGCGGTGTGCCCCACTGACATCAAAGTGCCTCCTTACGCCGAACGCCCAGGCTACCGAGGATGGTCACCGGGCGGCGCGGAGAGCCGCGGGCCCGGAACAGACCTTGGAGGTAGTGGTGCTTCTCGTCACCGGTGTCAACGGCGGACTCGGCGCTCTGGTGCTGGAGCGGCTGGCCGCGCTGCCCGGCGGGCTCGACGGGGTGCTGATCGGCAGCCGTACCCCGGAGAAGGCCCCGGCGCTCGGCGTCCCGGTCCGGACGGTGGACTTCGACCGGCCGCAGACCCTGGCGGACGCCTTCGCCGGGGTGCGGACGCTGCTGCTGATCTCGGCCGGCTACGGCGAGGACGATGTGGTGATCGCCCGTCACCGGGCCGCGATCGAGGCCGCCGAGCGGGCCGGCGTCGAGCACGTGATCTACACCAGCCTCTCCGGCGACGGCGACCACCTGGCCTACGCGCTGGCGCACCGCTGGACCGAGCGGCGGCTGCGCGCGTCCACGACGCTGCGCTGGACGATCCTGCGCAACGGCCTCTACGCCGAGCTGCTGGGCTCGCTGGCCGCGCCGGACCAGGACGGCGTGATCACCGCGCCGCTCGGCGACGGCCGGCTGGCCGCGGTCGCCCGCGCCGACCTCGCCGAGGTCGCGGCCACCGTGGCGCTGGCCCCGGCCGGGCACGTCGGGCAGGTCTACGAACTGGTCGGCGAGCAGGCGGTGGGCGGCGCGGACGTGGCGGCGGCGCTGTCCCGGGCCGGCGGCCGGCCGGTCGAGTACCGGCCGGGCACCCTCGCCGGGGCGCGGGCGGCGGTCGCGGCCTCCGGCGCCGAGACCTTCCAGGTGCCGATGGTGGCCGGGACGTACTCGGCGATCGCCCACGGCTTCCTGGCCGGACCGGGCGAGCCGGGGGACCTCGCCGCCCTGCTCGGCCGGCCGCCGCGCCCGGCCCTGGACGTGATCGCGCGGGACGCGGTCGCGGCCGGGTGACGCGGTGGGGCGCTACGCCCCGAGGACCACCAGCCGCCCGGTGCTGCGACCGTCCGCGACCTGCTGGACGGCCTCGGCCGCCGCGGCGAGCGGGAGGCGGGCGCTCACCAGCGGGCGGACCGTGCCGGCCGCGGCCAGCCGGGTCAGCTCCTCGTGGGCGGCCAGCACGGCCCGCGGGTCCCGGGTGTTGTAGAGACCCCAGTGCAGCCCGAGGATGCTGTAGTTCTTCACCAGCGCGTGGTTCAGTGCCGGGGCCGGGATCTCGCCGCCGGCGAAGCCGACCACCACGATCCGGCCCTCGAAGGCGACGCACCGGGTGGAGCCGGTGTAGGCCGCGCCGCCGACCGGGTCGAAGACCACGTCCGCGCCGCGGCCGCCGGTGGCCTCCTTGACCGCGGCGACGAAGTCCCCGGTGGTCCGGTCCACCACCAGGTCGGCGCCGAGCCCGCGCGCGACGGCCGCCTTCCCGGCGCCGCCGACGACGGCGATCACCCGCGCCCCGGCCGCCCGGCCGAGCTGGACCGCCGCACTGCCGACCCCGCCCGCCGCCGCGTGCACCAGCAGGGTCTCACCGGCCCGCAGCCCGGCCCGCCGGTGCAGGGCGAACCAGGCGGTCTGGTGGCCGATGTGCAGCGCGGCCGCCTCCGCGTCGTCCAGCGCCGGCGGGGCCGCGAAGGCCGCCGCGGCGTCCAGCAGGGCGTACTCGGCGAAGGCGCCGCCGGGCAGCACCGGGGTGCCGATCACCCGCTCGCCCGCGCGGTCGCCCGCCACCACCTCGCCGCACAGCTCGACGCCGGGGGTGAAGGGCAGCGGCGGCCGGACCTGGTACCGGCCGCGGACCATCAGCGCGTCCGGGAAGTTGACCGCGGCGGCCCGCACCCGGACCAGCAGCTGGTCCGGCCCCGGGGCCGGCCGCGGTACGTCCTCGGCCAGCCGCAGCACCTCGCGCGGCTCGCCCAACTCGGTCACCTGCCAGGCCCTCACAGTGCCGCGCTCCTTTCGAGCTCCCGCTGGAGCCGGTTCATCCCGCCGAGCCAGCGGTCCGGGTCGGTGGCCCGGACCGCGTAGTACTCGGCGACCTCGGGGTGCGGCAGGATCAGGAAGCGTTCCTCGCGCAGCCCGGCCAGCAGGGCGCCGGCGACGTCCTCCGGGTCCAGCGCGGTCGGCGCCAGCAGGGCCTCGCCGACCGCGCCGGTCGAGGCCAGCATGTCGGTGCGCACCCCCTGCGGGCAGAGCGCGTGCACCCGCACGCCCCGGTGGCGGTAGGTGGCGGCGAGCCACTCGGCGAAGGCGAGCGCGCCGTGCTTGGTGACCGCGTACGGGGCCGAGCCGAGCATGGTGAGGACACCGGCGGCCGAGACGGTGGCCACGAACCGCCCGGTGCCGCGCTCCAGCCAGCGGGGGAGCAGCAGGTCGGCGGCGCGGACGTGGGCCAGCACGTTCACCTCCCAGGCGCTCGCCCAGGCGGCGGCCGGCGCGTCCGCGCCGCCGACCGGGGCGACGCCGGCGTTGGCGCACCAGACGTCGATGTCGCCGAGTGCCGCCCGGGCCCGGCCGACCAGGCCGGCGACGCCCTCGGCGGAGGCCGCGTCCCCGGGGACGGCGGTGCCGCCGCAGCCGGCGGCCACCGCCTCGGCGGCCCCGGCGTCGAGGTCGTTGACGACCACCCGGGCGCCCGCCGCCGCGAAGGCGCGGGCCAGGGCGGCGCCGATGCCCCGGCCCGCGCCGGTGACCACCACGCCCTGGCCCGCGTACCCGCCGGCCGGGCTCCGCTCGTCCGTCACGGCGTTCACATCCCGCCGCCGAGGGTGACGCCGCCGTCGACGACCAGGGTCTGGCCGGTGATCCAGGCGGCGTCCGAGGAGAGCAGGAAGGCGACCGCGCCCGCGACGTCCTCCGGCACGCCGAGGCGGCCCAGCGGGTACGCGGCGGCGACCTGCTCCTCCCGGCCCTCGTAGAGCGCCGCGGCGAACTTGGTCTTGACCACGGCCGGCGCGACGGCGTTCACCCGGATGCCCTGGCCGCCGAGTTCGGCGGCCAGTTCGGTGGTGAGCCGGATCAGGGCGGCCTTGGAGACCCCGTACATGCCGATGCCGAGCGAGGCGCGGATGCCCGTGATGGAGGCGACGTTGACCACCGAGCCGCCGTGCTCGCCCATCCACGCGGCGTGCGCGCGGCGGGTCCAGCCGAGCGGGGCGAGCACGTTGACGGCGAGGATCTTGGCGGCGGCCGCCTCGTCGGTCTCCAGCACCGGACCGAAGACCGGGTTGATGCCGGTGTTGTTGACCAGGTGGTCGAGCCGGCCGAAGGCCTCCATCGTGCGGGCCACCGCTTCGTCCTGGTGGGCCGGGTCGTCCGCCTTGCCCGCGACGCCGATCGCGACCTCGGGGCCGCCCAGGTCGCGGACGGCCTCGGCGAGCGGCTCGGGGGTGCGGGCGGTCAGGCAGACCCGGGCGCCGCGGGCGATCAGTTCGCGCGCGATCCCGAGGCCGATGCCCCGGCTGGATCCGGTGACGACGGCCACCTGGCCCTTGAAGGAGTGCACCACGGAGGGTCCTTTCGCACGGTTCTGCGGGAGTTGTCCGCTGCTGCGGTGTCGGCCGACGGGGTGCGGCCGAGGCCCGGCCGCTCGGGCCGGGCCGGTGACTAAGCGCTTGCTTAGCATGCTGTCGGTGCGGGACCCTGTCAACAGTCGGCCGGGCCCTCCCCGGCCCGCGCGACCGGAACTCCGATACGCCTTTCCGGTACGACTTATCTGGGAGGATGGCGCCATGACCAGCACGCCCATCGCCGAACTCTGGCCCAGCCTGCCCGGCGTCGCCGACGCCCGCCCCGAGGCGGCCTTCCGGCTGCTCCAGGCCGCCGTCGAGTCGTTCGCGGAGCGCGGCTTCCACGCGACCACCACCCGGGACATCGCCACCGCCGCCGGGATGAGCCCGGCCGCGCTGTACATCCACTACCCGTCCAAGGCCGCCCTGCTGGCCGAGATCAGCCGGGCCGGCCACGCGGCCACCCTGACGCTGGTCCGGGACGCGGCGGCCGGCGAGGGCGACCCGGTGGACCGGATGCGGCGCCTGGTGGAGGAGTTCACGGCCTGGCACGCCCGGGCGCGGACGGTCGGCCGGGTGGTCAACTACGAGCTGCACGCGCTGCCGGCGGACGCCTACACGGTGGTCGCGGCCCTGCGGCTGGACATCGAGCGCGAGGTCAGCGCCCTCATCGAGGCGGGCGTCGGGGCCGGTGCCTTCGAGGTCGCCGAAGTTCGTACGGCGGCCCGCGCCGTGACCTCGCTGGGCATCGACGTGTCCCGCTGGTACACCGGCCGCAGCAGCGAGACCCCGGAGGAACTCGGGCGCCGCTACGGTGATCTGGTGCTGCGGATGCTGGGCGCGAAGGCCGGGTGAGGCCGCGGTGCTACGGGGTGACGGTGCGGCGGCTCGCGGGCGCTACGCCTTGACGGCGGTGTGCACGAACCAGGACACGTAGTCCCGTACCTGGTACATCTCCACCACCGACCGCAGGCCGAGCCACTTCTCCGCCGGGCCGAACAGGCGCAGCACCGCGTACGGCAGCCGGAAGTAGGCGTAGAGCGCGTCCGAGGTCGGGCGGTACCGGTCGGTGGCGTCCAGGGCCTCCTCGACCCGGAAGCCCGCCCCGGTGAGCAGCCGGCTCAGACTGCGGGAGTCGTACCGCTTGGCCCCGGGGAAGACCATCGCGTCGAGGTACGGGTCCAGGACCGCGCGGCCCTCGGGGCTGATCTCCTCCGGCGGCGCGCCGACCGGGCCCAGGACGACCAGCCGGCCGCCCGGCCGGAGCACGCGGTGGAACTCCGCCAGCGCCCGCCCGGGATCGTAGGCGTGCACCAGGGTCTCCATCGAGTACACGCCGTCGAAGGAGCCGTCGGGGAACTCCAGGTCGTGGTAGTCCCCCCAGGAGAAGGCGGTCCGCTCCTCCAGCGCCGCGCGGGTGCTGAGCCGGCGGGCCTCGCGGACGTGGAAGTCCAGCACGTCGACACCGGTGACCCGCAGACCGAACCGGGAGGCCATCTCCCGCGCCACCACCCCCGCACCGCAGCCGGCGTCCAGCACCCGCGACCCGGCGGGCAGCGCCAGCTTCCGGCCGAGGACGCCTTCGAGGCGCCGCTGTGCCTGCCAGCACCGCCACTTGGACTGGCCCGGTTCGGTCCACCCCCAGTGCCGGGCGTTGCGGCAGACGAGCGTGTAGAAGAGCTTGCTGCCCGGCCGCCCGTAGACCCGCCGGAGCCCGGTGAGATCGAGCTCGCCACTGACCATCCGAACCAGCCCGCCGTTCCGCTGCTCCGCGCTTCGCGACCCCGCTGTCCCGGGCCGCCGCCGTCCCGCCCACGCTACCGACGCGCCGTGGCCCGTGCCGGTCCGACGCGTCCGCCCGGGTGGACCGCCCGGGTGGCTCCGCCCGGTCCGGGCCTTGCGCGCCGGGCCGCACGGATCCTTGTGCCGGGGCCGGGACATGCCAGATGATCACGAGGTTCGGCCATGATCCATGGACGGGTCGCGGCACCGACGCAGTTCTCATCGACGGGGGTTGGCGATGTCCACAGATTCCACGCGCACCACGCGGTCCGGGGTGGCCGGCGCGGCGGGTGGGCCCGACGGTGACCCGGGGCGCCGCCCGGGCCGGCGCGCCCTGCTCGCCGGGCTGACCGGGGTGGGCGCCGTGGCCGGGAGCCTGGCACTCGGCGGTCAGGGCGCCGTCGCCGCACCGGCGGCGGTGGCGGCCGGCGCGGGCGCCTACGTGGTCGACGTCGTCGCCAAGGGTGCCGACCCGACCGGGGCCACGCCCAGCGACACCGCCTTCCGGGACGCCGTGGCCGAGGTGCTCGGCGGCGCGCCGGAGACCGGGGTCACCCCGAAGAAGGTCCTGCTGATCCCGCCGGGCACCTACCTGCTCACCCAGCCCGACAGCCTGCTCCCGCCGACCCAGAACACCGACCGCTCGACCCAGAGCGTCATCGACGGCATCTCGATCACCGGCTTCGGCAAGCGCCTCTCCCGCATCGTGTACGCGCCGACGGTCCGCGACACCGTGTTCTGGCGGAACATGGACCGCTACCGGAACATCCGGATCAGCGGCCTGACCTTCGAGAGCCAGGACGCGACCGCGACCTTCAACTACTCGTTCTCCTCCAAGACGTTCGGGGTGCAGGACACCTGGTACACCGACGTCGACTGGCGCGGCGCCTGGAAGGCGGGCATCGTCCTCGACGGCCCGGGGTCCAACTCCAACCTCAACAGCGAGATGGGCTGGGACCACTGCCAGATCAGCGGCTCCTACGCGGACGCGTTCCTGGTGATGGGCGGGATCCCGACCGAGCAGCAGCAGGACCAGTTCCTCAACTTCACCTTCCGTGACTGCAAGGTGGAGTTCCAGTCGGGCGTCTTCGTGCGCAACGAGCGCGGCGGCTCGATGAACTTCATCGGCGGGTCGTACATCCTCGTCGACCCCAAGTCGACCGGCACCTTCTTCAAGCTGGGCGCCAACTCGCCGCGGGCCGACTCGGTGATGCGCCTGTACGCCCAGGGCATCCGGTTCGAGGTCCGCGGCACCGGTCACAAGGTGATCGACTCCGCCTGGTACAAGGGCACCGTCACCTTCGTGTCCTGCGACGACACGGCGCGCGCCTTCGAGTCCTGGGCCCTCACCGACAAGGCCGTCCCGCACGTGTACCGCTTCGACGCCGTCAACCCCTCGCGCGGACCGGTGATCCGCTACCAGGACTGCGCCCTGCTCGGCGCGCACCAGGTGACCTCGGGCACCGCGACCACCGCCGGCAAGCTGCTGTACGACGGCTGCCGCTTCGCCAACCAGGAGGCGGGCACCGGGAGCACCGGATTCCTGCGCTGGACCGGCCCCGCGCCCTGGTACGAGTTCCGCGACTGCCTGGTGAAGGCCGAGCGGCTGCCCGACGCCAAGGTGCCGTAGACCGCACCGGTCGCCGGGCCGGGGCTGCCGCGCGGAAGCCCCGGCCCGGCCCGCCGGGGTGGCCGCGGTGAAGGCGCGGCGGCGCAAAAGCACCTGACAGGCCGCCGGCAGGTCGCTAGGCTCACCGCGATGACTACTCATTCCGCATCCGGATGGGGGGCCCCGTCCGCGCAAGGTGAGTGCTGATGCTCACTCCGACCGCGAACCGGGACTCCCGTCTCTCCCTCTGGCTGCGCGTGCGCGAGTTCGCCGTGCCGCCGTCCATGATCGATACCGCGACCGCCCGCCGCCTGGCCGGCGACTGGGCCGGGGCCTGCGCCGCCGCGAACATCGATGTCGACCTCGACCTGCGCGCCGTGGCGCGCACCCACGGCCGGGACCTCGCCACCGAGGTCCGCGCCGACCTCCGCCGGCTGGCCCCCGACCTGCTCCGCTGGCACCTGCCGAGGATCGCCCCGGACGGCCTGCTGCGCCCGGGGCTGACGGTCGCCCTCGCCCGGTACGACGCCGCGACGGGGGACGGCGGGCCCCCGGTCCGACTCGTGGCCCGGACCCCGCCCGCCTGGGCGGACGCCGGCCAGCGGATCAGCCTCGCCCTGTGGGACGGCTCCCACCGCGAGCCCGGCACCGCCCGCTACCCCCACCCCCACCCCGACCGGCGGTTCCGGCTCGACCTGCACCGCCATCTGTGGGACGCGCGCCGCAGCGGCGAACTGCGGCTCCGGAGCGGGGCCGGCCGGCCGTGGACCGGTCCGCCGCCGCGGGCGGCGCTGCCCACCGCCCTGGTGGCGCCGGGGCGGCACTGTGCCGTCGACCGCTGGGCGGCCGAGGCCGAGCTCCTGCTCGCCGCCGAGGGGCGCGGCAGCGGCCCGGTGGACGTCCGCCTCGGGGCCCGGCGCCGGCTGGTCCTGGAACCGGTCGCGGACCGGGACGGCCCCGGGCCGCCGGCCCAGTGGACCGTGGCCGCGCCCACCGGCGGCGCCGGCCCCGCGCGGCCGGTGCTGCCCGACGCGGCGACCTGGGTGCTCCCCGACCTCGAACTGCTCCGTACCGGGGCGATCGAGGCCGATCGGCTGCACCCGCTGGTCGCCTCGGCCCTGGTCCCCGGCCACGCGCCGGCCGGGCCCGCCCCGCTCCCGGACCGGGCCGGGCAACCGCGCCTCGTCGACTGCCGGGGAGCCCGGCACCGGATCGGCCTGGTCGACGGCGTCCTGGCGGCGCTGGACCACGACCCGGCCGAGCTGCGCCGGGAGGAGCTGCTGGTCGCCCTGACCGGTACGCCGTTGCCCTGTCTGCAGGTCATCGACCAGGCGCACCGCCGCCCGGAGCAGCTCAGCGGTGTCCGCGAGCGGCTGGACCACGGCGACACCGCCGGTGCGCTGGCGGTCGTCGAGGGCCTGCTGGGGCCCGGGGCCGTGCTGCGCGGCGGCGCGCTGCGGGACGAACTGGCGGCGGCGGCGCTCCGGCGGGTCAGCTACGGGCTGTTCCGGGCCGGCCTGGTCGAGCACAGCCCGAGCCCGGACCGCCGCCGTCCGCGCGACCGCCGCTCCGGTGCCCGTGGGGCGACCTCCCGCTGACCCGGTGCCGGGGGCCGCGCTGCCTTCCGGCGGCGCCCCGACGGCCTTCCACCGTCCCGCACGCTTCGCAAGCCACGCTTCACCCCATGCTTCGCAACCCACGCTTCACCACCCCACGCTTCACCATCCGCCCTTCGCAACCCACCCGAGGTGATCGAACATGCCTACGTTCATGCCCGTGACCACGTCCACGTCCACGTCCGTGCCGCTGTCCCCGGCCATGCTGTCCGCCGCGGCCGGCCGACCGGCCGACCCACGTCATGACTCCCGGCTCGACGTCGCCGACGCCCTGCTGGCCCTGCTGCGCGAGACCGGCACCGAACCGCGCCCCGACATCCAACTGGAGGCGCTGACCCTGGCGGTGGCCGCCGACCGTCCCGTCCTGCTGTGGGGCGAGCCCGGCATCGGCAAGACCGCCGCCCTGACCCAGCTGGCCGAGACCCTGGACCTGCCGCTGACCACGGTGATCGCCAGCGTGCACGAGCCCTCCGACTTCTCGGGGCTGCCGGTCGTCGGTGACGATCCGGTGGAGCAGGGCGTCCCGATGGCCCCGCCGGAGTGGGCCGTGCGCCTGGTCCGGGCGGGCCGGGGGCTGCTCTTCCTCGACGAGCTGTCCACCGCGCCGCCGGCCGTCCAGGCCGCCCTGCTCCGGCTGGTCCTGGAACGGCGGATCGGGGCCCTGCGACTGCCGCCCGAGGTCCGCATCGTGGCCGCCGCCAATCCCCGCTCCTCGGCGGCCGACGGCTGGGAACTGAGCCCGCCGCTGGCCAACCGCTTCGTCCACCTCCCGTGGGTCCACGACCACGACGTCGTGGTCCGCGGCCTCGGCGGGACGTGGCCCCGGGCCACCCTGCCGCGGCTCGACCCGCGGCGGCTGGCCGAGTCCGTCGCCTTCGCCCGCCGCGCGGTCTGCGGCCTGCTCGCCGCCCGGCCCGCCCTCGTCCACCGGCTGCCCGCCAACGAGACCCGCCGGGGCGGTGCCTGGCCCTCGCCCCGGAGTTGGGAGACGGCGCTCTGCCTGGTCGCCTTCGCGACCGCCGCCGGCTCCTCCCGGGACGTCCTCTCCCTGCTGGTCAGGGGGACGGTGGGGGACGGGCCGGGACTGGAGCTGCTGGCGAGCCTGGACCGGATGGACCTCCCGGACCCGGAGGAACTGCTCGCCGACCCGGCGGGCGCCGAGCTGCCCGAGCGGGGGGACCTCCGGCAGGCCGTGCTCGACAGCGTGGTGGACGCCGTCCGCAAGCGTCCGGAGAAGTCCCGCTGGGACGCGGCGTGGACGCTGCTGGTGCGTGCGACCGAGACCGGGGCGCCGGACCTGGTGGTCGTCCCCGCGACCACGCTCGCCACACTGCGCCGGCCGGACTGGGACGTCCCGGCGGCGATCGAGCGTCTCGCCGGGGTGGTCGCGCTGTCGGCGCGGGCCGACCGGTCGGTGGCCCGGGTCGCCGCCAAGGCCGGCCGATGACCCCGGTACGGCCGACGGCCCCGGCGCGGCCCACGGCCCCGGGGCGTGTGACGGCCCCGGCGCGGTCGGCGGCGCCGGCGCCGGAGCCGGCCGGGGCGCTGGACCTCGACAAGCTGTTCGCCGCCCGACTGCACGCCGCCAAGGTCCGGCCCTACCTGGCGACCGCGCTGTTCGCCCTGCACACCGTGGAGTCGCGGCGCGTCCCGACGATGGCCGTGGACCGGTACTGGCGGTGCTACGTCTCGCCGGTGTTCGTGGACCGCACGCCGGTCGAGCAGTTGGCCGGGGTCTGGGTGCACGAGGTCTCGCACCTGCTGCGCGACCACCACGGGCGCAGCGACCGGGTCGCCCGCGAGCGCGGACTGACCGGCCCGGGGGAGCGGCTGCGGATGAACATCGCCGCCGACTGCGAGATCAACGACGACGTGTACGGCGACGGGCTGGCCGAGCCCGAGGGCGCCGTCCGGCCGAGCTCCCTGCGGCTTCCCGAAGGGGAGTTGATGGAGGACTACCTGGGCCTGTTCAGCCTCGGGCCGCTGACCCAGGACCTGTCCTGGCTGGACTGCGGCAGCGGCGCCGATGGGCTGGAACGGGGGTGGGAGCTGGGACCGGACGGCGCGTACGGTCTCAGCGCGCAGGAACGGGACGCGGTGCGGTTCCGGGTGGCCCACGGCATCACCGGCAGCCCGGGCACCGCTCCGCGGGCGTGGCAGCGCTGGGCCGAGGAGGCGTTCCACCCGCCGCAGCCGTGGCGGGAGTTGCTGGGAGCGGCGGTCCGGACGGCGGTGGCCGGCTCCGGCGCGGGCGAGGACTACACCTACGGGCGGCCGTCGCGGCGCTCGGCCGGGGTGCCCGGCGTCGTGCTGCCGAGCCTGCGGCGCAGACCGCCCCGGGTCGCCGTGGTGATCGACACCTCCGGTTCGGTGAGCGACGCCGAGCTGGGCAGCGCGCTGCTCGAAGTGGCCGCGATCTCCCGGGCCGTGGGCGGCCGCCGCGACCTGGTCACCGTGCTCCCGTGCGACGCGGCGGCCCGGGTCGTGCACCCGCTCTGCCGCGCGGAGGGGATCCCGCTGGTCGGCGGTGGGGGCACCGATCTGCGGACCGGCTTCGCCAGGGCGCTGCGGACCGGCCCCCGGCCGGACGTCGTCGTGGTCCTGACCGACGGACAGACCCCGTGGCCGGACTCCCGCCCGCCGTGCCGCACGGTGGTCGGGCTCTTCCCCCGTCCGCCGGTCACCCGGGCGTGGGACGAGGACGACCCGGACCACGCGCCGGACGACCCGCCGGACTGGGCCCGGGTGGTCACCCTCGGGTAGCGGCGCTCCGGCACCCGCCCGGTCGGCCGGACAGGACCTCGGTGTGCCCGTCCGGGTCGACCGGGGGAGTGAAGTCCTTCACTCCATCGGGTGGGGCGGGCGGGTGTCGGGAGGCGCGGGCGGTTAGCTGGACAGGGACGTCGTCGGAAGGGTGCGCATGGGGCGTACGGCTCGGCAGGGTGACTTCGCGACCCGGTGCGCCCTCGCGGTGCTGCTGGCCGCCGTCCTCGCCCTGCTGACCGGGGCCGGGACCGTCGACTCCCTCCACCGGCTCGCCCTCGACCGCTGTGTGACGGTCCAGGAGTTCCCCGCCGCCCCCGCCGGGCCGTTCGACGCGGACGGTTGTCCGGAGCCCGGCGAGCGCCGGCGCGACCACGGGACCACCCCGGGCGCCGCCTCCACCCACCGGATCGGTCATTCCCGTGCCCCGCTGGCGGGACCGCTCGCCCCGGCACCCCGGACGCCGGCCGCCCTCGCGGCCGGTGCCCCGCCCGGCCGTGCCGCGGCCGGGCCGACCACCGAGCCCGCCCGCCCGGACGGGGCCGGGAGGGGAACCGTCCTGCGCTGCTGACGGGCCCCGGGGCCGCGCTGCGGGGTTCCGGCCCCGCCGCGCCGCCCCGCCGTGCCCACCGTCAGGTCCACACCGCAGGAGTTCCGTCATGCCCTTCGACGTCTACACCGCCATGGGCGCGCTGGTGCGCGCCGAGGCCAGCCGCACCGCCGCGCCCGCCGGGGCCGCGCCGTCCACCGCCGAGCCGCCGGCCGGTGCCCCCGGGTGCGGGGAGCCGCCCGCGGCGGGCACCGCCGCCCGGGCGCGGCGCCGCCCGTCCGCCCTGCGCCGGCTGGCCGCCCGGCTGGGCTGAGCCGCCGGACGGCCCGGGTGGCGGCCGCGTGCCGATCCGGCCGCCACCCGCGCCGTCCGCGGGGGCCCACCCGGTCCGTTGTCGGTGGCGGTGGCTAGTTTGTGCGGTGTCGGCGGGCGCGACCCGCGCGACGACGCTTCCGAACGTCGCCCGAAAGGGGCCCATGCCATGCCAGTCGCCGCCGACGAGCAGGTCACCTACCTGGAACTGTCCGAGGACGCGGGCAGCGCGCACAAGTTCTACGAGGTCCGGGTCGCCGGCACGGCGGTGACCGTCAGGTACGGGCGGATCGGCGAGAGCGGCCAGGAGAAGACCACCTCCTACCCGACGGTGGAGAAGGCGGCCTCGGCCGCCGCGAAGAAGCTCGGGGAGAAGGTCCGCAAGGGGTACGCCCCGGCGGTGCGCGGGGTGCGGCAGCGGCGGGCGGTCACCCGCCGGGCCATCGTCAGCAGCGGGTCGACGGCCCGTCAGGCGCCGGTGCTGTGGCGTTTCCGTTCGGGCGCCTCGGCGTTCGGGATCTTCGTCGGGGAGGAGCACGCCTGGGTCGGCAACGAGCGCGGCGACGTCTACACCCTCACCCACGACGGCCGGGTCACCGGCCGGTACGGGCTGCCCGACGGGGTCAAGTGCATCGTGGCCGACGACTGGTGGATCTACGCCGGGTGCGACGACGGCAAGGTGTACGACCTGGGCGGGAAGGTGCCTCGGGTGGCGTACGAGATAGCCGAGGACGTGGACATCTACTGGCTGGACATCCACGACGGCGTGCTCGGGGTCGCCGACGCGCGCGGCGGCATCACCACCGTCGACCACGAGGACGAGTTCCAGTGGCGGCGCAAGGGCACCGGCACCGACGGCTGGATGGTGCGCTGCGACGACGACGGCGTCTACCACGGCCACGCGCGCGGCGTCGCGCGCTACGCGGCCCGCGGCGGCGAACCGGTGTGGCACACCCCGACCGAGGGCGCCGTGCTGTTCGGCTGGCAGGAGCGTGACGAGGTGTTCGCCGGCACCTCGCGCGGCTGGGTCCACCGGCTGCGCAAGGCCGACGGTTCGGAGGCCGCCCGCTACCGCTGCGACGCCGCGGTGTTCTCCTGCGCGTCCTCGCCCGACGGCCGGTACGTGTTCGCCGGGGACAACCACTCCTCGGTCTACTGCTTCGCCGCCGACGGCACCCGGCTGTGGAAGCTCGGCACGGGCTGCGGCTCGGCGTACAGCATGCAGTACCGCGACGACCGGCTGTACCTGGTGACCACCGACGGGTCGCTGGCCTGCCTGGACGCGAGCGAGCAGGCGGTGACGGCGGCGCAGGACGGCTGGGTGCCGCAGGTGGCCGAGGTGGACGGCAGCGGGTGGCAGGCGGCCGTGGCGGGCGCCGAACCGGAGTCGGTGGTCGCCGGCTCGGCGGGCGCGGCCGAGGGGATCGAGGTGGAGTGCGTCCAGGAGGGCGGCCGGGTGCGGGTGCGGGTGGTGTCCGCCGGGTTCGACGCGGGCCGCCGGGTGCAGTTCCCCAAGGACATCCGGGTACCGGGAGCCCGCTACCTGGTGGCGGAGGTGCTGGAGTCGGGCGACGGCGGCTTCTACCGGGCGCGCGGTGACATCAAGCGCCTGCTGTAGCCGACGGGGCCCGTGCCCGGGGACGCGGTCGCCGCGGCGGCCCGGCCGCGGTGGGCCGGGCCGCCCCGGCGACGTCCGGTCAGCCGGAGGTCTCCGCGCGGTACAGGCGGTCGATCTCCGCGTGCGAGAGCGTGAGCAGGACGGTGCGCCGGTCCTCGTCCACGTCCGTGACCGCGCTCATCGGCACCGTCACCTCCCGGCCGAACACCCAGAGACCGGTGTCGACGACCAGGTGCCGCTCGTCGACGAAGTCCGAGTGGCGATCCACCCGGCCGATCCGGCCGTCCGGGCCGTCGACCCGGTAGCCCGTCAGGTCGACGGTGTGCCCGTCCGCCCCGAGGATCTCCGCCATGGCTGCCTCCCCTGTGCCGGACCGGACGGCCGCCCCGCTGCCGGGGGCGGCCGTCCGGTCGCTTCGTTTCCGGTGGCAGGTGTCAGATCAGCGGTCCGCCGTAGAAGGGACCGTAGTAGCCCGCGTACTTCTCCTGGTAGTCGGTGTCGTCGTCGTGCCGGTGCCGGTCGAACTCCGGGCCGTTCCTGATCTCGTCCTTCGTCCGGTCGACGTAGGCCTTCCGCTCCTCGAAGTCGACCTGGACGACGGTGCCGGCGGGCAGCAGGACGTGCTTGCCGAAGATCCACGGGCCGGTGTCCACCACCAGGTACCGGGCCTCGGCCTGCTCGGACAGCTTGTCGATCCTGCCGATGTGCCCGTCGACCGCTTCCACCCGGAAGTCGACGAGGTCGGACCCGGTGACGTAGCCGGAGGTCGAACGGAACTCCCAGATGTTGACGTCGCTGCTCACAACCGTCTCCCTTCCGCACACTGGTGCCGTGCCGGGGGTGTCCCGGCGGCGCTCGCGGAATCGGCTGCCCCGGGTCGCCGACTTCATGCGGGGTGAGGCGGAGGAATGCCCGGCGGCCCGGCCGGGCCGCCCGGTGGACGGGTGCGGTCGCGGTCCTCGCGCGGTCCGGCCGTCACCGTGGTGTCACCGGACGGCAAGGGGCGGGCCACGGTGACGCCGACGGCCCGGGGCGCGAGAACTCCGCACCCCGGGCCGCCGGACACCGGATCAGGCGTAGATCGAGAACGACACCTCGGCCTGGCCCGCGTAGGCGTTGCTCAGGGTGAACAGCCCGGTGGTCGGGCGGAACACGCCGAAGGTCGTCCGGCCCTTGCCCAGCCAGTCGCCGACCACGGGGAGGTCGCCCTTGACGCCGTAGGTGGCGGTCGAGACGCTGCCGTCGTCGTGACGCAGGATGAACAGGTTCGGGTCGCCCGCGTTGCGGCCGGGGCGGAACAGCCCGAACTGGGCGTGTCGCACGCCGTCCCAGTCGCCGACCACCGGGATGTCGCCGGCGTCGCCGAACCGCATCGCGGTCACCGAGCCGTCGTCGTGCCGGACCGCCAGGGTGCTGGTGCTCGGGCGGTAGATGCCCAGCTGGTCGTGCCCGTTGTGGTCCCAGGCGCCGACCGCGGGGAGGTCGCCCGGCTCACCGAACCGCACCGCGGAGACGGTGCCGTCGGCGTGCTGCAGGGCGAAGGTGCCGGTGCTCGGGCGGTAGATGCCCAGCCGGCACTGGCAGGCGTTGTCCCACGCGCCGACCACCGGGAGGTCGCCCGGGCCACCGAACTGGTAGATCGTGCCGGGCTTGGCCGACACCTTCTGGGTGGACAGTGCCCACCGCCCCTTGTCGAACAGGCCGAGGTGGCTGCTGGGGCCGGCGAAGTACCCCGTGAACGGCAGGCCCGTCTGGGGGCCGGTGACGTAGCGCTGCACCGACTTGCTCGCGGTGCGGCCGTGGTCGTCGGTGACGGTCTCGGTCACCGTGTAGGTGCCGGCGACACCGTAGTCGTGGGTCAGACCGTTCGGCGGGGCCGAGCCGTCGGTCACCACCGGGGCGGAGCCGTCACCGAAGTCGACCTGGTAGCGGGTCACCGGCCAGGGGCTGCTGCTCCGGTCCGTGACCTTGAGCCGGGCGACGTTGGGGTCGTCCTGGGTGACCGTGGGGTCCACCCAGATGGCACCGGTCGGCGCGATGTTCACCGTGGCGGTCGAGGCGCGGGTGAGGCCGGTCTCGCTGGTCGCGGTGAGCGTCACCGTGTAGAGGCCGGGCGCCGGGTAGTCGTGGTCGAAGGAGGCGGTCCCGAGCGGGGCCCGCACCGGGTAGCCGCCGTCGCCGAAGTCCAGCATGGCGCCGGCCGGCGCCCAGCCCCCCGTGTAGGAGTAGCTGATCCGGGCCTTCAGCGGCTGTCCGGCCGTCGGGTACGGCGCCGTCCAGACCGAGACGGCCATGGTCTCCTGGAGTTCGACCGCCCCGCGGTCGACGTAGCCGCTCCCGGTACCGGTGTTGGCGATCTTCGGGTGGTCGACGCGCGGGCGGCCGTAGGCGTCGGTGTCCAGCATGCCGGGGGCCGACGCGTCGGCCGCGTCCGTCACGCCGTGGGCGGCGGTCGGTGTGAGGTTCGGGACGGCCGGCCATGTCGCGACGCTGCGGTCGGTGCCCAGCTTCGGGTCGAATCCGTAGTCGTGCGCGCCCTGGCCGGTGGCCTTGAACTCGTACGCGTTGGTGTAGGACGTCGCGCCCCAGGAGTAGCCGGACCCGCCGATGGCGGGCGCGACGACGTTGTAGTCCGCCTTGGTGCCGCCGGTCGAACCGGCCGAGACCGTCAGGGGGGCGAACGGCGACTGGAAGCCCCCGGCGCAGGCGAAGGCCGGGAGCTTGGAGATGATGTTGTTCTCGATCGTCGCGCCCGAGGAGTTCCCGGCCAGCGACAGGTCGCTCCCGCAGTTCTTCGCGAAGGTGTTGGCTACCACCACGGTGCCCGGGGCGTCGGTGATCAGCACGCCCTCGGCGGGGTTGCCGCTCACCTCGTTGGTGGTGACGACGGCCCCGGTGACGCCGCGCTCGACGGCCACGCCGGCCGTGCCCACGCCGGTGATGACGCTGCGGCTCACCGTGACCGCCGCGCTGCTGCCGGTGATCCGGATGCCCGGGGTCGCGTCGGGGTACGCGCGGACGCCGTTGTCGACGGGGTTGCCGGCGGTCACGTCGTTGCGGTCGAGGACGATCCGCTCGGAGTCCTGGACGAGCACGCCCTCCTGCGGGCCGCCGATCTGCAGACCCGTCACCGTGACGTCGTGCACGCCCACGAGGACGAAGCCGTGCGGGGCGGGCTGCGCGTTCGCGCTCCAGGACCGCACACCCACGGGGATGGTCGCGGAGTTGTAGACCAGCTCACCGTTGAACGTGATCGGCCGGCCGGCGAGCCCGGACCGGGTGACCGTGACCTGCTCCGGGTAGCCGCCGCCCGGTGCGATCTGGACGGTCTGACCCGGCTGTGCCGCGTCGGCGGCGGCCTGGATGGTGCAGTACGGCTGCGCGGCCGTACCCGTGCCGGCGTCCGAACAGTTGGCACCGGCGGCGTTGTTGACGTAGAGCACGCCGGAATCGGCGTGGGCGGTCATCGGCAGTACGGCGCCGGCGACCGCGGAACTCGCGACGGCGGCGGCCAGGCCGACGCGGCGTCGGATGGACACAGTTGGTCTCCTCGGGAGAATGACGTCTCGTCTCGCGTCGGTTCCGAAGGTCCTGAAGGTCCTGAAGGTTCCGATGGAATGTGTGATCGATTCGTGCCGACGGCGAGGCGATCATTATCCAGAGCGGCCGGTGGCCTCCCCGCACCGGGGTGCCTGGCGCCGGGTCACCCCGGGCCGCCCGCCGGACGTCCGGCCGGACCGGCCGCGTCGCAGGTCACGACCGGTCCGGTGGGGCCCGCCGTGCTCCTCCGGCCCGGGCCTGGACGGGCCCGCGGGCGTGGCTCCGGCGCCGCGGCCGCCTTCGGGGCGGGTGTCGTCGCGGGGAAAGGCGAGGCAAAGGGCCGGCGCCCCGGGTGACGCCGGTACCGCACGGGCCGGGAGCGTGAGGGTGTCGCCGACGGCCGGGGACCCAGCCCCCGGACGGGTCGGATCCGCCGGCGACACCACCACGTCAGGGCTGTCAGCCGTTGGCGAGGGCCTGGAGGCGGTCGTAGGCGCCGTTGAAGAGGTTCTGGTCACCGGGGAAGGTGCCGGAGTCGGCGTACTGCCAGAAGGTCTGGTAGCCCCAGCCGTTCGGGAGGGTGCCGACCGCACTGGAGTAACGCGCTATCCAGAGCGGGTTGGTGGCGCCGAAGCCGCCGTTGTCGCCGGTGCACTGGGACCACCAGTTGGTGGTGGTGTAGATCGTCGGGTAGCGGCCGGTGCGGGAGCGGACGGTGTCGCTGAACGAACGGATCCAGCTGACCATGGCGCTCTGGCTGAGGCCGTAGCAGGTGGCGCCGTAGGGGTTGTACTCGATGTCGAGGGCCGGTGGCAGGGTCTTGCCGTCGCGGGACCAGCCGCCGCCGTGGTTCACGAACCAGGTGGCCTGGGCCGAGCCGGAGGAACGGTCCGGCAGGGCGAAGTGGTAGGCGCCGCGGATCAGGCCGGCGTTGTAGGAGCCGTTGTACTGCTGGGCGAAGTAGGGGTTCGTGTAGGTGGTGCCCTCGGTGGCCTTGACGTAGCCGAAGCGGGCGCCGTTCGCCTTCACCGAGGCCCAGTTGACGTTGCCCTGGTAGCTGGAGACGTCCAGTCCGGGGGTCTGGGTGGCGGCGAGGGCGAAGACGCCCGAGGTGCTCTCTCTTCCCTCGTGGGCGGCGACGGTGGAGCCGGCGAAGTCGCGCTCGGGGTGGATGGCCGGGAGACGCCGGTCGGCCTGCCCGCCGTCCCCGGCCTGCTCGTCGGTCGCCTGCGCGTCGGCGGGCTGTTCGTCGGTGGTCTGCGCGCCGGTGGCCGGCGCGGGCGCCGGCTCCGCCGCGTACGCCGGCGCGGTCACTCCGGTGACGAGTGCGACCGCTGCGGCGAGTGCGGCGAGGACGGGCAGTCGGCGGGTTTTCGAGGGTGCGGCGGTACCGGTGGGGCTGGCGGAGCGGGAAGTGCTGAGCATGAACACTCCTCTGGTCCGGTGATGGCCCATGGGGCCTTTGGTGCCCGGGAGTTGAATCGGACGGGAGCAGATTAGCCATGTCCTCGCCAGGGTGGCCAGGTGCCCCGGTCACCCTGTGGGGGTACCGCTCAGGTGGGGGCGGCACCGTCGGACGGAGCGCCTCCGCTCCGCCCAGGACGTGCGCCGGGCCGGGCCGTCCGCCAGGCTGGCAGGGTGGGTTCGCGTGCGGCGGGGCCGTGGACCGGCGGGTGCGACGACGGCGCGACGGGAGGCCGGGGCATGAGCGACGCGATCGTGGTCGGCTCGGGGCCCAACGGGCTCGCCGCCGCCGTCACGCTGGCCGAGCACGGGCTCGCCGTCACCGTCCTGGAGGCCGCGGCGGAGATCGGCGGCGGTGCCAGGAGCGGTGCGGCCACCCTCCCCGGCCTGCTGCACGACCACTGCTCCGCCGTCCACCCCTTCGGCGTGGCCTCGCCGTTCCTGCGCTCCGCCGACCTCGCCCGGCACGGTCTGCGCTGGTGCCTGCCCGAGATCGACCTGGCCCACCCCCTGGACGGCGGCGACGCGGCCACCGCCGTACGGTCCGCCCGGGCCACCGCGCGCACCCTGGGGCAGGACGGGGCGGCGTGGCTGCGTCTCTTCGGCGGCCTGGCCGACGGCTTCGACGAACTGGCCGAGGACGTCATGCGCCCGCTGCCCCGGGTGCCCGCCCACCCGGTGCGGCTCGCCCGGTTCGGCGCCCGGGCCCTGTGGCCGGCGACCGCGCTCGCCCGCCGCTGGCGCACCGCACGGGCCCGCGCCCTTTTCGCGGGGGCGGCGGCGCACAGCTTCCAGCCCCTGGACCGGCCGCTGACCGCCGCGGCCGGCCTCCTGCTGATCGCCGCCGCGCACCACGGCGGCTGGCCGGTCGCCGAGGGCGGCTCGGGAGCGATCACGGCGGCCCTGGCCGGGCGGCTGCGCGAGCTGGGCGGTCGCGTCGAGACCGGGGTCCGGGTGGTCTCGCTGGCCGAGCTGCGCCCGTGCCCGCTGGTCCTGCTCGACGTGGCCCCCGCCGCGGCCGCGGCGATCTGCGGTGCGGCGCTGCCGCCGCCCGTCCGCCGCGCGTACCTGCGGTACCGGCACGGACCGGCGGCCTTCAAGACGGACTTCGCGGTGGCGGGCGGCGTCCCGTGGCGCGACCCGGACTGCCGCCGGGCCGGCACCGTCCACGTCGGCGGCACCCTGGAGGAGGTGGCCTTCGCCGAACGGGAGGTGGCCCGGGGGAGGATGCCGCCGCGCCCCTTCCTGGTGGTGGCCCAGCAGTACCTCGCCGACCCCGGCCGGTCGGCCGGCGACATCCACCCGGTCCACGCCTACGCGCATGTGCCGCACGGCTACCCCGGCGACGCGCGGGAGGTGCTCGTCGCCGGGATCGAGCGGTTCGCGCCGGGCTTCCGGGACCGGATCGTCGCCTCCGTCGCCACGACGCCCCGGGAGCTGGACCGCCGCAACGCCAACTACGTCGGCGGGGACATCTGCACCGGCGCCAACGGCCCCGTCCAAACGGTGCTGCGTCCGAGGGTCACGCCGCACCCGTACGACACGGGCGTCCCCGGCGTCTTCCTCTGTTCGGCGGCGACGCCGCCGGGCGCCGGGGTGCACGGCATGTGCGGTGCCAACGCGGCCCGCGCCGCCCTGCGCCGCGCGCCCGGGTGACGCGCCGGCGCCGGCGTCCGGGCCCTCGGCGGGGCCGCCGACCGGGCCGTTGTCCGGGTGGGCGTCGGGGTGGTCGTCGTCACGGAGGGTGGCCGGGGCCGCTGTGGCACGATGCGAGGAGTCGGCAGACGAACGGATGCCGTCCCCCAGCGAGAAGAGGACTACCGTGCCCGCGACCACCCCGGACACCGCCCGGCCCGAGGCGGAGACCCTCGCCTTCCGTACCGCGACCGTGGCCGACGTGCCCGCGCTGCTCGCCCTCGTCGAGTCCGCCTACCGCGGCGACGCCAGCCGGGCGGGCTGGACCACCGAGGCCGACCTGCTGGACGGCCAGCGCACCGATGTCGAGGGCGTCACCGCCGCCGTCACCCACCCCGAGGGCGTGGTGCTGCTCGTCGAGCGGGCCGGCGAACTGGTCGCCTGCTGCCAGCTCGAACGCCGTGGCCGGACGGCCTACTTCGGCATGTTCTCGGTGAGCCCCGGCCGGCAGGGCGGCGGCGTCGGGCGGGCCGTGCTGGCGGAGGCCGCGCGGATCGCGGGGGAGGAGTGGGGCGCGGTCGAGCTGGAGATGACGGTGATCGAGCAGCGTGCCGACCTGATCGCCTGGTACGAGCGCCGCGGCTTCCACCGCACCGGAATCCACTCGCCGTTCCCCTACGGCGACGAGCGCTTCGGGGTCCCGCGCCGCCCCGACCTGCGGTTCGAGAAGCTGGTGAAGGACCTTACCGAACAGTAATAGTGACGATTGATCAGGGCAGTGACGCAATGTCAAAGTCCTGACCTGCGGCGATGTGGAGATGTCATACCTCGTTCATGATTGGTCTAGGCCAATGTGAGAGGCTGACGGACGAACGGCCACGTTCCGTCCGAGCCCAGGGGGGCCATCTCCGCATGCCCGTACTCCATGGCACCGCCATGCCCGCATCCGATGCCGACCCGCGCCGCACCGTCGCGGACGACTCGATGCGCCTGCCCAGCCCGCCCGACGATCAGGAGCTCTACTGGTACTTCGGCCCGCAGCGCCGCTGGGTGCTGCTCTGCGCCACCCTCTCCTACACCGGCGCCACCGTCACGCTCGGCCTCTTCGCGCTCAGCCGGCCGCTGCTCTGGCCCTTCCTGGTGCTGACCGTCCTCAACGCCGTCACCTGGCTGCTCTCGCTCGCCGACGGCCAGCGCGCCCGCCGCTTCACCCGTGACTCGCACGACCTGCTGCTGCGCGCCTGGCAGCCGGCCCGGTACCCCGGTGTCGACGTGCTGCTGCCGACCGCCGGTGAACCGCTGGCCGTCCTGGACAACGCCTACCGCCACACCGCCGCCGTCCGCTGGCCGGGTGCGCTGACCGTCCTGGTCCTGGACGACGCCGCCCGCCCCGAGGTCCGCGAACTCGCCGAGTCCTACGGCTTCCAGTACCGGGCCCGGCCCGACCGGGGCCGGTTCAAGAAGGCCGGCAACCTCAACCACGGCCTGGCCGAGGGCAACGGCGACATCATCGCCGTCCTCGACGCCGACTTCTGCCCGCGCCCGGACTTCCTGCGCCACCTGGTGCCCTACCTCGACACCCCCGAGGTCGGCATCGTGCAGAGCCCCCAGTGCTTCGACACCGACCCGGACATGTCGTGGCTGGAGCGGGCCGCCGGAGCGACCCAGGAGATCTTCTACCGCTGGATCCAGCCCTCCCGGGACGCCCAGGACGGCACCGTCTGCTGCGGCACCAACGCGCTCTACCGGCGCGCCGCGCTGGAGCGGGTCGGCGGCTTCGCCGAGATCGACCACAGCGAGGACCTCTACACCGGCCTCTCGCTGGCCCGCGCCGGGTGGACCACCCGCTACGTCCCCGCGCTGGTCGCCAAGGGCATGTCGCCCACCGGCCTGCCCGCCTTCATCAGCCAGCAGTACCGCTGGTGCCTCGGCTCGCTCGCCCTGGTCGGTGACCCCGGCTTCCGCAGCGGGCCGCTCAGCCGCTCGGCCCGGCTCTGCTTCTGGAACGGCATCCTCGGCTACCTCACCAGCGCGGTGAACGTCTTCGCCATCCCGCTGCCGGCCCTGATCATGCTGTTCTTCGCGCCCGACGAGATCGAGCCCTGGCAGGTCCTGCCGTTCCTGCCGCCGATCTGGGTCGCCCTCGTCCTGCTGCCCGCGATGTCCCGCACCCGCTGGCGCTTCGAGGTCACCCGGGTCCAACTCCTGGGCGGACTCTGCCACGTGGTCGCCATCGCGCACGCGCTGCGCCGCCGCAGCGCCGACTGGGTGCCCACCGGCGCCGTCTCCGGCGGCAGTTCGCTGGCCCGCACGGTCGCCAGGATCGGGGTGGCCTGGCTCGGCCTCGTCGTGCTCGCCGGCGCCGTGGGCCTCGGCCGGGCCGTCGCGCTGCACGGGTGGCAGCCGTACTGGGCGCTCATCGGGCTGCTCGGGCTCACCGCCCACACGATGATCCCGCTCATCCGGTCGCTCTGGCCGCTGCTGCGCGGCGGCAAGGGCGGCGAGGTCGCCGCGCCCGCTCGGCGCCCGTCCGACCGGGCCGCTCTCGGCGCGACCCCCGCCGACCGGGCCGCTGCCGACCGGGCGGCCGCCGACCGGGCCGCCGCCGATCTGCGCTTCGGCCGGGCCGAGGCCGTCGCCGTCAGCGCCGTCCTGCTGCTCTGCGGTCTGCTGGCCTCCGGCTGGGCCGATCCGCTGCTGTTCTGAGGGCTGTCCGGCCCGCGCCGCTCCCGCCCTACCCGCTTGCGCTCCACCTGCTTGTGCCTCACCTGGTTGTGCTCCACCTCTCCCTGCGCGTCCCTGCCGCTTCCCTTGCGCGTCGCCCCACCGGCGCGGACCCCGCCGCCCGGCCGCCCCATCGGCCCGGCGGTGCCCGAACCCCCGCTGCCAGCACTGCAAGGAGCCCCGCCGTGTCAACGGCCGTACCACCGAGCGCCGAACCGTCGCGCGCCGTACCCGTTCCCGTTCGTCCTCCGGCTGCTGGTCCTGCAGCCGTGACCGCCGCCGCGACCGCCCCCGGGGTGGCCGCCGGGGTGGCCGCCCACCCCGACCGGGCGCTCGACCTCGTGCAGCTGAACCCGGCCGCCGCCGTGGCGGCCCAGCCGGCCGAGGAGCCCCGGAAGCGGGCGGCCTTCCGCTCCGACATCGAGGGACTGCGCGGCATCGCCGTCCTCGCCGTCCTCGCCTTCCACTCCGCGGTGCCGGCCTTCACCGGCGGCTACGTCGGCGTCGACATCTTCTTCGTCATCTCCGGATTCCTGATCACCGGCCTGCTGCTCGCCCGCCCGATCGGCCTCCGGGACTTCGCCGCGCGCCGGGCCCGCCGTATCCTGCCCGCCGCCGCCGTCGTCCTGGTCGCCACCGCGCTCGCCGGCGGCGCGCTGCTCGACCCGCTGCGCGGTACCGACCTGGCCCGCGACCTGATCGCGTCCGCCGGTCAGTTCGCCAACTGGCGGTTCGTCGGCCAGCAGACCGACTACCTCGGCGCCGAACGCGACCCGAGCCCGCTCCAGCACTTCTGGTCGCTCGGCGTGGAGAACCAGTTCTACCTGCTCTGGGGCGTCCTGCTGCTCGGCCTCGCCCGCTGGCTGACAGGGCGTCGTCGTACCGTCGCGATCGCCGTCGCGACCACCGCGATCGGCGGCGTCTCGCTGCTGCTCTGCATCCGCTGGACGGCCGGCTCCGCGCCGCTCGGCTACTTCTCCACCGGCAGCCGGCTCTGGGAGTTCGCCGCCGGAGCGTGCGCCGCCATGCTCGGATCGGCCCTGGCCCGGTGGCTGCCCCGGGCCGGCGGCTCCGGCCGGCCGGTCGGCTGGGCCCTGCGCCTGCTCGGCTGGGGCGGCGCGGCGGCGGTCGCGGTCGCGGTCTTCCGGTACGACCGCAACACCCCCTTCCCCGGCAGTGCCGCGCTGCTGCCCGTCCTCGGCACCGCCGCCGTGCTGCTCGCCGGTCCGGCGCACCGCGCGCTCGGCGCCGCCGACGTGGGCCGGCTGCTCGCCGTCCGTCCGCTGCGGGCCGCCGGCCGGCTCTCCTACGCGTGGTACCTCTGGCACTGGCCGGTCCTGACCATCGCCCAGGCCCGCTACGGCGCCCTGCCCTGGACCACGCTGGTCGCGCTCACCGCCGCGAGCGCGCTCCCGGCCTGGCTGACCATGCGACTGGTCGAGCAGCCGCTGCGCTACGGCAGCAGCCCGGCGCCGCGCCGGGGCCTGGCGGTCGGGGCCAGCGCGCTGGTGATCCCGCTGATCGCCGCGCTGACCCTGGGCGGCGGGACCGTCCGGGCGCTCGGTGACACCGGAGGACCGGTGGCCGTCCCGGCCGGCGCCGTCGACGGCCCGGCCCTGCTGGCCCCCGGCAGCCGGGTCCTGAGCCTCACGCCCTCGCTGGCCCGGGCCCGCGAGGACTTCCCCCCGGGCCGGGGCTGCGAGATCGCGCTCGGCGCCGACAGCAGCCCGCGCTGCCTGTTCGGCACCGAGAACAGCCCCGACCGGATCGTGCTGATCGGCGACTCGCACGCGGGGCAGTGGATCTCGGGCGCGCTGGCCCTGGCCGAACAGCGCCACTGGGCACTGGAGGTGCTGGTCAAGCCGGGCTGCCCGCTGGCCACCCTGACCGTGCGCAACAACGTCCTCGGCCGGACCTTCGAGGAGTGCGACCGCTGGCGCGAGAACACCCTCACCAGGCTGGCCACCGGTCCCAAGCCGCGTCTGATCGTGATGGCCGGCCTCAACCGGTACGGCAGCCAGGCGGAGCGCGCCGAGGGGTGGAGCCGCACGCTGGACCGCCTCTCGGCCATCGGCGCGCCGCTCGCCTACCTGGGCGACACGCCGATGCCCGGCAAGGACATCCCGACCTGCCTGGCGGCCTCGGACGGTCGCTCGGACGCCTGCTTCTTCCCCCGCGAGACGGCCTTCGAGCAGGACCCGCTGCTCGACACCGGGCTCGCCGACCGCTACCGCGTCCGGGTGCTGGACCTCGGGCCGCTGCTCTGCCCCGGGACCGGGCCGGACTGCCCGGCGGTACTGGAGGGTGTGGTGCTCTACCGGGACTCCGGGCACATCACCGACACCCTGGCCAGGGTGCTCGCGCCCCGGCTGGACCAGGGGCTGCTGCCGGCGGGGTGACCTGCCGGGTGAGCACGACGGTGCGGCCGGTTTCCGCCGCACCGTCGTGAACCTGTCCGGCCGTGGGCCCGTTGGACCGCTCAGCCGTAGATGCTGTGGCAGAGCCGGGCCTGCTCCGAGCCGGCCGGCCACCGTCCGAAGCGCTCGGCCCGGTCGCAGATCGAGCCGTCGCCGGCCGTGGTCGCTCCGCCCGGGGCCGCGCCCGGGGCGGGCGACGGTGCCGGAGCCGGCGGCGGCGTCGCTCCCGGGGCCACCGGGCTGCGGGCCGGCGCCGGCTGGGGCGTCCGGCTCGGCTTCGGCCGGGCACCGGCGGACCGGGCCGCCCCGGGGGCGCCGTCCGCTCCGGCCCGTTCCGCTCCGGGCGCCGCTTCCGGAGCAGCGCCCGGAGCGGCGGTCGGCGTCGGGCCCGGGGTGGCGGTCGACAGTGCCGGTACCGGCAGCAGGTCGGGGACCGAGGGCACCGACGGCGACGGTGACGGCGAAGGGGACGGGGAGGCGTCGGGGAACGCCACCACCCCGGACAGCTCGTCGCCCGAGCCGGGACCGCACATCACCAGGACGGACGCCAGCACGGCGACGATCCCGGCGGCCGCCGCCCCCCAGGCCCGGCGGGACATCTGCCGGGCCGGCGGCGCGGTGGCGGGCGGCGGTGGTACGGGTGCCGCCGCCGGTGCGGGTGGTGGCGGTGCGACGGGTACCGGCGGCGGCTCCCATGCCTGTGTCGGCCACTGCCACTGCCCGTCGCCGCGTTGCCCGCTCATGCCTTCGTCCTCCTGCTGCCGAACCGCTGTCGAACCGCTGTCGAACCTCTGCCGCTCCTGCGGTCGCCGTCGCCGCGGCGCTGCTGTCCGGGCCGTCGTCGAGCTCCTGCCCGGCGGTCGCCGTCGTCGCTGTCGCTGTTGCCGACGGAGACCGATCGCGGACCCGTTCGCCGTACTCAACGAGCGCGCCGACGCCGGGACATGACCCGGAAGGGGGTTCTCTTCCGCGGCCCGTTCCCGGCCGTACGCCCCCCTGCCGTACCCCGGGTGCGGGCGCCGGAGGTCCGCCACATGCTGGGGGCATGGAAACGAACAGCACGTCAAAGCCCCTGGTCGAGGTCGCCGAGTTCCGGACCGACAGCCGCTACCGGCTGGTCCACTTCGAGGGGCACGGCTGGGAGCCACTGGCCCCGGAGGAGTTCGAGCCGCGCGTTCACCAGCTCTTCCCCGACCTCGATCCCCGTGACGAGGCCCGGGTGCACTGGGTCGACCGGCCCTGGGAGTGGCCGGCCTGGCACCCCGGCGAGGCCTGACCGGAGGGTGACCGGGCGTCGGCCGGTACCAGGTCCCTTCGGTGGGCTCCCCGGCCTCCAGGACCGGGAGGCCGCCGCGTCATCGTGGTGCGCCCGGTGAAGCGGCCTCCGGTGACGCGTTGACGTCGTGCCGGGCGCACCGCGTCCGACCAGGGTGTACAGCAGTGCTCCGGCCGCTTGCAGGACGGCGATACCGGTCACGTACCAGTGGGCGGTGCTCGCGGTGGCCAGACCGCCGAGAGCGGAGCCGCCGGCGGCGGCGGAGATCTTCAGCCCGGCGCCGATGGTGAACACCTGCGTCCGCCATCGCGCCGGCGCGTGCTCGGCGCGGATGCGCAGGGTCGCGGTGAGGACGAGACCGTCCCCGGCGCCGGCGACGGCGAAGCAGGCCGCCGCGACCGGGACGGCGGGGGCCGGCGCCGCGGCGGCGAGCCCGATGCCGGTGGCGAGCAGGCCGATGACGGCCAGCCGTCGCGGGGGCACGGCGGGCCGCGGCCGGGTGGTGCCGAGCGTCCCGGCCAGGGCGCCGACCGCGAACGCGGTCATCAGCACGCCTCCTCCGCCCGCGCTCCCCAGGCCCGTGGCGAGCAGGACGCCGGTGGTGGTGAGCGCGCCGATGCCGGTGAAGGCCAGACAGGTCGCGGCCGTGATGGCGCGCAGTTCCCTCTCCCGCCACACCGTCGACATCCCGTCGGCCAGGTCCCTGCGCAGCCGGGTCGTCGCCACCGGCGGGCCCTCGGCGCCGGCGCGCAGCGGGAGCAGCGGTGTCAGCGCGCAGGCGCAGGCCGCGGCCGTCGAGAGGACGAGCAGCGCCGCGGCCGGGGACAGTGCGGAGGCGACGAGCCCGGTGGTTCCGGGGCCGGCGACGGCGGCGGCGTTGTAGAGCACGGCGTCCCACGCGTAGGCGCGGTCCCGCCCCGGGCCGGCCGGTACCAACCGCGTGATCAGACCGGAGAGTCCGCCGGAGACGATCGGCCCGCAGCACCCGCCGGCCGCGGCGACGGTGAGGACCAGGGGAAGGGGTGCGCGGCCGATGCCGGCCGCCAGCGCGGCGATCGCCAGCGCGAAGCCGGCGAACGCGCCGGCGTAGAAGAGCCGGGGCCGGCGGGAGCGGGCGGCCACCGCGCCGGTGAGCGGGGCCGCGAGGACGTGCGGGGCCATCCAGGCTGTCAGGACGAGCGCCCCCTGCGCGGCACCGCCGGTGCGGTGCACGGCCAGCATGACCACCGCCACCGCCACGCCCTCGTCGGCCAGCCGCGCGAAGAACGCCGTCACCAGGTAGCGCGGCACGCGCGACCGCTCCGACATCGCCATCTCCAGGGTGTAACGGGTTGTTGGCACAAGACGTTACAGTGGAGGGTGCCGGTATCCGGGTGGCGGGCGGCGTCCAGGCCGAGGAACCGGGAGCGCAGACGTGAGAACCCAGGGCTTCCAGGCCGCCCAGCGCCTCATCGACCTCGCCAACGCCGTTCGTGCCCACCCCGGCCTGCCCCGCGAGGTGGCGGTGCCGCTCCTGACGCGCCACGGCGAGGATCCGCGGGACCTCTCCGCGGCGGCCCTGTCCGACGCGGATCTGCGGGAACTCAGGGACGCCGCCCTGCGGATCGCCGGCATCCTCACCGAGGGCGACACCGACCGGGCCGCCGTCGCCCTCAACGCGATGCTGGCCGACCACGCCGCCGCCCCCCGCCTGTCCCGGCACGACGGTCACCCCTGGCACCTGCACGTCGACCGCGGCGACGCGGGATGGGCCGACTGGTTCCTGGCCTCCAGCGCGCTGGCCCTGGCGCAGATCCTCACCGAGCACGGCCGCGCCACCTGGGGCGAGTGCGCGGCTCCGACCTGCCGCACCCTCTACCTCGGCACCGGCCCCGGCAGCCCGCGCCGCTACTGCTCGGCCACCTGCGCATCCCGCGCCCGCGTCGCCGACCACCGCCGCCGCAAGCGGGCAGACGCCACGTCACAGCGGTGAACAGGTGCGGGAGCCGGTCCGGTGCCGGCCCACGGACCACCGCCCGACGCCCCGCCCGAAGGCGGCCGCGGTCCGCGCCCGGAGCCCGGTCCGGGGCGCGGTCCGGGGCGCGGCGGGCCGGACGGTACCGGCCGTGCTCACGCAGGATCACCGGCTGCCCGGCTGCCCGGCTGCCCGACGGCACACAGCCTCGCCGACAGGGGAAGATCGTTCTGGCGGCGGCGGGCGACCCGGCCCGACCGGAACCGCCCGACACGTCAGGGGGGACCGTGAACGGACCGGCCGGCACCGAGGGCTATGCCGAGGCGGCGGAGCAACTCGCCGTGCAGTACGAGGAGGTGACCTTCGCACAGGTGCACCGTGAACTGCTGCCCCTCCTGCCCGGGGCACCGAGTGCCGTCCTCGACATCGGGGCCGGCACCGGCCGGGACGCGGCCGCCCTGGCCGCCCTCGGTCACCGGGTGGTGGCGGCGGAACCGACGGCGGAACTGCGCCGGATCGGCCGGCGGATCCACGCCGGCAGCGCCATCCGCTGGGTGGACGACGCGCTGCCCGAGGTGGCTGTCCTCAGGGCCTCGGGCGAGCGCTTCGACCTGATCCTGCTGACCGCCGTGTGGATGCATCTGGACGACCGGGAGCGCCGCTCGGCGATGGGGGCGCTCGCCGGGCTGCTCGCGCCCGCCGGTCGGGTGCTGCTCTCACTCCGCCACGGGCCCGTCCCGCCCGGCCGCCGGATGTTCGACGTCTCGGCCGACGAGACCGTCGCCCTCGGCCGGCGGCACGGCCTGGACCTGCTCACCCGCGCCGCCCGGGCCGACCTGCACGGCCGCCCGGGCGTGAGCTGGAGCCTCCTCGGCTTCGAACGGACGGCCACCCGGCTGCCGTGAGGCCGTCCGCCGGGGCCCGTCGGGGCGGCCGGGCCGCGTTCAGGCGCGCCGGTGGGGATTCCGTACCGATCCGGCGACCTCGTCGGCCAGGTACTCCTCCCAGGTGCGGACCCCCACCGCCCGGCCGGGCGCGGTGAGCGCGCCGGAGCGGAACCCCGCGCCGATCCTGCCGGGGACGAAGACCGGCAGGACGAGCCGGCGCTTCCCGGCCGCCCTGGTCCAGTCCCTGGCGAGCCGGGTGGCGGAGTACACCGTCGGCCCGGCCATGTCCGGCACCCGGCCGGCCGGCTCTCCCAGTGCCAACTCGACCAACCGGCCGGCCACTTCTGTCTGGTCCACCGGCTGGCAGTCGGTGCCGGAGGGCATCGGGACGACGGGGGACTTGGACAGCACCCGCAACGCCGCGTCGAGCAGCGCGGGGAACTGGGCGGCCCGCAGAGTGGTCCAGCCGATCCCCGACTCCGCGAGCAGCCGTTCGCCCTGAAGCTTGATCCGGTAGTAGGGGAACGGGATCCGGTCGACGCCGATGATCGAGATGTTGACGATGTGGGCGACTCCGGCCCGCTTCGCGGCGTCCAGCAAGTGCTGGAAGGCGGGGACGTCGTTCCGGTACCTGCGGGTGTCACTCGCGCAGTGGATGACGGTGCGGACCCCTGCGAAGGCCTCGGCCAGACCGGTGCCGTCCGTGAGGTCGCCGGTGAACCAGGACACCCCGGGGGTGGCGGGCGGCTCCGTCCGGCGGGTCAGGGCGCGCACCGGCAGCCCGGTGCGGAGCGCCCGTTCCAGGACCTCGCGGCCCAGCACGCCGGTCGCGCCGGTCACCATGATCACGTTCTTCATCGCTGCGGTCCTCCGTGTCGCTCGTCCTGTCGGAGAAGTAGGACCGGCGGGCTACCCGTTCTGTGACAGCCCCTGGGACCGGCGCGCGAGATGTCCCGGCTTCTCCGGGTTCCGGATCACCCGGATGCCGGTGACGCCCTTCGCGCCGCCCTCGACGCCGCCGACCACGACCAGTTTCCCGCCCTCCCGGCCCAGGACCATCGGCGTGCCGTTGACCTCGGCGACCTCGATGTCCATCGCGGTGGCCCAGCGCGTGCACAGGCCCAGGACGAGGCGGGCCACCCGTGTCCCGGCCGTGGACCGGGCGCAGCGCCGCGCGGACCTTGCCACCGCCGTCGGACCACGCGGTCAGCTGATCCGCGAGCACCGCCTCCAACCGCGGTGGCGATCCGAGGGCCGCGGCCTCCGGGAACCGTGTCAACAGTTCGGTGCGCGGCCGATCGGAGGTCTCGAACCTGGTCCGCCCCTCGGCCAGGTGGAGCTTGGCCCGACGGTAGACCTGCCGTGCGTTCGCCTCGGTCGAGTCCAGCAGTCCGACGATGTCGCGGTAGCCGTAGTCGAAGGCATCGCGGACGACGACCGCGGCGCGCTCTCCGGGGGAGTGAGGCGCTCCATCATCACCGGCAGGGCCATCGACACCGCCTCGCGCTGCTCGGCCGTCTCCATCGGGCCGAGCGCACCCCCGTCGGTGCGGACGGGCTCCGGCAGCCAGGGGCCGACGTACTCCTCGCGCCGCACGCGCGCAGAGGCCGGCCGGTTGATGCAGCGGTTGGTGAGTACCCCGGCGAGTCAGGCACCCGGCGCCGCGATCCGGGCGCGCTCGGCGCCGTGCCGGCGCAGATACGCGTCCTGTACGGCGTCCTCGGCCCCGGCCGCCGACCCGCGCATCCGGTAGGCGAGCGAGAACAGCCGGGGCCGAAGGGTCTCGAACTCCTGGGCCTTCTCCTGGGCCTGGTCCACTGGGGCAACGGTAGTACGGGTGATCAGCTCGGCGGTGGTCCCGGGCCGGGTACTCGGCGTCGCCGGCCGTTCCCGTGACCATGCCGGCCCGTCGCCTGCCCGGTAGGCAGCCGAGCGTTCGGCGCTCGCCGATCCGTAGGCGCTTCCGGGGGTCAGTCCGGCGCGCAGGCGCCTGACCACCGGGCCGTCCGTCGCAGCCATGCGTCAAGGGTGGCGAAGTCACGATCGGTGAGCCCCCGGCGCGGATCGACCCGATGGAGCAGAGCACGTCCCCGGTGGTGTGCGCGGACCCAGGCCCGATCGGTGTCGGTGATCTCATCGTCGACCCAGGCGAACGCACGCCCGGCTGCCCGGCTGACCAGACCCCGGGTCTTCCAGTGCAGGCCGTTCCGTTCGTCCTGCTCGTCAAGGTCGGAGGGCTCCGGCCAGACCACCACCTCCAGCTCCGGCAGGCCGATCCGGGGTGCGACGAGCTCGTTCGCATCGGCCGTCCAGGTCGTGGCCCAGACCAGATCGCACGGCAGCGCCGCCAATCGGGCGCCGTGCGCGGGATTGATCCTGGCCAGCAGGGGATTGGCGTCGGCCTCCTGCGCGGGGTTACTGGGATGCGTGGGATAGGTCGGATACTCCTGCGCCGCCGGGCCTCCGAACGGAATGAGTGGTCCGTCGACATCGAGGAAGAGCAGCGGGGGCTGCGGGGAACCGGTCACGGTGGAACGATAGCGACCCCGTCGGCCCGGCCCCGGCTCGATGAGGGCTCGGCCGGTAGGGCGACTGGCGGCAGGCGGCAGGCTGCCCGCAACCGGATCCTCGGCCTGGTCCGGTCCTGATCCAGGCCTGGTCCCGCGAGCTTCGCCGGGGCCGGGCGAATGGCCGTCGACCGGCGGGCGGCGGTTTGCTCGGTGAAGTGCTCTTTCCGCCTGATCCGCTTGTTCGCTTGTCGCTTGTCCGTGCAAGAGGCGGACTGGCGACGGCTGGGCCTCGGCCGGGGGAGGGCGCTGGGTCGGTTCCTCCGGGGGGGATGGTCCGAGGGCCGGGCGCTCCCGGGGTGTTGGGTGACGCGTGGTCGGGCGGGGGCCGAGGTTCCGCCCGACCGCGCCGGCGGTCAGTGGTGATCGGGCACGGTTCACCGACGCCGGTCGGTGGCTCGGCCGGTCCGGCTGAACCTGCCGGGGTGGCCGGGGCGGCCGGTTCGGGAAGCGGCGCCCTTGCCGGCCCCGCCCTTGCCCTCGTCGGCCCCGCCCGCGCCGAAGCCGTCGGCGACCAGGCGGGTGGCCCAGCGGCGCAGCGTCTCGGCGACGGGTGGGTGCCGGAGGCCGGCGGACCGGGCCAGCCGGTCGGCGGAGGCGGTGTCGTAGCTGTCCTCGGAGAGGAACCCGAGCGTCTCCGGGTCGGCGCCGGTCAGGGCGCGGGGCAGTCGGCGGACCAGGCCGACCGGGACGAGGGCACGGGGTGCGGGCACGCCGAGGTGATCGGCCAGCAGGGCCACGAGTTCGGGCAGGGGCGGTGTCGCGGGGTCGAGCACGGTGTGGGAGTGCGCCGGCCCGTCGTCGAACTCCGGTACGGCGGCGAGGAACCGGGCGAGGTGGTCGACCGCGACGACCGGGAGGAAGGTCCGTGCCGTACCGGGGAGCAACGGCAGCCGGCGGTGGGCGAGTTGGCGGACCAGATCGGCCAGGCCGAGGTACTGGCCGGCCTCGCCGGTGACCGAGTGGCCGATCACGCTGCTCGGGTTGACCGTGGTGAGCGGTACACCGAGCCGGGCGGCCGTGACCCGGACGGCGGCGTCGCCCACCTGCTTGGAGGCCTCGTAGGCGCCGAGGCGGCGGTAGAGCGCGTCGGTCTCGGCGGCCGGCAGGGGGTGGCGAGGGGCGGGGTCCCGGCCGACCCGGTATCCGGAGAGGTGGACCAGCCGCCGGAGCCCCGGCCGGGTGGCGGCCCAGTGCAGCACGTGCAGGGCACCGTCGACGTTGGCGGCGTGCGCCTCGGCGCGGTCCAGGCCGAACCGGTAGAGGGCGGCGAGGTTGTGGATGTCGCGGACGTCGGCCAGTGGGGCTTCGTCCGCGGCGCTGAGGCCGAGGCCGGGGCGGGTGAGGTCGGCGGAGACGGTGGTCAGCGCGGTGTCGTCGGCGCCGTGCTCGCGGAGCCAGTGACGGAGCCGCTCGTCCCGTGCGGCTCCGCGTCCGCCCCGGACCCCGACGGCCACCGGCTCGCCGCGGTCGAGGAGTTCGAGGACCAGCCAGCGGCCGAGGAAGCCGGTCGCACCGAGGACCAGGGTGCGTGGCTGTGGCTGTGGCTGTGGTGGCGGTGGCGGGGTGGGGGTGCTGTTCATGGGCGTACTCCTTATAGGTAGACCGGTCTGCATAATTTCTGCGGGCTCAAATAGGTAGACCGGTCGGCATATTTTTGGCGGATGCCACGGGTGTGGAGAGGGGGAGGGGTGCGAGGGGGGGTCTGCTTATTCAGTAGACCGGTCGGTATATTCCTTGGGCCTGCGTCGGCCGACGGGCCGAGGGGGCTCGCTGGAGTCGCCGGGCGCGGCAACGGGCCGCAGGGCCGGGCCTGCGAAATCGGACCGGGCGGCGAGACCCGGGCCCCCGGGCCGGCGCGGCGAGGCGGTGTCCGGCCCAGGGCGTCGGATCCGGGGCGTCAGGTCCGGGGCGTCAGGCCGCCTGGGGGGCGGTCACTTCTTCTTCGCGCCGAGCAGGTGCCGCACGGCGTGCCGGGCGTCCTCCAGGGGGCGGCGGTCGCGTCGGACCCGGGCGAGCAGGACCGCGCCTTCGAGCAGGGCGAGCGCCTGGCCCGAGGCGGTCTCCGCCTCGGCGGGGCCGAAGCCGTCGGCGACCAGTCGCTCGGTGAGCGCCAGTTGCCAGCCCCCGTACACCTCGGCGCAGACGCGGCGCAGTGCCTCGTTGCCGCCCGCCGCCTCCAGGCCGACGGTCGCGATCGGGCAGCCCTTGGTGTAGCCGGACTCCTCCAGGCGGGCGACGAAGGCATCGACGAGCCGGTCGAGGAGTGCCGTCGCGTCCGAGCCGCGACCGGCCGGTGGCCGGAGGAGTTCCTCGATCTCCTGGCCCGCCTGGACGAGGGCGGCGGCGACCAGTTGGTCCTTGCCCTCGGGGAAGTGGAAGTAGAGGGAGCCGCGCGGTGCCCCGCTCTCCGCCACGATCTGGTTGAGGCCGGTGCCGAAGTAGCCCTGCGCCTCGATCAGGTTGCGCGCGCCGGCGATCAGCCGGGCGCGGGTCTCTTCTCCCTTGACTCCCATGCGGAAACAGTAGACCGGTCTGTATATTTCTGTCGACTCCCGGTCGTCCGGTGGGCCGACTGTCGCGGAGGCATCAGGGCCACGGCGTGCGGTTCCCGGGGCCGGCCGACGAGGGGGGACGTGGGACCCGGCGACAGTGGCGGGAGCGCGCCGCCGTGACGGCGGGCCGGGAGGAGTAGTCCGTGAGCCGGCCGGGCACGGGGGAGCGGCCGTGACGTCGGGAGGTCGTGCGCACGCCCGGACCGCCGTCCCTCCCTCGCCGCGCCCGACACCGCTACCGTCTCGACGGTGAAGATCTGGGCGGAGCATCCTGCCAAGGCCGACGTCGAAGCGGCCGTTCGCCGTTACTTCGACCTCCTCCGGGCCGGGAGGATCCCCGAGGCCGAGCAGATCGTCGAGCACACACGGGTCCGGCACGTCCTCAAGTCGCTCTGGTCCGGCTCCGTCGGAGCGGCCGCCGACACGGACGTCGAGGCGGACGGCGACGCGAACCCCGACGCCGATCCCGATCCCGACCGCGATCCCGATGCCCAAGCCGACGGGGCGCGTCGCAGCCGCGCCGGCGACGCGTGGGAGCGGGACCTGTCCTGGCTCGGCGCGCTCGATCTCGGGGACTTCAGCTGGGGCCACACCGGCAGCCATTTCTACGTAGAAGTCACCTACCGTGCGCGGACGATGGAGGTGGCATTGGGCTTCTGGGTCAAGCCCGTCGACGCCGGCTGGGTGCTCGCGGGTCCGTCGACCCTCTGGTAGGACACCCGAAAGAGCGGCATCGTGCGGGCCGGCCGATGTACGCGTCGGCCCACCCCAGATCGCCCTTGCCCCGCTCCGCCCGCCCCATGGCGGCCCTGCGCCGGCTCCGCGACCCGCAACTCCGGTTCGGAGTACCGTCAATGGTCATGGACGATTGGCGGAGTAGTGGCTTCCGGTTCGGCTGCCGCCCCTAGCCTGCCACACATGACACCCAGTCACCCCCTGCGCACGGCTGGCCCGGAAGCCGCCCGCCCGGAAGCCGCCCGCCCCGACGCGACCCACCTGCCCGTCGCCCGCCGACGAGGCCGGCGCCCCGCGCGCCGCCGACCGGCCACCGGTCGCCCGGTGGGCCGTCCCGCCGGCCTGGTCGCCGCCCTCGTCGCCACCGCGCTCGGCCTCACCACCGTGGCACTGACCGCCCCCGCCGCCGTGTCCGCGCCCGCCGTTTCCGTTCCCGCCGCCGCCCCCGCCCCCGCCGCCGCATCCGCGCCCGGTGAGGTCGTCGTCTCCGAGACCTTCGCCGCCGCCGGCCTCCCGGCCGGCTGGAACGCCGTCGAGGGCGACTGGAAGGTGGAGAACGGTCGACTGGTCGGCACCTCCGCCAACTCCGGCCGGCAGAGCCGGATCACCTTCGGCCGCCACCTCGACGACTTCCGCTTCGAGGCCACCGTCCGGTTCGAGAGCGTCCAGGACGCCGCCCGCTGGACGGCGCTCGGCCTGGACGTCCCGGCGGGCGGCTCGACCCCGTGGTCCATCGCCACGATGCGCAGCGGCACCACCGCCGCCAACGGCCTGGAGTTCGCCCAGCGCACCACCGGGAACGCGTGGAACGTCACCAACACCGCCGCCGCCCCCACCGCGGCCGGCACCGGCCGGGATGTGCGGATCGCCGTCGAGGTGCACGGCGGCAGCGCCCGCTGGATCTTCGAGGGCAGGGAGGCGATGCGTACCACCCAGGTCGCCCGCAGCGCGGACGGCGGCCAGGCGCTGGTGGTGAACGGGGCGCGGGTGTCGTTCGATGATGTCAAGGTCACCGCGCTCGCCCCGGGGGCCTGGATCCGTCCGGCCGGTTCGCCGCTGACCGTGTTCGCCCACCGGGGTGCCTCCGCCGCGGCCCCGGAGAACACCCTGGTCTCCGACGAGGTCGCGCGCCGCGGCGGTGCCGAGTGGATCGAGAACGATGTCCAGCCGAGCAAGGACGGCGTCCCCTACGTCCTGCACGACGACACCGTGGACCGCACGACCAACGGCACGGGCCGGATCCGTGACCTGACGGCCGCCCAGGTGGACGCGCTGGACGCCGGTTCCTGGTTCGGTCCGGCCTACGCGGGCGCGCGGGTGCCGACCCTGGCCGCCCAGCTGGACGACCTCCGCGGTCGTGGCGGCGGTCTGCTGCTGGAGATCAAGGGCAGGCACAGCCGCGACGAGGTGGCGCGGATCGTCCAGGAGATCCGCGACCACGGCATGGCCGGCCGCGTCTTCGTGCAGAGCTTCGAGGTGGACGCCCTGCGCTTCACCCGCGAGCTGGCGCCCGAGCTGCCGCTCGGCCTGCTCCGCGGTGAGCTGGACGCCGACCCGGTGGCGATCTCGAAGGAGCTCGGCCTGGCGGCCTACAACCCGGCCGACGGCGCGCTGTCGCCCCGGATCGGTGTGGTGAAGGACCTGCACGCGGCCGGGGTCGCCGTCAACGTCTGGACGGTGGACGCGGCGGCCCGCTGGAAGGCGCTGGAGGCGGCCGGTGTGGACGGCGTCATCACCAACCGCCCGGCGGAGCTGTCCGGTTGGAATTCCGCCTGGCTGCAGGGCGGCACCGTGGCACCGCCGGCCGCGCCGCAGGTGGCGATCACCTCGCCGGCCGCCGGCAGCACGCTGGACCGTGCCCAGCGGCAGCAGGCCGTCGCGGTGCAGTCGAGCGGGGCGGAGACGGTGCGGCTGACCCTGGACGGCCGGGAGCTGGCACCCGGCGCCGCGCTCGACTCCACCGGGCTCGCGCTCGGCAGCCACACCCTGCGCGCCGAGGCGACCGGTCCGGGCGGCCGGGCCGAGGCGGTCACCGAGTTCACCGTGGCCGCGACACCGACCGGGCTGGCCTCGCTGATCCTCACCTCCGGCGCGGACCGCAACGCGGTGGCGACCCTGACCGTGATGCTCGGTCAGGGCCAGTACGGGCCGCTCGCCCGCTGGGCCGAGAACCAGGCGGGCCGGACCGTCCCCGCGGACCGCGCCCAGCTGATCGCCGCCGACGCCGCCGTCCTGGCCCAGGGCTGATCCGGCGCGGTCGCGGAACGACCTGCCGGCTGGTGCCGCGGGCCCGCCCGGGCGCGACGGGCACCGGCCGAAAGGGCGGATCGGGTACCGGTCGGCCCTTTCGGCCAGTGCGGCCCCGCCGGTCTGAAAGACCTCGGCGCCTCAGCCCGGGGCGGTCTGCGAGAGTGCGGGTATGAGACTTCGCTGCGCCGTGCTCGACGACTACCAGGGTGTCGCGACGAGCATCGTCGACTGGTCACCGGTGACCGACCGGGTGGAGCTGACCGCCTTCCCCGAGCATTTCGGCTCGGAGGACGAACTGGTCCGCGCCGTGAACGACTTCGACATCATCGTGACCCTGCGCGAGCGGGTGGCCTTCCCGGCCGCGCTGTTCGCCCGGCTGCCCCGGCTGCGGTTGCTGGTCGCCTCCGGGATGCGCAACACGGTCATCGACTGCGCGGCCGCCCGTGCGCACGGTGTGACGGTCTGTGGCACGGCGAGCTCCAGCACGCCGCCGGTGGAGCTGACCTGGGCGCTGCTGCTCGGTCTCGCCCGGGGCGTCGTCGCCGAGAACGACGCGTTGCGCGCGGGCGGTCCGTGGCAGAGCACCCTCGGCGCGGACCTGGCCGGCCGGCGGCTGGGGCTGCTCGGCCTGGGCAAGATCGGCGCCCTGGTGGCCCGGGTCGGCCTCGCTTTCGGCATGGACGTGGTCGCCTGGAGCCCGAACCTGACCGAGGAGCGGGCCGCCGAGGTCGGCGTCCGGCGCGCCGGTGGCAAGGAGGAGCTGCTGCGCGGGAGCGACTTCGTCTCCGTGCACCTGGTGCTGGGCGACCGCAGCCGGGGGCTGCTCGGCAGGACCGAGTTCGCGATGATGAAGCCGGGGGCTGCTCGGCAGGACCGAGTTCGCGATGATGAAGCCGGGGGCGTACCTGGTGAACACCTCGCGGGCGGCGGTCGTCGATCAGGAGGCGTTGCTCGCGGCCCTCACCGAGGGCCGGATCGCGGGTGCGGCGGTGGACGTGTTCGAGGTCGAACCGCTGCCCGCCGACCACCCGTTGCGCAGCGCGCCCCGGCTGCTGGCGACCCCGCACCTCGGCTACGTCTCGGGTGACACCTACCGGACGTACTACGGTCAGGCGGTGGAGGACATCGAGGCGTTCCTGGCGGGTTCCCCGGTCCGCGTGCTGGGCTGACCAGCCCAGCCGGCCCGGTCGAGCGGACGGCGGCGGCCCGTCGCCCCGGTGACCAACCCGGGGCGACGGGCCGCCGCAGTGCGCGGGGAGCGGGTCGTCAGCCGACGGAGACGGCGCTCCAGGCGGCCGCGACGGCCTTGTACTCGGTGCTGGTCGCGCCGTACAGGTCCTTCGCCGCGTTCAGGGACGCGGTACGGGCGCCCTTGTAGTTGGTGGTGGACGTCATGTAGACGGTCAGCGCGCGGTACCAGATCTTGGCGACCTTCTGGTTGCCGATGCCGGTCACCGCCGAGCCGTTGCAGGTGGGGCTGTTGTAGGTGTACCCGTTGATGGTCTTGCTGCCGCTGCCCTCACTGGCCAGGTAGAACCAGTGGTTGCCGACGCCCGAGGAGTTGTGCACGTCGAGCTGCCCGACCTTGCTGGTCCAGCAGTCGGCGGACGAGCCGTCCAGCGAGGGCTTGTCCATCCGGCGCAGCCACGGCGGGGTGGACTGGTCGCTGAACAGGTAGTCGGGGGTGTCGACCTTGCTGTTGGCGTACCACTCGACCATGGTGCCGAAGATGTCGCTGGTGGCCTCGTTGAGGCCGCCGGACTCGCCGCTGTAGCGGAGGTTGGCGGTCGCGCTGGTGACGCCGTGGGTCATCTCGTGGCCCATGGTGTCGAGGTCGACCTGCTCCGGGTCGGTGGTGCCGTCGCCGTCACCGGTCATCATGCAGAAGCAGCTGTCGGACCACTGGGCGTTGTCCCACTTGGTGCCGACGTGGACGAAGACGGTGGCGCCCTTGCCGTCGTTCTTGATGCCGCTTCGGCCGAAGGTGTTCTTGTAGTAGTCGTACGTCCAGGCGGTGTTGGCGTGGGCGTCGACGGCGGCGGTGGCGCGGTCGGTGGAGAACTTCCGCCCGTCGCCCCAGACGTTGTCCGTGTCGGTGAAGAGCGTCCCGGAGGCGGCGGTGAGCGAGCCCGCCGAGACGTTGTGGGCGTCCTTGGTGATGTGCTTGCGCACCGGGTCGATCAGCGCGTACCCGCCGGACTGCGCGGTGGTGTCGATGGTGATGTCGCCGGTGTACTCGGAGTGGCCGGTTCCGCTGGCCTGGTGCTCGGCGTCGTAGCTCTCGATCTGCTCACCGGTGGAGGCGTCGGTGACGACGACCTTGCCGGCGGGCTGGCCGTGGTCGCCGACGCCGGCGACGGTGGTCTTCCAGGCGAGCCGGGGCGTGCCGTCGGCGGCCCAGACGACCAGTTCGGGCGAGCTGGTCGCGGCACCGATGGCCGGGGCGGCCTGGAGGGCCCGGCTCGCGGTGGTCTGCGCCGGGACGCTCGGGACGATGGACTTCACCGAGGCGTCGTGGGCCGCCGCGCGGGAGGAGTCCTTGAGCCGGCCGCGTGCGTCCTGGTGCACCACCAGGTCGCCGCCGACGACGGGCAGGCCCTGGTAGGTGCGGTCGAAGCGGACGTGCTGGGTGCCGTCGGCGTCGATGACGACGTCCTTGACCTGAAGGTCCTGGCCGTCGCCGAAGCCGAACACTCCGGCGTTGTGGGTGACGTTGGCCCTGGCCAGGGCGATCGCCGCGGCCCGGTCGGCGGGGGCGGCGGATGCCGTGCCGGCCTGGAAGGTGGCGGCGACGAGAGCGGCGGTGACCGCTATGGCTCCGGCCGCGAGGTGGCGGCGGTGAGAGGAGGTGGGGCTCACTCTGACTCCAGTCGGGGTAGCTGCAGGGAAAGAGCTGGGTCAGAGATTGACGGTGAACAGCCAAGGTCGGCTAGACGTTGGGCCAGATCTTGACCAATCTGTGTCCTGTACTGATCAGATCTGATCGGATGTGAATGAGCCTTGGAGGAGCCGCCCATGACGATCCGCTACCACTGGCGCGGTGCCTTCGGGAACGACGAACTCGCCGCCCTGCACGCCGAGGGCTTCGGCGGGCCCGTCGAGCCGATCGACTGGCGCGACCGGCTGGAGCGGCACAGCCTCGGCTGGGTCTGCGCCCGCCCGGCCGTCGACGGTCCCCTGGTCGGCTTCGTCAACGTCGCCTGGGACGGCGGCGCCCACGCCTTCCTGCTGGACACCGTCGTCGCCGCCGGGGCCCGGCACGGCGGAGTGGGCGGCCGGCTGGTCGCCGCCGCCGCCGAGGGCGCCCGCGCCGCCGGCTGCGCCTGGCTGCACGTCGATTTCGAGGAACACCTGCGGCCCTTCTACCTGAACGCCTGCGGCTTCCGCCCCACCGCCGCCGGCCTCCTGCGCCTCTGACCTCCCCCGGCCCCCGGCCCCCCGGCCCCCGGCCCCCCGGCCCCCCGGCCCCCGGCCCCCGGCCCCCCGGCCCCCGGCCCCCCGGCCCCCCGGCCCCCCGGCCCCCCGGCCCCCGGCCCCCGGCCCCCCGGCCCCCGGCAACGCTCCGGGCCCCCGGGGCGGTCCGGAGCGTTGCCGCCGACCGCCTGCGGCCGGCCCCCGCCGGGCCGTACGCTCGCGGGATGGACGGATGGCTGGGGGCCTGGACCGGCGGGCGGCGGGCCGTGCACCTCGGCAACGTCGCCGACTTCAACGAGCAGTTCTTCGCGCCCGGGATGGACGCCGCCCAGCGGGCCCGGCGGCTGCGGCAGGCACACCACTACGCCGGCATGGCGAGCTGCTACAGCCCCGAACCGGCCCTGGTGGTCCTGCCGGGCGAGGTCGAGCAGGGCTGGATCGACTGGCTCGCACGGGAGTTGGAGTGGGGGCCGGTCGAGCTGTACAGCGGGATCGCGCCGGATCGGACGCTCGCGCGGGCACTCGCCGAGCGGCCCGCCCTGGCGGCGCGGATCGCCACCGGCGGCCTGCCGGTGCTGCCCTGGGGGCGGACGGCCGCCCAGGGGGAGGGGGCCGGGCTGGCCGCCGTACGGCGCTACGAGTCCAAGGCCGCCGCGCACGGGCTGTTCACCGCACTGGCCCCGGCGCACCCCGGAATCGTCGTCCCCCGGCAGGAGCGGCCGGGCTCCCCGCGCCGCGCCGCCCGTCGGCTCACCGCCCGGGCGAGCCGCGGCCTCACCACCGTACTGAAGAGCCCGCACGGCGTCGGCGGCTACGGGACGGTCGTGGTCACCCCGCGGGAGGTGTTCGCGGCCGGCGGCGGCCGGGCCCTGCTGCGCCGGCTGGCCGGGGCCGAACTGCTGCCGCCCGGTGGGGACCTGCTGCTGGAGGAGTACGTCGACGGCGGGCGGGCGGACCGGCTGCGCGACCTCACCTTCGACGCCGTGATCGGTGACGACGGCCGCGTGCACCCGGTCGGCGTCGGTGAGATGGCGGTGGACGGCACCCGCTACCAGGGGGTGACGGTCGGCCCGGGGGTGGTGCCGCCCGGGGCGGCGGCGACCGCCGAGGGGTTCGGACTCGCGGTGGGCGAGCGGCTCGCCGCCGAGGGCCATCGCGGCTGGTACGACGTCGACTTCGTCACCGACCGGGAGCGCCGGCTCGCCCCCACCGAGATCAACCTGCGGCTCACCGGGCCGGCGATCGCCCTGGTGCTGCGGGCCCGGCTGGACCAGATCCGCGGCCCCGGCCACCTGGTCCGCACCCTGGACGCCCTGCCGCTCGGCGCCCGGATCTCCCAGGAGGCGCTCCACGACCACCTGGACCGGCTCCGCCCGCCCTGCGCCCGCCTCGGCGTCACCGTCCTCCCGCTGGTGGCGACGGCGGGCCACGAGCCGGAGCCCACCGTCGGCCTGGCGCTCGCCGCGCGCGGGGTCGAGGCGCTGGACGCCGGGCAGGCGCTGATCGGCGCCGGCAACCACGCGCTGGGCCGGATGTTCGAGGCGCTGCGCTGAGCGGTGCTGGGCGGTAGCGGTAGTGGCGGCGAGCGGTTCGCGCCGAGCGGTGTCGCGCCGACAGTGCCTCACTTCCGTTCGGACGGCGGCCGCCAGGCGAGGAAGCGGACCACGATCAGGGCCGCCGCCATCAGCGCGATGTTGAAGACGTAGACCAGGAGCGACTGCCGGGGCCAGTCCGTGGGCGAGCTGGTCCGGTAGAGGTTGTCCTGCGGCCACCAGGAGGCGAGCAGCCAGAACACCGACAGATGGGCGGCGACCGAGAGCCCCGGCGGCCGGCCGTACCGGGCGATCACCGCCGGTCCGGCCATCAGGAAGGCCGCGCCCAGGCCGAAGGAGAGCCACTCGGCGCAGTACAGGACGCGGAAGTAGCCGGAGTAGGGGTCGGGCACCGCGGCGAGGTCGGTGGAGCCGGGCCAGATGGAGTCGGTGACCAGCCAGGCCACGAAGGCGAAGGCCAGGGCGAGCAAGGCCCAGCCGCAACCGGACAGCCCCGGCTCGCCGGCTCCGCCCGCGCGCCCCGCCCCGGCCTTGCCGCCACCCGTGCCGCCACCCTTGTGGCCCGCCGAGCCTCCGCCGCCCTTCCCGGTCCGGGGGCCGGTGACGTCGCGCGGCGCCGGCAACGGCAGGGCGTCGCGGTCGAGCTTGCCGGCCCGGGTCCGGGGGAGCGCGGGCAGCGGTACCACGGCGGCGGGCCGCGCACCGGCCGGCAGGCGCTTCGTCAGATGGGCGGAGAGCGACCAGGCGTCCGCCCCGGCTGCCTCCGGGGCGGTGACCGCGTAGCCGACCAGGGTGCGCCGCCCCGGCTCCGGTTCCACCTCGGCCACGGCGGCCTCCCGGACCGCCGGGTGCGAGCGCAGCACGCCCTCCGCCGCCGCGGCCGCGGTGACCCGTTCGACCACGGCGGCGGACCGGGCCGAGTCGACCGGTCCGAGTACGGCCTCGGCGCGGGCGGTGAACTCCAGCACGCCGTCCTCGCGGACCCGCCCGAGGTCGCCGGTCAGCAGGATCCGGCCGTCCGGGTCGAAGGCGGCGGGCCGGAACCGGCGGGCCGTCTCCTCGGGCCGGTTCAGATAGCCCCGGCCCAGGCCCGCGCCGGCGACGGCGATCTCGCCGACCGTGCCGAGCGGGGCGGGCCCGCCGTCCGGACCGAGCACATGGACCCGGGCACCGGGGAAGGGCCGGCCGACCAGCGAGACCCGCTCACTGCCCTCCCCGCCCGTCGCGCCGGCCGCGTCGAAGTACGTACTGTCCACGGACGCCTCGGCGAGGCCGTAGACGTTGAGCACCCGGACGCCCGGGCCGAGCAGCCGCTGCAGGCCCAACTGCTCGTCCAGGTACCACTTCTCGGCGCCGACGGTGAGCAGCCGCACCCCGGGCAGCGGTCCGTCGGGCAGCGGTCCGCCGGGTGGCGGTTCCCGAGGCGGTGATCCGTCCGGCGGCGGTCCCTCGGGCGGTGATCCGTCGGCCGGCGGTCCGACCGGCGGCGGTCCGCCGGACGCCGTGAGGTGGGCCCGGAGCCGGCGCGCGGTGCGGACGTTCAGTTCCAGCACGGTGATGCCCTCGGCGGCCACCAGGGCGGGCAGGTCGGCGATGTCGGCGTTGCGGTCCAGGGTGAGATTGCGCGGCGCGACCACCAGGGTGGCGCCGGTGCACAGCGCGCGCACCCAGTCCGCGGTGAAGACGTCGAACTCCAGGCTCGCCGTCTGCAGGATCCGGTCCTCGGCGCGGAGCCCGTACACCGCGTGCCAGCCCCGGTGCGCGGCCAGCAGGTTGCGGTGCTCGATCAGCGCGCCCCGGGGCGGGCCGGTCGAGCCGGAGGTGAAGAAGACGCACGCCAGGTCGTCCGGCCCGGTGGTCACCGCCGGCGGACCGGCGGGCAGCGCCGCGACCGCCCCGGCGGCCGAGTCCACGCAGACGACGGCACGGCCGCCGGCGTCCGTGAGCCGCACCCGGTGACTCTCCTCGGTCACCACCACGGCCGGATCGGCCTCCGTGAGCACATGGTGCAGCAACGGGTCGGGCGCCCCCGGCTCCAGCGGTACGTACGCGCCGCCGGCCTTCAGCACCGCGAGCAGCGCGACGAACACCTCCGTGCCCCGGCCCAGCGCCACCGCGGCCCGGCAGCCCGGCTCCAGCCCGACCGCCGCCAGGTGGCGGGCCAGCCGGTCCGCCCGGGCGTCCAGCTCACCGTAGGTCAGTTCCCTGGTGCCGCAGCGGACGGCGACCGCGTCCGGCGTCTGCCGCGCCTGTTCCTCGAAGCGTCCGTGCAGCGTCCCGGCGCGCCCCGCCGGCTCCGCGTCCCACCCCATCCGTCCAGCCCCCTTCGCCTCGTGCTCCGCTCCGATGGTCCCGCCAACTGCCGCCGGGGAACAGGGGCGTGCGGTCCGGCCGACCGGTCCGCGCCCCGACCCCGCCCCCGCGCGCCCCGGGGCCGGGGTCGGTGCGGGGGTCGGGGTCGGGCCCCGTCCACACCTCGGACACCCCCGGCCGCCGCCGGTCCGACGGTTGTACTCTGCACGCGGACGGCCGGTGCCTGCCCGCCCGGTGCGGTGCCGCGCCCGCACCCTGTCCGGTGCCAACCCCACGGAGGCCCGCCCGTCATGAGCACGCCCGATCCGCTGCCCACCGGCCCGCTGCTGCGCACCCGGGACGTCGACGTCGTCCGGGACGGCCGCTACCTGCTGCGCGGGATCGACCTCACCATCCGGCCCGGCGAGCACTGGGCGCTGCTCGGTGCCAACGGCGCCGGCAAGTCCACCCTGCTGGCGCTGCTGGGCGCGGTCTCCCACCCCACCCGGGGCGAGGTGGACGTGCTGGGCCGCCGGCTCGGCCGGGTCGACATCCGTGAGCTGCGCGCCCACCTCGGGCACGTCAATCCGCGCCATCCGCTGCGGTCGCCGCTGACCGTGCGCGAGGTGGTGCTCACCGGCCTCACCAACACCATCGAGCCCGACCTGCACCGCAAGCCGTCCCCCGAGGAGCTCGACCGCGGCGAGCGGCTGATCGAGACGCTCGGGATGACGGCGATGGCCGAGTCGCCCTGGCCCACGCTCTCCCAGGGGGAGCGCGGCCGGGCGCTGATCGCCCGCGCCCTGATGCCCAGCCCGCGGCTGCTGCTGCTCGACGAGCCCGCCACCGGGCTCGACCTGACCGCCCGCGAGCTGCTGCTGGACAGTCTCGACCTGCTGCGCCATCAGCACCCGGAGCTGGCCAGCGTGCTGGTCACGCACCACCTGGAGGAGCTGCCGGAGAGCACGACGCACGCGCTGCTGCTGCGCGACGGCGAGTGCGTCGCGGCCGGCCCGGTGGACGAGGTGATGACCACCGAGCTGGTCAGCGCCTGTTTCGGTCACCCGATCCGGATCGGCCGGCACGAGGGCCGCTGGAGCGCCCGCGCGGCCGCCCGCCGCACGCCCGGCCGCTGAGGACGGCCACCGAGGACGACTGCGGAGGACGGCCACCGAGGGCGGCCACCGAGGACGACCGCTGAGGACGGCGGCCGAGGGCGGTGCCGCCGGCAGTCCGGCCGGGCCGTCCCGCGCCCGGTCGACGGTGGCCGGAAACGGTCGGTGCGCTGACGGCACGCCGACCGCCCGGCCCGCCCCCACCTGCGTGGATCGAAGTCGGCCCCCGGTGTAGACGACGAAATCAGATATCCCTAAGGTATGCCTTAGCTAAGTGGGTGGGGGGAGCCGGTGACCCCGGGTCCCGTACCCACCCTCAGTCATGCCCTGAATCGTCTGCCTTCCCGCTGGAGCCCTCATGTCCGCCCGTCGTTCCACCGCAGCCGCGCTGCTCACCCTCGCTGTGGCGACCGCCGCGCTGGCCGGTTGCTCGCAGAAGAAGGACGACAAGGCTTCCGCCGACGCCGTGAAGGTGAACGCCACCGACACCGCCTGTGAGGTCTCCAAGACGACCTTCCCGGCGGGCCACGTCGTGATCGACATCGCGAACAAGGGCTCGAAGACCACCGAGGTCTACGTCTACGGCGACGGCGACAAGATCATCACCGAGCGCGAGAACATCGGCCCCGGCACCAAGGCGACCATCAACGCCGAGATCAAGGCAGGCTCGTACGAGGTCGCCTGCAAGCCGGGCATGGTCGGCGACGGCATCCGTCAGAAGATCACCGTCACCGGTGATGCCGCCGCCTCGGGCGCCGCGACCGACCCGCGTCTGACCGCGGCCGTCGACGCCTACCGCAAGTACGCCCAGGAGCAGGCCGACGCCACCATTCCGGCCGTCGAGGCGTTCGCCGCCGCGATCAAGGCCGGCGACGTGGAGAAGGCCAAGCCGCTCTTCGCGCCGTCGCGCGCCGGCTGGGAGCGCACCGAGCCGGTCGCCGAGAGCTTCGGTGACGTGGACCCGAAGACCGACACCCGCGAGGACAAGCTGGAGCCGGGCCAGGAGTGGACCGGCTGGCACAAGCTGGAGAAGTCGCTCTGGGCCGACGCCAAGATCGGTGACGACGAGAAGAAGCTGGCCGATCAGCTGGTGGCCGACCTGAAGGACTGGCAGAAGAAGATCCCCGAGGCGGAGATCACCGCGACCAGCATGGCCAACGGCGCCAAGGAGCTGCTGGACGAGGTCGCCACCAACAAGATCACCGGCGAGGAGGACCGCTACAGCCACACCGACCTGGCCGACTTCGTCGCCAACGTCGAGGGTGCGCAGAAGGCCTACGAGCTGCTCAAGCCGGTCGCCTCGGAGAAGGACGCCGAGCTGGCCAAGACCCTGGACTCGGAGTTCGCCGCGATCCAGACGCTGCTCGCCAAGTACAAGCAGACCGACGGCACCTACACCTCCTACGACAAGGTCACCGAGGCCGAGCGCAAGACCTTCTCCGACGCGGTGAACTCGCTGGGCGAGCCGCTGTCGAAGCTGGCCGCCGCCGTGGTCGTCAAGTAGCACCTCCCCGGTCAGCAGGTGCCGGTCCCCGGGGACCGGCACCGTCACCCTCCACCACACCGCCGTGGCGGCCCCAGCGGCCGCCACGGTATCCGTGAGTCAGTACAGAGAAGGGCCCGCCCGTCGATGGACGCCGAGAACCAGCAGCAGAACGGGACGCCGGCCGGCACCGACGCCGGCACCACCACGAGTGAGCGCGGCGACGCCGGCCGCGGCCCGATCAGCCGCCGGGCCGTGATCGGCTGGGCGGGCGCGGGGGTCGCGATCGGCGCGGCCGGCGTGGGCTCGGTCGCCGCCGCCACCCGGCAGGACGAGGACGCTCCCGCGGCGGCGGCCACGGCCGCGGACCTCCCCTTCTACGGTGAGCACCAGTCGGGCATCGCCACCCCCGTCCAGGACCGGCTGCACTTCGCCGCCTTCGACGTCTCGGCCACCGCCACCCGCGAGTCGCTGGTGAAGATGCTCAAGGAGTGGACCAAGGCCGCCGCCGCGATGACCGGCGGCCGCGAGGTCGGCACCGGTGCCGCCGGCGGCCTGCCCGAGGCGCCGCCGGACGACACCGGCGAGGCCCTGGGCCTGCCCGCCTCCCGGCTCACCCTCACCATCGGCTTCGGCCCCAGCCTGTTCGAGAAGGACGGCGTGGACCGCTTCGGCCTCAGGGCCAAGCGCCCCGAGGCCCTGATCGACCTGCCGAACTTCAAGGGCGACAAGCTCGACCCGCAGCGCAGCGGCGGCGACCTCTGCATCCAGGCCTGCGCCGACGACCCGCAGGTCGCCGTGCACGCGATCCGCAACCTGGCCCGGATCGGCATGGGTACGGTCAACATCCGCTGGTCGCAGCTCGGCTTCGGCAAGACCTCCTCCACCACCCCGGACGCCCAGACCCCGCGCAACATGATGGGGTTCAAGGACGGCACCCACAACATCGCCGGCACCGACACGGCGAAGCTCGCCGACCACGTCTGGGTCGCCCCCGGCGAGGGCCCGGAGTGGATGACCGGCGGCTCGTACCTGGTCGCCCGGCGGATCCGGATGCACATCGAGACCTGGGACCGCACCTCGCTCAAGGAGCAGGAGGACGTCTTCGGCCGCACCAAGGGCGAGGGCGCCCCGTACGGCAAGCCCAAGGAGCACGACGCGCCGGACCTCAAGGCGATGCCCGAGGACTCGCACGTGCGCCTCGCCCACCCGGACAGCAACGACGGCCTGATGATCCTGCGCCGCGGTTTCTCCTTCACCGACGGCACCGACGGCCTCGGCCGCCTGGACGCCGGCCTGTTCTTCCTCGCCTACCAGCGGGACAGCCGCAAGGCGTTCGTCCCGCTCCAGCAGCGCCTCGCCTCCAGCGACAAGCTCAACGAGTACATCCAGCACGTCGGCTCCGCCCACTTCGCCTGCCCGGCGGGCGTCCGCAAGCCCGGCGAGTGGTGGGGCCAGGCCCTCTTCGGCTGACCTGGCGCTCCCTTCCCCACGTACCACCCCTTCACCCCCAGGAGCCAGCGTGTTCGGCAACTACCTGATCGGCCTGCGCGAGGGCCTCGAAGCCAGCCTCGTCGTCTGCATCCTGATCGCCTATCTGGTCAAGACCGGCCGCAAGGACAAGCTCCCGCCGGTCTGGTCGGGGGTCGCGGCGGCGGTCGTCCTCAGCATGGCCTTCGGCGCGATCCTCCAGTTCGGCTCCTCGCAGCTGACCTTCGAGGCCCAGGAGGCGCTCGGCGGCACGCTGTCGATCATCTCGGTCGGCCTGGTGACCTGGATGGTGTTCTGGATGCGGCGCACCGCCCGCCACCTGAAGACCGAACTGCACGGCAAGCTGGACGCGGCCATGGCGATGGGCACCTTCGCCCTGGTGGTCACCTCCTTCCTGGCGGTGGGCCGGGAGGGGCTGGAGACGGCGCTGTTCATCTGGTCGGCGGTGCAGGCCACCAATGACGGCTACAACCCGGTCATCGGCGCGGCGCTGGGCCTGCTCACCGCGATGGTGCTCGGCTGGCTGTTCTACCGGGGCGCGCTGAAGATCAACCTGGCGAAGTTCTTCACCTGGACCGGCGCCATGCTGGTCGTCGTCGCGGCCGGGGTGCTGGCGTACGGCGTGCACGACCTGCAGGAGGCCGGCTGGCTCGGCGGTCTGCACAACCAGGCCTTCGACATCACCAGCACCATCCCGAAGGACAGCTGGTACGGCACCCTGCTGAAGGGCGTGTTCAACTTCCAGCCGGACCCGACGGTGCTCCAGCTGGTCGTCTGGGCGCTCTACCTCGTGCCGACCCTGGCGGTCTTCTTCGGCCTCTTCGGCGGCAAGCCCGCCAAGCCCGCCAAGCCCGTCGCGCCGGCGGCCGGCTCCGCGAAGACGGCGGCCTGACGGCGCCCCGCCCGACCACCCGTCCGACCCCGCAGCACCCCACCGCCCCGACCGGCACCCGCCGGCCGGGGCGGTTCGGCATGCCGGGGCTCCGCGCGGCCGGACGGCGGCGCGCCGGCGGACGGGCCCGCCCGCCGGGCACGCGTGGCGCGCCGGCGAAACGGTGCCCCGCTACCGGGAGGGCCCGTAGGTGAGGAGGAAGACGACGAAGCCGACGAGGCCGATCGCCGTCATGACCCAGCGCGCCACCGGTATCTCCTGGCGGAGGTAGTCCGCGTCGTGCTCCTGCCCGAGATGCCGCTCGGCCTTGCCCCGCGCGCCGGCCACCGACCACGTGCTGTAGCCGCAGGTGTCGCAGACGACCCGCACGGAGTTGGGCCGGCGGGAGACGATCCGTACGACGTGCCGGTGCCCGTCCGGATCCTCGCCCGTGATTCTGCTGTGCTCCATGGCCCGCCCCCTCCGGCATCCGCGCTTCGTACCGCACCATCGTGCCACGCGCCGCCGACAGCGGACCCCGGCCGGGCATGACCCGGCTCACCCGCCCCTCCGGCCCGGGAGCACCCCGGCTCACCCGCTCCTCCGGCCCGGGAGCACCCCGGCTCACCCGCCCCTCCGGCCCGGGAGCACCCCGGCTCACCCGCACCTCCGGCCCGGGAGCACCCCGGCTCACCCGCACCCCGGCGTGCGCGGGGCCGTGTGGTCTCCCACCGCGCACGGCACCGCGCAGCGCCGTGCGGCGCCACCCGGCGCCGTGCCGCGCGGGCGCGCTCCGCACCGCGAGCTGACCACCGGTCAAAAAGTTCACCTCCAGGGTCTACCCGCGTAAACCCCTGACGCGCCATGCTGGTTGCCAGCCCGGGCCGCTCCGCCCGGGGGCTTCCGCCTGCCCTCACAACGATTCTGGAGTCCCCGTATGCCTGCGATACGCACGCTGCACCGCGCCCTGCCGGCCGCCCTCGGCGCCCTGCTGCTCGCCCTCGCCACCCTGCTGGCCGGCGCCGGCACCGCTCAGGCCGCCCTGCCCACCCCGGTCTCGGCCGCGACGGCCCGCTCCTACCTGGCCTCCATCGCGGCGACCGCGGAGACCCACGACGACACCTACGACCGGACGCTGTTCCCGCACTGGATCACCATCTCCGGCACCTGTAACACCCGTGAGACGGTCCTCAAGCGCGACGGCAGCGGCGTGGTCACCGACTCCGCCTGCGCCTCCGTGAGCGGCAGCTGGTCCTCGGTCTACGACAACGCGACCACCACCAACGCCTCCTCCTTCGACATCGACCACCTGGTGCCGCTGGCCGAGGCCTGGCGCTCCGGTGCCTGGGCGTGGACGACGGACCAGCGCAAGGCCTTCGCCAACGACCTGACCCGCCCGCAGCTGCTCGCCGTCTCCGCGAGCTCCAACCGCTCCAAGGGTGACCAGGACCCGGCCCACTGGCTGCCGCAGGCCTCCTACCAGTGCACCTACGCCCGCGCCTGGGTGCAGGTGAAGTACTTCTACGGTCTCTCCGTGGACAGTGCCGAGAAGAGCACGCTCACCTCGATCCTCAACGGCTGCTGAAGCGGCCGCTGAGACGGCTGCCGAAACGACCGCCGAGACGGCCGCTGACGAATCGTTCATGCCGAAAGGGCTCCGCCCGCCGGGTACGTACCCGGCGGGCGGAGCCCTTTCGGTGGGGGGAGGGGGAGCGGCCGGCGGCTAGTCGCCCTTGATCGCGGCCAGGATGTCCGTCCTGGCGGCCCGGCGGGCCGGCCAGACGGCGGCGAGCAGGCCGATCAGGGCGGCGGCGGCCAGGAAGCCCAGGATCTGGACCGGCGGCACCACGGTGGTGATGTTCTTGAAGGTGTCCGCCATCGTGCGGGTGCCCGCCCAGGCGGTCACGATGCCGAGCAGCACCCCGACCAGGCCGCCGAACAGCGCGATCATCAGCGACTCCAGCCGGACCATCCGCCCGATGCCGCGCCGGTCCAGGCCGATCGCCCGCAGCATGCCGATCTCCCGGCGCCGCTCGAACACCGACATCGCCATGGTGTTGACGACACCCAGGACGGCGATCACCACGGACATCCCCAGCAGGCCGTACATGATGTTCAGCACGGCGGTGACCAGCTGGCGGTTCTCCGCCTTGATGTCCTGGCCGCCCTTGACGGCGATCAGCGGGTTGCCGCCGGTGGCGTCGCGCAGGGCCTGCTTCAGCTTGGGGTCGGCGCCGTGGGCACCCTTGACCAGGACCTTCTCCGGCCCGCTGCCGGGGGCGGCGTGCGGGCCGACCACGGAGTCCGGGGCGACCAGGCCGGCCAGCGCGGTGTTGGCCGTCAGGACGCCGCCCACGGTCAGCGAGCCCTTGGCGCCGTCCGGGTAGGTGACGGCCAGGGTGTCGCCGGTCTTCAGGCCCATCCGCTCGGCGTAGCCGGAGCCGGCCAGCAGCTTGCCCTGCTTGAGCGCGTCCGCGGTGCCCGACGTGACGGTGACGGTGGCCAGTTGGTCGATGGTCGCGGCGTCCACGCCGGTGAGGTACTCGGTGTCGCCGTCGGCGCCGGTCTCGACCGGGACGGTGCGCACCACGCTCATCGCGCTGACGCCGGGCGTCCGGGCGATCTGGGGGGCGACCTCGGGCGAGAGCATCGAGAAGTTCTGCATGGCGACGGTGTAGTCGGCCTTGAGGTCGTTCGCGGTGGCCTCGTCCACGGCCTTGTTCACCGAGGCGCCGACCACGGTCAGCGCGGTGATCAGGGTGACGCCGATGGTGAGCGCGGAGGCGGTGGCGGCGGTGCGGCGCGGGTTGCGGACGGCGTTCTCCCGGGCCAGCTTGCCGGGCGTCCCGTACAGCCGGCGCAGCAGCGGGGCGAACAGCGCGATCAGCGGCCGGGCCAGCAGCGGGGTGAGCACGAAGACGCCGATCAGCAGCGTGCCGGCGCCGAGGCCGACCAGCTCGCCGCTCTTGGCGGCCGCGCCGGCGGACAGGGCGGCGGCGCCGGCCGCGGTGAACAGCAGGCCGATCGCGTTGCGCACCCGCAGGCTCTTCTGCGAGGCCGGCTGCTCGCCCGAGCTCATCGCCGCGACCGGGGCGATCCGGGAGGCCCGCAGGGCCGGCAGCCAGGCGGCCAGCACGGTCACCACGACGCCGACGCCGACCGAGACGAGCACCGTGGTGGGCGCGATCACCAGCGGGCCGTCCGGCAGGTTGGCCTCCAGCGGGCCGTTCAGCAGCGAGCGCAGGCCGGTGGCGATGCCGATGCCGGTGAGCAGTCCGGCCACCGAGGCGGCCAGGCCGACCAGCATCGCCTCGACCAGCACGGACAGGACGATCTGCTTGCGGCGGGCGCCGACGGCGCGCAGCAGGGCGAGTTCCCTGGTGCGCTGGGCGACCAGCATGGTGAAGGTGTTGGCGATGATGAAGATGCCGACGAAGAGCGAGATCGCGGCGAAGCCGAGCAGGACGCCGCTCAGGCCCTTGGTGCCCTCCTCGATCATCCGGTCCTGCTCGTCGGCGAGTTCACGGCCGGTCCGGGTGTCGATCGAGCCGTCGCCCCGCGGGACGGTCCGCTGGACGGCGGCGAGCAGCGCGTCGTCGTCGGCACCGGGCGTGCCCTTGATGTCGATCTCGCCGAACCGGCCCGGGCTCAGGTAGAGCTGCTGGGCGGTCGCGGTGTCGAAGGCGGCGAGCGATCCGCCGGAGACCACGCGGGGGTCGTTGGTCCGTACGGTGCCGGTGAGCGTCAGCTCCATCACCGGGCCGTTGACGGCGACGCGGACGGTGTCGCCGACCTTGTAGCCGCCCTTCTCGGCGGTCCTGGCGTCCAGCGCCACCTCGCCGGAGCCGCGCGGGCCGCGGCCGTCGACGAGCGGGTAGCGCGGGTCGGCGCCGTCGGCGCCGGGCACGTAGTTGGTGCCGGTGGTGGAGAAGCCGTCGCCGATCAGCGCGCCCTTGCGGTCGGCGATGCCGGCGAAGCCGGTGACCACGCCGCGGGCCTCGGCGGCCCCCGGCAGCGCCGCGACCGCCTTGCGGGTCTCCTCGGTCAGCGTCGGCCCGGCGTTGGCCCGGCCGCCGTGGTCGTAGCCCTTGCCGACGGCGCCGCGGTCGCTGATGGTGACGGCGACGTCGGTGTAGCTCTTGGCGCTCTGGGACCTGAGCGCGTTGCCGAGGGTGTCGGTGAAGACGAGCGTGCCGGCCACGAAGGCGGTGCCGAGCATGACGGCGAGCAGCGTCATCAGCAGTCGGCCCTTGTGGGCCAGCACGTTGCGCAGTGCGGTGCGGTACATGAGGAGGTGTCAGTCCTGGGGGTCTGGGTCGGTGTCGGCCTGGGCGGGGACGGGGGCTAGCTGGTGCGGCCCTTGGCGTCGAAGCGGCGCATGCGGTCCAGGACGGTGTCGGCGGTGGGGTTGGGGAGTTCGTCGACGATGCGGCCGTCGGCGAGGAAGAC